>CAYHCG010000006.1:0-77406 GCA_964355135.1 Candidatus Woesearchaeota archaeon | reverse complement strand
ACCATAGCAGAACTAATTTTCGGTAGACTAGTGACATATGTCACGAGCTAGCACAAGCTTAAGGACTTTCTCTCAATTTCTTTCGCAGCCTTACAACTCTATAAACTAAGATTATAACTGTAATAATCAATAAAAGTAAAAACCATGCAAAAAAAGTACGGAAAGTTATGTGTTCATTGGCCCCTATAGGAATTAACCATTTTATTAAATTCCTTACTCCTATTCTTTGAGCAGTTTCCGCAGCACATGTAAAAGGACATGGGCCTCCGCAGTCAATATTCTCTTCACCTTGATTTTGTAAGCCATCAGTGCAGGTTGCGCAAGCTCCGCATGGGCCTCCGCAATCGACTAAAAATTCGCAAGAACCCGAATGACAGTTTTTTATCCTGTCAGTACAGGAAGGATTTATAGTAAACATGCAGGATTGTATTTCTGCAGGTTTGCTTCTGGTCAAATTGCAATTATTTGCATCAAAGCAACTTCGAAGTTGGAAACCACAAGTGTCTGTATTGAATTTATTTGCTACACAGCCTTCTTTAATAACTCTATAATCGTCTCCGCTTAACGTTCCTATTTCTAAAGATCTAGCGCCATTCTGACAAACATTCCAGTCAAAACAAGCCCATTGTGAAGTGCATCTGAAAAAAGCTCCCCCTCCTCCACTACCGCCGCTCCCACTTCCTGGTGTAGGGGTCACTGGACAATCAATCTTGATTATTGTCACATTCCATTGTAGACTATCACTAAGCAGGCCATCGCTAATAATTGCTTGAACTGTATGTGTTCCAGAAACTCCGCAACCAAAGTTATAATTAAAGTCGTTGAAGAGAGATAAATTATCATACTCTACTAAACTTCCATCCACATACCAAAAAGAGTCTGGGATGGTTCCATCCGGATCAAAAGTGGTTATATTAAAATAGAGATTATCTGTACTAAAAGAAGGAAAAGTCAAGTTTCTAGGATTAAAAGCTGTAATAGTCGGTTGTCTGTTCTCATTGGTCACGGTCAATTGAAAAGTAACGCAAGTGCTCTGATTGCTTCCGCTCTGCCCGCAAACGAATGGTAGTTGAAGATGTCTTCTTGAAAAAGGAATGCCTAGATCAGTAACGCATACAGTTACATTGTGATTACCTAAATGAGCCGCATTACCTAAATAGTTCACATTCCCGCTGCCCGTTATCCCAAAAAGTGTCGGCCCTGAAAAAGAAACATTATAACTCAAATTCCCGCTATTTTGATTGCCATCTTCTATATCGTTCGCTGTGAATCCCATACTAAATGTACTGTTCTCTCCCTGTGTCCACACAGTATTTGCTCCTGGTATAAATACTGAATATTGCGGAGGATTATTTACTTCTATGACAGTTACACTCATGTTGTTGCGGTCAGACAACGCGCCATCAGCTACAGAAACATTTAACGTATACGTTCCTAGTTGGCTTTTCAATAAAGGAGTAGAAAATATTTGGTTTTGCGCAAGAGTCCCTATTCCTGGAATAATATTATTTGTTGTCAGGCGGTCCTCCAAAAAGAAAATTCCGTTTGTTTCAACTCCAAAATTAAGGTTGTCTTCATCACAATCGCTCGCATTTATAGGGTAGCTTAATTGTTGAGACTCGCATACGAGTTTATTGCTATCTAATGCTCCCAGAATAGGAGCGTGATTTGGAGTATTCACATAAAAAATTACGCTCTTGTTTGCAACGCCTGTGGAACCATTAGCAAAAATAGTTAGCCTATTCTGCCATCGTACTACGGTAATATTACTTACAGTTGTTGTTAAGGAAAGAGAAGGGAGAGGAACATCGCTTTGAACTATCTGATTGTGTTTTAAATCTTCAAGAGTATACCACCAATTATCAACGTCGAAATTAGCAGAGGCATTCAATTCAATGATGGGGTCAAAGCACCCACTTATCACATTGATCGTTTCATTTAAAGGAGAATTAATATAAATTTGTAAACTTGAAGGCAGTATAACAAGACTCACAGAGCTTAAGTCTCCGGTAGAATAGGCTTGTGAGATTAAAAATATCAGACTGCAGACTACAAAAAAACTTGCTAATACACTCCTCTTCATCTTAAAAAAAGCAGAGTTGAATATAAAAACATTCTGTCCGCTAGGTCCATTTGTCTATTTTGCCTTATAAGTAAGAAAGTTTATTTTTCCAGTATAATTTCCTTCCTGTGCCTCTCTAGGAATGTAAACACTTACGCTAATTGTTGCATTTTCTTGAGGCCCTAGAAAAACACTTGCATTTGTAATAATAAATTCAGCAATTTCTTCTGAAACCGCTAGCTTAACTTCTACTTCAAAATCATAGCTATTTTCCACTATAACGCTCCTAGTTGCCGTACTATCTAGAGGAATTCTTCCAAAGGTTAAAGCTGTACCGTTAATATCGAAAGCAGGATCTCCTCCTGCAATAAAATTTACCTCAATTTCCTTAAATCCAATAGGCTTTCTCATAGAAGTAAGGAGTCCAAAAGAAACTAATATTAATAAAAAAGCTACTACAAAGAGAATATAAATTCTCGCATTATTCTTCACTCCACTCCCTTTCATTTTTTGGCTTTCCCCCCTACTTTTTTGAGTTTTCTTATCCAGAGTATCAAAAATAGTATAATGCCTGCTAAAACAACAATACCCACAATAATCCCTATCACCATATAGTTGACTTCACTCCTAAACTTTAGATCGGCTACCTTTTCAGTAGTCTTATCCAAATAGTGCAAAACAATGCGCGCCTTGAATTTATCCTCTTCTATTTGAGTTGTATCAAAATATCCTTCTATGGTTTTCCTTTCAAAACCGCCCAGATTCACAGAAGGAGTAAGGAAAGTAGGAATAACGCTTTCATAACCCAAAATAGTGATTTCGGCATAAACATTCTCAATGGGATCATTCCATGAACTTTCAATATCGATATTGATATTATTTATCTTTTCCTTTTCAAATTCGCTTTTATAGGCTATTATATCTACGCTTAACTCGCCCAGTCTGAAGGGAGACTCGAGCTTGAGCTCTTTATCATAATACTGAACAACTACAACAGCGCGATATTTTCCAGCAGGATACTTCTTTGTATCTACATTTTTGACTATTTCTATACTTTCCTTTGATTTAATTTCATTAATGCCCAGAGTTATGGTATCAATCTTTTTGCCTGCAAAATCATAGAGTTCAACAAAAGAAGTAGCAACAATGTCTTCATCTCCTCTGCTATAAAGCTTAAGTTTAAACTCAGCATCTTCCCCAGCATTTGCATTACTCGCGCTAAACTCTCCTTCTGCATACTTTCCAGGGTAAGGGACTCGGACATCTATTATTGCTCTTAGATTTGCAACTATTCCAAGTGTCCCCTGTCCCTCCTTAGGCATTTGGATTGCAGAAATATACAGCCTATGCACTCCCGGTTTATCAATTTTCTTGGGAAGTTTAAGCAAAACATTCACATTTCCATTTCCGCTTAATCCCTCTCTGCTTAACTCCATATACTGCGCAAGATCCCCTTCCGCAGTGATATTAAATTGTATTTGCGGATCATCTGAATAAAAATTAAAATTAAATACTTGTCTTAAGTTTGGCTGAAAATCCACACTATATGCAGCCGGGCTTACTCCCACATAAGAACTAGCAAAATAAATATGAAATAGGATTAATAATCCAACTAAAACAAAAGACTTTTTCATCACCATTTTCTTCCTTTTAACAATAAAAATAATAATAGTTTTTATAACTTCCTAAAATGTCAAGAACCTAAGGTTCTTGATCATGCTCAAGAATTTTCAATTCTTGAGATATGTAAATCTTGACAAACCCAAAACTAAGCTACTTGAGCAGTTGCAATCATATTGCTAGTTCTAGGAGTATTACTTGTAGGAACGTCAAATGGAATAACGAGCCTTATGTCTACTCTCAAGCTATTTGATCCAGAAGCAAATCCAAGCTGATTACAAACTTTAGTACCAGGGTTTGTTGTGTTGACATCAAAGTATGAACCATAACCCGGGGCAGACAATGTCTGATTAGCAACTGCGCATCCTCCAGCATTTGACACATTGTACTGATAAACAGGGTTTGTGCTAGGACCAAGGAACTGTGTAGCGTCCTTATCAGTTCTCAAATAAAGATGTGCATTGATATTTCCTATATTCTGTAAAACAAAACCCTGAGGGGTAGTAGCTCCGTCACCTTCTCCCGGCGTAGCTCCAATAGTCATAACGCTTCTATTCCAATTTCCATTAACAGCAGTTACGCTTTGAGCGCTATCTAAAATGGCGCTTGTCTCACCTGCATTTACACTTCCTCTTCCCCAAATAATTTTATCGCTAGAAAAGTTTATAACTAAATTTTGAACTATAGTAACGTTAACAGTACCATAAGTTTGATTTGTAGTGTTCCCAGGAGAAAGTCCTAGAACCCAATTATTGACATTGCCCGCATTTATCACAGCAACCATCATTGCTACAGCAGAAACAATAACGGCAATAACCGCAACAATCATTAAACTCTTTTCATTTACCATTTTTATGGACCCTCAGGAGGAAGGATAGTTATTCCGATTTCCCCACCACCACTACTCTGACTTGCGCCGGTGGTATAAAAGTAATTAGTAATCTTATTAGTTGAACCGCCCATTGGCTCTAGTTGAGAGAAACTTGAAATACTGATAACTACAGATATAGCAGACATGACTATAGCAATAACCAAAAGAATCACAGCCGCTTTTTGTTTATCCATCTTTCTCTCTTTTTAAAACTAATATATCATAATTACAAATGCTTTATAAATCTTTCGCAGAATTTTTTCTACGTTGATAGTAACAAAAATAAAATCGTCTTAAAACAAAAGCAATAAATAATCATATTTTCTGCATTCATGATGGTATTTGTTAAAATCCTAGGAGCAATTGATCTTATCTCAGCAATTGTATTCCTTATGCTTATATTTGGGGCAAGCCTCCCGCTGCAACTTATGTTATTTGCAGCAGGATTGTTATTTGCCAAAGGCCTTTTCATAATAACAGGAGATATGTTAAGCGTAGTTGACTTATTTTCCTCACTCCTGCTTATATTTGCAATATTCTTTACACTTCCTTCCATTCTTCTCTGGATCCCAACTTTTCTTTTATTGGCAAAGGGAGTTGTAAGTTTTATCTAAGTCATTTCTTTTTCACAAATTTCTTCCTTAAGAACGTAAACCAAGCCAAATTAATAATAATCAATAATACTATAGCTCCAATTAGTATATTAGTTGTACTCAATAGTCCCTCTTCATCTTTAGAGCTAGCTCTCAAAGTATAACCAAAACCGATGATATTAATGGTTGTATCGCTTATATCCAGTTTCAAGTCCCTTTGTTCTGAATTCTCCCCATATTTAAGGAACAGAGAAGAATCATAAGTGCCTTCTTTTACTCCTTTAGTGTCCCAAAAGGCAACAATTAAACCTTTGCTCAGAGGACCTATATCATAATCCGCAGACTTGAACTCTGCCATTTTTTCTCTATCTTCATTATAGACTACCATCTCTGCATATACATCAGTTATCCTCTCACTCCAAGTATTTTCTACAAGGATTTCAAATTTAGCTATGTCGCCTAGAGAAAAATCATTTACCGCTAGATCTTCCACCTTTAATTTTTTAGTTCCTACATTGAATTCTTTTTCCAAAGCTAGTACTCTCTCATCATACAATACACTCACAACAGCCCTATATGGGCCAGGCAATGCTTTAGAAGAATCCCAGGTAGCGGCAATTTCATTTCTCTCCTTGCTACTTAATGAAATTTCATTAGTATTTACACTAGTAATTTTCTCATTTAGTGAAGAATAAATATCAACTACTCCCTTGACCCTTACTAAATCCAGGCCTCCCCTATTAATTATAGGCATTGCAAAAGTAATTTTCCCGCTATCCTCCGCTACAATATTTAGTTCTCCTTCTGCGTATTTTCCAGGATAAGGAACATTGACATACAGCTGCGTTGCAACCCCCACTAAACCTCCCACAAAGGAGTCGCCGCTAGAAGATTTTTCGCCAAGTTGCAATACCTGTATCTCGGTAGTATGTAATCCAGGAGACAAATCCTGCGGCATCTTTAGAGTATAACTTAGTGCCTTACTTTCCTCATTCGCAGACATCGTAAAGGAAACCTCGCTAAGTGAGATACTCTGATTAAATTCCCCATTTACTAAAATAACGAATTGTACATCTTTCTTTTCATTATTAACCACGGAAAAGTCTACTTTCTTTTCTAGTCCAGGCTCATAATCAAAGGTCATCCTTCCAGGAGTTATTCCTAAGGCCATAACTTTAGCAGTCAACAAAACCAAAATAAGCAATAAAATAGCCTTTCTAATCATTCTGCCTCCCAACAAATGCATCCCCATTTGTTTCCTGACTGCTATAAACATCTAAGACAACATTCTCTTTTAGTTCTCCGAATTCATAGACATCGACTTCCAAGTTTTCATTGCCTGCATTAACAATTTCATATCTTTCGCCATTATCTCTTAACTTCAGACTTACTTCCGATTCAATAGTAAATTGTCTTAATTCTTTTTCTCCTTCCAGTTTCCAATAGTAAATTCCCGGCTTCAAGTTTATAACAAAATTATCCTTTACATAATAGGTTGTTGGAGAACTAAATTGGGAATTGTCGTCTATTAAGATTGATTCCGCATTTTCAAATTCAAATAAAACAAAGGTATTCTTAGTCTCAAATCCATCACTAGGAGATAAAGCTATTGGTTTACTAGAGTAAAAAGAAAATATTCCAAATAAAACTACAAAAGTTCCCACTATTAAAATCAAATCCATTGCGATTACTTTTTTATTTTTAATCATGTTCTGCTTGCCACAAAAGTTATTATTGAGCTTTTCACTCCTGCTCCTTCTCCTGGAGGAACAGTAATATTGACATCAATCTCTGCAGTATTTCTAGTATCCGTATAATTAAAGCCGCTCATGATTCTAGGCACTATTGTGCGGTTAGGCACGCTCGTAAACGATGTAGTGGAAGCAGCCCAGTTGAATGCTCCAGCTTGACCAGCATAATTATCAACTTTAAATTGATAATAAGGAGTAGGATTTACTGCGCTAATCCATAAATCAGAGGCATTTATACTCACGTTTACAAATACGTTCCCTATATTTTTAAGCAAAAATGGCAGCGGAGAGTCGTCCGTTGTATCATTAGTCCCAATTGTAATGCTTCCAAAATTGATATAATCCCTAGTTAAATTGATAGCGACATAAGACTGTATATTGAGTCTATAGTCGCTAGCCCAGTTTCCAAAACCAACACTGTCATTTGCTCTAACACTCCAGTTATAATAATAAGTATCGTCAACTAGATATTGTAAATCTCCCACTATTTCATAAGAAGCATTCTGCCCTCCTCCAACCATAACGCTCCGGTTATCTAATGAGCATCCCGAATAACAACTCAAATTAAAGTGTGAACTTACAACATCTCCATCGTCATCTAAAATACTCCAGTTGAATACCGGAGTCCTGTCTATGGTATAATTATTATTTGTAGGTAAAAGTAACGTAGCATTAGGCAAAGAATTTAGTATCGTCAAATTCGTAGAATTCCTCCAAGCAGAATAAAGTTGTCCATCGTACAATCTCAAGGCACAGCTCCAGTTTTCTCCTTTTGTTGTATTAAAATGTCCAAGTGTTGCATTAAACAGTGTTCCATTCATATAACTATTATTATAATCAAATTGGAATTTAAATATCGAATTATTATACCAAACAACGCTCACATTCATCGTGTTATTATCTACATCAAGCAATCTATCAAAGCAATGTAAGTCCTGTTTTGTCCTATTGCTTCCATCAGTTGAATTTATTTTCGTCAAAGGATCATTAGGTGCAGAATTAGTGCTATTTCCAATTGAATAATTCGTCCAGGAAGTAACATTAAATCTAACCTCTGGTGCATTCAATGCCGTAAAATTGCGACAAATATTTCCACAGTTCACTCCATTTCTTAGCATGGTTGGATTGGTAAAGCCCCTGTTACCTATTCCATAAAGTGTAATATCCGCACTTCTATTCAATCCAGGATTATTATTGCTCAACACAGTCACAGAATTATTTCCAATCCTCACATCGTTACTCAAATTCGTCCCGCTTCCATTAATCGCACTCAAAAATCTTATTTCTCCATATTGAGAATTTTTGAAGTAAACCGTTCCTCCCGCACCAGCAAAACTATAATTCCCAATGTGAGGCATATCAATTAGATAATTTCCATTTATACCTGCGCTATTAAATCTTATATCATAAAATGACTTGTTCGTGCTTAGAATACTAATATTAGTAAAATTATTGTCGTTTGAAGATGGACCTATATCTATTGCATTATTTCTAGAGTTATTTATTATTCCTCCAGTAATCATATTTGTAACCGAATCTGAAATTAACCTAATTCCAAAATTATTTGAAACAAATAAATTATTCTCTAGCCTATTATTAGACGATGAAGCACCAATAGTTATTCCATCATTATTGAAAATCAGGGTGTTATTAGTAATATTATTATTACCCCCCAAAATATAAATGCCTAAATTAGAATTATTTATAGTATTCAAAATTAAACTGTTATAACTTCCGGTTACGTAAATTCCATATAAAGAATGATTATTTACAGTATTATTTATAAATTTGCTCCTCGAAGCAGTTTCTATTCCTACCTGGCCATTATTATTTACAGTATTATTTATAAGGGAATTATTAGATCCTCCAGAAATCAAAATTCCACGTAAGGCATTACTATTTGCAATATTATTAAGAATAGAATTATTTGAGCTAGTTGAAAGAGATATTCCGCGAAGATTAGAACTTGTATTAACATATTCTATTCTACCATTAATATTATTCAAATAATAAATTCCATATCTCGTATTACTAGAAAGAGAAAGACTGCCTCTGCTTATGGTAACATTCTTAACAATAGTATTATTATACCCATTTGAAATGACCCCATAAAACGAAGAACCTAGTTGGTCTCCATAAATTATCTTTTTACCCTGTCCATCTAAAGTAACATTTGTGGCATTGATGATAAAGCAAGTTCCCGTCGTAGTGATATTATTTAATAGCCTGTAATATCTATTAGCTACGTTCAAAACTCCACAATCTGAAAGGTAAACCTCTTCCCCTATGGAATAATCAGTCCATCCTGTTACATTAAATCTAACTTCTGAAGCATTCAAAGCCGTAAAGTTGTTACAACTATTCCCACAGTTAAGGCTGTCTCTCAATAATACTGGACTGACAAATCCTCTTTCTCCAATTCCATATAAAGTAATATTTGCACTTCTATTAAGCCCAGGATTTATATTACTCATTACTGTTGCAGAGTTATTCCCAATCCGCACATCTGCAGTTAAATTAGTTCCAGATCCAGTTATTCCATTCAGGAATTTAATTTCACCAAATGAATTATTTATAGTAATAAGGTTGCCTCCTGCATCAAAACTGTAATTCCCGATATGAGGCATATTATTGAGAGAAAGCTCCCCTATATCAGGTACTGAAACCTTTAAGTCATAAAAACTAAAGTTAGTATTTGAAATAGCTACGTTACTTAAGTAATTAGCAAAAGAAACACTAGACGTAAATACCTCTACAGCATTTCCTGAAGTAGAGTTTATTCTCCCATTCGATATTGTATTACCATAACTTGAAACCAAAACAATCCCCTTCTTGTTATAATTGAAATCAAAAGTGTTAATGGTGTTAAATTGTGAATACTGGCTGAGTTCACGGAACTCTACACTTATATTATTATAATTTGCAATTAAATTATTAAAAATATTGTAAGATGCATCCTGAACATAAATCGCCCTATTGCTATTATTATTCGCGACAATATTATTAAAGTTAAGTGAATGTATTTTCCGGACATTAATACCAATTGAATTATTATTTGCAATGATGTTGTTTAAATTCGAGTAAGAACTGAACCCTAAAGAAGGGTCATTTAAATAAATCCCATAATAATTATTATTGGCTTTGATATCTTTAACTAAATAATTTGTCGACCTAATTAAGTAGATCCCATATCTTAAATCATTAGACCCTGCAGAAGTTCCCCTACTTACGCTCAAATTCTTTATTATTAAATCATTAAAATTGTTCGCAGTAACACCATAATATGTACCTCCAGACTGATTCCCATAAACAATGCTCATTCCATTTCCATCTAAAGTAATGTTATTGGCCAGAATATTAAAGCATGTTGAAGTTGTTTGAATATCTCCAATAAGTCTGTAAGTCTGCCCTGCATAAGTCAAATTCTTGCATCCCGTCAAATCAGTATTCTCAAATGTAAAATTAACTTTCGCTGTTTCGTTCTTGTTGCCCCAACTGTCGTTAGCGTACACTCTGAAAGTATAATTACCGTCCGCAATAGAACTATTTGTCGCATTGAAATATCGCCCAATCATCCCCCCACTTGAATTATACATTGTTTTGTTATTTATTCCCCCATCTAAACTATATCTAACGCTACCTGTATCTATGTTTAATGAAACATTAAAGCTCAGATGCAAATTACTCGAAAAATAAGTTCTATTAGTAGGGAAATTTATAGTTACAATTGGGGGCTGACAATTAGGATCATTACTATCAATTAACCCATCACAATCGTCATCTATTCCGCCAGAACATTGAGTAGGCGCAATCTCAAATTGCCCGCATTGAACACAACTTCCAGAATAACAAACTCCCGAAGTTGTTCCAGTATTATTGGTAAAATTAAAATATGAATCACTTACGTCTAAATCACATTGAGAATTATTTGCCAAAAAAGTGCAACTAGATGAATAAATTAAACTAGCCCCATATAAAGACCCATTTGTATAATTATTTCTTGCGGCAGTAGTTGTTGAACAATGAGCAACATCTGAATTATTTACACATATTCCATTAGCAAAAAATGAATCACTTATACTGCCCCCCAAGAGTCCCGTAGAATTATCGCACCTCTCTCCACCACCAAGGCTGCAATTCCCAACATATAATGAATTTGTCGCATTTATCATAACCGTTCTGCTAAATGCATTGCAGGTCAAGGTCATATTTCCAAGATTACTTACAGCCATCCCAACTGCACTATAAAGCCCATTACTGACATTATTATCACAACTATCCCCGAATCCTCCCCCATTATTCAATTCGGAAGTATAATTAGTCATATTCACTTGAACATTTGCATAATAAATTCCTGCTTCATCATCAAAGTAAGTATCATTTGTGTCACAAACTCCAAATCCACTACCATTATTAGTACATATTCCTTCCACAATAAATCCTCCAGTTCCGTTATTATCACATATATTCACGCCTGCATTCCCACTAGTACACCCTGGACGTAAAACAAGAGAAGTGCTTTTATAAATAGGCCCCATAATACATCCATCAAAGTCCGTGCATGTACCCCCAACCAAATAACTCTGACTATTATTAGAACACATATTGCCTGCAAAATTACAACTACCCCTACAATATCCTTGTCCAGATAATTCTTCACATAAGCCGCTGCTGCATTCAGTTCCCTTACTGCAAGTACAAGAAGCCCCATCAAATATCGTAGTAAGCCATAGCCCTTTAGTAACTCCCGCATTCTGACAAATTAAATTAGTTCCAGGAACAGGATCACAATTATTAGTTCTATTTATCCCCACAGTCGGAGATAAATCAGCTTGATATACACAATAATACAAATTACTGTTCGCACATAAAATACTCGCATTTCCCCCAGCAGTATAATTCCCAGTCTGTCCATGAGGAAGTATTTCCCCATTATAAATACAATTTGTTGTTGTCGTAGAGCCATTTGCGTCATCTGTCTCACATTGTACTCCCTGACCATTTGTATTATAACATGTCCCATCAGGAACATATCCGCTAAGAGTTATATCAGTATCACATGTTCCATTTTCATTCCCAGAACATGTATTCAAATAATTCCCAGAACTGTTTTTACTTACAAGTCCCAATTCACAAGAAGTAGAGTTTACAGAAACTCCAATATCTGTATCATTTATACCGTCCCAATTAGCGTATTGCCTATAATTCACACAAGTTAATCCATCTTTAGGAAAATTATATCCACATCCTTCATATGGTGTAGAATCACTTTCATTTCTACCATAGATATGATCCCCTGTTCCATCAAAAACAAAGAAGGTATCTTGATAACAACAAGGCGAAGCATCATCACCATTTCCTCCAGCCCCCCCGCTTTTATTTCCAGCAATTATTCCAATTTTTGAAGGTTCTGGAGAAGATACGGGAGTTATTGGAATTCCGACACAAGTTCTTCCATCATAGGATGAATTAAAGCACCCATAGTCTGTGTCTGTACAACTTATATTCGCAACTAAAGTATCGGGTTGCTTATCAGTATCATTCTTCCCCCCAACACTTAAAATTGAACATACATCATTATCGACACAAATACCATCATTAGAAAATCCTATCCCTATTAAAGTGTTATCACAATTCCTCCATTTATCCGCAACACAAGATAAAAATGCTTCAGAACTTGAATTCGAAGCAACAGGAGCAACAGTATCGCAAACTCCAGTTATTAGCGATCCCGTTGCATTATAATTAACACATATTCCATAGTCTCCGGTCGCATTCTGACAATATCTTTTCGGGTAGCTTGAACAATCACTTTCAGTCCCACAAACTAAATTTGTTCCATTATGAATAGCAATCAATCCAGGACAACAATTACTAAGTGAGGAGGTAGCGACGCCTGCAGTTCCGCATGCACTAAATGAAAAATCATCATTATCTGCCATTGAATTTCCACAGCAAGGAGTAGTAGTATTACAAGAAGTACTATCGCTGGATATCCAGCATCTAAAATAATGAATTCCTGATTTATTTGCAATTTTAATAGGATGGGTAATATTAATATTACCAGATCCAGTCCCATAGAGAAAAGAGCTTGTATTAATCCATCCACTTACTCCATCGTTATAAAAAAACGATGCCAATCTTGTTGAACCTCCACCCACAAAACTACAACTAACATTGACACTATCTCCTGATTTAATATTTGAGTCATTTACCCACATATCCCTGACATATACTGTTGGTGTGCTAGTTTTGTCTATACAAGAATCAATAGTCCCGTTAGTCCAATCTTCATTCTTTCCAGCAGCTCCATTTAAACATTTTACTCCAGTACTTGAAGCAGACCCATTCATATTGCAAGATCTTGTAGCTCCGCTAGGCTGCGGATCAATCACATGATCCAGTTCCACACTTCCCCCCATAACTTTCAAATCAAAAGTATCCTGACTTACACCATCTGCAAGTCCTGTCAAATATACTTTATTATATTCATTATCATTCAAACTTTCAAATGAAGCAACAGTTGTGTTCCCATCAATTTCATATACTTCAACTCTCGAAATTCCACTTACAGTTCTAGGCCATAAGGTAATATCTCTTGTTTTATCTAGAGGAATTTCAAAAGTTACTCTTACATACTCTCCATCATTTATTATCTCACTCCAAATTCCATCTTGAGCTTTAACACTATCAAAAATATCATTAATGAAACTTCTATTTTGATCAAGATGTTCAGCTTTCGTAATCACAATAATCTCAAAAGTCTGATTACTCAAGCTCGGAGCAACAAACTGGATATAATCTATTATACTATTATTATTCGTATCGTTTGCATTTAATACATTTATCACCTGTCCTGTTTCTTTCCAGATTATCCTAATTTTAGATGAATCAATTATATTCAAACCTTCATTTAAATTTGTAAATATCAAAACATTTTCATAATGTACATCGTTAGGTCCAATAACATTTACAATCTTGCCCTTAGAAGTCTCTTCCTCAATTGCATAAGGAGCGGGCGTCTCATATTCCAAAACAACTTCTAAAGCATTTATAGGAACATTAACATTAATTTCTTTACCCTCAACTATCTCTGGAGATAAAGATATTTCAGGTTCAACAATAGAATCAATATTTTCACCATTTCCAATTCCTACATTTTCATTCTCTTCATTCCCTGTTCCAATATTCTTATTTTCATCCAAAATATTATCATCTTTGTTTTCTTCAACAATTGTCTCATTAATAATTGAATCATTTAGTTCACTTTTTACATCATCCTTCTTCCCAGAATCCACTTCACCCTCAAATTCAAATTTCTTTATTTCACCCTTTTCAAAATCTTCTATTTCCACTTCTCTTCCCCTATTATCACGTTTCTTAGCAATTAATTTTTCAGCACTCTTTGGAACATCAAATTTTACTGCAGTTTCCCCAGTCAATACTTCAACTCTCTTAACCCATTTAACCGGTTGCCCTAATATTGCACCATATCCAGTTAAATTACTAACATTTGTCTCAATTATAGTCTCATTCAAAATGGTTTCATTAACTATGGTCTGATTTATTATGGCCTCATTAATTGGTGTCTCAATTAATTCACTCTGATTAATAATACTCTCGTTTACTTCTCTGAGTATTATTTCCTTCGTTGTTTTCAAGACCTCTCTTTCTCCTATAATTAAACCTACATCCAAACTTCCTTCTTCATTTACAATAAATCCTAGTTCATCAATATTTATCCTAATTTCTAAAAACTCATCTCCCAAAAATTCCTCTCCAAAACCCTCTTCAATCTCAGCATATGTTGTAGAGACAATTACCTTCCCATCCTCAATTTTCAACTCCACTAGATTATCTTCAACACTTTCACCATTTACTTTTACACTTCCCTCTTTTACCTTTACAAGTTGCCCTTCTTTTATTTCATAAATAAAGTCTTCTCCCTTTCTAACTTTTCCAGATATGATTTCTTCATTTGGAGATAAACTTACTTCTCCCCCATTGACTTCTCCTCCTCCACTTTCTGTTCCCCCACTGCTTTCTCCACTGGGTGAACTATCTCCCCCATTATCAGAACTGCTTTCTGCAGTATCTGAAACAGTCGCTTCTTGTGTAGTCTCTTGAACTGTTTCACTATTCCCCGTTTCAGGTTGTACACTTTCCAGTGTTACCTCTCCTGTAGGGGCTTCTTCCGGTTCCGTCTGAGTTTGAGGAGTCTCTTCACTAACTATTGGAATTTGACCTTCTTCATTCTCAGGTAGAGTTTCTCCAGTATTTTCCTCTATCGCTGGTCCTTCATTCCCACCCCCACTACTTTCACCATCTCCCCCACCCCCAATCACACCATCACTAACATTTTCTTCACTATCTGCATTAACCTCTCCCCCATTAGTTTCAGTTAAAATTAACTCAAACTCGATTTCAGGATAAATCTCTTTTGTTCCTGCAATTCCATATCCTTCCCCACTTCCAATTAATTCACCATTAGTTAAATAATAAGTTCCCTTATTTTTATCAACTCCGACATTTTCCCCTACACTTATCTCCTTTTCAATCCCCTCAAAAGTAATCATCACTTTAGAATCAATAGGAATCAACTCTCCTTGTCTTAAATTTAATAATACATTTCCCTTAAGCTGTTCTCCCGCATTATAATTTTCCTTATCTAAATTAATCTCAATCGCTTTAAAATCAGGTGAAAAAAAGACCCCTTTGCCAATAAAATAAAAGACAAAAGAAAATCCAATAATTAATATTATCCCCAAGATAAAAAAGTAATTTTTCTTACTTGTTACAGTCAGTTCTCCTACATTCTTATCTTCATTTTTACTCTCTAATTTGTGATGTCTTCCTAAATATGTCGTAACAACTTTATCTCCAACCCTTTTATTTTCATAATAATAAGGACCATACTTCTTGCCATTTTTCCATTTGTACTTCTTATGAACCACGTGTAGGACAACCTCAATTTTTAAACAAAGAAATTAGAAAAAACAGCTATATAAGCATTTCTAAACAGAACTTATCAAATTAATCAGTTCTCCTACAATTTTTTTAATTCATTCAGTAAAAATGTTCAATTAATATAGGGATAACTGTGTAAGTTACATGACATTTTGTACGCAGTTCTCTAATGGACAACTGCCGAAAATCTGTCATCTAAACAATACAGTTATCCATATCTAAATTCGATAAAACAAAACTATTAAAAACAATAAAAATCTATAAAATATATGAAAAAAAGAGTGAACAGCAGAATCGCTTACTTGTCCATTCTAATTTTTATCGGCATATTAATATTTATCTTAGCTCCAATAGTCAACAATTTCTTGCAAGAACCATCAATATCTTTATCTCCTATGACTCTAAATGGTAAATCAGAAGTTGTAATTGTAGAAAATATCGACCTTACTTACACAATTAAATACTATATCCATTCAGGTATCTTCAAATATGAAATAATTGATAATTTCAACTACCCAAAAATACCAAAAGAATTAATTTCTGGAAAAGACATTGAAATTTTTGGAGAGGTAGATCAAGGATTAAGAATAATTTCTATAAGTCAATCAGGTTATCTAAAAATACTATCAAATGAAGCTAATGTTGCTTCAGTCAACAACAGGGGAAACTTTAATCTGGGTGAACAAAAAACCCTAATTGTCCCCATTTTTAGAACATCTGCCCCCCCACTTACTCGTGAACAAATCATAGCAAATATATTCGATTTAACAAACCCTGACTCTCTAAATTCATGGATAAAAGAAGTTTCTTATAATAGGGCATGGCTAACTGGAGAGGTTTTAGATTGGACGCAGGCTAGTGCAAATGAAATTTATTGTAATCCAACTGATATGAGAAATTCCCAGTTCTTCCAGAACAATAATATAAACATAGAATCCTACACAAGATTAATAATCATCTTCGAAGAAGGAATTTGTGGAAATAATTTAGAAGGGATTGCTAATATCGGAATTCCTGAGTTTAATCTCCAAGATACAAAAATTTGGTTATCCACTTCATTAGTTATGAAGCCAGAAAATATAGATAATGGAGTTCTTGCACATGAATTTGGGCATAATCTTGGTTTACAGCATGCAAACGGATGGTGGTGTAATAATAATCTCCCTTCACAAGGCCCTTGTTCATCATCAGTTTATGGCGATTCATTAGATGTAATGGGGGTTGCGGGCAATAAAGGCCATTTTAATGTTTTACATAAAGAGAGCATTGGTTGGTTGAAAGAAAGTCAAATTCAGAATTATAATCCAAAACAAGGGAATTATACTATAGAACCTATAGAAATTTCAAATGGAACAAAGATGATCAAAATACCCCTCCAAGACGGATCATTTTATAGCATAGAATATCGTAGGCCGATTGGAACAGATGCTTCAGCCCTCCCCTCACTCATCCTCCAATGGGAGACTACCTTCCTTACAGTTATGAGGGTGCTCGAATACAATGGAAAAAAGACGTTGATGGTGGAGATACACAACTTCTTGATCTCACCCTGCCAACACAAATCGGAGGAAATTTACTCACCGCAGCTCTTCTTCTGGAACAAACATTCACAGACTCTGCAAATGGAATTACAATCACAACTCTGGAAGCAAATGAAAATTATCTAATAGTAAACATCTCTGGAGACATTAAATGCGCACCCACTGACACCTTTAATCCAACCGAAAACCATTGCGAATCAAATTTAAATTCCCTCCCTGAAGATTCAACTTTCCAAAAATCTATGTTAACTAATAATTTTAACGATTTAAGAAATTCTCCAACTTCAAATCTTGTATCAAAAATGAGTACTTCATTAAATGCAGAATCAAGAATATTTTCTTCTTCTGCAATATCATCCGAATTATATAGATCTCTTTTATCATTTGACACAAAACTAATTCCAAAAAATGCATTAATTCAATCATCCACGTTATCTATTAAACCAACATTCCACTATTATTATTCTACCGAATCAAATAATTTTATAACCCTTGTAGAAGCCAATCCATCAAATCCCCAATCACTAACAAATTCAGACTTTAATAAATTTAATTCAGAAATAATAGACTCGACAGATAGAATATTATTAGATGGATATATTGGACAATTTTTAGATCTTCCATTTAACGATTTTGGTCTAACAAAGATTAATAAAATCGGATTTACAAATATAGGATTAATAACTGGCAGAGACCTATTAGGAGGAACTCAATCGGATAATAGAGAAGATATAATGTTTAGTTTCACATCTTCAAATTACCCTCAAACCTCTTTTCATCCTAATTTAAAGGTAGTTTATACTTTATCTCCTGGTTGTGGCAATGGAGTTTTAGAAACTCCAGAAGAATGTGATGATTCTGGAGTTAATGCTAACTTTGATCAATGTAATGAATCCTGCGCCTTAACCTATTGCGGAGATTCAGTCTTGCAAACTCCTAATGGCAAAGGTTTAGGAGGAATTCTTAATTATGGATATGAAGAATGTGATGATGGAAATCAAATTGATAATGATGCTTGTTCAAATAATTGTGTTATTACTAACAATCCAAACACATGTTTAAATAAAAACAAATGTGAAGACTATAATTCAGATTTAGTTGCATGTAGTAATGATCCGTGTGGTTTTGGCGATTGCAATATCTTGGGAGATTTGTGTAGAGGGCCCTCATGCTCAAATGGACGTCTAGATTTAAATGAGTTTTGTGATGGGGGAAGTACTTCTTGTTATAATCAACAAGGCTACTTGGGGACAGCAGATTGCAACTTACAATGCACTAACATCCATACTTGTAATCCAATACAATCCTGCGGTGATGGAAAAATAAATGGTCAAGAAATTTGTGATGATGGCCTTTCTTTAAATGGCGACCCTCTTCAATGTAATTCAGATTGTACAGGTCAGACTCCAGCATCTTGCTCTAATGGAGTTTTAGAAATAGGAGAACAATGTGATGATGGCAACACAAATAACGGGGATAATTGCCGTAATAATTGTGTCAATAACACTTGCGGAGACGGATACTTCAATTATTTGAGCGAGCAATGTGATGATAGCAATACTAACAATGCCGATTATTGTAAAAATGATTGTAAAATTAATACTGTATGTACCTCTACAACTTGTACAATAAAAATCCCTTCAGTTTCCTTAGATGGGTTCATCAGAGCCGAATCTATAAATGGAAACAATGGAGGTTTCGATAACTTAAGAGCATTATCCGCAGGATCATATGTCAATCAATATAGTTCTTTACCCCTCATGCAATTAAGAAACGCACAAACTCTCACCAATAACAATGAAATTACTAGAATCATCTTACCATTTAAAACTTCTCTTATCCCAACAACAATTAATATACAATCTGCAAAAGTAGAAATACATCAATCTGTTATGTCAGCAAACGCTTCACCTTCCAGCTTAAATTATATAAAGCTTGCAAAAATTGATCTGTTGGCCCCTCCAAACTTTGGAATGAGCGATTATAGCAAATTTACAACCCTATCCCCAATTTCAGTTCCGATCTTCCAAGGTTCTAGTGGAATAAACAATTTGGCATTATCCGAATTATCCTGGATAAATAGAGGAGGTAACGCCTGGACAGTATTAGGCATTAGAGGAGGTTATGATATTACAGGCCTTGTTCCTGGGACGGATGCAATTTTACAAATTAATTATCATCCCGCAGATGGGAATTATGCAACTTATCCAACACCTCAATTAGTAATTACTTTCCCAGCAGGTTGCAACAATGGAATAATTGATGCGGGAGAACAATGTGAACCTATAGGAAAGAAAACGAATTGCGATGCAGGTTATGGAGCAGCAGGAACTAAGATTTGTAATTCATCTTGTCAATGGGGCACTTGTGTAAGAAATCCTCCTACTTCGGGAGCTTGTTTCTTGCCCGATACTATGATTTCCACAGAAAATGGAAAAGCAATGATAAAAGACATTAAAGAAGGAGACGTAGTAGTAAGTTATAATGAAGTAAGCAATAAGATGGAAAGTAACAAAGTTACTAAAGTATTCAAACATCAGACCGAATCTTATTTAATTATTAATGGAAAACTCAAAGTTACTCCAAATCATCCTATATTTGTCAATAATCAATGGCAAGAAATAGGTTCAGCAAATATAGGAGATAATATCAGAACATTGAACAATGGAGAAGAAACAATATTTTCCATAAAGCAAATAAAAAACAGTGTAGAAGTATTCAATCTACAAGTTGAAAACAACCACAATTACTTCGCAGAAGACTTTTTAGTTCATAACAAGGGGCCTCTTCCTCCAGGTTCAGATATTGTTTAATGCCTTGTTAGACAAAGTGCTTACGCACATTTAGTAATTTAGTTCAAAAGTAAATTTTGAATAAATTCTTATTTTATACGAATTCACTTCGTTCAAGATGTATTGCATCTTGATGCTTCAAACAAAATAGCTAAATTCCTATAAAGTAGATATACTTTATATACAACAAGTTAATGCGCTATTCGCGCATAGGTGCTTAAGCACAGATAGTAATTCATTCGAAAGCAAGTTTCTCATGAATTCTTATTTTAGACGAATTCATTTCGTATAAAATAACTATTGTTCTATAAAGTAGATATACTTTATATACAAACAATTAATTAACCTCTGCTTAACTTCATAACTCTAGCAAGTTTTATGGCTAGAACTATAAACAAAGCAGAAAATATGCTCAAGACTAATCCAATGACTGCAACTCTCATTTTGTCAAAATTCTTAAAAGGTTCAAAAATAGAGTCACCCGGAGAAGCAAAAGCAATACAAAGATCGGGACATGGTCCTCCGCAATCTATCCCTTCCTCTCCCTGATTTCGCACGGCATCAGAACAAGTTGCGCAAGCTCCACAAGGGCCACCACAATCGACTAAAAACTCGCACTGTTCCGAATGACAGTTCTTTATTCCGTCTGTGCATGAGGGGTCTTGTGTATAAAAGCATGCTCCAACTTCAAGGGGTTTACTCTGATCGTTATTGCAAGAATTGACATCGATGCATGTCCTTTCTGTAAATCCACACCTTTCTTCGTCTTCCCATCCATTAAGAATGCAATATGCGTCTATTATTCTATAATCCTCTCCGGTTAAAATACCACTTTGCAAAGCCGCAAAGGCATTTTGGCAAGTGCCCCATTCTTTACAACCCCACTTTGATAAACAGGAAATTCCTCCGCCTCCGCTACTACTTCCGCCAGCAGAACTCGAGCTAGGTGAAGAACTGGAAGAAGTCTGGCTAATGGTCAAAGTAAAACTCTCACAATCCGAACTATTAGTTCCATCTCCCTGACCGCAATAAGTTATATTTGGATGTCTTCGTGAACTAGGAATTCCCAAGTCTGTTGCGCAAACCCGTATAGAATAACTTCCAACATCTGCGCTAGTAAAAGTTTTATTAATTATTCCTGCAGCACTTATATTGAATAGTTCTGCGCCAGAGGTAAAAGTTGAATTAAATGATATATTTCCTGAATCCTGATTCCCATTCTCTGTATCGCTAACGTTTACCTTATAATAGAAATTAACGCTCCCCCCGCTCACATTAACGCTCTGAGTCGCTATAGCAGTCATCGAAGGAGCATTGTTAATTTCAATAACGCTAATATTGATCGCCTTGCTATCGCTGAAAGTTCCATCAGTAACAAAAATCGTTCTAGAATAATTCAGAGCTGCCTGGCTTTTGACTAGTGTAGTCGAAAATAATTCTCCCGTATAGATTACATTGCTAGAATTAGTTGTTGAAGAAAATGTCTGCACAAAAAATGGATCAGAGCTGCTTAGAGAAAAGCTTAGTATTTCTGAAGGACTGTCGGTTGCATTAAATTTATAAGACAAAGAGGAACTTTCACATGCGAGAATTAGATTTTCAATACTTCCCAAAGATGGAGCGCCACTTATAGTCACAGAAACATTGGTGTGCTGTGTTGTTGCTCTCCCAGTTATAGAATCAAATATCCCTGCGCTAACATTGAAAATAGAGAAAATAAACAATAGAGATATAAATAAAATAATAGTCCCCTTTTTCATAGTTGGAGCAGATTTAATAAATATTTAAAAGTTGCTAATTCTCTAATCAATCTTTATTTAATGTTGAAGAGTAAAACTTTCTCCTTCTTCCTTGTTTTTTATTTGGAGGATTTTGATCATCTTTTTTACGACGTTTTATAATAAATAAGATAAGTGTAAGCAAGACAATCAACAAAATTAAAATATACGCTAACCGTGGAGAAATTTCTTTGCCCTTGTCAATCATAAAAAATGCGCTGCTACTCCCTACTTGTCCAGAGTAAGCTACATTAGCATACAATACATATTCTCCTTCTTTGAGAGTTCCTGCTAGCCTAAATTTCTTCACAAAACTTGATTGAGTTTCCACAGCCACAGTTTCATGTTCATTTAGAACAATGTTGTCTTCACTATCCTTAATTATGTAATTTATCTCTGTATCGACTATTCCAACTCTTTCTATATTCAATAAGCTAACTTCTGCAACGAGTTCCCCTCCCGGCTTAATTTTCAGATAATCTTCTGGAATCGATACTTTAATATCAAATAAGGGGTTTCTAGATTCAACTTCAATTGCGACAAGAACTTCCTTTGTAGTACTTTGACTCGATACAATTATTTTACCAAGATAAATATCCTCTTTCTTGTCTTCTAGAACCAGAAAATCAGCCAAAATAATTTTCTTCTCTCCCTTTTTAAGGATAAATTCTTTTTCATTCAACCTTAAGAAATCGCCCAGATTATGAGTTATCTTTATGTTCAAATCTTTATTAGCGGTATTTTCTATGATAAACTGCTCTCTTCTCGCAGTGCTCTTTTTTAGGGATAAAGCTATATTTTCTTTATCTATAGAAAACTCATTTCTCACTAAAACGCTTCCAAAGCTTCCGCCCGAACTTCCGCCCCCTCCAGAAGTACCCGTCCCAGAATTATCTATAGGTGCAACAACCTCTTCAATGGAAAAGCTCCCTAAAGAGTTTGCATTAAATACTAAGGTTCCCCCACTATAACTTAATAAGGTACAAACAGTTAAAGGACACTCAGCCCCATTTAATAAAATTCTAGGATTCGTAAAGGGTAAATTGTAAAAAATCAAAGTTGCGCCCTTGTTAAAATTAGGCAAGTTTTGAGTATCCAGTTCAATTTTATTAAAACTAAGTTCACTATAAGCATCCAGATTCAATGTCTTATCCGATTCATTAGCATCCGCTGTTAAGTTCACGTTTTCTAAGAAAGTTATTTTCCCATAATTTGTATTTTCTAAGATTATTCCGCCTAAATTCTGTATTTGATTAAAACTAAAACCATTAAAATCAGTCGAATTTCCTTTAAAGGAGCCATTATACTCCCCATATATAATTCTAAAGAGACTTAAATTGACATTAAAACTAACGTTCTTCTTACTAGTCCCGTAACTATTATTTGCAAAAACATGTAAAACATGTCCCCCTTCTGTAGCAGCTAGATCGATTTCTCCGTTGTAAGTAAAATTAAATCCATTATCTAGATTGTGCCAAATTAAGTCTCCATTGCTTAAAACCCTCAATTTTAATGATTCATTTGAAAAATAAGTTTCATTGCGAGGACTTTCAACAACAAGACTAGGTAACCCAACCACACTAACCGTGACATTAAACTGTGGAGAAAATGCAGTTTCAGCCTTGACAGTTAACATAGAAAAAAATACCAAAACTAAAAACCCTATGCAAATCCTCTTTTTCATCATACTAAACAATAAGCTATCTATTTAAAATTTACATTTAAAGAATGTACTCGTCCTCACCTACAGTTAAATGAGTGCTTAACCCTCCAGGCCCCTTATTATGCGCTAAGTACCCTTCTGCATAATAAGTGTGATCACGTTCAACTTCTAAATTGAATACTTCAACACTTTCTTCTACGTCTTCTATCGAGTATACGACATGCTGCCCATCTGCAGTCTGTAACGCATCTCCTACTCTAGCCTTGCCAATCTCCTGCCATATTCCATTAACCATCATAGGATGTTCTGCGGTCACCTTCAATTTACCATTGATAATTAAGTAAGAGTCAGTTTGATGTCTGAATACTTTTGTTACTGCGTTGTTTTCCCTCTCGCCAGTTGCTTCATTATAACTTACTACTACATCTCCTTCTTTAATATCTTTGATCATTTTATTTCCACTTGGGGTAATAATCATCGTATCAGGCAAGAAGCATGTCCCGCTTGGTCCTCCGCCCTGAGGAGGATAAATAGTTAGATTAGTTCCATTTGTAGCAGGCTTAGGAATTTTCAAGTAAAACTCTTTTTCATTTACGAAAGTATCGCCCTCAATTTCTCCGTTAACTCCTTCTTCTCCAATTCCATCGCTAAAAATATATACCGGATTAAAACTTCCTTCCACGATTATATCGTCTCCGTCTTCAATGATAGTATATTCAACATCACCATATCCATTAGTACCCGCGCAGCCAGGTTGAAGAGTCGCCTTATGCAAGTCTAACTCATTTGTACTGGCGTCATATTTTCCCTCAATTAGATAATAATTTTCTTGATTGCATGCACTAGGATCCAATATTACTCCCCCGGTTATTGGCACACTTGAAGAAACAGAGTCTTCTAATCTTTCTAAAATTAGTTTTTTGTTAAAAATACCAAAATCATTAGAAGATAATGTTCTCATTACACCGTTTTCTATCGATCTATAAAACTCTCCTTTTGAACATCCCTGATAACAACCATCCTTAACGTTAAATTCGTCACAACTCTCAACGCAATTTTTAGAGTTTTTAGGCAAGATAGCTGGGGTATATTCCTCAGCCAATGCAGCAAAAACATGTCCAAATTCATGCTGAACAACCTCTGCAGGAGGTAAATTAGAATTAATACTCATCACATTCATAAAGGCAGAGCTTCTTACATAGCTAGGATGACTTTCAACAACCATAATATAATCATTAGGACAGGATGCAGCTCTCTTTACCATTTCTTTCGATCTGCATAACAAAGCAATACCCTTGTAAATTTCACAATCTGGAGTATAATCATCAATATAATAAAAGTTAAATGCGCCTCTATTTTCATTTAAAGGAGAAAAGCTAAGCATGTGTTCTGCATATTGGTTAGCAATGGTCTCCTCGGCAAATATTACAATGTCCACTCTTCCATCCCCGTGATACTTTATAGTCTTGCAGTCTTCTAAAGGGGACAAGTCTCCCTCTGTCCTTCCGATTTCAATTAAATTGCTTTCTATTTTTTGCTCAGATAGAGAAGCTTCAAAAAAGTATTCAGGGGGATTGCATAATCCATTACAGTCAGCCTGCCACTCAGCTACCCACACAGTCTCGGCTTTTCCATTGATAAATATCGCTTTATCAGGCGAAGGAGCAAGGTTGACATCATCATCCCCATTAGAAGAATCCCCTTCAAAAACTCTAAACGTTATTTCTTTGCCTTCACAATTCTCGCCTTCAACACTCATTCCAAGAGTTTCTCCCTCTAGGCCACTATCATTATTCCAGTTTGCTTCTGTTAATGTACAGTCTCCCGAAGTCTCGCTAGAAAGATTGCCTGTCGGAGAAAAAGTATTTATCCCTCGTAAATGTTTTATAACCGGCCCTATAAATTCCCAAACTATAACCGTAGCGCCGATAACTAGCAAAACGCTAAGAGTAATAATGACTGCGCTACTCAAACCCTTATTATTAATCATCTTCATCTACACAATTGTATCTTTATAACTTTTTTCCTTGTTTATCTCTAACATGACTTCCTATCACTATGGCGGCAGCAATTAACACTAAATTCTTAATGATATACTGTCCCTCGAGTGTCAAAACAAATGGAAATTTTATATATATCATATCTGGAAGTAAAACAAGAGGAAGAAAAGTCCCGATCATCTGTAAAAACATTATAAATATTCCAAATCGCAGTAAAGGCTTATACAATAAACAAACGCCTATGAGCACTTCCCACCATCCTAAAAAGGGGATAAACCAGGAAGGATCTACCCAGTAGACAGTATTGGTAACAAGTTCATTTGCAGTGCTCAAATGAAGCGGTTTGAGTATTCCAAACCATATAAAAATAACTGCTAGTGATATCCTTAAAAAAGGCAAACCAATTAATTTCATAAAATTAACAATCTTTTTGTCAATTTTATCCAACTTCTTCATAATATTCTCTGTATTTTAGACTTTATAATTGTTCATCTCTTTCCATAAATAACATCATGATGATCATAGTCTTCGAAAGAAATAATGTTATTTTTCTTATCATACTTGAAAATCAATACAAAACTTCCCATCACATGAACCCTTTTGAATGCGCTTAAATCATATTTGAGATTTTTATAATGCTCAATATTTCCAGAGTTAATAATTTCCTGAATTTTATTCATAAGAGCTAAATATTGAACTTTGTCTTTTTTAGATAATTTTTTAAGAATTGCCCCAAGATTGGGTTTGATCTCATAATTATACATTTTAATCCTTCTCAATCATATTTCTTAACTCTTCAATGTTGTTAAAGGGGATGCCTTTTTGCTTGTCTATTTTTTTAAGTTTCTTCAGATATTGGGGTCTAAGTTGAGGTTCTAAACTCTTTTCATAATCGGCTACAATAAAAATCAAAGCTTCTGTTTTATTCTTAAATCCATATTTACCTTTAACTATATTCAATATTCTATCTTCTCGTTCCGGAATTTCTATTGTCGCCTTTACCATTGTCAATATTGTTTTTTACTATGTTTTGTAGTGTTTTATAGTATTTAAATATTGTTATAAATTCTATTAAAAACATGAAAAACTATAGCTTTTAGTTTAACTCTTTTTTATTCTTGACCAAAACAAATGTAATAGCTACTAAAACAACTAGTACTAGCATAACTGCCAAAAAGAAAGCTCCACCTGCGCCAAAACCTTCCTTCTTTTCAACTGCTACTGGAGGGACCACTCCCCCCACAGTAATAGCAAAGGGCATAGTAAAACTTGGAGACAGGCCTACTTGCCCATCACTCTCAGCAGGGATTTCACTGAATTTTATAATCACATTGATATGCTCTACTGTAGTCGCATCTTCTCTAATCTTAATTCTTAAGCGAGCATTGACATCTGTACTACCAGCAGGGACCGCAAATTCACTATCTCCAACAATTTCGGCAATTCCTCCCGCATTATCTATCAACTCAAATCTTACCCTGGTATCTCCCTCTCCTGGAGAAGACTGCAAAGGAATATTGAATATTCTCTCCTCTCCCGCATACATTGTACAAGGAGTTCTTGGCGCGCATTCAATTGCTGCTCCTAAAGAATCTACTCTAGCAATTAATATTAGTACACTTAAGAATACCAAAAAATACCCTGCCCAAGTTATTATTTTATTGTTCATATTAGCTAAAATCAAGATTCCACGCAATTCCTCCCGTGTTTGATGATGAAAATGTTTCCGCAGGAGTATCAGAATTGATTGCCTTTATGCAGAAATAGAGATTTTCTTGCGCAATTCCTCCCCCACTAGATAAGTTACCAATTAATAATGCTCCCCCACTTAAACCAACGCCTGTATTATTTGCCATCATATCTCCGCCTAAGCAGTTATCTGCAACATTAACGCTAAAGTTGCCCGCATAAATAAATTTATTAGAAGTTATAGACCCAGGCAAGTTAAAGGCGGTTAAAGTCAAAGTATTGAAATCAACATTTCCAGTATTATTTGAAATCAGAGGGTCATTATTTGATGGCTTATCAACATCCTCTACAGCGATAGGATCCCAGCTCAATGCATTAGGATAAATAACTGCGCTCGGAGTAGCTATATACTGGAAAATTCTGCTTGAATTCTCTGCTCTTGCCCCTGCATTATCTCTTATAGTAACGTTCACTGTATACATTCCATAAGGATCAAAATACCACATTCCAACAGCGCAATTATAATTTCTTGTGTCTGCGTCTAGGTCTACTACAACATCACAAGTTGAATTTACTCGTACATCGCCAGTTAAGCTTAGATTGTATATTTCAACTCTTGCAGTTGAATCATTTAAATCAGTAACTAAATTAGAATCCCTAACCGTAAAATTGATTAATACAGGTTGTACTCCGCCAACGACAGCCGGCTGATTAGTAAAGCTGACAAGGTTAACTACAGGAGGAGAGTTCCCAACCTGCACACTCACATTAAAAGGAGAAGGAGAGAATCTAATCAAATTATTCCCTGCTCCAAAAAGCAAGAATACCAAAGTCCCAACGGCAATTACAATAATTATGCTGACAAATAACGAAATTTTGTTTACCACTTTCCTCTTCTCTTAGTAGATATACAACTTTTGTATTTTTAAATATTCTTATTTTCTACTCTTAATTTTTTAGCTGCCCTGGAGTGCAGTGTCCAGACATTTCTCTGGTCACGCTCAAGCATTTTTGCAATTTCGACATTCTTATAGCCCTTATTTCTTAGATATGACACAAGACTCTCAAGTATGCTTAGTCTGCGATCGGAGAATATCCGTACAGGAACGTAAAATTCATTTTCGCCAAAATTCTCTGGCAGTATTTTAGTCTGCGTATTCTTATAATTCAAGCTTATTGTTCTTCTGTCTCTTTTTAATAATCTCGCAATCTCGCTGAACTTCATCCCTTTATTATCTTTAAGATACTTGCATAAAGACTCTGCAGCTCCGCCCTCTTGCTTAAAGATATCTAAAGGAACAACTATTTCTTTATTTTCTGCAACCTTATTTTCCCTTAATTTGTTCGCCTTAACTAATTCGAGTAATTCTTCCAGCCTATCTCCCAAGAGTTCAAGTAAATCTTCATTTTCCAGAGTTATTTTCCTTTTTCTCTTTCTGCCAACTGATCCACTCAAGACCAAAGCTGCAGTAAATAATTCAATTTGCCAGGGATTTCCAACCTCAGTAGAGTAAGTCTGTTTGAGCAAAGGATCAGGAACGCTAGCTAGGCAGAAAAATATTTCTTCCTGACCCGCGCCTGCCCCAATAGACAAATTCCCAGTATTTAGAAAGGCGTTACTTATATTGACGCTGCCATCGTCTCTCAATTGTGTCGCAGGAGCGCTGCATTGGTTAAAGCTTACTCCGCCCCAGAAATTCATAGCAGGAATATAATTTCCTGAATCAGTTACGCCAGTTAGATTAAAAGCAGTAATGCTAACATTGTAAAAAGCCACGTTTCCGGTATTATTTATTGTTAAATTTTCAATAGACGGTATATTGCTCTGCCCAGGACTTAAGGTAGGCCAACTAATACTATTAGGAGACATAGTAAATCCTGGAGTAGCTATAAACTGGAAAACTCTGCTTGAATTCTCTGCTCTTGCCCCTGCATTATCTCTTATAGTAACGTTCACTGTATACATTCCATAAGGATCAAAATACCACATTCCAACAACGCAATTATAATTTCTTGTATCTGCATCAACATTACCTACTGCGCTGCAAGTTGAATTTACTCTTACTGCGCCAGTTAAGCTTAGATTGTAAATTTCAACTTTAGAACTAGGGTCATTTATATCTCCAAAACCATTTTGGTCGCTTACAGTGAAATTAATTAAAACAGGTTGTACTCCCCCCAGAACAGCGCCTGTATCCGTAAAATTAACAAAATTAACAACCGGAGCCTGATTAGATAAAGCTAAAGTAGTGAAATTAAAAGTTCCGCTAGTAGAACAGAAATTATCAAAACTGCAGCTAGTTACGTTGTAAAAATAAAGTGTATTTGATAAAAGACCAGCTAGACTAATATTATGTTTTGTGATTAAGATATTTTCACTTATATTAGTTCCCAAAGCCATATTCGTGCCAAAATTAACACTACTATTAGTCTCATAATCTGTTGTCCAGTTGATCATTGCAAAGTTCTGCGTTACGTTCGTTGCATTGACATCAGATATAATAGGTAGGGAATTAATTACCGTAAATTCTCTTGTCTCGCTTTCATTGTTATTTCCAATCTGGTCAGTTACGTTAGTTTTCCAATAATATTTTCCGACTTTCAATCTATAAAGATCTTTTATTTCACTAGCAGTCAAGCTACTATTCCATATTCCTACTTCATCTATCGTCCCATTAAATGAACTTGCCACACTAGAAGAAGCGCATGAAGTTCCCTGACTAATTCCCCCACCACTTCCTCCAACTCTTATTCCAACAGCAGGATTTACAATATCTGTAGTAGCAATAGTAGTATTCATTAAAACACCATCAAAATATAATTTAATAGTGTCTGCATCCCCATCATACACTCCGGCCAAGTGATGCCAGTTCTCATCATTAAGCAAGAAAGTAGATGCATTAGCAGCATAATAAACGCCTCCTTCTTTTACCCCAAACTGCATCATGTTATTGTTGCAGTTCGCAATCAGTGCCAATCCTCTGCCCTGCCCACCTTCCTGAACAATAACTTCTAGACCCGTAGAACTTGCTCCAGCCCTCATTATCCACGCAGCAAAAGTTGCATTATCCACTCCGTTTAATGCCCCTAAATTGGAAGCATCACCCAAGTAGTCTCCGTTTCCGTCAAATTCCCACCCTCCTGCAAACTTTCCGCTAGTCTGATTAGGAAAAGCATTCCCGACGGGAGTTAAATTAACATTCGCGGAAACATAATCTACTGCTTCGGTCTGACTCTCTCCGTATCTTGAATTATTATCTAAATGATACAATACAACAGTAGAAGCATCAGGAATTACAACAGGAGCAGTCCAGTTATAAACCGCCTGCGTTCCATTAGTAAAATTAAATCTCCGACTCAATAATCCATGTTTGTAAAAATCTGCCTCATTTCCGTTTCTCACCCCATAAATTTCCCCATTTAGCAAGTCAGAAATAGTTTCATCAGCAACTGTTGCATTCAATGAAATGTTAAATACGCCTACCACAAATCTAGAGTCATTCATAGGTTCATTCAAAATAGCATAAGGCAGAGTATTATCTAAAAACGGAGGAGTCACAACAAAAGAATTTGCAATATTGTATCTCAATCCTATAGTTCTATCAATGTTGCTACTAGCATCTCCAAATCCCAATTCTATAAACAACATCTCCCCATTTTTGAATGTATAAGGATTTGTTGAAAAATTAACATTGACATTTACGACGGCAGAAACAGCTGGATGGTTTATTCTTCCTCCCTCATTTGCCTTCCACCCGTTTTGACCCCCAGTATGACTTATTTCCCCAACAATATTGGTCGATGTGAGATCTTGCACTAAATTAAAATTCCCACCATTACAATTAACAACACTTATTCTGGCAAAGATCCTTTCTGCGCTGTTTATTGCAGACATCTGCCCACCCATCAAAGAAAGATTAAAACTAAAGTTTCCTGCATCTAAAGTCAGTCCTGTCAAATCCTCATCGTACATCCATCCCTGCCCGAAGCTATTTGAATTTCTTGAACTCTGGGTAGCGCTAGCAATTTGAGTAGATAATGTCGTATTTGCTCTGTTAACACTCCCAGAATACCACTGCCCTGCATCCGTATTCCCAGGAACACCGCTGTCAAACTCTCCAGGCCAGATTATAACAACAGAGTTGGGTGCAGCAGTTCCCATTTTTTTATTTCCAGTAGGACATGCTCCTCCAATTGGAGTAGCAGTATTATTAAAATACAGTTTAACCTTATCAGAAAAATAAGGATCAATAACATGATCGAGTTCAATTGAACCATCAACAACTCTCAAATCAAATGTCTCTTGTGTTCCAGAAAGTCCCGTCAAATAAACCTTATTATATTCGTCATCATTCAAACTTTCAAATGAAGCAACTGTTACATTTCCATTTGTTTCATACACTTCAACGCGAGGATTCCCACTCACCGTTCTAGACCAGAGTGTTATATCTCTCGTACTATCAAGGGGGATTTCAAAAGTAACTCTTACATACTCTCCATCCCCAATACTCTCACTCCAAACTCCATCTTGCTCTTTAACTAAATCGTAAATATCACTAACAAAACTTCTATCAGTATCAAGATGTTCTGCTTTTGTGATCACAATAATTTCATAAGTTTGATCTCTTTCTAGATCACTGACAACCCAAGTAATACTATCGATAATTCCGTCATTATTTGTATCTTCACCATTAAAATTAATTTCTTCTCCTCCTTCTTTCCATCTTACTCTGATTTTTCCTGCGTCTTTCACGTTCCACTCAATAGGAACTGTAGTCTCTACAATTATATTTTTCTCGCCTTGCTTTTTCTTCACAACTACTTCTTTTCCTTGTGCATTTTTTCTTTCAATTTTTTCTATATCTCTAACTACAGTCTGATTTGTCTCATTTCTAGGAGTTTCTATTTCGATATCTTCTCTTACCTCTTTCTTAGTAATCTTATAGTTAATCTCCTCAATTATAACCTCGGCCTCTCCCCCTATCACAATTTTTATTTCATAAGAGTCTCCTAAATCAATACTGTCTAAATCACAAGTTTCATTGCAATAATTAACAAATCCTTTTTTGATTTCTGAGTTAGCTTCAGTTTTATTTTCTATATCATCTAAACTATCGTTAACTTCAATAGTTTCAATATTCTCTTCCACTAAAATAGTTGCATTTTTCTCAATACTTTCATTTTCATCAAGAACTCTATCGAATTCTTCTATTGCAAGCCCGCTTATTCCTTTATACCCTATAGCGTCGCTATCTAAAATCAATAATTCATTTCCATTCGCTTGGAGATAAATTTTAACATTTCCTCCTCCATTAATATCTCCTGAAATTCTCAAACTGCTAAGTCTCCCTCCCTGTTGTGGCTCAAACATAAATGAACCATCTTCACTAGCCACAAAATTTATTTTTTCAGTGAATATTTCGGAAGGTGAAAGTAAGATAGAACTATCTTTAAAATTATAATAAAGAACTAGTGCAAAGATAAAAATAACCAAAATCAAAGGAGAAAATCTTGCAACTTTTTTTATTCTCAACTCGTTTATTTCTTCGCCGCACTTTTTAAGCTCCGTGCGGCACTTTTCAATATACTTGTCATAGTACTCGATCCAATCAGCAGGCGACTTATCTCCAAAATTTTTCTTCAGTTCCTGATGATACTCAAAAAAATTCAGTTCTCCTATGCTAAATCTTGCTGCAAGTTTCTGAACTTTTTCGCCAACTTCTTTTTTGTAATTTTGCGCAACATTAATTCTTTCCAGTAATTCCTTTCTTTTCTCATTTAGAAAATCAATTTTTTCAGTCATTGCAATATTAAGCTCTCTTATGCTTATATTGTATGAAAAATGCTATATAAAACTTACCATTTTAAGCCTTTTTCTCCATTAAAACGTATTAGATTTGTCTTATTCTGTATTAATTAGAGCTTAATTTATATGATTTACCTCAAAGACTTATTTGCCCTCTTTCTTCTTACCACAAAAACTACAATTAATGCAGCTAAAATCACGAATCCAATCACATAGTACCATGCTTTCCCACTTTCTTTATCCACAGGAGAGAGTTCAACAGGATACTCTGGTACAATCTGAACACAGACTTTAACGTCCATTCCTGTTCCGATAGCAACTCCTCCGCTTTCTCCATCTATTATAGTATCAAAAGCGATAACAACGGTATGATTCGCACCTATAGGTTCATCTTCAGGAATTTTAAAAGTGATAGGAACGCTAGTATCCTCTGTTTTAGATTTGACCAGGTAATTTTGAGTTTCCATTTCAGCTATGCCTGCGCCCTCTCTAAGAATAACGGCGACACTTGCATCATCATCGGCCATGTTTTGCAGCCATAGGCTAGTTATCTTTTCCTGACCCGGAAATAATTTTAGAGGATTGTCAGGACATCTAAAATCAGCATAAGCCACACCGAATGCCAAGACATTTCTTACAAATAGCAAGCTCAACAATAAAATGAGACATAATAAAATTTTCCTCTTCATAATCTAACTAATCCTCTTCAATATTTAAAACTGTTTAACTATTTCTTTTTTCTTATGAAAATTATAATTGCCGCTAAAATTACTACTGCTATTATCGCCAAGATAATCCATGTAGTTGTACTAAATCCTGGAGGAGGCGATGTGGCGACGTATTCTCCAACCTGGACACAGACATTTACATTCATTGCCGTAGTTAGTGCTATTCCGCCAGTTTCTTCCATTGGAACATTTAAGAAATTAAGAACCATATCATAGCGAGTCCCTAGTGAAACATTTTCTGGAATTCTTAGCTTGAACTTCAGTTCAGTATCATATGTTCCAGCTTCTACTACATAATCTTTTTCGTTAATGTCGATAATTCCTTCTTCATTGTTAAGAATCTTTACTCTGACTTTTTCATCTTCGACATTGGAATTCTGTAGCCATAAGCTTACAGTTCTCTCTTCGCCTTCATATAGAATAATGGGTCTATCCGGGCATAAAAAGTCATTATATGCAATCCCGACAGCATTAGCATTTACACTCAAGCCAATTACAGACAATACACAGAGCAAGATAAGCAATCGATATTTATTCATTTTATACATTCGCGGAAACAACCCACGCTCCTCCTGTATAAGCTGTCGAATATGCTTGTGAAAGTATGCCTGTTGGAATAGTTCTAAAACAATAATAAATCTGCTCCTGACCAGTTGTCCCATCGTTAACAGAATTATTCCCCTTACTAATAACGCTGTGCTTTACATTAACTGTTGTTCCATTCACTAGTGCGGTAGCATTTGAACCTAAAACTGGAGCAACATCGCACTCATATTTATTCGAAGCATGAGTATTATTTCCTATTGTAATATTACCTACATTGATGAAAACAGTAGTATTAGTTTCTCCCCTAAGATTTACAGCAGTGATATTGACTCCTACAAAATTATAGTTTCCGCTGTTATTTATCAAAGTAGGATCGTTATCTGAAGTTATATTGACTGCTCCCTGCGCAACAGAGGCAAAAGTTATCTGATTAGGACTCATTTTTATTTCTTGTAAAGTGCCATATGTAAAAACACTAGTTGTATTTTGTACTAGCGTCGTGTTTCCTAAATCTCTTCCCGCAGCGGTTATAGACCAGATTCCGCTGCCGTCAAAATACCACATAGAAAGGATACAGGAAAAATTCTTAGCTGTAGCCGTATTCTGCGCAAGATCAACGCAAGAACTATTGGATCTTATGGCCTCTCCGGACTTTGTAAAGTTAGCATGAACGCTTGTTGTATTAATATCCAAATACCCGTCCGCATCGGTAACTCTAACTGTTAAGGTAACAGCAGTCGTGCTGTCAGATGTTGGATTAACTCCCGTTAGAGTGCTGTTCAAAACTTCAATCGTGACAGCAGTAGTCCCAGAAACTGTAACCGTTACGTTAGTATCTTGTGAAGTAGCGTGTCCAGTCACCTTCCCAAACCAATCCACAATTCCAGCAGAAGCAAAACTCATTCCAACAATAAACAACATAGTCAAAGCAGCGCCTAGAAAAGCAACATGCCTCCATTTTATCCCCTTTTTCATTCCACTTATAAAGCTACCCCGTATTTAAAGTTTATCTCGCATTGTTATAACCTTCTTTCCATTAAATTTAATTCTTTTTCTAAGTCATCAACAGAATAATCGGATTTGTAACCTTTTTCTGTCAAGATGCGCGCATCTTGATCACCTCAAAATTCTTATTTTGATGGCACAAAAATCCTTAATTTTTGTTGTGCTCAAGAATTGAAAATTCTTGACATATCAAATATTTTTCCATTTCCCAGACCGTTAAACTTGCTTTTCTTGCTGCCTCAGTCATAGTCATTTTGCCTTCCATATAATCTTTGGCAGACTTTTCCTCATAAGTATAGTAACATAAACACATCTTTATATTTTCTCCTATTTTCAGACCTTATCCTCCAGAAGCCACTTCCACAAAGGAATAAATTTTATATGTATGCCGCTAAAGACTTCACTATCTTCGTAATCCTTAGTTATAATAAGGCCCTTTTTTAATCCTACTTCTTTTGCACATTCTACAAGCCCTATAATCTCTCTCTCTTTTGTCTTTTCATTCTCAATTTCATAAGTAACTTGAATAATTTCCTTTGTCGTTAGACCTTCCCTAATAATAAAATCTGCTTCATTTCCCTTAGAATTCTTCCAATAATTTATTTCCTGATTTTGAGACAGCCTTTTCTTTAGTGTTAAAAAAACACAATTCTCGAATAATCTCCCCCAATCCACTTTTCCATTTATTGAATAAAAAAAACCAGTATCACCCGAATAAGCTTTCCTAGGATACTGAGATCTGTCTTTCATTGTATGAGAGAATATAGGGACAAAAAAGAATAAATATCCCTCTTGGGAATGTTGTTCTAAATGAAGCAATGTTTGTTTTGCTATTTTATATCCTAAACTTTTAAAAAAATTCAAACATTTTGAAGCAGAAAAATAAGGAGAACTAATAACATATTTTCCAAACAATTCAACAGTAGAAACTTTCTCATTTGCTATTTCTGCAACATCTAATCCAATTATTTCTCTAAAATAAGAATTTAATAAGTTTACTTTATCCGTTTTATTTTCCAATAAAACTGCTTCCGGAAAACCTCCATAAATAAGATATTCTTCAAGATTTTTTTCTATTCTTCCAATTCCAGAAGTAGTTTTTTCTATATTTAATTCCTTAAATTGTAAAAATTCATTAAATGACAAAGGATATAATTCATAATAAAACATTCTACCGCGCAAAGGTTTACTAGGTTTCGCAAGTGTTTTTCTTGAGGAGCTAGTGATTATATTTAACTTTCCTTTTAACATTTCATGATTTCTTGCAAGCCATCCCTCCCAGTCATTAACGCTTGTTATTTCATCTAAGAGCAAATAACCTTCATCGCCAAACCATTTAAGAATATCATCTAAAACATCTTTATTGTTTTTTATACGGCTATCTTCTAAATTAATATATGCGGCCTTATTTCCACTTTTTAAAAGCATCTGGTAAAATAAAATTAAAACACTTGATTTCCCTGCCCTTCTTGATCCAGTAAGAGCTACAATTTTCAATTGAGAATTTGACTTAATGCTATCTAAACTTACGTTCCGAAGTTTTAGCCCTTTCTTTTGCGCATATGCCTTCCATTCCTCAAAAACTGCTTCCATTATTGTTTTAATAGAAAACAGTATTTAAGCTTTTCTGTTTCCCTACAAAACAATTAATAACTCTCAAAGGGTGCGAAAGATTTATATACCCCTTAAAAGTAGTTAAACTATCCAAAGCAAACGTTGTTTGGGATAAACTAAATAAGCAAAGTATAAATACTAAAAAAACCACATACTAAAATGGCACTAAACGATATCGTAAAAAGTGTAAAGAGCACCGGTCGTAACCTTGGTAAATATCTAGCCGTTACTGCAGCTCTCGGTTCTTCTTATTTCGCAGGCACAAAAGCTTATGCTGATAAATTCGTTGATAATTCTATGTCGTATACAGATATCAATAATACAATCGCATCTGCCGTCTCCGGCGAAGACGTCCATTTCGCCGCAGGAACCTATCAACTTCCCCAAGTCCAAGGTGCAAAATTTTATTTAAACAATCAAGGAGTTGACTTAGTTGCCGATGGTAGCGTAATATTGAGAGGTGCGACTGTTACCTCTGGTACAACATTAAGGATAGATTCAATCAATAGTGGAAGTTATGGTTTTATAATGGAAAATGCACAACATGGAGTAACACTTGATGCTAATTTTGATCCTTCTAATCCAATTATTATTCAAGGCAACACGATCCAAAATGTCGAAACAGGAATTAAGTGGACGAACAAAGACGTCTTCGGTCCCAACTCCCTTCCATCCGTAATCGTTGATAGTAATTACATAAGGGCAGTTTTTGCAGGAGGAATCTTTGATGAATCTAGCGGTACTGCAGTCAATGATCAAAAAGCTTGGGCACAAGTCAGCAACAATACTTTTGAACAAATTTCCGGAGTTGTATATTCACCTCCACTTTATACTGTCGGAAGCGTTGCCTCTGGTCAAAATATTGTTTTGGGTCTTGGCAGTTTTGGTGGAAATATTAACATAGATATGAATGGAGTAACCGTACCAAATAACGTTCTTACCGGCACCCCAGGGCCAATTCTTGGAAGCCAAGGGAGAGTTGCATCAGCAGGAGTTCCTTCCAGAAATGGAGAAATGAACATTGCAAATAATCCTGCTCCGGGATATTTATGGAACGGTCAATATTTATCGGACGTCTGGCCTGCAGGCAACAACGTCGCAAGCGAAGATTCAAATGATGCAAAAGTAACCTGGTCTAGAAGACCTCTTTTTGGTTCTCCTTTTATAGGAGATGGAAAGTGTGTAACTGTTAATGGTTCAGAAAGACACTACTGTGGTGCATTTGCCCCATTTGGAGACTCTAATAATGATGGTACAGTTAACGATGTTGACCAAAATGCTATGTTAATAGCATTGGATAAAGAAAGAAATGGAGAGCAATTATCTGACATAGAAAAACAAGTATTCTGGGTTAATTCAAATGGTCCAATTGATGTCGCTGAATTTTATAAACTTTATCAAGGAAATAACCAAGCAATCCCAACAGTATCAACATGGGGAGCAGGAATCTTAGCACTATTAACTCTTACAGCTGGAACTTTAGTTTACCAAGGCAGAGAAAGAAAGAGACTTGCATAAATTCTTTAAGTTAATTAATGTTTTACCTTTTAATTATTTTTAATAAGGTTTAATTGGTTATCAGAAAATATTTTTACTTTAAATTTCCATATTTAATTAATTTACACTTAATTAATTACCATTAGTTTTTCTCTTCGCCCTATTATATATGGTCCAAATGTTTCTTGGATCCTTTCCAAGCATAGAAGCAATTTCTATATTTCTATATCTCTCTTCTCTAAGGTAAAAGATTGCACTTTCAAGCATACTTAATTTATTATTCAAAAATGCCTTCATTGGAATATACATGGTTTTCTCATTGACTTTAATTTCTTCATTCATCTTCTTATTTGCATTTCTATAATTATTCCAAACAGTTCTTTGATCTCTGCCTACCACTCTGGAGATTTCGTTATATCTTAAATGGAGATTATCCCTAAGATACTTGCAGATTGATTCTGAAATTCCAATTTTCTGACTGAACACCTCAATTGGTATCTTTATTTCTTTCTTTACTTCCCTATTGGTTTCCTTCTTTGCATTTCTCTTCCTTGCAATATCTAATATCTCATTTAATCCTAATTCGTAAGTCTCTCTTAATCTTTTATCCAGCACCTCGAGTATGTTTTCAGCATCAAGCTCCAGCAAATTATTATGCTTGTTCGACTTCTTTTTTCTCTTTCTGTTTATTCCTCCTCCAACTGCAAAGACGCCAACTAAAATCCTGATTGACCAAGCCCCCGCTCCACTTGTGGAATAAGTCTGCTGCGAAAGCGCAGAAGGAATTTGTTTAAGGCAGAGATATAACTGTTCTTGCCCACTTGTCGAATTAACATAATTCAGAGAATTATTTCCCCTAGGTAAAATAGCATTAGTTATGTTCACATTTGTACCGTTAATTAAAGAATTTCCGCTACATTCCAAAGGAGAAGGTGGGGAGCTCGTATTATTAGACGCGCTAAAGTTACCTGCCCCTACAAACTCCGACTGTGTCGTCTCCCCATGTAAGTTTAATGCGACTATAGAAATATTTACCGGATCATAATTTCCGGTATTATTCAATATCCAAGGATCATTTGAGGGAGTCTTATTGACATCAATAGGACTTATAGTTCCAAATGTGACCAATGTCGGGGAAACAACAAAATCCTGTAATGTTGCATAAGTAAATGTAGTTATATTTGTTGTAGAATTACCTCTCGTATCTGCAACATAAATGCTTACATTCCAATCTCCAGCAACGTCAAAATACCACATTCCAATAGTACAAGTAAAGTTTCGAGTAGTGGATGTATTTTGATCTGTCAGTAAGTTACAAGTGTCGTTTAATCTAATTGGTTCCGTTCCGTAAGTAAAATTAGCCTTAGAACTTGTAATGTTGATATATTCCCCTCCGTCTCCGTGCTGGACAGTAAAGTTAAAAGTAATATTCCTGACGCTTGCGCCCAAAGGATTTACACTTCCTATACTAGAAACAAAAGTTACTGTTGGTGTAGAAGTTGAAAGACTAATTGTATAATTGGTACTCTGGGTTATGTTAACATTTATTGTACCATTTATGCCATCTACTTTTGTTGCAGTAATATTGTAATTTGTGTGATAAAATCTGTTTGTCCCATTAGAAACATATTGAGTCACATTCTGCGTATCTATATCTCCAGAAGAATTTGTCAATGCACTTTGAGTTAAACTCCCGCTATTGTTATAGAATGTAACGTTTACATTCTCAACCCCGCCACCGCTGGAATTTATAACCCTAACACCCGCATACCATTTTTTGAATAAGGAAACATTAACTGCTCCAGCTTCCAAACCCTCATCCGTATAATTTGTATTTAAAAAAGTAATGTTTGTTCTAGAAGATAATCTCACATCTTCTTCAGTTGAACCAGACAAATTTGAATCTAAAATGATAGAATCATTAGCACTCACAAAAATAGGATAATTAGTAACTCCAGAAGGACCCAAAAATAAAGATTTTTCAACAACTATTCCATTTGCTCCTAATTCTAAATTTGCAACATCTGCATCAACTAAAGTATTATTAATAAAAGTCACATTATTTGTATTCAAAGTCAAACCTCTCAAATTTGGAGAATTTAAGTGTCCCGCTCTTGAAACAAAACTATTCTTCAAAACAACCTGCGTCGCCGCAGATGACGCAGTGTAAAAGTCGTAATTATTAGATCCGAATCTAGTTATATTTGAGTAATTAGCAGTCAATCGACCACCTCCAACTATTAATTTATAAGTACTATCTAAGCTACTATTCATCTCCAAGGTACATCCTTCCATAACCAAATGCCCGCTAGTGATATTTATCGATGCACTAGCAACATATCTGCAAGGTCTAGATGCAGAACTCAGATTATTAAAAATTGTTACATCGTTAATTCTTGCAAATACGTCATGTAAAGTTTCAGTACTTGAAACTTCAATGGTATCATACGTTCCAAGGGTTATCAATTTGCTACTATCACTAGTCAAATTAATAGTGGTACTGTTTGCAAAATATCCATTCTTCGTAACATTAATCGTATAATTATTTTGATGCATTTTACCCGAACCAGTATCTACATACTCTGAAAGATTAAGCCAGGCTGCGCCATCAGAACCTGTGGATTTAGAATCAAATATATTTAATGAAACATTCCTTGCAGTTACATTTGCTCCTGAAACTACTGCGCCAGAGGCCAAAACAGTAACATTCAACCTCCACTGCCTATCAAGTCTACCCCCGCTACCAATAGAATACCCTGTAGTTGCGATATCCGTCGAATTCAGAATTATCATCCGCCCAGTTATATTAAAATTGTAAAAATTAATTCTTGAATCAGAGAAATTAGCGCTCCCCACAACATTCGCAGAACTAAAGTTCCCATAACTTCCAGGATAATTGATAACTCCAACTGAAGAAGTTAAATTGAATCTACTTGTTGAAGAAGATGAGGTAATATTCCCCCCGCTCAAATTCAATTTCCCAGTTCCTTCAATAATAAAACTATACTGCCCATTACTGCTTTGATTAAATTGAATGTTACAATTTGAAGGAACACTCAAAGTTCCATTTGTAATATTCAAATCTGCATTTAGTCCAACACAAGTAGAATACCCAGAAGCAGTGCAAGAATAACCATAATAATAATTTACAGCCTCAGTCTTTAAGTCGGTGCAATTCATATTTGAATTCACTAAAACATAAGGCGTATCCCTAACAACGAATTCGCGAGTTTCGCTTTCATTATTATTCCCCAAGGAATCAGTAATGTTTGCTTTCCAATAATATTTTCCTTTAATAAGTTTATATAAATTACTAGTATTAAGATGTAAACCGCTGCCAGTGTCTATTTGAAAAACATCGCTATTCCAGACTGCAACTTCATCAATACTTCCGTTGAATGAACCTGCACTAGAAGAGCCGCCAAAGACACAAGATGTCCCTCCTGGACCACTACCATAATCTCCTGCCCCATGACCCCCTATAACTAATTTATGTGGATCGTTTATCGGAACAGCTACTGATGAAGTTGCATTTGCTTTTAAAACTCCATCAACATATAAAAGAATTTTAGAGTAAGAAGAACTATGAATGCCCAAAACATGATGCCACTGACCATCAGAGAGAATAGAATTAGATGTTGAAGCTTTTGCAAACAAAGTACCATCATATGCTGAAAACGCTAATAAACTATTATTACAGCTGGCAGTTAAAGAATACCCTCCACTTCCTGCATTATCCTGAACAATAGTTTCATATCCAGTTGAACTATTTCCTGCTCGCCGTACCCATGCAGAAAAAGAAGGATCACCGGCAGGGCGCAAAGAGTTTGAACCATTTAGAAAATCTCCATTTCCGTCAAATTCCCAAGCCCCTGCAAATTTTCCTCCCGTCATATTTGGATATGCGTTTCCTACAGGTGTTAAATTAAAAGCATCGCCATCTCCAGTATAAGAATCAATCACTCTTGTATCATTCTCCCCTAATCTGGAATTATTATCTAAATGATACAAGGCATCTGCATATAGATAAATATCCGGATCTACAAGTGAATTAGTCCAATTATAACTAACTGCCGTATTATTACTGACTCCCTGCTGTCTATAAAGTAATCCATAATTATAAAAGAGAGTGGCATTTGTAGAATTCGCCCCGTAAATCTCAATAGTAAAACTATCATCATTATCATAACCAGTCGCATTCAAAGTAATGTTAAATATATCTTTCCAAAATATAGACCTGTTCGCAGGCCCATTCAATGCAGTATAAGGAACAGTCTGAGGATTCACATAAAACTCGCGTGTCTCACTCTCATTACTATTTCCAACAGAATCCGTAACATTTACTTTCCAAAAATACTTCGGTGCATTTAATCTATACATGCTCATTATCTCAGTTGCGCTTAAACTCCTATTCCAAATTCCAACTTCATCAATGCTTCCATTGAATGAGCCAGCATTTGCACTTCCGTCACAACTCTGCCCTACGGAAGACAGTACTCCTCCCACCTTTACTCCTTTAACACTATCACTAGGCGCCCCCACACTTGCAGAACTCCTAAGTACTCCATCAACATAAATATATTGTTTAAATGCAATGATATTATCAAAAACGCCTGTAATCAAATGCCAATTTCCATCAGAAATAATACTATTAGGTGTTTCTGCTATTACAACAACAGGATCAAATTCTGGGATGTATACTGTTCCGACCTGAGTCATATTATCCCATCCGCAATTATTTGTTATCACAAAACCATTGGTATTATCTCCTTCCTGAATTATAGTTTCATATCCATTCGAACTCGCTCCCGCTCTCTTAACCCATGCAGAAAATGTTCCGGATTGATAATAACCATTTAAAGCTCCAATATTTGAGGCATCATTCAAATAATCTCCACTTCCATCAAAAGTCCATCCCCCAGCAAATTTCCCCCCACTTACATTTGGAAAAGCATTTCCAACAGCAGTTAAATTAACATTTCCAGAAACATAATCCCAAGCCCTAGTTTGGTTTTCCCCATAAACAGAATTATTATCCAAATGATACAAGACAACAGTAGAAGCATCAGGAACAGTTACGGGAGAAGTCCAATTGTAAGTTATTTGAGTTCCATTTACTAAGCCAAATGCCTGATACAATAATCCATGTTTGTAAAAGTTCGCAGTGTTAGAAGAATTAACTCCGTAAATATATGCTGACGTCGCCGCATTATCTAAAATAGTTGCATTCAGAGTTATATTAAATATTCCCTCTTTAAATGTACTTGCATTGGCCGGGGCATTCAAAGTCAATGAAGGAACTACTAAAATGCTTTCAGCAAGAATATAATTCTCTAAAGTAGGAGATATAAAAGAGTTTGCAGAAGAATTACCTGCATAAAATATAAACTTTAAAGAATAATTATTTGGAGTCCCTAAAGGAATATTATTTGCAACATTATTGCTAAAAGCATATTCGTTTCCATAAACATAAGTTCCTCCAGAAGAATTCCCTAAAGATACATTTATCGAACTGCCAAAATTCATGCTCGCATTTATCCTTATATTAATTTCTTCTTCAGCCCCACTACCCGAGCCATTTAAATTAGAAAATATCTGCTCTCCGCGAGAAAATAATCTCAAGCTTTGATTATTATAAATTTGGGAAATTTGTGTTGCATTTAAAGTGGTATTCAAAAACATTAAGTCGTCTATCCATCCTTGCCAATTGTTGTTAAATGCTTGTGCCGTTGTTTTGAGGCAACCAATACTAGGAGAGTTTCCAGCAAAGATAATATTCCCAGTAGTAACTGTACAAGGAGTTTCTGCAACACCATTGATATAGAGTACAGACGTTGTTCCATTATACGTCGCTGCAATATGAGTCCAATTAAAGGTAGGTAATGCAGAACCGCTGTTACATGTTCCAGCATTAGTCTGTGTAGTATTTTTTATAAGTAATCTTAAAAGTCCAGATTGAAATACTCCAAGACCAATTTCAGTATTTGCTACAACTGAGCCTCCTCGCATAAAAATAGAGTCACTGCCCGTATCACTATTATTTCTATAAACCCAAGCAGAAAGAGTTACCTGATTAGTAACATTCCATGCTGCACTGTTTGTTGTGTTCAAGCAAACTGAATTATTGAAATAATAAGAGTTTCCAAGTAATCCTGCATCATATCTTGGCCCCGTATTAATAAAACCAGCATCTAAATTATTCGCGGAATAATCAAAGGCAGTATTTGAAGAAGTATTAGTATCAAAAGGATAATAAGCAACAACATTGGTATTATTAACAAATCCAATAGTTGAGCTTCCAATGCTCAAATGTGTAAAGTTTCCTGCCTCAACAGTTGTATTTGTTCCCGTTCCACCAGTAGCATTTAAAGTCAAAGTTGGATCAATAATTAAATCAAATTCCACTGAGGCATTTAAAATTCGTAAATCAAAAACTCCTTGTGAATAATTACTCGAGTTACTTAAGTTTGTCAAATAAATCTTATAATAAGTCTCATTAAGTATATCAGTGAATGTCGCAAGTAAACGTGTGTCATTAAACTCATAAACCTCTATTTGTCCAGTTCCGTTTATTCCTTTAGCATAAACAGTGATATCGTTAACATTAGTCAAATTCTTCTCAAAAGTAACCCTAACATACTCTCCGTCAACAATACTCTCCGACCAATTTCCATCTAATTCCCTAACACTTTCATATATATCAGAAATAAATGTCCTGTTACTATCAAGATGTTCTGCATGGGTGATGAGTATGATATCATAAGTCTGGTTGCTTAAATGAGGAACGATCCATTCAATATAATCTATTTTCCCATTTCCATCCAAATCTCCTACACTAAAATTAATAAAACTCGCGTTTTCCCTCCAATAAATTTTTATTGTACTGCTATCCGCAACTTCTACTTTTTCTTCAATTTCTGCAAATGCCAAAATATCCGTAAAGTTTAATTCATCTTTTCCAGAAACAACCACTCTCTTCCCATTAGTCAAATTTTCTTCTCTAGCTGCCGGCCCTTGAGTGTAATACTCTATTGCAACTTCCCCAGTTTGAGTCTGATTTACAATATCTGTAACATCGACTATGGTGTTTTCACTAGTCTCGGTTATTTGCGCTTCAAGAGTTTGCTCCGTAATTGCTCTACCAGTTATCCCCTTAGAAAACAAGTTCTTCAGCCAATCAATAAACCTTGGTATAAGGCCCTTCCCTTCTTTAAGATCTAATGCTACATTCCCCGTTATCCCTCCTGAAATTAAATCTTCTTTGTCAGCCCCATCAACCAGCCCTTCATAATCCTCATATTCCTGTAGGGCCAGGCCAACATCGCTTCCCGTTTTTACAGTTATATTTTCCGCTTCCTTAGGAAGCTCAATAGTTAAGTCTCCCCCTGTTGCGTTCAAAATCTTAATCCACTTAGTTGGTCTGTTGATAACCGCCTTATACTGTAAAGTTGTGATATTAGATGTAGCATTTCCTATTTTGGGCATGTTTTCAACAACATTAATTGTAAACTCATTGCTTTCATTTTTGCCAAAAGAATTCTCTGCAATTATTTCAGCAGTTCTGTTCCCCAAAAAGCCCTTATCAGGAAGAATCTCTAGATTATCTCCAGCAAGATCAAAAGTAATGTTCTCAACTTTATTAATATCATAATCTTCGGCATTTAGAAAGTAATCACTTAAAGTCAAATTAAAGCTTGAATTAACTTCTATTTCAAGATTAGGGATTTGTTTTAATATTAATGGAGCAGAACTTACATTAGTAAGGTTTAGCTCAGGAAGAGTCTCGTTTAATTCAATTTCAGGAGTAATTTCTTTTGTTTCGTTCTGTACAGTTTCATTTTCTTCTGTTATAATTTCTCCTGTCTTCTCAAATTCTATCTCATATCTTATCTTATCTAGATTTAATTTTACCGCCCCATTTATTTCAACTCTCAATTCATAACTATCTCTGTCCAATTCCAAATTAGACAAATCGCAACTCTCTTTGCAATAATCTGAGAATTTCTTTTTCTTTTCTTTAGTTGTTGTTTGCCCTGAAACTGTAGTGTTCTCTTGAGTTGGTTCACCGCCAGTAGCATTAGTTTCCTCATTATTTTGCGATTCATTTCCCGCAATTACTTCTTCAGAGGTTGTCCCACTGCTAACTTCATTACTTTCAACAGGAGTTTCACTTTCCGTAGTTGCAGGAGTTTCCACAGTATTCTCAGAAGGTGGACTTGAAGCGCTTTCACTTGAATCACTACTAGAAGTTGTTTCGCTAGTACTTTCTGAAGTTGGTGAAGGAGCTTCAGAACTTCCTCCACTAGTTGAGCTTACATCGCCTGTACTTGCTTGACTGCCTGAAGAGCCGCCGCTTGAACTATCAGAAGACTCTCCTCCAGAGTCCTCGGCACCTTCAACATTAAATCCAGTAATGACTCCTCCAGTTAAAGCAACTTCTTCAACTTCTAAATCAGTACTATCTAAAACTAAAATCTCACCTCCGTTTGCCAATAAGTAAATTTTAACATTTCCTTCCCCTTCAATATTGCCGGAAACTTTAGCCCAATTTAGTTTCCCACTCTGTTTAACCTCAAAAGTATAACTTCCACTAGAACTAAATTCGGAATTAATGTTTTGTGTAAAAACTTCTTTACTGTTTTGCACAGCCAATCCCGTAATTGCTCTATCTGAGAAATAAACAAAAAAGATAACTGAAAATAAAACTAAAAATATAGGCACAAAAACAAATGCTGCTTTCTTTAGTTTTTCTTTGTTAAGTTGTCTATTGCTTTCACTTAATTGTCTTTCATAAGTCTCTATGTAATTATCATAATAAGTTAGCCATTCTTTTGGTGTTCTAACTCCAAATATTTTCTGTAGACTTTCATCATAATCTTTACGAGTTATTTCTCCAGAATTTAACTTTGCGACCAGTTTTTGTACTTTTTCTATTACTTCTTTTTTATATCTCTGGGCTAAAAATATTCTTTCAGCTAAACTGTTATTTCTTTCCTTAAATCTTTTAAGCTTTTCAGACATCTAAAACCTCCCTTTCCACATAAGAAAAGAGGCTGTCCAGAAACAATTTTGGGGTGTTTGGACAGCCCTTTTCTTAAAGATTAAATAAAAATATTTTGAATTAAAAAATTCGGAATTTCTAATTATTTGCGCCCCTAAATTTAACATTGTTTTTACACCCCAAAATATACTTATTTAGTGTTATTTTTGCTTTATAAATGTTGCTTAAAATGCCAACTTTCTTACTTATTACATGTTATATTATCATACATAATAAGTAGTAATTTAGCAGTTAAAACTCCATTTTTCTTTTATATCACCAAATCCTTCGGATTTGTACTCCACACTAAAGTGTGGAGTTTGCTAGGGATTTGGGGAGAACCGGGAAAAATCGACAGCAAATAACTCCAATCTAAAGATTGGAGATTTCTCACGTGTATTAAAATTTAAAATGTTTCGCCCAAAACAAATCCTAAAAACCTAAAATTTACCACCACTTACTTTTTGTAGTTTTCAAAGGTTTAGGAAACTTTAAGCTAGCAAACTTTTCATACATTATGTCCACATTTTTCTCGCAAACAAAATCATGATGTCTAAACCCTCCCCCAAAACTTTTCGGAATATGCATTAATTCGTGGATTATAACTTTGTCCTGATCCGCTTTACTCATTCTATCAAATCTTTCCAAAAACTCAATCGCATAAAATGATTTAGTTTTCATCGCACTCTGCATGAGTTTTCCTAATGCATGGCACCGCGCAATAGTTCTCCTTGAAGATGAGCCAAAACTTCTCAAACATTCTACTCTTTGCAAGTCAATATGTTCCATTTCCAAAGTTCTTGCTATATCCATCATCCTCACTTTCAAATCAAGCGCATCCTCATATTTCATGGTCTCTTTTTAGAGTTGGTTAAGCTTGAATTAGCTCAAGGCTTTAATTATTTTACGTTGATGTAATAAACATATCGTCCGCCGTAACCATTACATTTCCTTGAGCTGAAAGAGAAGCAAAATACTTGGAATCGTGCAAAGATCCTAAAGTACAGTCATAATGACTAAATTTAAAATGCAAATCAAGTTCTAATTTCCATATGGTCCTATTTCTATCATGAGTTCTTAATAATTCATCTATTCTTAATAATCCCCCATTTCTTCCAGCAAACTCAATACCCGAACCGGAGATCCTAGATATCAATCTAATTCCATGCTCTCTTTCTTCCCAAGCGTAAGGAACCCATTCGGAAACAACCCCTATCCTCAAAGAATACTCCTCAGTATTTATTCTAAAATAATTGTATAATAATCTTTGCCCGCTCTCAGAAACTTTTAGTCTTCTGCTTTTGTTTAGATATTTTTTTCTTGTCAATTTCATTAAAAATTATTTAATTTCAATTAATTTATCCTTAGATTTAGGGTTTTTAATTTTTATTGCTCTCCAGTCGACGCCAAATTCCCTGCAAAGTAGTTTCACCAAACGCGCATTAGCCATTCCATCTTCAGCTTTTTCTTTGAGTTCGACATAGTATTCTGTCTCAGATATCTTTTCAACTTTTTCTTCTTTAGAATTGGGTTTTACTTTAACTTTAATTATCACTCTTGAGATAAAGATGAAAAGATTATAAAGTTTGTTAATTGATTATTAGCCATGAATAAGAAGATAATGGAGTTAAAAAAAGACAAAATAGAAGAATTTATAGAAGATTTTTTTAGTGGCCCAAAATTAAAAAAGAAGTTAACTCAAAAAGAAATAAAAGAGAGCATATTAAGTCAATATGAAGAAAAATTTCTAAAAAGCTTTTCTAAACATTAAAATCCTAAATCCTCTTTAACGTTATTCAGAGAAGAGATAACTAGTTCAAAATGTTCATTCTCATTAACTTCTAGTTCTGCAATTCCTTGTTCAATATCCTGCCGGTTTATCGCAGCAGCAAAATCCGTTTTCTTCATTACCTTTCTTACGCTGTCTGCATTCATCCCTGCAAAATTATCAGGCCTCACTTTCGCTAAAGCAGTTATCAATCCAGATAATTCATCTACAGCAAAAAGTGCTTTAGCCATTTTACTATATCTTTTTATTCCTGTTTTTGAATTATGGCCTAAAATTGCTTCTAAAATTCTTTCGTCATATTCTTTCTTTCGAAGTTCCTTACAACCCATTATAGGATGCACATTAATATCTGGAAATTTCTCATAATCCATATCATGCAAAAGGCCAGTCATCCACCATACATCAATATCATCAAGATCGACATCAAATTTAGTGGCGTATCCTTCCATTGCAGCTGCAACCGCCAAAGAATGTTTTCTCAAACTATCGCTCTTCACCCATTCATTCAATAATGCCAGCGCTTCCTCTCTTGTCTTCATTTCCTTCACTAATTCTTACTTTTTATAAATATTACTATAATAAATCCTTAGAATCTGTACGTGAATAGCCAAATTGATTACGTCCTCGAGATGCCGCATAAAACATATCTCTAAAAACACTCATACCTCTTCCAGGAAGAGCATAATAATATCCATTCCGATAATCCCCTGCCGCCATTTCACCTTCAGGAGTCGGAATATAGAGCGGAGGCCCAGTTCTTCCTCGTGCTTTTGCGACTAACTCCAATATGTCTTTATTATAAGAGCCTATGTCCAATCCTTCTCTCCGGATGATATCTTCATCTCTATAAATGATTTTATTCTCAGAAAGATGCCATACCAATCCAAATATATCTCCGCAATCAAGAGCTTCATCGCCCCACTTTCTAGTATCGTGATCTATAACTGTTTTCGCATCTCCGCCTAGGATTCTCGCTCTGAGCATTCTTGTGTTACCTGCTCCAGGTAAGACAATATAATGTGAAATAAGGAAAGTTCTAGGGGAATTCTCACTATCTTCAGCCATGGTAATATAAGTCTCCTTTCATTTCTAGGTTAATTTTTTGTTCTTTCATAATAAACTACGCAAATAATATATTCTTAAATTTAGGTGTCCTTGTGCAGGACTACTTAGAAAGAATTAAATAGCAGAATTACAAATTAAAATAATGCAATTACATAACTTAAAGAAAATAGGGTTAACAGAAGGGGAAATAAAAGTGTACGGAGCATTATTAAAAATAGGAGAAAGCACAAAAACTCTCTTAGCAAAAGAAGCAAGAATAGCTCCGTCAAATATATATGATATAACCAATAGACTTATAGAAAAAGGTATTATTTCCAAAATAGAGAAAAACGGCATTGCTCATTTTAAAGCTGCAAATCCTAATAGATTATTGGATTTTGTAAAACAAAAAGAAAGTGAAATAAAAAAAGAAGAAGAGATAATTCACTCATTGCTACCAGAACTTATTTCTAATTATCAAAATAATAATGAAAAAGTTAATGTAGAAGTCTTTACTGGATGGAACGGCCTAAAAACAGTTTTTGAAGATCTATTAGATGACTGTAAAAAGGGAGATGAAAATTATATATTCGGCGCAAACATAGGGAAGAATGAGGAAAGAGCAGATGAATTCTTCTTAAAATATTCAACAGCTAGAGCAAAAAAAGGAATAATTACAAAAATTATCTTCAATGAAGGAGTAAAAAATAGAAAAGAAAGAATCAATTTCTTTATGAAAAATAAGAACTATGAGATAAGATTTCTAAAACAATCCACTCCAAGTGAGATAATGATCTATAAAGAAGTAGTATCCATAATAATACTCAACGAGCAACCACTAGTAATAAGAATAAAGAGTAAAGAGGCAGCGGATTCTTTTGTACAATACTTTGATAATTTGTGGAAAATTGCAGAGAAATAATCTTTCTTAATAGAATAGATCTTGCATCTAGCTTCGCCTAATCCTCCTTGTGAGAACTTTTAAGCAGATAACATTCAGAATGTCCAGCGCGTTCGGCGCTTCGCGCCTCACAACCCATTGCAGCTATTTTTTCGTTAGAATAAGCGGCCAAAATTAAAAATTATCTTTCCATCCTTCTCTAGCCAAATCTTTAAATTCCTGACCAGACATTTTTCTTTTAGGTTTAAGAGAACCAAATATTTCTGACAAATCTGCTTCCCCATTAGATTTAATCTTTGCTTTCGCATCAATAGGATAACCATCTTTCATGAGTTAAAAATGTATTTCCTATATTTAATTCTTATTATTTTACCATAATTTCTAGCCCGTCTCGATGCTGTAGAACATAATCTTTGCCCACAGCTTTCTTACTTTTAATATGAATTGCTTTAATAAAATTCTTTCCTATATCGCTATGTAATTTATAGGCAAAATCGAGTGCGGTTGAATTAGGGGGCATCAAAAAACAATCAGGTAAAACATTTCCTTTAGAGTCAGCTAACTTATCTCCAGCAGGAAATATTGAAATATATTTCAAAACATCAAATACTACTTTATTGAGAATTTCCTGCACTCCCGTACTTCCAAATTCTTTAAGAAATAATCTTATTTTTTCTAGCGCTTCACTTTGTTTTTCGTTTAACTGTTTCAAAATTTTAAAGTCATTATCCCCAGGCAAATATTCGATAAGGCCTGCTCTGTCCGCTTCCCGCAAAGCTAATTCTCCGTCTGCAAAACATGGAACAATTGGATAATTATAATCCTCTTTAAGTCTCTTCAGATTTTCCTTGGACATTTCTCTGTCCATTTTATTTGCTGCAATAATCATAGGTTTTGTAAATTTACGTAATTCCCTAGCAAATCTAAAAACTTCTCCATCATTCCACAGTGTTGGTTTCTCTGCGTCAAACTTTGCATAGATAACAACATGTTTTACATCATCTGCACTAACTTTCAGTCCTGAAAATTGTTTTGCTATAGCTTCAGCAAAATTCTCTTTTTTCATCTCTAGAGTCCTTGCAAAAGTCTTCCAGACTTTTGTTAATATTCCTTTATACCACAAATCCAGTTCCCTTTCAATCACACTGATATCTTTTCCAGGATAATGGCCTTCAGTTGGCTTGCCTTCAGCATCTGTCTCTCCGGACATGTCAACAACCTGAATAAATGCATTCGCTCCAGATAAATCATTTAGAAATTCATTACCTAAGCCTTTTCCTTCACTAGCCCCTTCAACTAAACCTGCAACATCAATCAAATCAAAAGGCACAAATCTCCATTTGCCCTTTACTCCTTCTCCGTCTTTTACAAAACCTTCGCGAGGATTACTTACTTTTCCAAAATCAGGCGCAAGATCCAATATCTTAACGTAACCCATCGCGTGGTTTGGCTTTATTGTTGCGAAAGGATAATTTGCAATTAAGATATCAGACAAAGTCGCTGCTTTGAATAATGTGCTTTTTCCAGTATTAGGCCTACCAACTAATCCTATTAACATAACAACTCAAAAAAGTGATGCTTAATAAATTTAGCCATTTTCCTAAAATATTAACTCTCTTACTTTTCTTGCTAAATCATCTATACTTCCATTATTATATATTTTATAATCCGCTATTTCCATACATCCCTTTGTATTTTGTCCGATCCCTTCCTTATATCCTTCCTTATCAACACGATCAGCTTCAAGAAATTCGTTCCAAGTTTCTGGATCTCCAGGTCTATTTCTCTCCCTCATCCATTTAAATCTTAGTTCAGGGTCAGCATCAAAAGCTATTAATATAAATGGATCATATTTACTCATAAAATTTTTAATTTGATCAGTGTATTTGAAACTATCAACCACTTGAGAATATCTCTTCTCTATCTGTGGAAAAAGTCGTTCCTCCCAGAAATCTATCCGATACTGGCTTCTTACTTCATTTCCCCAAAACTGCATCTTTTCTCTATCAACTGGCCCCCTATTTGTAAGGTCTTCATTAATAAATTTCCTTACTTCGTCGGAAAACGATAGAATCTGCATACCGTATTCGTCTCTTAATATTTTAGATGCAGTCCCTTTTCCAGAAACAAGTGTCCCGGTAAATCCTAGTATCATAAAATCACGATAAAATCCTAGCTTTTAAAACTTTATATGTCAAGATATGCGTATCTTGATCACCTCAAAATATTTGATATTTTGACGGCACAAAGATTGCATCTTTGTTGTGCTCAAGAACTTTCAGTTCTCGACATTGCGTGCTGCATTCTCTTTATTAATGAAAGAATAGCTTCTATCTCTTTTCTTAAATCTTCTTCTGTTCCTTCATTAATAATTTCAAAGTCTGCCAATTCAAAAACATCTGCATGTCTCTGACCATGTTCTTCCTGTCCAATTCCTAAGTCTCTTTCTTCAACTTTTTTAAACTCAGAAAAGTCAAGCACGTCATCATCTCTCTTGCGAGATTTAATTCTTTCAAATCTGATTTCTAAAGATGCATCAACCTTAATAAGAAAAAAATCATTTAATTTTTTTAATTCTTCTACTTCTCCCGGGTTTCTGATATTGCCTACAACATAGTTTTCGCCTTCCACAAACTGTTCCATTATTTTCTTAGCAATAGCTCCAGTCCCTCCGGTTTTTCTCAACTCATCTCCCAAATCTTGCAAAGCTTTCCTATTTATCTCTAGTCCTCGCAGTTTAGCCTCTTCTCTTAATACATCAGAAAAAGAAAACCACTTAAATCCTTGTTCAACTAATATGGCCGCCACACTATCTGTCCCAGCCGCAATAGGCCCACTTACCCCAATTATCATAATACTAAATTCATATAAAACTTAATAAATTTAATTATTTCCATTTAGTATACATATGCTTTAATATAACAATAGGGAAATAAAAAAATGAGTGCTGATCTAGAAAGAGAAATAGAAGAACATCAAAGAAAATTATTTGGCAGTATTGCTCAAGGAACACCTCTAACAGGAAGAGAAAGTATGAACACAGTTATGATGCGAGGACATCCTGCTTTCGGAGGAAAGCTTCTCCGAACAGCATATCAATTAATAAGAAAAGCAATTGGAGACAATTATACTATTTTTGCAGCAATAGCAGGACCAATCACTGCTTCAGATTACGCTAGAGTCTGGTTAGTTCCATTTTTAGAAAAAGGATATATCTCCGCTTTTTCAGCATCTGATGCAATTTCTTACCATGATGCTCATGACGCAGTAGAAGGCGAAAGAAAAATATACGATGTAGATATACAAGGAGATGACGGAGAATACCGAGATGCTCAAATAATAAGAATTACAGATATAGGTTTCCCTGAAAGCGTTTTATTTAACACAGACAGATTCATGACTCATGTTCTTAATCAACCCGAAATGCAAAAGAGCCTTACAACTACAGAATACCGTAACAATATTGGAAAATATCTGCATGCTCTGGAAGAAAAAAGAAATATCTCTCATGGATTAACTGCAACCGCATTTGCATATGATGTGCCTGGCTTCTGTCCATCTCCAGCAGACGGTTCAACTTTTCTTAATGCTGTAAAACTATCATTAATGGATAGACTAGAAGGAAGAGAACCTAAGATGAGAATTGATTTACAGCAAGATGTATATGAGTTCTGTGCATTCCATAAATGGTGTCAGGAAAATGAAGGAAATGGAGAATTGGCATATATTGTATGCGGCGGAGGAGCAGTTAAAAATTATCTATTGCAGCCCGAACCTGCTCTAGAACAGATCTTATGTATTCCAACTAAAAAATATCAGATCGGTGTCCAATTTACAACCGCTCCCGTAACTGAAGGAAGTCTTGCAAGCTGCCCTCCTTCAGAAGCAATAAGTTGGGGCAAACTACAAAAAGATGCACTAACAGTTTCGGTTCCTGTAGATTATACTATGGTCATGAGCACAATAGCTCATTCAATTCTTTGGGAAAGAGCATTATATGAAGATGCCTTAAAAGGAGTATATAACGGAGATATAGAAAAACTCTTTGCTAATGTTCCCCAAACAAGAGGCTTCCTTAGAGAACCTCAAAGACTCTATGCAAAAAGAGATCAAGCAATAGCATTCTTAGATAATGAAGCTAAAAAATATCTTCCTCAAATGAGAGAAACCTTAGAATTCAACTCTAATTGAAAATAAGCTATAAAAACAAGAAAACCAAACTTTAAATATCTTATTTTCTCCCCATTTCTGATCTTGTAGCTCAGCCTGGTTAGAGCACCGCTCTTATATGACGCATGTTCATTAGAGCATACATTCTCATCGAGAAGTCGAAGAGAGGCGGGGGTCCTGGGTTCAAATCCCAGCAAGATCACATATAATTCAAGTAAAGCAACAATGCTTAAAAACCATTTATTCAATATAAACCAATGAAAATAGAAGCCTCAAGACTTTTCATGCATCATCCAGAGTATGTCGCCGAAGTACATGATGATTTCAGAGAATATTTATTAGCTCAGGGCTATTCTTCAACTGAAGGAAAAGTTACCGAAGGCGGCTTATCAAGAAAGAGATATGAAAGCGTAGGAGAAGGGTTTACTATCCAAACAACTTTAAGAGACAAACATGATAACACATTAACCTTGAGAGTAAATCCCAAAAAGTGTGATCTCGCAACAAAATTAAAAAATGGAAGTCTTGAAGAATCATTCCCAGATTTTAAATTTGTGAAAAAACAATAAATACAAAACCCGTCAGGTTTATAAATCCTTTTTTCTTAATTCAATTATAAAAAAGAGAGAAAATGGCAAAAAAATCAAAAAAAGCAAAGTATAAAGTTACAACAATTTCTCACAAGGATGTGAAGAAGGATAATACTTCTATGGGTTTAGCAGTAATCTCCTTAATACTCAACTTTCTAGTTATTCCAGGGCTAGGCAGTCTAATCGGTGGAAAAACAAAAGCAGGCGTCTGGCAAATAATTCTATTCTTCATCGGCGCTATAGGCACATATACATATTATCTCCCACAATTCTATTATTATTATGCTGCTTTCGGAGTTTTAATGTTAATATCCTGGATCTGGGGCATAGTCACAGGCACTAGAATGATTCAATCAGCTAGAATATATTAAGCCAGTAGATAATTCTCTAATTCCTCAATAGAGTCGACAATTTTTACAGGATTTCCCTTAAGCAGGCTTTCCTTGTTTTGATAACCCCAAGTTACTCCTATGCTTTTTATCCCGACTTTGTTAGCTTCTTTTATGTCTCCTAAGGTATCTGTGATAAACAAGCATTTGTCCTTATTTACCTTATAGAGCTTAAGAAAATCCTTGAATTTCTCAACCTTGCTGGTTTTTTTCTTTATCCCCCAGACTTCTTCAAAAAGATGATTTATTTTATTTCTCTCTAAATATGGATTAATAATATCATCATCGATAGAAGAAATAATTACTAAATGATACTTGCTTCTTAGTTTAATAAGCATATCAGTAAATTCCTTTTTTACTTTCCTACTCTCAAAACCCTTTTTATACTGTTCAAAATATTCAATAACATTTAATGGTCCTGCAGCTTTTACAGTAGGATGCTCATAGATATTTCCATCAAACCAGCCCCTATACTCCTCTTTATCTAAATTAGCATACCTTTTCCTAGCAACACGAAAGTTCCAGTCGAAGGTATCTTCAAGTACTCCATCAAAATCAAAAATTAATAATTTTTTCATAGGCAAATTTTACTTTCTGCACATAATCAAAGCGTATTCGCTATCTTCATCTTTAACAAGTTCAACACTTCTAAAGTACATTCTGCAGAATTCTTCAAGTTCTTTCTCAAAATACTTATACAAGAAAGCAACAACTATCTCATCTCCTTTCCTCAATTCTATTTTCTTTCCTTTATACGTCAAAGTTTTACCTACTTTTAGTGTATAAAATCCTTCAACCCTTCCGTTGGCAAAGCGTGCATCATACGTTACTTCTTTTTCTTTAAATCCGAGTTCTCTTATTAAATGATCAAACCATCCCTTGAACAATGAATGTCTGTAAGTTTCTATATTAACAAATCTCTCTCCTATTCTTATGCCGTTTCCTATCATAAGGATATCTCCTTTGAACATTGCCTGGCTTAAGTTAAATAAATAATCATGAATTTCAAAACTTGACAAGATCCATCCAAGCAGTAAAATAGCGTTCTTCTGATAATCTCCACTTCTTAACATTGTAGCTACTTCATACAAAGACTTGAAATCTGCAACATGAGATTTAAATTCTGTAACGTTCTTAAAGCCAGCCTTTTTTAAATTATTCGATGCCATCTCGGCAAGAGCCTTGCTTACGTTTACAGAGCAGAATCTCACATTTCCTTTTCCTTGTAAGGCTTCAATAAATATTTTAGCCTTGCTCCCATCTTCACAGCCCATATCAATCAAGTTGAAAGGAGTATTTTCTAGCTCTTTAGCAAACTTTCCAGCATTTTGCTTTAAGAGTTTAGTTTCAATTTCAATAATAGTCTTCTTATATCTAGGATGCTCTCTTACTTTAAGGAAAGTATTGACTAATTCCGGAGTCATGTAGAGCAAACTCCTATTTGCTACATCCCAAACTCTTCTTCCATCCTTCAGTTCAGAATAGCTCTTCTTCATTAGTTCTTCGCATAGCGCTTCTTTTAGTTCCATACTAATACTACTTTTAGTGCGTTTTTATGTTTTTCTATTGCCTTTAAAGATCGGTTAAACAGCAACATTTAAAAGACAACTTTTATTGACAGGTGTATGCCCGTTTAGTGTAGTGGTCAAGCACGAGGCCCTTTCGCGGCCTAAACCCGGGTTCGAATCCCGGATCGGGCATTTTTGATTCGAACGTTATTCTATAAATCCATAATCTCCTTCATTAATTAAGGAAGTTTTGATTAATTGATGTCTTTTATCCAAAGTTTTTTCTTACTCTGGGAATTCCCATAATTATAGTTGACCGTTATCTCCTTCCCTTTTTTAATATCCTTTATAGAGAAAAACCTTATTAGTTGTTTTTTAATATCTTTCTTGTATGTTGCGTTTGGTTCATAAGAATGATTATAGAGAGAACCAAAACCTAAACAAATCCCGCAAGTAACCTTTCCCCACATAAAATAGTAATTTTTTAAAAGTGTCTTTTTAACAATAGGATAATCTTTTTTTGGGAGAATAAGAACTGGACAATATTCAATTATCTCTCCTTTCTTGATTAAGTGTTCTGCAAAAACTCCTCTTCCTGCCCCCACAATTTTAGATTTTCCTATTTTTACTCTTTTATTTGAACCCATACAACAGGATATTATCCTTATATTAAAAACATTTACTTTTTATTTAAACGTTATTCTATATATCCAAAATCTTTCTTAATTTTTTCCAACCTTTCTTTAAACTTCATTAAAGAATCGTCTCTGATTCCTAAAATACCAAGTTTAATCTCTAAGGCCCTTAATAGACTTTTATCAATTTCTTTCGCATGGTATCTTCCTCTATCAATATTTCCCTCAAATAAATCGTTTTCCAATTTCTTAAAGTGTGTCTCTATCTCCTCTTTGAGACTTTCAACTCCCTTCTCTACTCTTTTAATTCTTTTAGCCATTTTTCAGATATGTTTAGTATTGGATTTATTTCTTCCGCAGATAGATTGTTTAGTTCTTTTTCATTCCTTTTGACCCTTAAATAAGCAGAATAAGCTTTCTCCCCAACTAATTTAGAAAAATCATTTTTAGAGTAAGACTTATGAGAAATAATGTCTTTAAGGAGAGATAATTCCCTCAACCTTAAAACAATAGAATATACTACTCCATCAGGTACTTGCTTTCTATTACTTCCACAAATTTCTACAGTGCCCTTATTTATCTTGACAACACTTCCTATTTCTAACAGATGCTTTCTGGAATTAAATTTAATCTTCTTTGATTTATAATTCTCAATCAACTCCCTATTTAGTAAAGTTTCAACTTCCCTAAGCAAAGCAAGATAATTAAGGTTCTCGTTCAAATTCTTAGAAAAATTGTCTTCCGAGACTATCAATAGTTCATAATTTCCCGATCTAATAAGTTTATTGCTCTTTGTAGTAAGTACTAAAATGTCTATATCGCTATTTGGATCATAATCTCCCCTAGCATAACTACCATAGAGATAAATGCCTTTTACTTCAGAATTTAATCTCTCCTTTAATAAAATATCAATAACATCTCTAATAATTTCTTCTGTTGAAGGTTTTAGAAGAGTTACCACTACCTGTTTATTCAGCCAACTCCTTGGCAGTAAAACACCCGCAGATGTTCCAACTTCCCTAGTCTGTTTAACTATCATTTCCATATTATAATGTATTATAATATGATATATAAACTTTCCTATAAATAAACTTTTAAACTAGTAACTTATGGGATTTTTATGGTCGCGAATATTCAAGAAAGTTTTCCTTTCTACACACCTACACCTCCAGCTGTAAAAGGAATAATGAGAAAGGCCCCCTTAAAGATACCCCAAGACGAAAAAACAAGACGCTTGAATAGAGAAAATACTTTTGTATTACTAATAACAGGAACTCACGAAGGAGATGAATACAGGTTTGAACGCGAAGCCAATGAATGGAAGCATTATCTTCATGAAGAAACTTCAATACCTGCTGCCCAAATTGATCGCTTTTCAGCAAGAGACATGAAAAAATCACAATTCTTGTTGAGAACAAAAGTTTTCTTTGACACAGTTGAAAGCGTACCTGGTAGATATGCCGTAGTTATTTATGAAGGCCATGGGCTAGAGGGATGTATGAATCAAGATAAAAAAGAAAATCGCGTGCCTTATTATGATTTCGCCCCATTATTCGCTAGCGTTCCCTTCGTTCTTGTTAACACAAGCTGCCATTCAGGTTCAGCCGTGCCTTTCTTTAAACCATATTTGCATCGCGGTCTTGTACTTGCAGGCTGCCAAGCAGATGAAATATGCTCTGACGTTTTTGGTGAAGATGTCAGAAAACAATTCATAGAAAAGCATCCTTACAAACCGAAAGAGTTAGAACATACTGAATTGCAACATAGAATCAAACAAGTAAACGCCTCTTCAGGTGGAAGTAAAATTAAATACGAAAACGGTCAGCCCGTGTATGTAATAAGCGACTGGGGATTCGTAAGACACATTCCTGTTAGAGAGAAACCAAAAGAAGATGACAAGTATCCAACAAAATTCCATCCACAAAGAAAAGGTGTCAATCTAGATTACCTACTTTATTCAAGACAGGACGTCTAACTATTTCATCCAACTTCTTTCCCAATTCCTTACTTCGCCTTCGTCTATAGAAACATTCACGTTTCTCACTTGTCTAAAATATCTTCTATAAACCATGCCAAATATAAAACCAAAAAACATTCCAGACAAATGCGCAATATTTCCAGTGTTATTCATAGGATTCCCAATCAAAAATCCTACTGCTCCGATTATATCTCCTACTGCCCATAATATCCCCGCTACAAACATGGGCATAGGCAACCCAAATGCCCATACAACCATCAGTGGTCTAACAATAACCAAAGCTCCCAGCACTCCAAAGATCGCTCCACTCGCCCCAAGACTTGAAGAATAAAAATTAATAGATATCAAATTAGCAAGTATTCCCGTCACAAAAAACGCCAGCAAGAATTTCTTTTCTCCAACCATGCTCTCGAGTATGCTTCCAAACAATGCAAGCGCAAATATATTGTAAAGCAAATGCAATAGCCCCCCGTGCAAGAATACCGAAGTCAAAAACCTCCAAGGCTGGGTCCATGCATCCTCATTTAAAACAAACAATTCTGTAAAACCGCTAGAGAAATATTGTATTCCAAATATAACTATCATCAACAAACACAGTTTCAATGCATGATATCTAAATCTACTTTTCATTAGATCAGCAAGATAAATCTCTATTTTAACTTTATCTTAAAATCCTAATAATTAATATACGCCCTATAATCTTGTCCAGTCAATATAGTTGATCTTTCAGTCAATTCATTAGCCTTATCGAATCCTAGCCTTGCCATTTCCATTCTAACCCTCTCAGAAAAATCCCTTCTCTCATCATCACTTATTCTAGGGACTTCTGCAGGACCTGTACTTATTAAATCTGATAAATAAATGGAGCCATCCATATAGATTACAACAAGATAGAATATATTAATCTTTTCCTAGGATATATCACTTACTTAAAAAAATATTATCTCGCGCTTACTTTCTTTTTCGCTAGTCCAACCAAGGATTCATATCTTCCGTCGTTCTCGATAATTTCTATTCCTCTCTTCAATAACTCGCCTCCGGCAATAACGGGGTTAGAGGCCCAATATTTTACAACAAATATTTGTCTTTTAGCACTATCTAAATCAGTGAGAACCATCCTTTCTTGTCCTCCCAATGTTCTCATTCTCGTCTTAACTGAACCGCTCCTAGGATTCCCACTCATCTCAAAATCTACTATACTATCCTTCTCATCAATTATTTCACCCCGTTCAACATGAGCATTAGAAATTTTCATAAGAGTATTTCTCTTTTTTATATCATAATGTACAATATCCTCAAACCTGCCTCCTCTGAATTGTGCCTCTACATCTAAAACATCCAATAATCCGTCCGTTTCATGTTTGCAATACATCTTTAACTTTAATCTGCTATCTGGATTCACCCACATCCCTAAATCAAACCTATATCCAGGCGAACTATAAATTAATAGGGGGCTTTTTAGCCACCCAGAAATTACCCGATACTCTCCCAGACCTCCCAAAAAGTTATCGGACATCGATTTCTCCAAATCGGATGAAACAAAAGGAGAAATACAAAAATTATGTGGAGCCATTAATTTATATAAAGCCATATTTTGTTCAAAACTCTTTACAATATTGTCATTTAGCCATACTCTTAGTTTATTCGCTCTTTGGGTTAATTCTGATTCATCCGGAAGAGTAACATCTCTGCTAGCCCATGTGACTTGTTTAACCCTGTCCGCCCATTTGTTCCAAGAGTCTCTGTCTCTCCGGCTTAATCTGAACATGTTAGCCTGATTTACAAATGTGTTGTAGTATCTTTGAGCAAAAACGCCAGCTTCCGCTCTTATCTTTTCCAGATAAACAATATTTTGCATTTTGTCGGAATCTCTTAGTAAAGAAACTTCTCCATTAAAATCAACTTGAAAAAGACTTTCCGTCACGCCCTTATAAAATCTTTCTTTAGAACCTGCTAGTAGCCTTCTTAGATGTTCGTTGTGGCCTACTCGTGTTTCAAAATAACTTTTCATCATACAAATTATTTATCCATAACGTTTATAAACCTCAGTATACACATTACGTATACACACAAAGGAGCTACAAGATGAAAGACATATTTGATGCAAAGATTATGTGCGAGAAATGCGACGTAAGAATGCTTCCTATAACCGTCGAAAAATCAGGTTTTCATCTCAGAGCAGTACAATGCGAGAAATGTGGTGAAAGAATAATGCACCCAGAAGATATAAGTAATTATAACCACTACAATCATATAAAAAGTAAAGTATATATAGTTAAACTAAGAATGGTAGGAAACAGTCATGCAGTCAGCATTCCAAAGGAGATTGTTGATTTCATCCATCAAAGAAACCATGCAAAGATGAACGAAGTGGTAAAATTATCCTTCGAAGACTTCGGCAGGTTGAGCTTAATATTCCAATAATGGCAAAAGAAAATCAAATCAGGCTAAAAGTAGTTGAGTCATTGCAGGACGACGTTTACAAAGGAGTCGCCAGAATTGACCCTCAGCTCATGAAATCTTTAAGTTTAGTTAGAGGAGATATAATCTCCGTTAAAGGAAACAGAGAAACTTTCGTAGTAGTCGATAGAGCATACCCTGCAGATGTCGGGGAAAATATAATCAGAATAGATGGATTAATAAGAAAAAATGCAAAAGTTTCAGTAGGCGAACAAGTCTTTGTCAAAAAAGGAGTTCTTAAGCCTGCAAAATCAGTTACAATTGCTCCTGCCCAACAAGGAATTACAGTTCATGCAGATCCTGAAATGTTAAAAAATGGATTGCTAGGCAGACCAATAACAAAAGGAGATATTATTTCTTTAGGCGGAGTGCACAGAAGAAGAGACATGATGTCAAATGGCTTCCCTGATTTATTCGGAGAATTTTTACAAGACATGGGTTCTTTCCCAGGATTCGCAGGGTTCCAGCAAATCCGTTTCGTAGTTGTATCGAATACTCCTAATCAAGGATGTTTCATAAATGAAGATACGCAAGTCACGTTAAGTCCTAAAGCAGTAGATGTTTCAGATGAAGCTCTTCCGGAAGTAACCTATGAAGACATTGGCGGCTTAAGAGAAGAAATAAAAAAAGTAAGAGAAATGGTAGAATTACCTCTTAGACATCCTGAAATTTTTGAAAAACTTGGCATCGACCCTCCAAAAGGAGTTTTATTACACGGTCCTCCAGGCACGGGTAAGACATTATTAGCTAAAGCAGTAGCGAATGAAACAGAAGCCAATTTTATTCTACTAAACGGCCCAGAAGTAATGTCTAAGTTCTACGGAGAAAGCGAAAAGAAAATAAGAGATATTTTTGAAGACGCTCAAAAAAATGCCCCTTCAATAATTTTCATTGATGAAATAGATGCAGTAGCTCCTAAAAGAGAAGAAGTTCAGGGTGAAGTTGAGAGGCGTGTCGTCTCACAACTCTTAACTATGATGGATGGTTTAAAATCAAGAGGAAAAGTAGTAGTCATCGGAGCAACTAACAGAGTTAATTCTATAGACCCTGCTTTGAGAAGACCAGGTAGATTTGACCGTGAAATAGAAATATCCGTCCCGGCAAAACAAGCTCGTCTAGATATTTTAAAAATTCACACTAGAAACATGCCGTTAACAAAAAACGTTAGTTTAGAAAAATTAGCCGGAAAAACTCACGGTTTTGTAGGAGCAGACTTATCATCACTAACTAAAGAAGCTGCAATGGTGGTCTTAAGAAAAATGCTTCCAGAATTAAAGCTAGAAGGAGAAGAACCTGTCCCTCAGGAAGTTCTAGATAAAATCATTGTCCGCGCAGAAGATTTTGAAGAAGCTCTAAGAGTAGTAAGACCAAGTGCAATGAGAGAAGTTTTTGTCGAAACTCCTAATATTGGCTGGAATGAAATCGGCGGTTTAGAAAAAACAAAACAAGATCTAAAAGAGGCAGTTGAATGGCCTATCACACATCCAGAAAGTTTCACTCGTTTAGGCATCCGCGCGCCTAGAGGAATATTACTTTACGGTCCTCCAGGCACGGGTAAGACATTATTAGCTAAAGCTGTAGCAAAAGAATCAGAAGCCAACTTCATACATATTAAAGGCCCTTCATTGTTATCTATGTGGGTCGGAAAGTCAGAAGAAGGCGTAAGAAAGGTCTTTGAAAGAGCCCGCCAAGTCGCTCCCTGTGTTGTATTCTTTGATGAAGTAGATGCTCTAGCAGGCCGTAGAGGAGTAGACAATGGAACAAAGGTAACCGAGCGTGTCTTAAACCAACTTCTTGCAGAAATCGATGGTCTAGAAGGTCTTAAAGACGTAACAATCATTGGAGCAACTAATCGTCCTGATATGTTAGATCCTGCTTTATTACGTCCAGGAAGATTCGATCGCGTCATCTTGGTAGACATTCCAGATGAAGAAAGCAGAAAGAAGATTCTTGAAGTGCATATGAAAAACACTCCAGTATCAAAAGATGTAAATGCAGAAGAATTAGTAAAACTAACTGAAGGTTTCGTAGGAGCAGATATTGAATCATTAGTCAGAGAAGCTGCGTTAAATGCATTAAGAACTGATAAAGATGCAAAGGTAGTTACAAGAAGAGACTTTGAAGAAGCATTAACAAGAGTAAAAGCCTCTGTATCAAAAGAAAGCGCTCAAAGATACAAGAAGATTGAAGATTACTATCTTAAGAAAGTCAAAGCAGGTATAGAAACCGGTCCACTATACACAGGTTAATTTTTATTTTTTATTAATGGCTAAACTAACAAAAGATTTATATAATAACCTCCCCCCATAAGTACTTATGGGAGAAATGAAGATAAGTGTCTCAAATGAAATAGAAGAGTACTTCAGAAAGGTAGCCATGAAAAAATTTGGTTATAGAAAAGGAGCAATTAGCATCGCAGCTCAAGAAGCAATGAACAGTTGGGCATCTTCTTATAACGAAGGGGAAGAAATAGAGGATCCTGTGAATGCCATTGCTGGTTTAATGAAACACGTAAAAAAAGGATCTGTTGAATTGCAGCACAGCTTTGGAAAAATCTTAACGGAGAAATATGCTAATAGACGCAAACATTTTTCTTGAGGTACTCCTTAATCAAGAGAAAACAGAAGCATGTAAGAAAATACTCCAAGAAGTAAAAGAAGGCAAAAAAGAAGCAGCCTTAACTAATTTTACTATAGACTCTATAATTATAATAATGAATAGAAATAATGTAGAACTTTCTTCTATTCGGCTTTTTATTAAGAGTCTTTCATCATACAAAGGCCTAACTATTTATCAGATAAGTTCAAAAGATAGGATTCAAGCAACCAAATGGATGAAAAAATATAATCTGGACTATGAAGACTCTATAATTCTACAAGCCGCTCTGTCGACTAAAAATAAAGAGATACTAACTTTAGACCACCATTTCAATAAAGTTGAAGAAATTAAGAAGATTAAGATTTAACTTTATGTAATTTTTAATTTCTATATTATTTCCCTAGATTTCTAATGTAAAGTTAAACCAAATATTTTAACTAAAGAAAATATCCATATAAAACCTATTATAAATGCTATCAATGGAACAAATGACATCTTAATCTTCTTCCATAGACTAGCATGTTTTTGTCCTTTAAATTCATCTTTCATTAGTAGATAAGGAACAATAAAGAAACACCCATATAATGCTATGAATAAAGGCAGACCCATTAATGCAAGCAAAGGACTATTCAAAAGACCCTCTATGATAAGACCATGAACTCCTGCAAGTACAAATGCTTCAACTAAACTATAATCATATTTCTTTAATATTTTAAACCAAAGTGCCATCCAGAGTATATACCACGGCGCCGTCAAGATAAGATCCCACACTACATTTCTATGCATTGGATGTGAAAACATATAGACAAGTTCTGCAACAACCGTAGAAAGATATCCGACAACTACAAACCTTAAATATTTATTAGGAATTTTCTTTATAATTTTAGATAAAGGTTTTCTCAAAAAGTAAATAAATCCAAACCATACAAAAATAAGAAATTCACTGAAAATTATTAATGTTCCCCTGTTTACCCCATTCATAAAAAGATTAGCAATCTGTAATAAAAGCATTAGTACAACCCAAATCCAAAAAATCCATTTTAAAACTCTCGTTGCACGTTCACCCATTTTTATATAATTTAAAACAATTATTTAAAGGTCACTATAAAAATAATTTTAATCAACTTTATTTGTCTCAGCGACAAAATAAGTTCTATTCGACCAGGATTCCGCAGTCTTTCCGTCTTTCTCATAAACAGCAGTAGTGGCAGGCAATTCAAATCTTCCGACTATAGTTAAATCAGAATAAATAATATAAGAGTAAACTCTTTCTTCGCCTGCGCTCAATTTATCTATATTCCAGTAAACTCTCTTGCTTGCTTTATCAATTTTATCAGGTTTCTTTCCAAAGTTTTCATAAAGTTTTGTCATTCTAGGCAAAACATCAATTAATTGAACATTATCAACATGTTTCTTTGCTTTAACATGGATATTTACTTTCAAGGCAAATTGACCACCTTTAGTCTTTACATAAGCTACTCTCTTTTTCAAAACAACAGCAGTCTGCGAATACACTTTAGCTAATACGCCTACTGCAACTATCAAAATAATCAAAATAAATGGAATAGTATAATTTGTTGTGGTCTGGATTGTAAAGCTCTCTCCCGGATTAAGATTTCTAGTCCATAAATATTTCATCATTAATCCATTTCTCTCTATACTATCTGCCTCTAGTGACATAGAAGTAAATAATCTAGAAATAATATCTTTTTCAACTTCTATTGTAGCTTCTGTAGGAGTATTTCCCTGATTAGTTTTTGTTATGGTGGTCTCTTTGATAATTATTCCTTTAGTAGACTCATCAACTGAAGTGCCACTGGATTCCAAATAATCAATAATTCCCTCTATCTTTGTTTCCTCGTCTTTAACATTGATATTTGCTGAGACAATATAAGCTCCAGCAACAATCTTCTCCTTATCTTTATTTACAGTCAAATTAACTTCTACTTCTTCAAAGGGCCCTAAAGAAACCGTCTGTGTACCTGAAAAGAAAGGCGAATCGAAATCAATTTTAACATTTTCTAAATGAGTATTTTCTTTATTCCTGATAATAACTGTTGCTTGAGAACTTGATGGATGTAATGGCCCAGGTTCTATTTCCAGCACATCGGCTAAGTCAACAATCTTGATAAGTAAATTATCTTTAATTATTCCAGATACGTCTCCTTTGATTTGATATTCAAAATTGAAGAATCCTGTTCTTGATCGTATGATTTCATCTGGAGTGGCAGTAACTTCGATAGTCGTCTGGCCCTCCGCAAGTGAAAATTTGCCTCTAGGAGTCATACTGACACTTATCAAAGAATAAATTTCTATATTTTCTTCACTTCCGCCATTATATATCACAAAATCAAAGACCGCAGGATTATTTAATTCAGAAATAACGACGCTTCCCTTGTCAACTTTACGCACTACCTCAATCTCTGCGCTAACTCCAAAAGCAAATACTGATAATACTACTACCAGCAATAAAGCAAAAAATCTTGTCTTTTTCATACATACACACAAAGGAGAAATTATTTAAAGATTTGTATTTTGTTTGTCAAGAACTTCCGTGTTCTTGAGCACACTCAAGAATTAATAATTCTTGATGTTTTAACTCCAGTGTGAAAGCAAAATCAATAAAATTTAAGCATTACTTAATCTGCCACGTCGTCTAGCGCTTAATTCAAGATACGCTTTTAATTCCTCTTTTAATTCCCTTACATCTGATTCGACTTTATTGTTAATTTCAAAAACCCTTGAAGGGATAACATACTTGTTATAGACATCTCTCCAAAACTTTGAGAAAGCGCTAGTCTCCCATTTACCATCATAATCTTTTATTAAAGTTCCCTTAAATTCAACAGTGACTTTTCCCTTATTCATTTTTCTTGTCTTACCTTCAATTTCCACTTCTACTTCTGTCATCTCAGTAATTTCAAACTTCACGGAGATTTCTATTTTGAAGTAATCAGAAAGCTTTTTAGTAGCCTTCCACTCTACAGTCAAATCTCTTTTGTTTCCGCTAATTTTTTCAGAATATTTATCCTCATTAACTCCGTAAGATTTGTCCTTGAACCATGTATATGAATATGAATACAAGCCAGGAAAATCAAATAATCCTGAATGTTCAACCTTCTCTTTTAAAATTAAGTCTTTCTCAGCCATCTTCTTCTCAATATAATTAATTTACAGAGTTATTTAAAGTTGTCGAATTGTGCCTAATGCCCTATTCACTGCACCATGCCTATTTTTACTACATTATTTGTTTTGTCCAGTTCTGCCTGAGTAGTTTCAATTTTAAATACGATTTCGCCGCTACTCCTGCTTATCTTTAAGTTGCTGACCATCAGGCTTTTCTTGGCGCCGATATCCAAAGCACCAAGATCAAATTTCTTTATTACTATATCTTCAACCTCTACGCTCAAGGTTGAATTCGCTGCCTTCTTCAGCCCATGATTTGCCACCACAATATCAAAATTGAGATATCTCCCGGTTTTGTTTGCCTCTAAATCTTCTACAAGAACATCAGGATAAGAAGGCTGAGAGTATAAAGAGTTAATATCATTAATAATATATTGGTCAAGTTGCTGATCACAATCTGTTATGGGATACATAATGCTTTGCTCATTCTTATTGTGATCAAACCCTAGAGCGTGTAAAAGCTCGTGTAGTGCTACTTGAGGAATATCACAGTTTTCAGGCCTGTATAATGATATTTTCCCAGCTAGTATAACTGCATATTCACTTGCATTGATAATCTCTGTAGGCCCTCCTTCTCCAGCAATAAAATGCCCTTCTTCTTCAGGTTCAGGAGAAAGATTAGAGCAAAAAACGACGATCTCTCCTCCATCTTTTCGAGTAAAATCTAGAAGTGTGTTCTGCTCCAATATATCTGCAGCTCTCTCAAAATCTCCCTGTTTTTCAGGACCACAATTATCATCTAAAGAATAGCTTATGACTCGATCAGGATACCTCATATTTGGATAGAACTGAGCACTCTTCTGCGACAAGTTCCCCGAAATATTGGATTTATACTCTAAGAATTCAACTTCTTTGCCAGGCAAATTATACCATAAGATAAACAATGCTACAAACAACACTATAAATAAAAATACCAAAGCAACTATATCAAATGCTCGCATCCCTTAGAAAAACATAACTAATTTATAAAGTTTAGTTTATTTGAATATCTATGAAATACGAATTTTTAGACCATACAGCAGACATAAAAATTAAGTCATATGGAAAGACTCAAGAAATGGCATTTGAAAACATGACTCTTGCAATATCAGAATACCTATCTAAAGGGGAGAAAATAAAAGCTAAAGTAGGTAAAAAAGTAGAAGTTCATGGAACAGACCTAGAGAATCTATTGTATAATTTCTTGGACGAATTAATATATCTTTTAGATGCTGAACAATTCATTGTTGCAAAAGCAGAAGTTAGTCTCCTAGGCAACAACATTAAGGCAACGCTCTATGGGGACAGTACTAAAAATTACAAAGACCTAGACCATATCAAAGCCCCAACCTACGCAGAAATGCACGTTAAAAAAACTCAGTCAGGCTGGGAGTTCCAAGTAGTGGTGGATGTCTAAAGTGAATTTCCACCATATGGGTGATAAATATAAGCTCCCTTAAAATGATAAAGAAATTCGTCACTTACCAACCCTCCTAAAGCTGCTCTTAAGTGATCCTCCCTAAATCTCTCAGGACATTTATCTAATCCCTTACTTACCCTCCGACTTCTCTCAATCTGCTCAAAAGCAACTTTCACAACTCTCCCGTCACCTAAAGAATACAAGTTATCTCTAAAATAATCCATTATTCTGTGTCTCACTCCACCTACTACTCTCTCGTCCATAATAAAACCAAAAAATTAGCCTTTTTAAACCTTCATAAAGTCCTACCAAAACAGTTAAAATCTTGCTTTTTCACTTATAATAATGGCAATTAAGAAACTAGCAGAGAATATATTTGAAATAGAAAAAGAGGGAAAAATGTTAGTCCCTTGCATTGTTTTCGCTTCCGAGCTATTATTTGAAAAGATAAAACAAGACAAAACCCTAGAACAAGCAAAAAACATGGCCATGATGCCAGGAGTTATCGAAAAAGTTGTTGTACTTCCAGATGCACATCAGGGATATGGGGCATGTATAGGTGGCGTTTCAGCCTATGATCCCAAAAAAGGAAATATTTCTCCAGGGCAAGTAGGATATGATATAAATTGTTCGGTTAGACTGTTAAGAACAAATCTTTCTTTAGAAGTATTAAAGAAAAGAGAAAAGGAAATCTCTCAAAAGTTATACGAAGCAGTTCCATCGGGAGTCGGCGAGAAAGGGTCAATGAAACTTTCAGAAGAGGATATGAATGGAATATTTAAAGAAGGGGCGCAGTGGCTTGTAAAAAAAGGTTATGGAAAAAAAGAAGATTATCTTTTCACAGAAGATCAAGGCAAATTAGAAGGAGCTAAACCAGAATTAATGAGCCAAAGAGCCAAAGCAAGAGGGAAAAATCAGCTGGGAACTTTAGGGGCAGGAAACCACTTCTTAGAAATGCAGATAGTAGATGAAGTTTATGATGCGAAAATAGCAAAAACTTTAGGATTAAAAAAAGATCAAATAGTAATAATGATTCATTGCGGAAGCAGAGGACTAGGACATCAAACTGCTTCTGATTACATTATGAAGATGGAAAAAGAATATGGTTGGCAAAATCTCCCCGATAGAGAATTAATTTGCGCCCCAATAGATAGTAAATTAGGACAACAATATTTGGGGGCTATGGCTGCGGCAGCCAACTTTGCATTTGCAAACAAACAGCTTATAACTTACAAGATAAGAGAAACACTAAAAAAGATAATGCCAAATTTTGAAGCAGATGTAGTCTATGATATATGTCACAACATAGCAAAATTTGAAAAGCATAGAATAGGAGGTAAGGAAAAGGAAATGCTAATAGTAAGAAAGGGGGCAACCAGATCTTTTGGTCCAGGAAGAAAGGAGCTTCCTCAAAAATATAAGGACATTGGATGTCCAATTCTTATCCCAGGCAGTATGGGGACTGCCTCGTATATTTTAATCGGAACTAAAAAAGCAGAAGAAATTAGTCTAGCTTCTACTGCTCATGGAGCAGGAAGAGCTCTTTCAAGAACATTTGCAAAGAATAATCTTTCTCTAGATAAAATAAAAAAAGACCTAAAAGATAAAGGAATCGAAATTAAATCTGGTTCAATGAAAGGAATTCTAGAAGAAGCCCCTGAAGCATATAAAGATGTAAACGAAGTAGTAAGAGTATCTAATGAAGTTGGTATTGGTAATTTGGTCGCCAAAACAAGACCCCTAATAGTAATTAAAGGGTAGCTCTATAACGCGGACTTTTTTTAAGTAATCCTAAAGAGATATTAAAATCTTTTTTGCGTCTTTCTTGATATTTAAAAATGTCCATAGCCTCTAATTTTAAAAAATTCTTTAGACCATATATCTCAATTCTCAATTTATAAGTTTGTACGCTATCTATCCCAAGTTTGATGACGCACTTTTTATAAAAATCCTTTAAACTGCCATCCATTCCACCAATATGCACCATACGAAGTTTTCCTTCTCTTTTACCTATTCCCCCCTCTGCAGCAACTATTCCTCTAATATATGCTGCACAGTAGCCATAATTGCTTAATATCAAACTACGAACATTTTCCATTAATTCCAAAAATAATAAGAAAAAAGCAGTATTGGAATATCTAATCTGAATAATTCCATATTTTGAGAAAAGAGAATTATATTTATCCTGAAAAGTTGTTTTTGTAAACCTATCTTTAGGTAATTCTATTGCATTAGACCAGATATTTCTTATAACTAAATCTTTTTTATTATCGAAGTTTCCTAATTTGTTATTATAGACTAAAGACGCAGTCCAAGAACTCTTATGAATCCTAAAGTATTTATCAAACCTTTTTAATATTTCTCGTATCATAACTGGGTCCGCGTTGGATATTTTTAAAACACTTCCTCCGGATTTGTTCGTCTTCTTGGACATCTCTCCATCTAGAAAACCAAGTAATTCAAAGAATTCTTCATCTAAATTTATAAATTTAGGCAAGATAACAAATCTTACCTGCCCGTCTCCCGAGATGTACCAAAATCCAAGTTCATCTTTTAATAAAGAAAGTCTTAAGTATTTTTCGTCAAAGCGCATAGTTCTGTTATTTATATTAAACAAATAACTCTTCGAAAGTATTTTTATCCATAATTCATTTTTAAATAGTTTATAATCAAATCGTCTTTTGCTTTCTTTCCCCTTTCCCCATTTCTTTGGTGCGTTCTTATTGTCAGCCATTTTTTCAAATTCTACAGGATCCCCAATTATTCCCCATAGAGAATAACGAGAAATTTCTACTTGCGTTTTATGACTTGTTGTGGAGCTAACACTATATTTTTCCAATTTTATCCTGTTAGGAACAGCCCATTCTTTGCTCCAAATCCTTAACGGGATAGATTGTGATTCTATCTTATAAGCTCCTCTTTTATTAATTATATCTCCAAGGTTTAGTCTCATAGTTTGTTTAAGAATACTAATTATTTAAAGTTTACTATATAGGTGCTACAAATATATAACTATTCATCACCTTTAAATAATTAAACTTCTTTTTCAATATAATGAAAAAGATGGTAAAGTTAAACAAAATTCTAACAAAAGGCAAAGCCCTCTACTTAGCCTATGATCAAGGCATGGAACATGGGCCTATTGAATTCAATGATCGTAACGTTGATCCTCTTTACATTATAGACATTGCAAAAAAAGGCAAATTCACTGCGATGATCTTCCAGAAAGGAATTGCAGAAAAATATAGCAATGAAATAAAGAAATCAAAAATACCCCTCATAATCAAACTTAATGGTAAAACTAACCTCTTCAAAGGAGAGCCCTTCTCAGAGCAACTCTGCACTGTAAAAGAAGCAATAAAACTAGGAGCTTCAGCCGTAGGCTATACAATTTACATCGGCAGCGAACATGAACGTAAAATGCTTAAAGAGTTTGAAAATATCGAAAGAGAAGCTCATGCTAAAAACATTCCTGTAATCGCCTGGATATACCCAAGAGGAAAGAGCCTAGAAGGAAAAAGCGATGGAGAACTATTAGCATATGCCTGCAGAGTGGGCCTAGAAATAGGTGCAGACATGGTTAAAGTCCATTGTAAAGATCTAAAGGATCTAAAATGGGCAGTAAAATCGGCAGGTAAAACAAAAGTCGTTGTTGCAGGCGGTTCAAAAACAGATGAGAAAACCTTGCTTCAAAATGTTAAAGAGATTATGCGCTCAGGAGCAACAGGCCTAGCAATAGGAAGAAATATCTGGCAGGCAGATAAACCTTTAGAATTAGCAAAGAAGATAAAGAAAATTATCTTTAGTCAATAATTTCTGTATCTTCAATGAAATTAGGCACAACAGTAGCTGATCTATATTGCGTTTCATAACCGTCATTATCAGAACAAACAGAGATCACCTCTTCACCATCAGCATTTTTTACTGAGATTTTAGGAATAATCAAAAAGTTGCTTCCTTCGTTGTTTGCATTTACAAAATCAATTCTAACGCTCTGCGTTTCCCCAGGCTGCACAGGCAGATCAATTTCGCTCTCAATTTTAACTTCGCCTTTGTCTACTGATTTAATAACAAAACCGTTTAAAGAAATATCATCAGTATTGATAATGCCCAAAAAATAATCATTTGCTTCTCGATAAATTTCGGCTTCAAAACCAACTTCCGAGCAATCAACGGGAGGACTTAATCTAGATATAAAATCTCCTGACCAAAGAAATATCGCAGCACCCATTGTAACTCCAATCACAATTAAAAGAACAGCTCCGATAATAACGCTCAACCCTTTTTTATTTCCAAGCATCTCAAAATCAATATTCTTGCGTTTAAATAGTTTATAGATAAAAATTCTAACTATCCAGTTTCATATCTAAACAATATTTTAAGAAATATTTAAATAACAAATTAGAATCAGCCTCTTCCAAAGCTTCTGGATGCCACTGTACTCCCATAAAGAACGGTTTAAACTTAGACTCTATAGCTTCTATTAACCCATCTTCGCTAACTGCAGAAATTATAAAATTATCTGAAACCGTTGTTATATGCTTATGATGTGCAGAATTAACTAATAGAACTGATTTTTTGTAAATCTTTTCTAATAAAGAATTTTTCAATAACTTAACGGTATGCTTTACTTTAGCTTGGTGATTAACCTTGCTGTTTATTTTTATATAGTCTACATTTCCACCAAAAACTTCATTCATCATCTGAAAACCCCTGCATATTCCCAAAACAGGCAATTTTTTCTCATAGCAATATTCAAGTAGACTTTTCTCAAAATTGTATCTTTGAGGATTAGCTTCATATAAAGAAGGCTTATTTTTAACACTTTTTGCAAAAATTCCCCCTCCGATTAACACAATTCCATCCACATTCAACTTCTCCATGGTATCCTCATAAGTTATTTTCTTAAGAATAACACGACCCCCTTTAGGCATAGAGTGAACTATAGCTTCAATATAATTACTATTTATTAAATATTTTAAAGATCCCTCTATTTCCTTTAATTCTAAAACAACCCCTATGACAATATCTTGCATGTTAAATAAAGAGGTTATTAATTTTTAATCTTTATGTAAAAATAAATAATGATCTCGCTGGGATTTGAACCCAGGACCCCTGCCTTATCAGAGCAGTGCTCTACCAGGCTGAGCTACGAGATCATTAAAAGAGGTAAAGAATATCGTTTTATAAAGCTTAGCCCAACAACTTATAAACCAATTATCACAATAATTTCATATACAGAGCAGCCATAGTTAAGTGGTAGAATTTTTCAGAAATATTTATATAGTAGTTTAATGGTAGAAATATATGAGAGATAGAGGAGAAAGGTTAAAAGAACCACGATTAAAATTCAGAAAAGGTTTACAAAAAAAATTCCTTGAGAAAGTAAAAGAAAAAAGTGGATTAAATTGGTCAAAGTTAGCAGAAAAACTAAATTTGTCCGAACATACTCTTGCATTTGATTTAAGAAACGAAAAGTCTACTATGCCAGAGAGCATTTTGATAAAATTAATTAAAGAATATCCGATCGAAAAACTTGAGATAATAAAGAAGTATTGGATAGAAGAAGTTCTTGAAAAGAATTGGGGCCAAAAGCTGGTTGGAAATAATAACCTAAAAAAAATTAAATATCCTGAAAAGAGTGAAGATCTAGCAGAATTGCTTGGAGTTATTCTTGGCGACGGACATCTTGAGAGAAAAACCCTAACAATTACAGGTAATGAAAATGAAATAGAACACTACAAGTATCTTTCAAAAAAATTTAATCTCTTATTTGGATTAAACACAAAAATTACTAAAATAAGAAAACAGAACTCAATACAACTAAAAGTCTATTCGACGAATCTTATTCAATTTCTATTAGAAAATAATTTTGTATTGGGCAATAAGATAAAGAACAAGGAATCTCTTCCTAGATGGATATTTGAAAAAACAGAATATATCAATGGAGCTTTAAGAGGACTATTGGATACTGATGGAGGAATTTATCTAAAACAAAAAAAATACAAAAGAGCAATTATAGAATTTCAAACCACATCTCCCTATATAAGAAAAGATATATTTGAGATGCTTAGAAAAATAGATCTAAATCCCTCAAAAAGCGCAACAAATGTGAGAATTCAAGATCAGAGCGAAGTAAAAATATTTTTATCTCGAATTGGATGTACTAATCCTAAAAATATAATAAGAACAAAGCATTATTTAGAAAAGGGGATCATACCAAAAAAAGAAAGATTAAAGAAGGAGATAAAATCATTTAAAGTAGCCCAACCCTTCAAAGCATCGTTGGTCTAATGGCATGATCCGAGCTTCCCATGATAAGTAAAAAATCGGAGAGAGTTCGTGACGCGGGTTCGATTCCCGCACGATGCATATCCAAGATTTTGATCGGGGTTCAATTCCCCGTGGCTGCATTTTAAATAAATTTAATGCGAGGCCTTAAATTCAAATAAGACTTTATCCTTAATAATCGAGTACTTTCTCAAAGGCAAGTTGATCGGAATATTATTTACATACACTTTCTTTTCTCCAATAGCTTTTATTTCATATCCTGTTTCGACCTTAGAAACAAAAATATCTTCTATAGAAGAAATCCCCACAGCAGCTAATTCATAAATCAATTTATCTCCTATTCTTTTTACATGTGCCTTAGCTTTCTCGCGAGGAAGTTCGCTCATTCTCTTTAATTGAAATTCATCAACTTTCTGCTCAACTTCTGCTCTCTTAGGTTTCTGTCTTTGTCTAACATCGTTAGGTCCAGAGATTTTTATTTTTATTCCGTTAGGAAAACTTCTTATTTCTGTTCTCTCATAATCATTATCAACATTCAGCATTTGATCTCTAAATTGCTTGTCTAGATTTTTCATTAAACTATTAAAGAGAGAGCTAATTAACTTATCAGTAATTCCAAGACCCTGAAGTGAAAAAGCATTCTCTGCATTCATGTCAGGCAAGTCATTTTTTCCAAGTAAACCGAAATCTTCTTTCTCTTTTTTAGGATCTATAAAACTAACTCCACAATACGGACAGAAATTATATCCTGTACTGATCTTGGTCCCGCAACTATCGCACTTCTCCGTTTCCTTATCTTTTTTATTAAAAAACATAAAGATATGTAGATAAAAAGAGCTTTTAAATATTTTGTATGTCCGATATATGACATATTGCCTTAAAAGTAGGGGAAAAACGCCCAAAAC
>CAYHCG010000005.1:0-80198 GCA_964355135.1 Candidatus Woesearchaeota archaeon | reverse complement strand
ACAGACTTATAGCTTTATCCCCAAGGCAAGACCTTGGGGTATTACTGAGAATAAACTTTTTCATCTTTTTTCGTATGCCAGGTTTCATCGTCTCCTCCAAAAAATAAACTAAACATAACCTGATTAATTCCATAACTCTTCTTTTTTCTTAGATTTCTTTTTTTATCCAATACTTTCTCTCCGTCAACCCATGCTAAAATTGTATCTTCTTGTTTGGGATTTTCTGAAAGTTTTATACGCATTTTTATGTTATACCATTTGTTTGGTTCAACAAACACTTTATTATCTCTATTATTTCCATGTCTGTAATTAAGATTTTCTCCAAAACGTCTTTTATTATCTGGATAATACAAGTATTGTACAAGGAACGCTTTGTGAGGTTCTATAACCAAACTTCTGCAATACCATTCGTATTTTATGATTTCATCACCAAGAGCATTCATTTGCTTAAGCATCTCCTTCTTACTTGCCCCTTTAAGAATTAGTTCCTTCCTCTTTTTCATTTCCTCGCCTAGTGGCTTTTTCATCAACATATTCTTATCAAAGTCTATTTCTCTCCACATCAACCTTGCAGAAAAACCATTTTGATACTGTTCAGGTGTTCCTCCATACCCCCACGACTCTCCACCACCCAGTCCAGGTAATTTACCTCCTCGTACAAAATTAAAATCTTTACCAAACATAATATCATACTCAAATGTGGCATCGGTTAAGTTGTGTGGAAATTCTAATCTCCATAAAGAACCACCATCGCTTTCTGTACCTTTTGGTATTGTTATTTCTAAAAGTTTTTCGCCTTTCTTTTCCACAATCCTACATCTCTTCTCTACTATCCCTCTTCTTGGTAGGGATCCCCAGTCTTTTAAGAAAGTATTGATGTCGTATAATCCGATCTTGTGATCTGAAAATTCAATAGTCTTTGAGTAAGAAACTCTCTTTTTGTTATTCATTTTGAAATTATCCACAACCTGAAATAGACTTTAATTCTGTAAGGTTCTTATATCCGTAATAGATATTTTGATTGATATACCAGGCAGGAATACTCTGCAAGTTTGGACAGAGTTCCATGTTATTTCCGCAATCGACAACACTAATTAATTTGAAAGATTCTCCAAATAACTTTTGTTGACGTTCACAATCTGCGCAGGATATGGAAGTGTAGAACTCAGCACTATTTCCTGTTAGACATTTGATTAACCTGTCTTTTTCTCCTTCCCCTCCAAAATAGCCGGTAACTTTTGAAAAAATATCTGTAGCTATGTATAAAAAAGAAATTAATACAACTAAAGCCAGAAAAGTAATTATGACCTGTGTACGTTTTTGCATAAACTGAGAAGTACACAAACCTTTATAAAAACTATTCTTTTACCTTATTCATGGTATGGTTCATATGGCTACTGATTGTAATCGTTGCCTTAATTGTAGTTATGTTTATTTATTATTACAATAAGTTTGTTGTTTTAGGTAATAGAATAGATAACTCATTATCACAGATTGATGTACAACTACGAAAGAGAGGAGAATTAGTACCTAATTTACTTGAAACTGTCAAAGGATATGCGAAACATGAGAAGGAGATAATGAAAGAGGTTACTGATGCTAGAAAAGCACTTGTTTCTGCTGGCGATATTAAAGGAAGAATGAAAGCAGGACAGGAACTGCAGAATGCCTTAAAATCAATATTTGCCATTGCAGAGAATTATCCACAATTGAGAGCGAATGAAAATTTCTTGCACTTACAGCAGGAATTAGCTGCAATAGAAGACAGAATTGCCTATGCGAGACAGTATTACAATGATTCTATATTGAGCTACAATAACTCTGTAGAAAGGTTCCCTGGAGTAATGTTCGCAAATATGTATGGCAAGAAAGAGAAGGAATATCTAGAAATACCTAAAGAAACCAAAGCCGTTCCTAAAGTTAAGTTTTAAATTTAAATTGATCTAAAAAGTCAATAACAAGTCGCCTTTTTTTCTATGTAATTTTCTCTTTCTAAATCATTAAGCTCTCTAAATCTGCGGGCATATTCTTCTCCCACTAATTTCTCAATTGGAACATTTTTAACCACTACCTCATAACCTGCAGACTTTAGTCTTTGAATTTCATCAGGTATTTGAACAACTCCTAAAACATATGTAACTGTAGGGCAAAGAATGTAATGGAGTGCTACTGAATGAGTGTTTGCGACCCTTAAGACATATGCTTTTGGCATTTCTTTTTGAATAATAGGCTGAGGTTTTGTCATATAAATTGAGAGTAAAATGCTATTTTAAATACATATGAATTTGAATTCTATTAGTAAAAAAAATAATACATACTTTTAAAAATGAAAGGCAGAATATTGTTCCATGAATATTAGAGATATTGCAGAAAATTTACCATTAATGGGGAAATTAGGATTTGCCTCTTTTCGTTCCAACCGATATAATGATTCTCAAACCTTAGGAAGAGAATATGAAAGTACAATAGAAGGATACATAAATAGGGCGATAGCGGAAAGAGATGAAGAGGGAATTGAAAGACTAAAAATGATTGTTGACAAACTGTTAACTCCGAGAGAATTTTATTAATATCCTAAGCCTAGGCTAATTGCGCCATTGGCCCATAATATTAACAAGACGCCCAGGACTATCATGACTAGGCCCATGAATAAACGCATCCATTTTCTATATTTATTCTTAAAGTCTTGGATTCTCACCGCACTCCCTACAAAATAAACAAAGAGCAAAATCACTATTAGTGGCAATACAAAGATAACATTATACAAAACTAACAGCCAGAATACTTTCCATGAAAAGCCTATTTTTGCTAATAGAGTAGTTATAGCTAGATATGGTCCGCCTGTGCAAGGAAGTTCCACTGCTGCTACGAAAATGCCTAAAAGAATACTTCCAGGAACTGTGACATGTTTCGTGTATTTCTGTATTTGCTTGGCCCTTTTAGCTGGAATTCTTAATGATATTCCCTTACCATACCAGAAGAAATCTTTTATTTCCAATAATCCTAGGAGAATAACCAAAATACCTACTATCCAACTTAATACATGGGAGATATTTAATTTTTGGATAAAGATGAGAAGGCCGAAACCTGCTGCCAGGTATGTTAAGAAAACTGCAGAGATATAAATTGTCCCAACTGCGAGCATTTTATTGCGGTTTTTTGAAAGTCCTAAAAGAGTGGTTATTAATAAAACTAAAACTCCTATTGCACACGGATTTATAGAATCAATTAATGCAGTAACTAATACAATTGAAAAAGCAGGTAAAGATATTGGGTCTGCCATTTATGCTGCTCCTGGAGACGTACAGCCCGACTTCTCAGCCAAGAGCTCAAAAGAAGGTTCTCCGACAACTCTAGAGCCGTCTGCAAATTCCCAGGTATCGTAATTTTCAATTTGCTTTGATATGCAAAGTTCAGATTGCTCGTTATCTCCTCTCGGATCGCATTCAACATATTTAATATATCTAAACGATGGCCCAAATCTTGCTTTTGTTTTAGCACAATGAGGGCACCAGAATGCGCCATACATTGTTGCGCCTTTTTCAGTTAAACATTGAGCGAATATATCTACACTCTCCTGATTATAGCTTTTTTTGTCTTTAAATAAAAGAAATGCTGCAATTATTAAGATTATCACTATGATGATTCCTATTAAGGCCCAAATTCCACTTTTATTATTACTCCTCTTTTTTGTTTGATTTCTTTTTGACATGTCTACCTCTATTATTTATTTTTTAGTTGTCCAAACGATTATTAGTAATAATATTAAGACTATGTCTAGGGCAATGCAGAAAATACAATATGTTTTTAGGATGAAATGCTGTATAAGGAATAGATAGAACCCGTAGATTACTCCGAATAATGTTATTCCTTTGAGCCATTTTCTTGTACTCTCTTTATCTATGAATAAAAATTTATTATTTTTATAGTTTGCCCTTGCTAAAAATAACAGGAAGAGTAGAGTTAAAAATCCTAGAAAAGCGTTCGAAGTAATAAGATCAAAGAAAGGGTTGATGTCGGAAATAGTTATCATTGGCAGATTTAGCTTGAAATCGATTGTCAATAAATAAGACAATCCGTCTAGATTTGCATAAGGGCTTTTGTTTACAATGCCGCAATTAAAAGAATTTCCAAATGTGCAGAATTTAGAGGCTGAAGGTGAAAAGTGCTCGTAAACAAGAAAGAGAGAAATTAACATTCCTATTATCAATACAACATTAAAAATCTTGAATTTATTTTTTGTTAGTTTCATTACTCTAAGAACTTATGTTTCTTTATAAAACTTAGTCCTGACCAGTACTTTCCTAGGCCGAGCACTCTTCCTGATTCTATTCGTGATAAGCCTATCAATAGTAAAATATAGATGATATGTTCATCTAGAAAAGGATGGTTTGCCGGAGGAAGTAAAGAAGTCCACATTGAAAACATTAGCACGGCTCCTGAATAAGCTGCAATATTTATCATAATTCCTAACACTAAGGCCAGGCCTATGAATAATAAACCTAACATGAACAGCCAGTCGACAATTGCCAAGCCCGCAAGACTATTGTAAAATGATTGGAAAGGACCGTGAACTGCATTTGATAAAAATCCTGCTGTGGGAGAGCCGCCCGCTAACCAAGCTTTCTCTGGAGTTGTTGCAAAACCTAAACCAAGAAGTTTATCAAAGAAAGCCCATAGGAATATCAATCCCAAACATATTCTTGCTATTGCAAAAACGTAGTCTCCTCTCTGCCTCTTCATTTATATTATAATTAAGAGGATGTTTTAAATGTTCGCAAAGTTTAAATAGAGAAAATTAAGGGAATTATTATGGGATTTCCTAATATTTTAGAAGTTTTTAATGGAGAGCCTAGTGATAACTACCAACCGGCAAATTTTGATGCTTTAATGGGAAGGCTCGAAGCTGGCCTAGTAGACCAGACTGAACTGAAAGCAGATGGAAGAATAAAAAGAACCTATCATCTTGATGGTGTTAGTGTGAAATATGATCATAGTCCAGAATATATGGTAATTTCACTTCATGGAGAGACAGCAATGGCCGAACTTGCTAGAAAGAGGATAAATGACGGAACTAGAAATTTAAGCTAATTTTATAAAGCTTTAAAAAGAAAAAGCTTCTGATTTTACGATGACAGAAAGAACATCCTTCCATGAAGAGATAAGAAACAATAAATTAAAATCATTTGTTTTAATTGTAATTATATTTGTTTTCTTTGTTGCCTTGGGATTTGTAATCTCTCTTGTTTTAGACCCAGGATATTTCTTTATTATCATGATTATTTCTACATTGTTTTCTTTAGGATATATTTTGTTTAGTTATTATAATTCAGATAAAATTGCTCTAGCTTCAGTTAGAGCTAAGCCTGCTTCTAAAATAGAGCATAGGAGCTTTTACCATGCTGCTGAATCAATGAGCATTGCTTCAGGACTGCCCATGCCTAAACTCTATGTCATGAATTCAAATGAGATTAATGCGTTTGCATCAGGAAGAAACCCAGAGAACGCGGTAATGTGCTTTACTACTGGAGCCTTGCAGAAACTGGATAAAGAAGAACTGGAAGGAGTTATTGCGCATGAGATGTCTCATATTGCAAACTACGATATACGGTTTATGACTTTAGTTGCAGTCTTAGTTGGCTTGATATCGATTATATCTCAAATGTACCTGCGAAGCCTATTTTTAGGATCGATGGGAGATAGAGATGATAAAAGAGGAAATATGATATTGATAGTGATTTCTTTAGTATTGGCAATTCTAGCTCCACTAGCAGCTAATTTGGTTTCTCTGGCAATATCAAGAAAGAGGGAATTTACAGCTGATGCAACTGCAGTTAAATTTACTAGATATCCGGTGGGGCTAAAAGATGCTTTGACTAAGATAAAACATGAGCATATTAGTGAAGAAGAGAAGAGAAGATTCCCCAAGGCTGTTGCTCCTTTATTTATTTCTGATCCATTGAAAAGAAAGATAACGGGCTTGTTTAGTACTCATCCTGACATAAACGAGAGAATACGAAGACTAGAGAAGATGTGATCTAGAGGTATATTTTTCAGACCATTTCCTGAAAGCACCATTCTTAAAAGTAAAATCTTCTGGATGTCTCTGATAATCTTCTAGCCATGCAGTCGTTCTATCAGGAAATCTTGTAAGCATACTACTAAATGTATAAACGTTTTTTAAAGTAGGAACTGAAAGTTGTACCGCGCCCTGTTCTCCTTTGAAAACTTTCTCTGCTCCTGCTTTTCTCATAGTTTCTAACATTTCCTTTCCTGAGGCCAATAACATGACATTGAAAGTTTTATAGCCTCGGAGTTCACCTGGAATAGAAAGAACGTATGCTATCGAATCTGCAAATCTGTCTTGGGTTACTGCAATCATACTTTCTAAGGATACCCTTCTAGCTTCCTTTGCATCATCTCCAACTCCTTCGACCATGGTTTTGTGAGATATTTCTGGGTCTCTAAACATTGCAGGAAAATAAGCTCTTTTTTCTTGATGATCTTGCCTAACGTTCTGAATTATATTTACTAATTGCAAGAAAGTGCCAAATCTTTCAGAATCAGCAGAACGTAATTGAGGAGAGGTATTTCCCGAAAGTTTATCTTTTGATCTAGTTATTCTTGTCAAGAAACTTCCTATTCTCCCCGCAACATGATGGCAATAGTGATCTAATTGCTCTGTAGTTTGTATTTCCCCCCTTTGCAAAAATTCTGTCATTCCTGAAGAAATACCTAGACAAGCGTATTCTATATATTCCTTGGTTTCTCTATCAAAAGAGTGAAGTTCATCAAGGACTACCCCTCGTCCAAAATTCTCCGCAAATATTCGCTGGCTCTCGTTACGGGATCCTTTCACTAAGCCTTTGGTAATTTGGACCATATCTTTTCCTTTTATTATATCACTTATGTCCTCAGAAGAATCTCTTTTTACTATTTCAGCTATGACTCCATTTACCATTCTTTGAATGAGCCGAGGTTTTTCATCATCATTCAGGGCCCCATCTTCTAGATTATCTAACCATCTTAATGCATTAAAAGTGGTGGTGACTGCGGGCCTCTTATTGTATTCTCCTTCACCCAGATGAGTTTCTAATACTGAAACTGGATAATAAAATATTCCCGACTCTAAAAGAAGCAATTCGTCATTTGTTAAAGATCTTCTATATGATGCTCTCATTAATGTATTTTTACTCGGAATAGTTATGCCTCTAGGTTTTTCATCTTGTTCCATAAAAAAACACCTAAAAGTTCGTTTATTAATTTATCTATCTTCGGATTTTATTCCCTAACTGATAGTAAAAATTAAGGCTGAAAAATGGAAAGATACATAAAGAAAAAAGTGATAAGAAAAATATGAAGTCATTTAATGAAAAATGCTATGAATTACTAAAGAAAGTGCCAAAGGGAAAGGTTACGACTTATAGAGATTTAGCGCATGCCTTGCATAGCAAGGGATATCTGGCTGTGGGAAATGCCATGAATAAAAATCCCTATGCACCAACCGTGCCGTGCCATCGTGTGGTGAATGCAAACGGAGGACTTGGAGGTTTTGCCTCGGGACTGCCTAAGAAAATTGAGATGCTAAAGAAAGAAGGCGTGCATGTTGTCAATGGGAAGATTGATTTGGACAAATATTTGCATAGATTTTAGAATATTTATGAAAAATATTTTATTCAATTAATTTTGTATGTAAAAAATCTTTGGTTTTTAATAATATTATATCGCTGACCTTTTCAAAATGTTTATCTTCACTCCATAGAGTTTTATTAGTTTTTAAAGAGAGAGCTAAAATCCTTATATCTTTTTTGTCTATTTTTCCAATTAAATTGTCCGCTTCTGGAATTTTATCAAGATAAAAATTCTCTTTGTATATTTCAATTGGCAACAGGTCTAATGCTTCTATTATATCTCTTACATTTACGTCTGATTTTTCACTTATGTGGGGCAGATATTTTTTAATTTCATAAATGGTAAACTCGGTTGTAATAAATTTGAAGGAAGAATCGAAGAATATTTCTCGTGAAACGCCGCCTAAAAGGGAAGAAATTATCTCATTTGCGTCAACAGCTATAGTTATCATACTCTCTTTCTTTCGAAATCTTCTAAAATGTGTTCATCTTCAATTCCTTTCTTTTTTAACCCAGAATGAATCCTATTTGAGATTTCTATAAATCTCTCTTTCTTTGCCTGAAGAATTTTGTCTTTTATTGCCCTATTTATGAATTCCTCTATACTCTTGAGTTTCATAGCTACCATTAACCTTTTGACTTCTGGTTCCAATTCTTTACTTATCTGTATTTCCATAGATAAAATATGCTCAAGATGTTTAAATATTTATCGAATTCTTTAGTTTGACAGGGCCTATGACAACATTTTAAAATTAGAATAACTAACTAGAGTTATGAAAGTAAGAAGTGTCTTAATTGGCGGATGGGAGTTTACTAAGGATGATGGAATTGACCAAGAAATAGCTAAACTTGCCGGCGGAAAAATACTCTTTATACCTGATGCTTCAAAATTCCCGGAGAAGCAAATTGATAGAGCTACTATAAAATATAATAATTATAATACTAAAATTTTATTATTGAATGAAAATTTAAAAAGTATCCCTAAAGGTATAAAAGTTATTTATCTAGGTGGCGGTCAACCGGAAAAACTTATGGAATATTTCCATAATAACCCTTCTCTTTTAAAAGAAATTAAAGGCAAATGGCTCAAAGGAGAAATCATCCTTTGCGGTTCAAGCACGGGAGCCATGGTACAATTTAAGGAAATGCTTGCGGAAGATTCAAGGGGAAAGGGAAATGCAAACTTGATACCAGGCTTGGGATTAATAAAAAATAATGCATTTGTCGCCCCTCATTGGAATGAACCAGATGGCTCTGCGCAATGGAGAGAAAAGATTTTGGAAGCACATAAAGAAAAACTTATTATTACGGTGGATGAATACACTGGATTATTTTGGGGAGAAGATAAAGCTAAAGTAGTTGGTTTGGGAGGAGTCAATATTGCCTCTAATGGTAAGATCCGTAATTATAAAAATGGAGAAGCAATACCTACTTTGCCTTTATTAACATGAAAAAGATAAAGACTTTAGTAGTATGCAAATATCCGAAGAACTCTAAAGACTCAAAAATTTGTAACTTGGGAATAAAAGAGGGGTTTGATATACAATACCAATGGAAAGATAATCTTAAACCTGCAGACTTAGAAAAAGTGGATTTAGTTATTTCTATTGGGGGCGATGGAACAGCTCTTTCTGCTGGACATTATATAGTGCATCAGAAATTATTAGCAGTCAATGCTAACCCTAAGAAGAGTGAAGGAGCTTTAACTACTTTGAATATTGATGAACTAGATAAAAAACTAGAGCAGATAATATCTGGCAATTATAAAGTTGAAAAACTGGAGAGAATTGAAGTCTCTATTAATGGAAAAATGCAAAAACCTATTGCTCTGAATGAGATTTTCATTGCGAACGAAAAAGCCTACCTTGTTTCAAAATATATACTAAAAATAAGGAAGGGAAATAATTTAAGAGAGGAAGGGCACAAGTCATCTGGATTAATTTTCTCTACAGGAACTGGTTCAACTGCGTGGTTTAAATCTGCTGGAGGAAAACCGTTTAGTCCTCAAGCAAAGTATGTTAAAATGATTGTTAGAGAGCCTTATCTTTGGAGACTAAGTAACTTCTCTATCACAAAAGAAGTAGTTGATGAACATGAAGAAGTTGAAGTTATTCCTTTGACGAAAACAGTTTTGGCAATAGATTCCATACGAGAGTTCTGTCTTAAAGCGGGAGATAAAATAAAAATAAAAATTTCTAAATGGCCATTAATACGAATAAGATAAGTTAATATAGAGTATAATTCTGTTTGGGAGATGGCCAAAACCAGTTCAGGATTATTAATGTATAAGATAGATGATGATATTCTAAAGATTTTCCTTGTTCATCCTGGCGGGCCTTTTTGGAAAGATAGAGATGAAGGCGCCTGGAGCATTCCTAAGGGAGAAATTGAAGATGGAGAGGATTTGCTTGAGACTGCAAAACGAGAGTTTAAGGAAGAAGTAGGAATTGAAGCTAAAGGAGAATTTACTCCATTAGGAGAAATAACTCAACGTGCAGGCAAGATAGTCCATGCGTGGGCATTTACAGGAGATTGGACGGACCTATTGATGTGCCAGTCATTTGTTGAAATTGAATGGCCTGCGAAATCAGGGAAGAAAATTAAATTTGCGGAAGTCGATAAAGCAGCATTTTTTCCTAGTAGTGTAGCCAAAAAGAAGATAAATTCTGCGCAAATAGAGCTTATTGAAAGACTAGAGAGTTTTTTGAAAATTTAATACCTTCCACCTAGATAGACGCTCTTGATCTTGTCGTTTTTTAATATTTCTTTTCCGCCTTGCAAGACTATTTTTCCGTCTTCTAATAGATACGTGCGGTCTGCTAACTCTATTGCTTTCTTGGCATTTTGTTCTACTATTAAGATAGATAGTCCACTTTCCCTTAGCTTTTTGAGAGTTAGAAATAATTCTTTTTGTAGTATGGGAGATAAACCCAAAGAAGGTTCGTCAAGCAAAAGAAGGGAAGGCTTTTGCATTAAAGAGCGGGATAAGGCTAGCATCTGCTGCTGGCCGCCTGAGAGAGTAAAGGCTAACTCATTCATTTTCTCCCTTAATATGGGAAATTTACTTAAGACTGTACTGAAAGTCTTTTCCTTTTCTTTTTGATCGACATTGTCAGAACCTATTTCTATATTTTCTTTTACGCTTAGATTTCCGAACACAATCATTCCTTGATTAACATAACAAATTCCTTCTTTTATCAGCTGGTGCGTTTTTAATCCAAGGAGATTTTTCTTATTGTACATTATATATCCTCCAGTGATATTTGTGAGATTGAATACTGATTTTATTACTGTAGATTTTCCTGCCCCATTAGGGCCTATTAAAGCTACTATTTCTTTTTTGTTGACTATTATGTCTACTCCTTTTAGGACTTCTAGTTCACTATAGCCTGAATGCAAATTTTTTATTTGTAACATGTTATTCCCCTAAATAAGCCTCCAAGACCCGCTTATTATTTTGAATACTCTTTGGTTTCCCCTGGGCAATTACTTTGCCCTTATCAAGAACATAGACGTCATCAGCAAGGTCCATGACAAAATTCATGTCGTGCTCTATTAAGACTATGGTCTCGCCACGCTTTCTTAGATTTATGAGAATTTCTTTGATTTTCTTTCTAAGCTGGGGGTTTATCCCTGCAACAGGCTCATCGAGCAATAGTATGCTATGCGGCTTGGCAAGAGCTACTGAGAGGTCAAGCAATTTTCTCTGACCGTAACTGAGATCTGAAACATAACTATCGATAGGCTTATCCAACCCCACTAACTCTAAAATTTCCTTGATTTTCTTGTCTTTATTTTCTTTTTTGGTTAAGCTCTTGAAAATATATTCTGAATTAGCAGAAAGAGCAATCTGCAAATGGTCCCCTATGGTTAAATTTTTAAATAATTTAACAGACTGAAATGTTCTTGATATGCCTAGTTTTGCAACTTCGAAGTCTTGCAACTGGATGATATTTTTTTTATTGAATATTATACTGCCCTTATCTGGTTTTAATAAGCGAGAAATTATGTTAAACAGCGTTGTTTTTCCAGAGCCGTTGGGACCAATGATCGCAGTTATTTTCTTAGTCTTTATGTCCATACTGCAGGAGTCTAGCGCCACAATGCCTCCAAAGCTTTTGGTGATATTTTTGATTTTCATTCTAAATCTACCCTCCCAAATAAACCTCGAGGTTTGAACATCAAAATCAAAATTAAGACTATTGAGTAGACTATTTGCCTTGTCGGACCTAGTATAGAAGAAGGAAGCGGAAGAAAGCGAATAATCTCTGAGAGAGACAGTATAATGAAAGTGGCGATTACTGAACCTTTAATTGATGCTATTCCTCCAATTATCACTATCGTGATCAATAGTATTAATTCGCTAATGTAGAATGTATTAGGATCTATAAATCCGATATAGTGTGCGAAGAGGCTACCTGCAATCCCTGTAAAGAAGCCTGAAATGATCATTACCTTGTACTTTAGTTTTGCAGTATCTTTGCCTAGAACACGCAAAGCTATTTCATTGTCTCTCATCGCTTCTAGTAATGTGCCAAAAGAAGATTTCACTATTTTATTTATTATAAAGATAGAAGCGACTGCAATTATTGCCACAAAAATAAGAAATAAGAAATTATCCCTTATTATAAACCCGAATAGATTAGGTTTGGGTATGCCAGCTATGCCTAAGGGCCCTCTTGTTAATCCGGTTAGATTTAGCAGTAATGAATAGACTACAAAAGAAAACCCTAGAGATGCAAGAGCATAATAATCTCCTTTTAATTTTCTTGTTGCAAAAACAAGCAAGAAGCCAAAGAGTGCAGTAACTACCCCTGCTGCAAGGAAAGAAACTATGAATGGAATTCCTTGCATGGTCAACAGAGCCGAAGTATATGCTCCTATGCCAAATAATGCGACGTGCCCCAGATTGAGCAATCCTGAATAACCCAAGGCAAGGTTTAAGCTAACTATAAGGATAGTGTATATGCCTATTAAGATTAAGATATGGGTTAGATAAGGCAATATCATTTTTTCCCCCTCAAACTTATCAGTCCGTCTGGCTTAAAAAGTAAAAATATAAGCAATAATACAAATGAGATAGCATCCTTATATCCTGAAGGCAATAAGGCTATTCCGAAATTTTCTGCTAGACCTAAGATATATGAACCTAATACTGATGCAGGGACAGAAGAAATGCCTCCTATGACGCTGCCTGTAAACCCTTTTATTATTAAAATAGTGCCCATGCTGGGAGTTATATTCTGCTCTAAAGCGATGAGAATCCCTGCTATGCCTCCTAGGAAAGATCCTATCATGAAAGATATGTCCGAAATCTTTCTCTCATTGATCCCTATAATAGAAGCCAATTCTTTATTATTAGAAACTGCTCTCATGTTTCTCCCTAGTTTTGTCTTGTTCATGAAAAGGAAAAGCAAGACAAACAATACTAGAGAGGTTATGATTATTATTATTTGTAAGGGCGTGATTATTATTCCAAGAAACTCTAGTCCCTCTTTTGTTTCTATAAAGCTAATATCTTTGACATTCGCTCCAAAAATAAGGAGTATTAAGTTCTGGAATAGGACTAATACGGAAATAGAGGCAATTAATAGGATTACATTGCTTGCTTTTCTCTTTTGCAAGGGGAGATAGACAAGACGATATATTAGAAATCCTAAGAAGCCGGAATAGATTAGTGTTGATACTAAAGCAAAGTAAAAGTTAAACCCTATCTGATAGAAAAGAGTGAAGAGGAGATATCCTGCCACGGTTACGCTTATCCCATGCGCAAAGTGCATGAATTTATTGGTGTTGTAAATTAAAGAAAATCCACAGGCTACTAAGGCATATATTGATCCTGCTATTAGTCCGTTTAGTGCAAACTGCAATAAGAGAGACATTTGGAATTATTCCAAAACAAAAGTTTTGTTATCTAATCTGTAAACGTCATAATTTCCTGAAACATCTCCGTTGTTATCAAATGCGATATCTCCTGAAGCGCCATCTAGCTCTAAATTATAGAGACTATCTTTTATTTCGACTGAGGTTACTGCACCATCTTCTATTGTTTTTGCAAGAGCTGTGAAAGCGTCATATCCCTGAGGAGAGAATGGTTCTGTTGCTAGACCGTATTCAGCAAAGTATTCTTTTGTGAAATCAGAAGTGCCTGCTGACACTGAAGTTATGATTAAACCTTGAGCTGATTTCTCTGCAGCAATTTCCGGACCTTTTAATCCTTCTGAGCCATATAACTTTGCTCTTATGTTTAATTGCTTAATCTGCTTTAATGCGGCAACTGCAGAATCTGGAGAGTTACTTATGATATAGATTGCCTGAGGTTTTGACTGCCTTATTTTTACTAATTGAGAACGAACGTCAGCAGATCCTCTTTCGAATGCTTCTGCAGATACAACTGTTCCGCCTAAAGATTCAAAGTTTTCTGTTAGTGAGTCTTTCAAACCTATACCATATTCTTCATTTCCGTATAATATTGATAGATTAGTGATATTACTCCCATAGATTAACTCGGCTGCAAATTCTCCCTGTAATTCGTCGCTTGGAATTGTTCTGAATATATAATCCCCTGAATCAGTTAACTGAGGACTTGTAGAACTTGCAGAAATAAGAACTATATTATTTTCTTCTGCAATGGGAGCTGCTGCAAGTGTTGCTCCAGAGCAAACTTCTCCAACAACTGCGACTACTCCATCCACATTGATTAATTTGTTTATAGCTGTAACAGCTTCTTTACCTTCGCACTTGGTATCCTCGTAGATAATTTCTACATTTTCTAAACCTGAATCTTTTAATGCTAATTCCACTCCTCTTTTTATTCCATGACCATATGAAGCTGCATCTCCGCTAAGAGGGCCCATGAAACCTATTTTGATAGTTTCCTGCTGATCTTTTACAGGTGGACCATTTGGAAATATAGAATTGCCTGTTACACCCATGTAGATATAACCCGCTAGAAGAACTAGAATAACTATAACTGCAACAGTCATTGCACCATTGCCTTCACTCTCATTTTTCTTAGATTTTTTAGTCTCTTCAGACTTTTCCTCTTCGTCCACACTCTTTTCCTTCTTTTCTGGCATGAGAGCCTTAAATTATTAGCATATTTAAAGGTTGTTCAACTCGTTTATATATAATTGAAGATATAGATAGAGTTATCGGAATAGAGTAATAATTTATTTATGCAGCTTCTACTGCATCTGAAGAAACTTGCCGCTGAACTTGTGATAATCTTGCTATGTGATCTACAATTAACTGTCTTTTTTCCATTAATTCTTCTTCTCTTAAGCAAGGCAATAAGTACACTGGCACTAAGCCTAAAGATTGATTAGCTATTTTCATTACTCTAGCTGTTCTTGCATGCTTAACATCAAAATCTACATTATTCATTTTTATGGGGATGGGAACATTATCTCCTTCACGCTCCATAAACATAGGTATCTTATGTTTTATTCTATCTCTAAATCTATCAACCAAAATTCCCTTTATGTAATTAGCTCTTCTTTCTTCTGATGTTTGGTCTGCTAAAGAGAGGTATTGAATGGCCATGTCGGTTAGACTTTCGATATTCCTCTTCTGCCTCATTCCTGAACCTGTTCTTAAAACCATTCCTCCTGTTTTTTCATCATAAAAGGCGACCACAATTCTAGGAGAATTTTTAGTAGGTCCTTCATTATCCAGACCAAATCTGAAAAAGTATTTAGAATGAACCCTAGGATATTGATAACCTTGATACTGTTTTCTGCCAGAGTCGTGCATGAGATGCTGGATCAGCCCAGAGTCTCTAGACATTTTTACTGTATCACATACCATTGGATTAGAAAGTTCTGCTGACGCCATATAGAACCTTAATGCAGCTCCGAATGACAGAGTAGCCTCTCTTATTTTGGGGATAGAAAGATAATTTTCCAATTTGCTAGAGCCTTCATACAATGAATATAAGGGAGAATCTTGAGGAAGAATGGACTTCATTCTTTCTTCTCTTTGTCCACGACGTTGTTCTTTTTGCTTTCTTATTTGTTCGTCTACGAATGCCCTAAAATCGTGCGGAGGATTTTCCATACTTTTTCTTTTAAACTTGCTCTTTAAATTAATTTCTATGCTAGAATACTTTTTTTATCTCTTCAAGTCTTTTATTGGCCATGATTGAAGATGAAAACATCTTCCAGAAAATTCTGCCTAACCATTCGCTCCATTCTTTGTCTTTGATGGTATAAAAGACAAATATCTTCTTATTTAGCTCGTGTGCTTTTCCTGTTGGCTCGTTTATTTCTTTTATCCTCAATAACTTGTTGTCTACTAAGATTGCCCTAAGGGGCTGCTCCCGACTTCTTATTTCAACAAGATCTTTCCCATGCTTGAAATTAAGAGAAAGCATTTTTTCTATATTTTCCTTTCCTGCGATATCGACCCTACATATTATTTTAATGCTCACCCCGTCTTTAGCTAAACTCTCAATTATATCCCATATGGTCTCTTTTTTGTATTTTAGGTTTATGAATGAGAGATTTCCTGAGAATATTGCTACTTGCTTCTTTGCCTGCAAAAGAAAGTCTACAAGATCTTCTACATTTGTTTCATCCTCTGTTTTTCCCATCTCAACAGATGCCTTCTTGTTTTTGTCCGAGACTGACTGGAAAATATCAAATGCTGAAAAGTCTTCTTTTTTTCTTCCCTGCAGGATCTGTCTTTCTAAATCCTGTTGAAAAACGCTGCTGCTGACTTTTTCCACTGCTGAAAAGAATGCTATCTTTAAGGCTCCTCTTGTTCCCTCTCTGAAAACTCTTGTTGAAATAGTTCCAAACTCTTTTTCTATACTGTCTAGATATCTGTCGGCCGTCCTCCAGTTTTTGTTGATGTGAGTTGCAATCTCCTGAACACTTCTTGGCTTGGCATATACAAAATCCTCGATTTTCTTTACTATTTCTGTATTAAGCATGAAATAAGATATTCACTAGAATATTTAATCTTTTTTATTGCATACAACACTATGACTAAATTATTGTAAGAAAAAGGCATATAGTTTACAACTCTTTGCTTAATTATGAATGAGTTAGTGGAGAGAAATGCGCATTGTGGTTTATTTATGCATGAAGCCAATTGTGTTATTATTAGAGCTGATGGAAGCGAAGAGGGAGGACTTAAACTTGGGCACCATGATTTTCATTATGAAGACATAAAGAAAGCAGATGAAGAGGGTTTTGTCAGAGAAGGGAAAATCTGGCCCGAATTATATAGAATAAAAGATCTTATTTATAGAAGGTATGATGATTGGACTTCTCCAAGCCACTTATTAACTTACCCAGAATTTTTTAGATTGGGTAAACCAAGGCGATTAAATCTTGAAGTGAAAGTTTCATATCTGCTATCTCCCCCTCAAAATACGAGTAATGTCGATTACATATGCTTACAGAGCGTAAAACCAGAAGGAGATAGAAGTAAAACTCTATGGTTTGCGGCGGAGACATTGTGAAGACTATGATTCTTGAAGAACTTGACTCTGGCATAAAAGCAATAGCTAGGAGATATTCAAATGATGCGCATGAAAGAGAAGACTTGGAGCAAACAGCTAGAATGACTATGTGGCAAGTGGCAGAGAAAAACCCTGATGCTCCTGTGGAATATCTTTACAAAGCTGCGGAATACTCTATTGCAAATGTGAAAAGAGCTGATCGAGCGCAGAAGAGAAATAACGGCAAGAAACCCTTAAGTTTTCATAGAAAGGATGAAGAAACGTTTGGCCCTGAAGATTTTGTCTGCGAAAATGGAGATTCCACTGTTGATGAAAAAGTAGACTTCTTAAGAGATTTTCTTAAAGACAAATTCGGGAGGGCATATATGGTTAAAATAAAAAAAATGAACGGAGGCCTTCCTGCAAAAATTGTTAGAGGGCTAGTAGAAGAAGTCTGGAGATTGGACTGTGATGAAATTCCGCAGAGAGCGTCTTATGAATTATTTGTAAAAAGCAGAATGGACAGATTTCTTTGGACATTTTACAGGAATAGTCCGATGAGAGCTATTCAAGATGCTTATCCAGATGTCTTCTTTGAATGGGAGTTCAACAGAGTTCCTAACGGATTTTGGGATGGAGAGGAAGGATTTGCGAGAGCTAAAGAATCTGTGCAATGGTTGTGCAGAAAATATAAAGTAAACGGAACTGAAACTGGATTACCTATAGGCCAAGAGCAATTTCTCCAGGCAGGACTTGGAGCGATGCTGCACATACATTTTAGCGACAGCATATTTCTCGCACTAAAATCTGTTTTTCCTAACCTAAGGGAATGGCAAGCTAAGAGAGTTAGAAACGGCTTTTATGGAGATTCAGATAATAGAAAAAGAGCATTAGAGGAATTTATCGTTGGATCTGGAATGATTCCTTTTTCAGGCCTTACCCCTGAAGAAGTCTATGATCAAAATCCCAGAAAAATCAGAACAGACCACTTAGAGGATTTTGGTTTGAGAGGATTAATGAATACTTATCAGGGTTCTAAGTTTAAATTATTTGAAAGTGTTTTCCCTACAAAAGTCTATCCTTGGTTCTTTTTTGGGGAGAGAACGGACGAGCCTAAAAAAACAGCTGCAGATGCCCTAAGATGGTTATTTGATAAATATCTACAGGTTCCAAAAAAGGAAATACCCGATTATGCTACAAATAAATTATTTTGGAGAATGGGTTTTTCAGGAATACTTACCAGACGAGATCTAGGACTCAGCTCCTCAACCTACCGTGCTGTAGATTTGGCTTATCCTGGTGAGTTTGATGAAAGTCAGTTTAGAAGATATAAGTCAAAGAAATATCTTGCAGGGTTAAGCGATTTCCGTTCAAAAGGAAAAGAAACCATATAAATATTTATAAGACTTAAAATTGAGAGGAATATAAAAGAGGAAAATGGAAAATACTCTAGAGTTTGAAAAGTATCTGGCAGAAAACAAAAATCCATTTAGAATTCTGAAGACCCCTGCAAAAGATACGCTTGTTAGCATCTTGGAAAGAGAAGAGGAGAATTGCCTTTTTCCAACACATGATCTAGATAATGCATTAAGAGAAATGGAGGAACTATATGATAGGGGAAAACTCTACTTAAGATGGACGCAACAGGTTGGAGACAAGAGAAGACCTTTTGCAGTTCCTAACGGGAGATTTGCTTATTTTACAGCAAAGTTAGTTCCTTTTATAAAAAGACAGCCTATTCATCCAAGCGCTCATGGGGGAGAAAAGGGTTGGAGCGCAAATAAAAGCCTACAAACTCATTTACCCGTAGCTTCAGCTTTTTCTTTCGATTTGGCGGATGCTTTTAATAATCAAGGAATAACACAAGTTTTTGATTTTTTCTATAATGCTTTTGAAAAACTTGGAGATACAGAAAGAAGAGAATGCGCCGGCTTCTTATCAAATGTCTGTACAGTAACTACCAATGAACAAAGATCTTTACCTCAAGGCTCTCTTCATGGCATAGCTTTATTTAATAGGATTTTACACGGTATTGATCAAAAGCTTTCTTCTCAATCTGCGACTAGGGGGCTTACCTATACGAGATGGGTAGATGATATGACTATTAGTTCTAGTCTTCCACTTGATGCAGAAGAGTTTATGGGGGCTGTTGAACTTACTTCCCAGTATGCTCCGGTATCACAAACAAAAGTATTTTACCAAAGAGGCGAGCCAATTTATCTTTTAGGACAGGTTATAGAAAGAGGACGTGTTTTTAAGAACAGTAAAGTAGAAAGAGAAGCAAAGAAAACAAAACCGCTGAATTATCACGAATGGTTTAATGGTCCAAGAAGATATGATAAATGGACTTAATAAATATTTATAAGTAACATAACTCTTATTTAATTATGTATCAAAATCTATCTCTGGGTGCCTACGCACTAGATATTGCGGAGGATCTAGCAGAATTAAGCAAAGGAAGGATGGAATTGCCTCAATTAAAGCAGAAATTAAGAGCTGTCAGAAGTGATCTAACTCACTTATATGAACGCGAGAGTTTATTTGAGAGAAGAGAAGATCTCTTAGAAAAACCATGGCTGCGGGTTGCCTCTGGATCAGCAACATTTGACGGAGTAAGAGAAAATTTAGGAGATTACGAAGGAGAAGATGCCCTCAGAAGTTATTTTATAGAACTATCTCCTGAAAGAGAGGGTAGAACGGAATTAGAGCATGTATGCACTGAATTAGAAAACTTAGAAAGTGGAAATGATGCCGATACAACTTACTTGCTTAACTTCTTTGATGATATGGCAATAGACTTTCTTCATCTTTCAAGAGCAATTGATAAAGTTGCATAACTATTCTGGAATAGAATTATTGAATAATAATAACTTTTTGCTCTATTTTAAACTCTGGTTTAGACAAATTTCTTTCTAAGAACTCTTTAACTTGATTCTTTTTGTAATTTTTCTCTTCCGTAATTATTAAGATTTTAACAAGCTCGGCTAAATCTTCAAAGTCTTTGGCTTTTAATTTAACTTCAAAAGTAATCTCTTTTTTATCATATTCCTTTATAATATCTTCATCAAAATAATCGTATTGAAAGTCTCCGAGTACTTCTTTAGAGAAATCCACTAATTTTCCCATAAATTCTGAATTAGTATTATAACAAAGGATTATTTTTCCTTTATCAAGCTTATGTTTAATCATTTTATCAAAAGCAATTTTTTGCGTGTCTTTATATCCAAAATGCCCCCAAACATGCGATGCTATGATTAGATCAAATTTCCCTTCTATAATTGCCTCTTCCCAGGAAGATTTAATAAACTTAATTTCTGGTTCAGTGTTAAATTCATCAATATCGATAAGTGTTATTTTATTTTTTTGAGGTTGTAATTTACTTGAAATATAACCGGAATTACTACCAATATCTAAAATTGAAGTTAAAGAGCTAACCTTAATATTCTCCTTTATTATCTTAATAATCTCTCCTTCTTCATTGGTTATATTCTTAAAAAGTCTAAAAAGTTCTTCCATAATAGGATAGATGCATTTGGTTTTTTAAATTATTGCAAAAAAACTAGCATATAATATTTTAAATAGAGATATTTATCATTAAAATTATGGACTTGCTTGATATTTTAAAGGTTCCTGGAAAAATAAGGAAAAGTGCCGCGGAAGAAAAAATGTCTCTTGCTGAGATGGAAATTTTATTACTAATTGGAGCAGTTGGAAGAGCGATAAGAAATAAAGAAATCCAAGAAATTACCGGATATAAGCCGAGAAAGTTAGGGATGGCTTTAAGCAGTTTGTCAAGAGATTGCTTAATTTATAATGATGGCCGAGCAGGTTATACAATTTGTAGCCAGGGGAGGACATATTATGAGGAGATTATTAGCAGATTGATTCCTAAAAGTGCAGAAGATACAAAGCGTTTAAACTATTCGGCTTAGATATAGAAAAACCTTATTAACTTTATATTACTAGTATAGTTATTAAGATAGGTTATTTTCTATCAAATATATATTTAAATATAAAATAGAAATCTTTGCTAAATGAGAAAGATAATTTTATTGTTTGTTGTCCTATTTATTTTACTTGCTGTCAATGTTAATGCTTCTATGATTAATTGTGGAAATGATCTGGGATGCTTGGCAGATAACTCAGAAAATTGTGCTACAAGCAAGTATAGTGAACATAGGACATTTGACTTTTTTGGGATATTAGATGTAAATTATAAGACAGATGTGAAAATTAGACCGCTAAAGGAGGGAAATTGCAATTTCCATATCAAGAATAAAGATCTTAGAATAAAACTAAATGAAGAATTAAAGAAAAACTTGACAGAACAAGGAATTACTGAAAAAGAATTGAGAAATTATGAAAGAGATGTAAATAAACAAGTAAAGAAATATATAGGATATGGGGGAGTCTGTAAATTTAAAATAGAAGACCTGCATGACATGTTATTAAGGTGGCAAGAGGGAGAGTTTTCATCTAGTGATTATGATAATGCTGAATGCAGAGGAGTTATTTTCGGTACGCCATCAGACCTTTTAGTACAAATTAATCCTGAGGATAGATTTTAAAATTTATTCTTCATAAGACTTATTAACTTTGATCGACATTTTATTTTATGGAAAAGAAAGTAACAGATAGTGAATGGAAGAAGAAATTGACTAAAGAACAATACCATGTCTTACGAGAAAAGGGAACTGAATCGCCTTTCTCTGGGAAGTTTGTGCATCATAAAGAAAGAGGAATGTATACTTGCGCTGCATGCGGAATTGAATTATTTTCTTCAAAAACAAAGTTTGATTCAGGATGTGGTTGGCCTAGTTTCTTTGAAGCTAATGGAAATAAAGTTGAACTTAGGGAAGATAATACGCTTGGTAGGCATAGAACGGAAGTCATATGCAAACGTTGTGGCGGACATTTAGGGCATGTTTTTGATGACGCACCACAGACACCAACTGGAAAGAGATTTTGTATCAATTCCTTATCTTTACAGTTTACGAGAAAAAGAGAATAGTTAAGCAGATTCAACCAATTTTTTAAGTTCTTCTTGGGGATTTAAGTTTTCTCCATGATTGAGTCTTTCTGTTAATATAACTAAAGGAGATTTTTCCGTTTCACCGCCCTTGATCGGGTTTCCTAAAAAATCTATTTGGCTATCTAAAACATTAAACTCTTCTGCCACAATTTCTATTCCATATTGTTGCGAACGAGAAGCAAACTCTCTGTAAAATCCTCCCCCAACTCCAGTAAAGGGCGTATATCTTCTTCCCGATCTCATAATAGCCACATACCAAGTATCCTCTCTATCTTCTACCATATTATTAGCATCCGATATCTATTTAAATAATTATCGAAACAGTAAAACTATGGAAAACCCACATATAGTTAAAATATTGAAAATTGAACAGCTAACACATAATGTCAAGATGTTTGTCTTAGAAAGACCTAAAGGATATGAGTTTATTCCTGGACAAGCGATTGATTTAGCTATTGATAAAGGAGGGTGGAGAGACAAAGAAAGGCCATTTACATTTACTGGACTAAACTCCAATAAACATCTTGAGCTTACAATAAAGATTTACCCAGAGAGAAATGGAGTGACGAAGGAGTTAGGGAACCTGAAAGAAAGAGATGAACTCATTATTTCTAACCCTTGGGGAGCGATACAGTATAAAGATAAAGGAGTGTTTATTGCAGGAGGGGCAGGAATAACCCCATTTATTGCGATTCTGAGGGACTTACAACTTAAAAATGAACTGGCAGGGAATATGCTATTGTTTTCTAATAAAAAAGAAGAGGATGTAATACTTAGAGAGGAGTTTGAGCGTATGAAAACTCTAAAGAAGGTCTACACTCTGACTAGAGAAGATAAAGCAAGGTTTGAGCACGGAAGGATTGATGAGAGTTTCCTCAAGAAGCATATCAGTAATTTTAAACAGTCATTTTATATTTGTGGCCCGCTGAGAATGGTGGGAGAGTTAACTAGTGTTTTGACAAAACTAGGCGCTGAGACGGAAAGCATTGTTGTAGAGACCTAAACGGAAGGTATAAATACTAGTGTCACCTAGATGATTTATGCAAACACAAACATTAAACGGTTTGTACAATTCTTGGTCTTCTACAGAGTTTAATATTTGTTATATTAAGTTTTATAACATTATTTCTGGCAAGTAATCCTTACATTGTTTGTGGGTTTCTTGCAAGGGTTTTTACACATGGTGACAAAAAGAATTTCTAGGGCGCTTGAAGGGGGGATTTTACTAGGAGTCAATATCTTGGGCAATCTTACCAAACTAACAAATTTCCCAGTATCTCTCGTTAAGGAAGCAAAGTCTTTTATGGAAAGAAATTCTCTAGCCGTGGTTGCATGTAATATTGAAGATAAAGAATTAATTCACGAGTGCTGTCCAAATTGTCTACAAGCCCATTTATTAAAAAGAGCTAAGGAGAAGGGTTACATAGAGGAAAGCGCGATAATACAAGATATTTTTGAATTTGACATTGGCCACGATGGATATTATATCGACAAAGGAAAACTGTTGAGAGTTTGAAACTATATGCGGGCATATTCTTCCATATGGTCTGTGATTAAAGCGAAAAACTTTTCTCCTGAAAAATATTTATCTTTGGGATCAATTGCTACAAAAATGAAGGTATGGGGATTTCCTTTTTCTGAATTTTCCCCTTGATGAGGAATGAGATGGTAGTCGGTTCCTCCTTCTATTCCTACAAGTCCAGTGATATTACTTAAATATCTTCTAACTTCCCTCGCAATAGTAGAGGGCTCTCTACCGCAGCTACCGGGACTGCAACCTATAGAAAAAACAGCAGTTACTTTTTCGGCGTACATCTCTTTCCAATTTTCTCCTTCGAAAGAATCTGCTTTAATGGTTCCTTTTTGAGCATGGAGAGCAGTCATTCTTTTTACTCTTCCCCAAACGTAATGTGATACATTCCCAAGCAGATTTTCCTCCGTAGTGGGAATATATAATTTTCTCACTGCCTTTGATTCGGATGCTTTTTGCAAAAAGCTGAGACATTGCTCCGTACTACCATGACTTCTGACCATCTCATCCACTGCAATTCCTTTTATTGCACGATTCCAACCACCATAACACCCGTTTCTCTGCAAGATCACTTTAAGAGTTCTTGCCTCTAGTCTTTGTTTCTCATCAAACTCCCCTATTAGATCATTATATGAAATTTCTTTGTTGCCACCGTAAGTTTTTTCCGAATAGATCGCAGTAGAAATATTAAAATTGCCCTCTCTTCTTACCCCTATTATTTTCTTTCCATTATCGTTTCCGTCTACATACACAGAACTCCCCTTCATAATTCTCTCAAATAAAAGATCCTCCAACCCTTCAGGAACTTCATCTCCATAAACTACTACGTTTAGATCGATATCTGGAGGAAAAGGATTATGTGTTCCGCTAGGGTCCATTACATATGTTCTTCTTGATTGATGTGTTGAGCCATTGTTGACTACTCTAGCCGCGACTTTTAGATCAAGCAACGTCCTTGTTAATGCCCTGGTGACATAATCCTCGTATGTTCTCACTTCAGCATCGAGGTTTGAGCTTGTTTTTGTAATTTCATTCCGCAGAACGTCAATAGTGCATTCTTCCATAATTGAGTCATCACGAATTGATTTAAATAGATTCCCATTCAGAAGAAGTTTTATTGCTTATTTCTATTCTTAAAGCGAGAAATGAAGTCTTCGTGCTGGGTTCTATCGGTGACTTTTTCAAGTTGCCATAGATTCTTGTCTGAAAGTTTGTTTGCTCTTGTCTTTCCTGTTGTTTTTCTATGAATCGTTTCTGAAATTAAGATATCATTATTTGAGAACTGAGCGATATTCTTTGCTGAGATAATTGAATTATCTGCAGAAACAAAACGGAATTTGCCTTCTTTGTTTTCAACTATTAAATTACCATTATTAATTCCTATTCCATAATCTATCTTTTTGAGGCTCTTTGCATTATATTCTTTAATGTTTCTTTCAACTTTAGTTGCTACATCTATTGCTTTTTGAGAATTATCTGCTTCTTTAGTTAACATAGGTGCTAACACTATTAATCTAAAGTCCCCTTCGGTATAAACTTTTCCACCATACTCTTTTGCCTTGTATAATGCAGTTTCAATAGTGTTTAGCGCTTCCTGAACTGGTTTAAGTTGCTCTAAATTCTTTATTTTTAATGCTATTATCGCTGACTCTTGCTTTTCTCCTTTGTCAATAATATTGTTTGTTTGAGGAGAAGAGGTAGGCATAAGGGCAGTTTTTGGTGGAGATGTTGAGGAACCTGGGTTAAATGCCGAAGTAGAAGATGTTGAAGGTATCTTGCCGATATATGTTTTTCTGGAAATCTTCCTATATAACACTATTGCAATAACTGCAATAATAAGAATTACTATTAGCCAGATTATTATTAATATATTACTGGCTGCGGAACTTCCAAAGGAATCGTCCACTGAAATTGCTTTTCCTGTTAAAAAAGTAGAACCTAGCATATTATTATCTGATCCGAACCCGACTTGAATATCATAATTTCCATCCGGAGCTAGAAGCCTGAATTTTTTAGCTTCACCAACGTTTAAAGTAATATCTTTTATCTCACTTATTCCCCCTATTTTTATTTCAACTGGTCCCTTGAATAATACATTTCCAATATTTTGGATAGTTAGAGTATTATTCTCTAAGTCAAAGGAAAGATTTCTATATTCATTAACTGAAAATTCCTTTGTTTTTTTCAAGTCAAGTGATGTAGCTTCTATTCTCCAAGATCCAGGAGTATAATTAGATTCTATTGGAATAGAACTAGAGATATCTGAACGAACAATATTCTTTCTAAAAACAGTATTATCTGGATAATAGACTGTAACGGTAACTTCTGCGTCAACTTTATCGCCAGATTGGTCCGTTATGACTGGAGTAAATTTTAATTCTTCATTTGGAGATACTGTCTGTGAACTTAAGGCAATATCTAAGTCCTTTGGAATTTGCCTTATTCTAATGCTAGTTGTAGTTGTCCCTTCATTAATTATTTCTGAAAAGACGTCTTTTTCGTAAGCTTTTATTTCTACAGGATAAGTTCCAGATTTTGTATTGGATGGTGTAGTAAAGTTAAATGTGAATTTTCCGTTGGTTACAGGACTGATAAGGCTTATGTCTAATTGTGGGACTTTAAGTTCAACAAAGCCTTCTAACGATTGAGAATTGGTTTTCTTTGCTTCACCCTCAACCTTAATTTCTTCTGCAGGGGCATATAAAACATTTGGAAGAATAACTGAAACTGTCACATCTTTAACTAATTCAAAACTTTGACTGGCTGCGGTTTGGTCGGCAAATTTTGCATTTATATTGCATTTACCGCCGCCATTCGCAACAATAAATTTATCTAAAACGATTGAAATTAAAACCTCTTTTTGTTCTCCAGCAGACAACTTAAAGGGACTTTTGTATAATTCTATCTCCTGACCAGAACAAACTAAAGAAGCTGTGAAAAAATCTCGGGTATCTTTTTGAGGGACTATTTTTACCGTTATGTCCAAAGAATCACCGAAATTATAAAAAGACTCGGGTTGTGAAATAATTAATTCTGCTGAAACTATTGAAGATAAAGCAATAGTAAAAAGTAAAAACATCACTACTCTTTTTAGTTCTCTTTTCATGTATTTTTATATTTTGCAATGTATTTAAATTTGTTGTCTGCCCAAACTTTATATATTAGAGAGTATATAGATAAAATATCCAAAATGGATAAGAAAGGAAACAACAGTTTAGCAGTTGGGATAATCCTACTAATAATATTCATTTTAATTTTCCTATATGGAATAATTTCACCAAATTATTGCAATCGCATACTTGTTATTGCTGGAGCGTTCTTTTTAATTTGGCTCATATTTGGTAGCCCATTCTTAATTGATAAAGACCATAGTCCAAATTGGGTATTTCTATTGCTTTTATCGATATTATTATTCTTGCTCTGGATAATACTTAGAATTATCCCGGGAATTTGTAGTTTAGTATGATTAAAATTTATAAATATTTCTCAAGATATGAAATTATCATTTCAGGTATTTTTACTAAAGAAGAACGTCTCTTCCATTCATTTATATTGAATTTGGTTGAATCGAGCAAAGTACTATAGAAATATTTGTTTAATTCATTTATTATTTTTCTGTCTTTTCCAAGAAGATTTATTTCATATTGATGAAGAAAACTTCTATAATCCAAGTTTGAAGACCCTAAAATAAAGAATTTATTATCCATAATAAAGAGCTTTGAATGGAGAATTTTAGGAGAGTAATAATAGATTTTTATGCCTTCCTTATGTAATTCACCTAAATAACGGTTTCTGACGATGTCTATTATTTTTACATCAGAAATCTTAGGGAGCACTACAACAATTTTTACATGTCTTTTGACCGCTCTTGCAAATGCTTTTCTGATACCATGTGATGGCACAAAGTAAGGCGCTTCTATGAGTATCGTTTTTTTGGCAGACTCAATCAACTGGACATACTTTTTCTCTGTTGTTTTATACTTTAACGATGGGACTTCCTGGATAATCTCAAATCCCTTATGGATTACCGAGTTAAACCTTCTCTTTACCGGCTTACCGAACGACTGCCAACTCTGCTTGAAGGATTTTGAAAAATGAGGAGTAATGTCTCCCTCTAAGCGTATTACCAGTTCTCTCCAGTTAAGGCATGAAGCGGTGATATTCGCAGAACCGATATAGGAGACTTTATTATCGATGATGAGTAATTTACGATGGTTACGTTCGTGATTTTTGCTGAAAATCCTTATAGTATATCTAAATTCGCGATAAAAACGTACTTCTGCTCCCTCATCAATTAGATCCTGGAAAAAGGCCTTGTCTGCTGTAGACCCCCAAGCATCTACTAGAACTTTAACTTTAACACCTTGAGAAGCTTTCTTCATTAAAGCTTTTTTGAATTTCTCTCCTACACTGTCTTTATCATAGATGTACGTTTCAAGAAAGATGCTTTTTTTTGCTTGCTTGATATCCTTAAGCATTGCTTTATAGAAACTGCTTGGCTGAGACATAATGCTAAACTTTTCCATGGTTTTAGGAGTTAGACGGACTTATTAATTTTAGCTGTCATTAAGATTTATAAACAAAACAACTTATAGATAATAATGACAAAAGAAGAATTTAAAGTAACTCCCTGGGAAGTCTCTGGAAAGATAGACTATGATAAACTTGTCAAGGAATTTGGAGTCGAGAAAATAGACACAGACTTATTGAAAAGGATTGAGAAACATGCTAAGAAAAATCACTTTATGCTTAGAAGAGGAATTTTCTTTGCCCATAGAGATTTGAAGTGGCTTTTAGATGAATATGAAAAAGGGAACAAATTTTTCCTCTATACTGGAAGGGCTCCTTCTGGAAAAATACATCTTGGACATTTACAACCATGGATTTTTACAAAATGGCTCCAGGATGTTTTTGATGTAGAACTCTGGTTTCAATTTCCGGATGAAGAAAAATTCTTGTTTAAGCAAGATCTAGATTTTGAAAAAGGGCAAGAATATTTAGAAGATAACATGCTTGATGTCGTTGCTCTTGGATTTAATCCTAAAAAAACTCATTTCATAGTTGATACTAGACACGCGAACTTAATGTATAAGGAAGCATGTAAAGTTGCCAAGAAAATTACTTTTTCAATGGTTAAATCGTCTTTTGGGTTGAACGAGTCTTCTAATATTGGAAGCATCTTCTATACTAGTATGCAAGCTGTTCCGGCTATTCTTCCTTCAGTTATTAAGGGAAAGAATATTCCATGCTTAATTCCTCATGCAGTAGACCAAGATGTTCACTTCCGACTTACTCGCGATATATTGCCTAAACTAGGATTTTACAAGCCTGCTTCTATACAATGTGTTTTTCTACCCCCACTTGCAGGCACCCAGGGAAAAATGAGCAGCTCGGCAGGAGAAGCAATCTACACAACAGATACGCCAAAAGAAGTAGAAAACAAAATAAAGAAATATGCTTTCTCTGGAGGAAGAGATACATTAGAAGAGCACAGAAAATTAGGAGGAAATCCTGAAGTAGATGTATGTTTCCAATATCTTAAATTCTTATTTGAGGAAGACGATAAAAAACTTGCGAATATTTATCAGGATTATAAATCTGGAAAGATGCTAACTTCGGAACTAAAGAAAATAACAATTGATAAGATCAATGCTTTTCTAAAAGACCATCAAGTCAAGAGAGAGAAAGCTAAAAAAGAAGTTGATAAGTATTTGTATAAGGGTGAAGATTAAGCGTATCTCCAGCATTGCTCGCGACCGCCCTCTAAAGGGTACTTTCCTGTGGCCGTTGCTCTTCTATTTTGTTCAGCCCTTATGCTAATAAGGATATAATCATCGGCGGGTTCTCGAAAACCGTATTCGGGATTCATAGAACTGGTTAAGAAAGAAAGTTCATTTAAGACGGCCAAAGTATTATACTTTTTGATAAACCTTATTGCATCTTTTCTAGGCACTCCTGTTTCTGCCAAATTTCTTAAAGCTACGTGCAAGTTCCCTCTTTTGCTTGTTATAGTATGGTTATAATTTACTCTATCCACCAATAATCTTCCTATTTTTTTCATCATTTTATTTTTCCATTTCTCTTTTAGATTCTAATACTTCTTGAAGATACTTGGGATTTCCACCACCGTTATATCCCTGCACTGCACTTTCCCAATTTCTCCATCCGCTTATGAATGCTACTTGTTTAGCTTTTCTAAATTTTATGGTTTGTCCTATCTTTAATTTAGCAGGGTCTAACTTAGGATTATTTTTCTTCAAAGATTCTACCGTAGTGCCTACATTTCTTGATATTTTTTCATACGTATCTCCACTCCGCAAGGTATAATTTCTTACTTTTCCTTCTTCTATTAATCGAGTAGAATAATCAGCGGCTTTGTGATAAAGCCATCCTACTCCTCCCAATATACTTGATGCTGGATCCATATTGCTTTGTGAGTAATCCCAATTTTTATTTCTCCATGGTGTTTTTGTTTTTCCTTTTAGACGTGAAAAATCTCCGATAAGATTAGTATTTTCTCTGCGATTGATTAAGACATCTAAAGCAAAATCTCCTTGATTTGCTATCTGCATTGGGTCGTGCCTAAATGCATCCCGAGTAGCACCTGATTCTACTGCGATCATTGCTTTCACCAAATCTCTTCCAGGACTTACTCCGTGCATTGATTCAAAATAATTCAAAGCCTCATCTATAATTGGATTATAAATATTTGAAATCGTGGGAGCTTGTTTAGTTTGGGGAGCAGCAGTAAGAATCCTAGGAAGACTTAAAGTTGCTGCTAAGCCTATTCCATATTTGGTGACAGTTTCCAAAAATTCTCTTCTGTTTGGATGATATTCGTTTGTCATTTTTTATTCTCCACCATTCAAATTAAGGTTTAAAAAAGTAACTGCGTCTCCTACAGCAGACAGAGATTCTGGAGTTGGACGACATTCGCTATTGCTCTTACAGATTGCATGAGCTTTTCTGTATGGATCTCCGTTTAGGATTGCTCTTGAACGTGCGCTTCTTCTTGAATAATCTTTTACATTTTGTGTATTTAACTCAAGGGGACAGCCGTATACATCTTGAGGCTCATGCATAGTTTCATAATCAACCCATGAATTGCCTTCACGAATTGTTAGCCAGACATGTTCTCCATCTACTCTTCTCTCCAAGCAATTTTTAAGACTCCCTTTTCCGGCTTGCTCCATTAAACCTACAGCTACTTTCTCGGTAGCTTCTGCATAGTTTCTGCAAACTGGAACAGTCTCTACACCTTCACTTACTATTCTATGAACTTCGCTATTTGCTAGGTTAACAAAATCTCTTGCGTCTAGATGGGGGGCAGCACTTTCTAGACCTGGAATGTAAACCTTAGTGAGATCTAATTCAGATTCTCTTGAGAGAACATCAGAAGACCATTTAGGTTGCATGTATGTATAAGCGGCTTGATTAAGAGCCAAAGGCACAGCTAGTCGAACGCCCCATGTTGCTACATTATCCAAAAAGCTTCTCTTTTTCATAAAAAATAGAGTCAAAAAGAGTATATAAAGGTTTGTATCTGTTACTACTATATAGATACATTATAATCTGAGATAGTTTACATAATTACATTCAATTTAGATGTTTTAAAAAACTTGTAGAATTATTTCCTTGCTTCTAAAAAGTAAGCGTGGCCTGCGAAAACTTTTCCTGTTTTTACACATTTCCAGATTCCTACTGCAACTCTCTTTGCTCTACCTGTAGGGTGGAATGGAGAAGGTTGTGATACTCTCTGCAAAGCTTCTACTGAGTTATACTTGTTTCTAACGCTAACTCCGCCTGCTGATTTGAATTTGCCTGCTGCCTTAATTTTCTTTGTTTTGCTTCCCATAGTAAAAGAAGGTGCTAAAAGGGGTTTTTAAATTATACTATTTTTATCAAGAATTTTTCTAAGCTTTTAAATAAAGACTATTTCTTTTAAAGAGTATGCTTCCTGAAAGAGTTGCTGCTATTATAATAAAAGAAAGGAAAATCTTATTAGTAACTGGGTATAAAGGAACTTTTTATTGGACTCCCGGAGGCAGAATGGAAGAGAAAGAAGCCCAAGAAGATTGTTTGAAAAGAGAATTACTGGAAGAGTTGAGCGTAACATTAACTTCAATGAAACATTATATAACTTTAACATTACTAAACGAGATTAAGAATGAAAAGCAAGTAAATCATTACTATCTTGTCAGCTATAAAGGAAAAATAAAGGCAGGGCAAGAAGTTACTCAATTTAACTGGTGTTCTAAAGAAGAAATCTTTAATAAAAAGGTAAATGTTTCAAAAGGAGTTGAAGCTCATTTAATCCCGAAGCTTATTGAAGATGGATATTTATAATGTTTAAATGTATAAAAGATACGTTTAAATAAGTTGGCAGGGATTACTATATTTTATGAAAGCTAGGTCGCTAAGACTGGGTTTACTGAGCATATTGCCTTTTCTTGCGGGAGGACCTGTTTTTGGAGATTTGAATCCCGATAGCTATAGTGTTGGAGGGGGGGCAAGACAGGTAAAGGGGAGTAATTTAGGATTTGGTGATGAGAAGTTGGTTCCATTTTATAGAATGCAAGCAAATTGGGAAGTTGATGACAAACTGGAAATTTTCTTAAGAGGAGATTTTGCAAATGGGGAGCTTGATTTATCTCCATCACATCTTGATGATGGAAGGGTGGATGGAAATTTTCAATCTGTTGGAGCTGGAGTTAACTACTATCCTTTTGATCATCATTTTAGTTTGAATTTAGGTGTAGAATTTTTCCATGCTAATTTTGACTTAGAAGGAGAACTTTGGGGTTTTAATCATACTACCGAAGACTCAGTTATCGGTTGGGGCGCAAGTATTGGAGTTACATATGAACTTGGAATTACTCCAAATTTTACGGCGGGATTTTTTGTACAATACAATCTTACTGATAATGAGAGCAGAAGAGGAAGTTATGATTTTGACGGATTTGGAGCAGGAGTACAATTTAAATTTGTAATACCAAAACCTAGATAATTTAAGTATATCTTTTTCTTTGGAAAGATTCGTAGATTAAGAAAACTCCAATTAACGCTCTCAATATTCTTCCTGCTTGTCCAAGAGGAGAATTATTCAGGCAATTTGTGTAACAGGAAGAAGGAGTAGCAACGACGATACTTAAAAATCCGTCAACTAATAAATAAAGACCAATTAATAAAATTAAATAATTTCTTATTTTTGCCGCGTCTTTTTTCTTAATTCTTTTACTTTTCATCTTCTCTTTTTTAATATAATGGGGTTGCCCGGATTTGAACCGGGGTCTCAAGGTCCCAAACCTCGAATACTAGACCAGGCTATAATACAACCCCACGAAAACTACAAGAAATGATGTCTTTTAAGCTTTTTGAGTAAATTTAAATAGAAAGATTTTTAGAAAAACTAATGGGGAATATAGAGACAGAGTGGAATTTGACAAAAGCGAAACAAAAACTAACTTATAGTGCTGTGAGTTTTCTTTCAGGTTGTTTGATGAGAATACCCTATTCTTTTGAAGTAGAGGGTGTAAAAAATGTTCCTAGAAAGGGCCCGGTAGTGATCGCAGCAAAACATGTAAATTTTTTTGATCCTTATTTCTATACCGCTCCATTATTGGACGTTTTTCCTTTTTATCCTTCTTTTCCTATGAGGTCTGTAGGAAAATTTGATAGAGCCTTAGGGCTACTAGGTGCCCTAAAACTGTATAGACCAAGAGATGTAGGGAGAGCTGGTTCACTAATACAACAAGCCCGAGAAAATAACTCAGATACCTTGGCTTTGTTAGATATGAATTTAGCCGCAAGAGGACATAACATTATATTTCCTGAGGCAACTAGAAAACCTGGAGTGATGGGAGAATTTTACGATAAACTGTTTATAGAAGCGATGAAGGCCCAAGAAAAATATGGAAGAGAAGTATTGGTTGTGCCCGGAGGAATCAACTATGAGAAAAATGGATATAGAACAACTGTCAGAGTTGGGTTTGGAGAGCCATTGAGATTTCAAGGCAGTATTGAGAGGTTAGTAGCTGATTGTAAAGAAGATGTAAGAAAATTGTCCGGACTATAATTAAGTAAAGATATTAGTTGCGATTATGATTATTTCTGTTATGATAAAGCTCATTGCGCCTAAAGCGAGAATACCAATTGCAGATATCTTAGCGACTGTGCGGAATTCTGCTCCTGAAGGTTTCTTAAGTATCTGCCATACTCTTTTTGATTGTATAATAAACGATTTTAGTTTTTCTCCAGCTGCCATTATTTTCTTAAAGATATAGTATTTTTAAAACTACCTATTTTTAATTTCCTAAGAAACATCTTCTGAGTATAGACCCATTAGCTGATCTGAAGAACCCCTCTCTAGAATAGGATTGAAGTTATATTTAGAATAATTTCTTACTTTTATGCAAAATTTAATGAGCCCTAGGCCTGAAGGCCCAGAATGGAATTTGAAATTGTCTCTTCTACTCCCTTTTGATCCCTTATATTCGACAAAAAAGCCTCTTGAAGACATACTCTGGCGAAATACCTCCCTATAAAATCCTTCTTCGAGTCCTCTGCTCCGGGTTTGCTCCTTAAAATCTCTAATGTGCGCTCCTCCTAAGGGAGATAGGATATCTACTTCAGGGCCCTGTGGCAAAAAGAGAGATACAAATTTGCCCTCATCTGGAATAGAAAATTTCTGGGTCATGAGCGCGTGAAGTGTAAAACCCCTTTGATCAAAAGAAAGAGGGAGATCTAAGATTCTCGCTGCCCTATCAAACTCCCTTACACCTGTATACCTAAGATGAAGTGTTTCACCTCTCATAAATAAGGTTGTCAGCTTTTAGGTATTTAAAGTCTATTTTCAAAGATATCAAGGCCCAACTCTTGTTCAAGTGGACTGTTATTACTGGCATCCTCAAAATCAGTTGAGCCCATGATCTGGGAAGAGCGAACTCCAGTTACTATTAACAATACTTTTATGGAGTTTTCCATATCTGCAGAGATTTGAGCTCCTGAAATTATTTTTGCGTCTGGAGAGATTTTTTCGCCTATGATTTTCATTATTTTATTATATTCTTCTAGAGAAAGGTCATTTCCTCCGATTATGTTTACTAATGCTCCTGTAGCGTTAGTTATGTCTACATCTAACAAAGGATTGTTAATGGCTCTTTCAACTGCCTCTCTTGCTCTATCTTTTGAATCTGATTCGCCTATTCCGATTAAAGAAACTCCTCCGTTTGCCATTACTGCTTTTACGTCTGCAAAATCAAGATTAACAAGACCTGTTTTAGTAATCAATTCTGTTATTCCTTTTACGCTATTGGTTAAGATTTCATCTGCAACTTTAAATGCGGTGTGAATTGGTAAATCAGGAGCTATTTCAAGAAGTTTATCATTAGGGATTACTATTAGTGTATCGACTATTGCAGCTAATTTTTCTAGACCGTTTTGAGCATTTTCTATTCTTTTCTGTCCTTCTACTGTAAAAGGTAAAGTAACTACGCCAATGGTCAAAGCTCCCTGTTTCTTGGCTATTTCGGCGACTACCGGCGAAGAACCTGTTCCTGTTCCTCCGCCCAGACCACAAGTAATGAACACCATGTCAGAGTCAGATATCCTTTTTCTTATCTCAGACTCTGATTCTCGCGCTGCCTGCTCTCCTATTTTTGGATTGCTTCCTGCGCCTAGACCATTTGTTAATTCTCTGCCAATTAATATTTTAGCATCTGCATCAGAATACAATAAGTCCTGCGCATCGGTATTGATCGCAATTATTTCACAGCCCTTGATTCCTATTTCTTTCATTCTTGAGACTGAGTTTCCACCACCGCCTCCGCAACCAAAGACTTTTACTCTTGCTGAATGTCTCTGTATTAAAGACTCCAGTTCTTCGTCTATCGTCCTGGTGGCTCTATTCTCCCCTTTTTCTATATTCAATTCTGCCATACTGTTTATATGAATGAAAAACTATTTATAAGCATTTGTATAGAGTTTAATTAATTTTAATGTTGAGCGTGCTTTTGCTCTTGTTTAGCGCTTTCTTTATCTTCCTTTTTTTCAACAAATTCTAAATGCTTCCCTAATAACTCTTTGAACTTTTCATCGTATAGCTTGATTAATGGAGCAATGTTCTTTTGAGCGTGTACCTTTATCTTTTCCCCAATTTCAAATTCTGGGACAAAACCAAAGAAAAACTTGAATACTGAATCTGCTTTTTCTTTTTCATCAGTTACTTTTCTTAGAATTTTGAACTTATATGTGAGGTCTTTTCCAGCCAAAGGATTATTGAAATCTACTATAACTCTGGCTCCTGAGACAGCGATTATTTTTACGACATGATTGTCTAAGGCTAAGACCATTCCTGCCTTGGGAGCTACTTGCTGCTGTGTAAATGCCTTAAGAGGGATTGTTTTCATTAAAGTTTTGTTCCTTTGCCCAAAACCTTCGGAAGGTTTCACGACTATTTCATATTCTTTGTCGAGCTCTTTGTCTTGTAATTCATTGTCAAAACCTTTAACGACCATACTTTCTCCAACAACAACTATCAATTTGTCTTCTTTTGCTTTTGGATTTATCTTGTGCAGATCTTCTGCAATGTTAGAATCAAACATTTCATTATTTGCAAAGCCTGTAAATTTTATTTCCACGAAGTCTTTGTTTTTTGTTTTCTCTTGTGTCATAAAACTAGGATATAAATGAGGTTTAAAAATGCTACTGCTTTTATTCTTTTATTCTATATGGGACAAATAAATTACAGCGAACTACAAAGAGCACTTTGAATGCATACGGAAGACTGCAAAAAAACATTAGAATTAATGCAAAACTTACTATGGTAAGTTTTATAAACGATTCTTACGAACAAACTTTATGGTTTTAAGAGTAATTGACGCTACACAGGCTAAACCGGGAACAACTATACTAGTTGATGGCGACGCTTATACTGTAAGGTCGAACGATATTAGTAAGACTGGAAAACACGGAGCGAGTAAGTGTAGAATTGAAGCTGTTGGCGTATTTGTAGACAAGAAAAAGATTATTGCAGTTCCTGGCGGAGACAGATTTGATATTCCTAACGTTGAAAAGAAAAAAGTACAAGTTTTAAGTGTTGGGGATGATAGGGCATCCGTTATGGATTTAGAAAGTTACGAGACTATTGATGTTCCATTCCTGCCTGAATTAAAAGATAAATTAGAGCCTGAAGGAAATGCAGAAATGTGGGATATCGAAGGCAAGAAAATGATTATGAGGGCATTAACATGACTGTAGAAAGAAGTTACGATTTGGAATGGATGGAAGAGTTTGGTCAGTCTTGCCAAGATGTGACTGGAGAAAGAGATTTTATGCCTGCAAATCTTTTACGTTATGATAGAGAATTAGACACATATGCAATAAGAACTGCTCAAGAAATAACTAGGAGAATATAAACTATGGCAACTAAAATACCAACAGCACAGAAAAGGATGTTTGAGAATGTATATATATGCAAGATATGTAATAAGAAGATACGTTCACAGCCTGTAAGGATAATCGCGGGAAAAGTGAAATGCCCAAGATGTGATGGAAGATCTTTCAGACCAATACGTAAGAAATAAGAGAGGAAAATGAGCTTTGTAACATACGACTTGATATTTTTAGCATTATTTATAGTATTTGTAATTCTATTCTTAGCTACAAGAAAAAAGAACTTGACCAGACAAGGAATTATTTACCTTTATAGGACCCAATTAGGAATAAAATTTATTGACACATTTGCCAAGAAATTTGAAAAAATTCTCAGACCACTACAATATGTTGTAATTGCAAGCGGATACATACTTATGGTTACCATGGTATGGTATTTTGGAAAAAGCGTTTATTTGTACTTTACGACGCCATTGGCAAATTTAATTAGCGCTCCTCCTGTTGCACCTTTAATTCCTTATTTTCCTAAATTATTTGGCTTAGAATCATTCTTTCCACCATTGTACTTTACTTATTTTATTATTATAATCGGAATAGTTGCTATATCGCACGAATTTTCCCATGGCATATTTGCAAGACTCCATGGATTTAAGATACATTCAACAGGATTTGCATTTTTAGGACCGATCCTGGGGGCATTTGTAGAGCCTGATGAGAAACAGATGAGTAAGGCAAAGAAGGTACCTCAACTGTCTGTTTTAGCGGCCGGAACTTTTGCAAATATTGTGATGACTATTTTATTTGGATTAATATTCTGGCTATTTTTTGCCTCGTTGTTTGTTCCTGCTGGGGTTAAATTCAATACCTATGCATTAAATGAATTAAATGTAGATGGTATTACGGTTATAGGAAACAGCACCATACGGGAAGGCTTGCTTGAACTTGCGGTAGGCAATAGAACTTATTTTGTTGATTATGTTGGATGGGAGAGAGCCGTGAACGCTGAAAGTAAAACACTGATTGTTTATGAGAATTCTCCTGCTTTTAGAGCGCAACTTTCTGGAGCTATAATGGAAATCAATGGCCAGAAAGTAACAAGTCAGGAAGAATTAAGCAGAGTCATACAGGAATATGAAGCTGGAGACACATTAGAGATAAAGAGCGCAATTTTAGAAAATGATAGAGATTCCGAGTATGAGGAAAAAGAATTTAGTATTGAACTTGAGGAAAGAAACGGAAAAGCTTTCCTGGGAATAGGATTCTTCCCTATATCTAACAGAGGGATAGTTGGAATTGTCTATAATCTTACTTTTGCGAAGATAAAAGAACCTGCTGTCTTCTATATCTCAAAGTGGGGAGAATTTGGTTGGTTTGTATATTACTTGCTATGGTGGACTATAATCATAAACTTGCTTGTGGCATTGTTTAATATGCTTCCTTTGAGCATCCTAGACGGAGGTAGATTCTTCTATCTAACTATTTGGGGAATAACTGGAAGCGAAAAGGCGGGCAAGAAGGCATATCTTTTCGCAACATGGATACTAGTCTTAATGTTATTTTTGTTAATGGTCCGATGGGCTTTTAGATTTGTATAAAGATGAGCAGGACATATCAACTAAGTTTAATAAAAGGAGAAGAGAGATTTGTATTTAGATATCAATCAGGGCAAGAACCTGATGTTATTGATGCATTTGCAGAACTGGCGGGAAATCCAGACTCTGTTTTTGATTGGTTTGATGCCGCTTGTTTATCCTATCAGATGGGGAGAAGACTAGAAACCAAACTTGATACTTCGCCACGAGCTGACGAGAGATAACTTAACTGAGGAATTCTACGCCGCCTTTGGTAAAAGCGACAAACCTAACCCCAACGGGAATACTCAACAATGCGGAGATGATTGCCATGTGTTCCTTGCCTGTGCCTGAAGCGATTGAAAGAGCTACTTCGAAATCACTGGCTAATTCTCTAGAGAGTTTTTGATGAATCTCGTCTTTTAAAGTAAGAAGAGGGGCTGTTGGATCAATCTCGATTAGATAACATTTCTCGTTTGCTGGGAAATTTTCGGAAGCTTTATCCTTAAGAAGAAATACTTTTTCGCAGTCAAGGCGATTAATTAAAGCGGTAACCTGTCCCCAATTTTCCTTGTCTTTACCAATATAAGCAACCAAATTCATGAAAACTTCATGAACATTAGATTTATAATAATTGCTATATTTACAGAGGAATGGTGAAGTGTCCTAACTGTGGGAATGAAATCTCTAAAGAGTATACTTTGGGACATAATTTTAAGCTGGAAACGATTAAATGCAAAGAATGCGGATACGGTGGACCATTTCCAACTGCAAAAAATGATGAATTGGTCAAAATAAAAAAAATAAATAAGGGGCAAGCGATAGAATGGTGAAAGACCTTCCACTTGGGGAGATTACATTAAGAAAGTATGAAAGGCCTTATGATTCTTCTAAAAGAGAGCTTGTTAGAAAGGTCTGCTTGAGTTTGGGACTATTGCAACCCGGGGATTCGAGGGACATTATTGTTGATATGCTGTTTGTTCTTGAAGAAGGAAGAAAAAGTAAAAGCTGGCTAAGTTCTTTTGAAATACGCGATAAAGTCAATGACTTACGAAAGAAAAATTCTTTAGAAAATAAAGGTATGGCTGAAAGCAATATACGAAGGCAGCTGAAAAGATTAAGAGATGGGATGATTGTCGATAAACAGGAGAACAAATACCGCATGTCGGAGTTTGAACCATTATCTGAAATATTCAGGGCGAAGATCGAGAATTTCCTTATTCCTCAGACAATTGATAGAATTAAGGAATATCTAACTAAACTTGAAAGAGCTGATTAGAGAGCTATTCTTCTCCTTTGTGCTCTTGTCCTTCCAAGTTCTGTTTGCCCAACATCAAATACAGGATAAGAAATGTATTCTAGATCTTGCGTTCTTACAACTACATAGACCAAATCGTCCTGTAAAAAACATTCATCAACTCTCCTCTCAGATAGACAACTTATCCTAGAAGTTAATCTTTCTAATTCCAGATCATTAGAAAAATAAATCACTGCAATAGAATCATAAACTAATTCCGACATTTCTAAATCAGAAAGATGCAATTCGTCTGCAAGGCCCCTAGAGAAGTTCTCGGAAACCATAATTTTATGAAGCAAAAAGAGTATTTATGCTTAATTGTCATGAGGGAAAAGGTTTAAGTATAGAAATTTTGTTAATTTTTTATGGAAAGAAGAAGTAGCCTATTTGCTAAGGGAATGCTAGTCAATTTTATTTTAATGGCTGGTGTTTTAGGATACAGTGTTTACCAAAAAGGAAAAGAGATAACAAGCCTGAGAAAGGATTTGGATAGAGAAAGACAGAAAACAGCTCGAGTTCAAGCACTCCTAGATGATTTTACTGATGAATTAGTTCCCTATGCTCTTGGAGTTGATACTCAACCTGCAGAAGGAGGGTTTCTAGAAACTCTTCTCTTAATGAGAGATAACGCTACAATTACCCTGGGTGGAGAAAGAACGATTCATGTTGATATAAATGGAAAAAATATTTTATTGCCTAGAAAAGGAATGAATATTCCTCCGTATGCAAATTCCTTTGACGTGGTTGTACGAGATAGTCAATTTGATACCCGCAATGTAGAATACGATTCTCCAATTGTAAGAAGTGGGGCATCTGCAAGAACGGAAGGCTTTAAAGAGAGTAGAAATGCTAAATATGGAACAATTACAGGATTTAAAGGAAATGCAGATTTCTTTAACATGAATAATTATGGGCAGGGTTTCTCTTTTTCAGGCGAACCTTCTGTAACAATAGAACGTACTTTTTTTGAAGATGTCCCTAGAGTGATTGTTCTTCCAAATCAAGGATCATCTAGAGGGATAAATGGCAATACTTGCCAAGATATAGGCGGAGTTAATTCGCTTTTTTACCCTCCTACCAGATTTACCTCGGAATCAAATCCTTCAGTTAGAATAGATGGCAACTCCTTGAATGATCTCATGATTGATCCTCCTGTGATATACCCTGACGGCACTGATTCATTCCCTTGCTATGGCATCAAACCTTTTGACGGAAATATTTTTATTGATCCGACTTGGGAATTTAAACAGATAGACGAAAAGTAAGCTTTATAACTTGATTTTTCCTTAATGGAATATGAATAGACCTCTTAAAGTTGCAGCGGCATCGGGAATAGTTGCCCTATGCATTTATTTGATTATTGCACCTATTGTGGTTTTGGGAATAGAGAATTCTCCTATACGATGGATTATTTCATTCTTAGGCATTATTCTTGGAGGAACTTTCTCTATATTATTCTTAAATGGATTCCTTGTTTTAGGAAATAAATTTAAGAGCACTTTGCTTAGTGTAATGTCCTGGATAGGCATTGGATTATTAATTTTATACTTAGCATTTGGAACTGTTATGACTTTCTCCTTGTTTATTAAAAATGCAAGCGCGATAGAGGCAGCAAATATTCCTTTTGTAGATATTGATAATTTAGATTATTTATTTGGAGAGGCAGTTAGAGCATTTGTGATATTTACAATTATCGTTTATGTTGTAAGTATGGCAGTTATTGGAACGTATTCTATATTATTTGGAGTAGGATTATTGAAACTTAAACGTAAAGTAAAATATGCTCATGCTGCAGGGATATTAAATATCGTTGCCGGAGCGACTTATATTATTATGATAGGTTTCGTTGTTGCGATTGCCGCGAGAATTGTTGAGCTAGTTATGCTCTTTAAAGCTAGTGAGAAATTTGAGTAGTAGAGTTTTGATTATGCGAGCCTGCATTCGGATACGTATCTAGTCTTTCATGATAATCACAACCACTACAGCATGCTCCATTATAATTCACGATATCTTCCCCGCTACCTCCCGTTGCAGTATGTCTATAGAGGGAGGGCGTCTTGCATTTAGGGCATTCGAGATTGGCTTCTATTCTTCCTATTACTTCCCTGCCTTGACTATCTTCAAATTTTAATCTTTCCGCGATACCCTCTATACCTACTCTATCAGCCATGATTATCTTAGCATTTGTAAGTTTATTAAGATATTTATGAGGAAAGGGAGAAAACGACAAATTTAAAAAGGTAAAATTTTATAGATATTTGTCTACTTCTTATTGATTAGGAGGTAGTCGGAACTTACGAAAAATGATATTTATCATAAAGATCACAACAAACAAGGAAGATAAAGCAATCGAAATGATTAGCGATAGAGTTGTTAAAAAGAATTTATCAGTTTATTCTGCTATAAGGCCTCATGGATTAAAGGGATATATTATTCTTGAAGCTGCTGACAGAGAAAGCGCTGAAGAAGCTGCATTTAATCTACCGTATGTTAAAGGGATTATTGGCAAGACTGTTGAATATAAAGAAATAGAAAATATGATCGAACCTAAAGTAGAAGAAATGAATATTGAAATAGGAGATATTATTGAAATAATCGGACAGACATTCAAGGGAGAGCAAGCAAAAGTTACTAGAGTCGATAAGACCAAAGGAGAAGTCGTTGTTTCACTACTAGGCGCGAGTGTACCTATCCCTGTTACGGTTAAGATGGATAACGTAAAGGTTATAAGGCGTGAAAAAGATGAAAAAGAAGAAACTAAGGATAAGAAAGAAATGGACACTTACGAACAAATAGATTTCGGGGAAGATTAAATGGTCAAAATAAAACTAATTGTCGACGGCGGAGATATGAAACCAGGTCCAGCAATAGCTCAGCAATTAGGGCCTATGGGAGTAAATCTAGGAAAAGTTATTGAAGATGTCAATAAACAAACAGCAGGCTATAAAGGAATGAAAGTCCCTGTTGAAGTTGATGCTGATCCAAAAACTAAAACTTATAAGATTGAAGTTTTCTCTCCACCTGTTGGCGAATTAATAAAGAAAGAAATTGGATCTGAAAAGGGAAGCGGATCTCCTTTAGCCACTAAAGTTGGTAATTTAGCTTTTGAAACTGTTCTAGGAATTGCTAAAACCAAACAATCGAGTTTACTATCAAAAGATTTGAGAGGAGCCGTAAGACTTGTTGTTGGAACTTGCGTTTCGATGGGAGTTCTAGTAGACAATAAAGAACCAAAAGACATTGAAAAAGATATTGCAAATGGAGTTTATGATAGAGAGATAAGAGAAGAAATAACTACTCCAACTCCAGAGAAGAAAGAAAAAATCAAGAAACACTTTGCAGAAGTTATTGCTAAACAAGAGAAGGCTAAGAAAGCCGCTGAAGAAGCAAAGGCCGCTGAAGAAGCTGCTAAGACTGCTGAAGCAACTACTGCAGCTACTGCTGAAGCCGCTGCTGCGCCTGCTGCAGGTAAAGAAGGCGATAAGAAAGTTGCTGCTCCAGCCGCCGGAGATAAGAAAGCCCCAGCCGCTAAAGAAGAGAAGAAAGCTCCTGCTAAGAAGAAATAATTCTATCTCTCAGGCAAATTTGAGAAGAGTCTTTCATGCTGGATATCTTTTAACTCGAGGATTGATTCTTTGATTCCTTCCCCTAACTTATTAGTAATATCCCAATGATATGTGGCCTGAAAATCATCGATATCGTCACCTTCGTACCTTTCTCTAGTATGCATTATGCCAACTTTTTCAGCTAAATGTTTTAATCTTGGCAAAGTATTATACGCGTAATAAGTCTCAAAGATAAATCTTCTAGATTCCCAATTATATCTAGAATCTTTTGCTAAACGCACAAAGCTAGCTGCAGTAGCTTTATCTGTTCTAGCCCCTACATATCTTGTTAAAGCAGCCCAGCTAGAAACATTGGGAGCAAAAGAAGGTTTGAATACTACCATATTGAAGCGTTTATATTGTAGTTTAAATAAATTATTGTAAAAAAGAATAAATTCCTTTTTTAAATTAAGAAGAAATATAGCCCTTATGTATCTCTTTTCCTTTTTTAACTTTTAATTTTACGACTGCTTCATCAAAACCTATGCCCATTTCGACTCGTGGCTGCCAGTAATATTTGGATTCATACTCGTATCTACGACCCACACGTCGAAAGGAAATACCCATGCTACTTTCGAGACTTCTTAATCGAGGTTCTGTAATTTGCGGATGAGTAGTAGAAAATTCAAATCTGTTTTCTTTTAAATTATATAAAGAAGTTTTACTAGGCGAACGAAACTATCCGCCTCAGTTGGTCCAACTTTACTTTTTTGAATGTATCTTGATAACCCAGCCCAGCTTTTTATTGCGTCTAATTCTTCCCTCATGATATTTTGCTTGCCTTTTCTTTAATAAATGTATGGGGAAGCGTCAGGTTTAAAAACCCCTGAATAATAGGTAAAATGTCGAAAAGACTACGTACCAAAGAGATATATTCTATGCTCTAGGGAAGACGTAGGAGACACAAAATGAAACAACAAAATTCAAGAAATTTTGAGCTTCATTTTTCAATACGGAGAGATAAAAAATGAAACTAGAAGAAGCATTAATAGAACTAAGAAAAACAGAGAAAAGGAAATTTAATCAGTCTGTAGACTTAATTATAAATCTAAAAAGCATTGATTTAAAGAGAGATCAGCTGAACGTTGTAGTTAATATTCCTCATAAAAGCAAGGATAAAAAAATAGCAGCTTTTTTGAATTCTAAATCTAAAATTATAGATACTATAACTGAACTAGAATTTGCAAAGTATAAAGAAAAGAAAGCCCTTAAGGGATTAGTTAGTAAATATGATTACTTTATCGCTTTTGCACCGCTGATGCCGAAAGTTGCAACTGCATTTGGAAAAGTATTAGGCCCTGTAGGAAAAATGCCTTCACCACAACTAGGAATGATAACTCAGGAAACTGATGATGAAATAAAAAAGGCCGTTGATAAGATTTCTACCTCATTAAAAATTAGATTGAAAGAAGCAAGCATAAAGATTGGCGTTGGGAAGGAAACTATGAATGATAAACAAATCATGGAAAATATAAGATCAATTTACACTTCTGTTGAAAATTCCCTTCCAAAGAAGAGAGATAACATAAGAAATGTTATGATAAAATTCAGCATGACAAAACCGATAAAAGTCGAGGTCTAAAATGAAAAAGGAAAAAGTAGAAGATAAAAAGATAAAAAGTGTTCCCGAAGGAAAGAAAAAAGTAGTTGAAGATATTATAGATAAGGTTAAGAAAAACAAAACACTTCTGATTGTTTCTACAAAAGGATTGCCTTCTTCGCAATTTCAGGCAATGAAGAAAAGTTTGAGAGGAAAAGCAGAAATAGTTGTTGCTAAGAAATCTCTAACACTGAGAGCTATTTCTTCTGTAGAGAAAGGCGCATTACAAGGCATAAAAGAAATGATCACCTCTGACGTTGCTTTAATGTTTTCTAATATTGATGCTTTTGAATTAGCTTCCATATTGATGGATAGCCAGACCCCAACAAAAGCAAAAGCTGGAGATATTGCTCCTGAAGATATTGATATTGAACCTGGGCCTACAGATATGGTGCCAGGACCTGCAATTTCCGAATTAGGAGCTGTTGGACTTAAAGTTGCAGTTGAAGGCGGTAAACTTGCCATTAAGAACAGTATGACTCTTGTAAAGAAGGGAGAAAAGATCAGCGATAAAGCTTCTAATGTTCTAGGAAAATTAAAAATAATGCCAATGAAAGTTGGATTTATCCCTGTTGCTGCTTATGATGCGGGAGATGATAAAATCTATGCAGAGATAAACATTGACAAGCCAGGAACCTTAGAAGGACTTAGAATGAGCATCTCCAAAGCTTTAGGCTTTGCAGTTAATATTGCTTATACTAGCAAAGAAACTATCTCATTCCTTATTGGTAAAGCAGGAATGCAGGAAAAAGCTATAGAGAAAATATTCAATGATAAAAACGGTAAGGAGGAAATAGCATAAATGGAATATATATACGGAGCATTGCTTTTGCACAAGCTTGGCCAACCAGTAACTGAAGAAAACTTAAAAAAAGTAATTCATGCTACAGGCGCACATGTTGATGACGCAAAAGTAAAGAGTTTAATCGCAAGTTTACACGGCGTAGATATCGCAAGCGAACTTGCAAATGCAAGCACAATGGCAGCAGCTCCAGCCGCAGAAGCGAAGGCTGAGAAGAAAGAAGAAAAGAAGGAAGAGAAAGCTGTAGAGAGTGCTGCAGGACTTAGTGCATTGTTTGGTTAAATTATTTTTTTATTTTCAACCAAACAATATCTTTAGTTAGTAACGCAGTTTGAGAGAAGTTATATTATTAAAATTCTAAAGCTTTATAAGGCGTTTATTATTTGATTTGATAATGCCGATGTTGGGCAGTGGTAGCCCGGTAGTCTTGAAAACTACTTTCTCACGATATGGAGGTTCGATTCCTCCCGTCGGCGTTAATTATTAGATAATTTTATTAACTTCTGCCTAATTATTAGAGTATGTTCTCTCCACTTATTAAATGGGATATTTACGAACTCACCTCTGTGTCAAACCCCTTGCAGAGCGTAAAGCTACGAGGAAGACTGAGAAAGCTTTGCTTAGAGAATAATAGAAATATCTTAGTAGAAAACCACGAGAAAAATGAGAAAAAAGTACGCTTTGCAGTTCCACATGGAGAAAGTATTACTTTGATAGAGAAATACTTGACCAAGATCATACCCGATATAAAGATAGAATCTGTGAGAACGAATATCTCTAACCCTATTCTTTCTAAGCTAAAAATAAATCTTGAGGATAGATATGAGTTATAGTTTTACACATGAAACACACGTGTCTGTCATATATTGGCAAGGGTAGATTAGCAGAAATCTCTCAATATGGGAGTGGAGATGTGACTTCTGAGACTTTTGCAGATCCCAGAACTTGGCGAGACTTGGGAGATATCCTTCTATTTCATCCCAGTGCTGTAACTCGGCATGAAGCCTCCTTTGTAATTGCGGATTTACAAGTTCCCTTGGCAGAAAGGCTCATTTCTGCAGTAAAATTTGATACCAGTATCGTAGCCAAGCATGAAGCTGCGGAATCTCTGGGGAAAATAGAAGATGGAGACGATGCCTGGATGGCGTATGTTTTCTTACAAAGAGCAAGTGATAGAAAAAATAGGAGATATGCTCGGGGAGTTTATCACTGCGATGTTCAGACAACTGTGCGAGAATCTCTAGAAAAATTGGAAGGAAGATTCTCCGTCTTTAAAGATAGGTATGAGAAGAGAAATAGAATCGGAACTTTCTGCTGAATTGTACGCAGCAGTATAATAATGTTTAAAAAAGGAAAGAAGAGTTAATTCTCATGGATGTTAATACTCCGTTATATGTAAGCGATAGAATAAAAGTAACTTATCTTCATAGCCCTGAACCTGGAAAGAGAGATGAAGTTGTTAGCACAGAAGATCATGAATTATGGGTAAGGTCGGGAGAAGGTGATGAGTGGCATAGTTATATTATACAAAGAGGAATTTTGGGAGATTTGGCAGAAAGGACAGGCAGATTAGGTGAGTTTGAACGTATGATAGATAATTTTAGCCCTTTAATGATCCCGGGTATTAGAGACAAGGGCATCCCTCTAAGAGATGTTGCGTCTGCTGTTTTTGAAGCCTACCAAAAGCAGGAACAAGAATTTGAAAAATATCTTACTGAACAAAAAAAGAGTAGGGTTTGATAACTTTTTGATAACTTTTTGTTAAGTGTTCGTAGGAGTAATAACAAAAATCCATCTTTATTACTACAATAATCATTATAAATTGAAAAAGAACATTATTTTTATGATTGTACGAACAAAGAAGATGAAGGACGGAAGAATTGTGAGGATGGAGACTGGTGGACATATCAAAGAAGTTATCATAAAGAAAGACTTGATAAATCCTCAAAGAGAAAGCATTAATATTTGCTTTATGGGAGAGCGAAGTTCTGGAATCATCGAATTGAACTCTGCAGAAGCAAAAGATCTGCATGACACTCTGGGTTCTAAAATAAAAATGATTAAGACCACCAAAATTATAAAAGAGAAGAACTAACCAGAGATAAAGCTGGCTAACTATGTCAAGAACTGCAGTTCTTGAGCCAACAAAGAAGCAAAGCTCTTTGTGCCGTCAAAATCTATGATTTTGAGGACACTCAAGAATTTTTAATTCTTGATGTTTCCAAAAAGGTTTATATATTTTGTTTTGTGAATTCTGGAATGGAAGAGGGAACACGATTTTTCTATTTGCCTTTTATGACCTTGCTCGCCTATACTTTTGGAGTTTTTTTCCTTTTGATTGAACCATTTGGAATTTATCTTTCTCCTGCTGGAGGTACGCTGCAAAGTCAGACTCTAGCCGTTTTAGTTATAGCTTTTCTCTTGGTAGTAATTCTAACACTGTTTTTTTCAGTTAAGCAGAATAGGAGTAAAAATGCTAAATAATATGCCGATGGAGATGGACAAGAGAGGGAGTCTTGATATTGGAGAGAGAGTAAACAAAGAAGTTGAAGAAAACCTCAGAAAAAAACAACATGCCCGCGGGGATCTGGGCAAATTTATTTATCTATTTGGGATAGTCGGAATCATATTAGCGATAATTCATATCTGGAAAAACTCGGTACTTTCTGCCAGCGCAAGCTTTTTGATCGTGTGGGTGGCCTATTTACTAGTTGCAGTACTATGGTTTGTGTATGGAATTTATTATAAAAACAGGGCCATAGTTGTTGTTTACGGATTATGGATTATTTTAGAGCTCATTATTTTGGTAAAATTCATTACCTAAGCTTTAAATATTGACTTGAATTTATATTTCCATGGGAAAGCTACAGATGTTTTATGGCACAGAGTGTGTCCATTGCCATGAGATGTTTCCATTGATTGAGAAGCTGGAAAAAGAAGAGAAAGTAAAAGTCGAAAAAATTGAAATATGGCACAACTCTAAGAATAAACAGATTTATGATAACTGCAACACTCAAATAAAGTGCACTGGAGTCCCCTATTTCTATAATGAAGATTCGAAAAAGGCGGTTTGTGGTACAATGGAGTATGCTGCTTTGAAGAAATGGGCTAAAGGCAAGTAGTTAGTTATCAATTTATCCTAGTAAAGAAAAACTTAAGAATGGCAAATCATTTCCAATAATATGGAATTAATAAGGACTTTCAGAAATTTAACTAAACATGATGTTGCTATAGCTGGGGGCAAGGGCGCCTCTTTAGGGGAAATGACGCAGGCAGGAATACCTGTACCTCCGGGTTATGTAATCTTATCTGGCGCTTTTGAGAGGTTTATTGACGAAACGCACCTGGATGCGGAGATAGATTCTATATTACACAAGGTGAATCATGAAGACATCAATACTGTTGAGCAAGCCTCTGAAAAGATACAGGCTCTGATATTGAATGCTGCAATGCCTAAAGACATTGCAATTGAAACTGAAAAATACTTTAAAAAGCTAAACTCAAAGTATGTTGCAGTCAGATCAAGCGCAACGAGTGAAGATTCAGCTAGCGCTGCCTGGGCTGGACAATTAGATTCTTTTCTAAATACTACTGATAAAACCTTGCTAGAGAATGTAAAGAGGTGCTGGGCGTCCTTATTTACCCCTAGAGCTATCTTTTATAGGTTTGAGAAGAATTTGCACGGAACAGAGATCTCTGTTGCGGTAGTTGTACAAAAAATGGTCGAGTCGGAGATCTCTGGAATTGCTTTTTCAGTTCATCCTGTAACGCAGGATTACAATCAATTGATCATTGAAGGAGGATATGGCTTAGGAGAGGCAATTGTATCCGGGCAGATAACTCCTGATAGCTATGTTGTTGAGAAAGAGCCAAGAAGACTCATTGACAAGAATATCGCTGAACAGGAAAAAGGGATGTATAGAGTGGAAGGTGGCGGAAATGAATGGAAGTCAGTTAAAAATGGAGATAAGCAAAAACTAACAGATGAAGAAATTCTAGAGCTTAGCGAACTAATATTGAAAATAGAGGGGCATTATGGTTTTCCCTGCGATATAGAATGGGCGAGAGAAAAAGGCAAGTTCTACATTGTGCAAAGCAGACCCATTACAACTTTAACTCCGCAAGAACCGCCTAGCGAGGAAGTTAAAAAAAAAGATTCACTCGGTAAAAGATTTCTAGAAGAATTAGGTAATGAAAAAATTATGTTATTTGAGAGTGATTTTATCCCCTTAATAATTCTTGTAGATTGGTTTAACTACTATGACGAAAATGGCAAAAGAACAAACATTTATCCTGCGCTCGCGTATAAAAGTGGGCCGTCGATGAAAGGACTAATAAGCCTTGAAAAATATCAAAGATCTTCGAAAATGACCTTTGAAGGTCATCTGGATGGAAAGATAAAGATTTCTAAGGTAAACAAAAAATATAATGAAATTAAATCGGAAATTAATAAAGAATATGAGAAATACTTTCTAAAAAAGGAAAGGTCTGAGAAATTGATTTTTCAAGATTTGACGAAGATATATAATTTGCTTAATGAGCTTGTCGCATATACTCTTTTTTTAGATACTCTTGATAAAGATCTTATTGTAAATATTCTTGCTGAGAAAAAATTAAAAATAGAATGGAGAAAAATTGAAGATGTTGCTAATATTGCAGAGTTTTTATCTTTTGATGTGAGAAATAACGAAGAGATACTTAAAAGCCTAAAAAAAGGATTGTCTATTAATTCTCTTCAGCATGTCTATACAAATTACACGCATATACCTTCTGAAGAGGAGGTGCGAGAGAAAATTAAAAATATTGACATTAAAAGGCTTTCAGCGGAAATGCAAGAACATAAATTGCAACTGCAAGAACGTAAATCAAAAAAAGCAAAAGCAAAAGATAAACTATCAAAAGAAGAAAGTAAGATAGCAGATTTTCTAGATTGGAGTAATTTTCTAAGAGACGATCGAAAAACTTTAATTAATAAATGTGATGCACTTATTGTGAATTTAGTCCAAAATTTATACTCGTTTTGGGGCATTGATAAAGAATTAGCTTATAACTCTTTTATGTTTGAGATTCTCAAGGGAAAAGAGTATGTCATGAGTAGACTTGACAAAATTAAGAAGAGAGAAGAGAATTATGAATGTCTATATTATGGAGATAATCGCTGGGAAGAAAGTTACGAAGACTTCCACAAAGATCTAGAACTAATCAATAAGCGACTATTAGATGAAAATAAGGATAAACATCAAGAAGGTGGAATTAAAGGTGAGATTGCTTCTCGGGGTATAGCTAGGGGTAAAGCAAGAATTGTTATAAACAAAAAAGATTTTTCTATATTTGAGGAAGGAGAAATCTTAGTTACCGGAATGACGCGCCCGGAGTTCGTTCCCTTAATGAAAAAAGCTGCCGCGATAGTTACAGACGAAGGAGGCATTGCCTCTCACGCTGCAATAGTTTCACGTGAACTGAAGAAGCCTTGTATAATAGGAACAAGAATCGCCACTCAACTAATTAAAGATGGCGATTTAGTTGAAGTTGATGCCGATAGGGGCATAGTAAAAATATTAGAAAATGCAGTAGAAAAGCCATTACAACTTGAAGCAGAAGATTATGTCCTGACTTTTCAGACGCAGGGAACCTTCCCCTTATTTGAAGATGTTGTAGATGATTTTTATATGCCCAAGGAGAGTCTATCTATTTATTCTAAAGGTTCTATTAGAGCTTTTATGTCAAAGCAAACAATTAAGGAAATGAATGAAATTGGCTTGAAATATTCAATTAAAGATACTGAAAATAAGATAAATACTTTAAACAGAATTGTAACGGACATTAAAACGGAAACGGCAAAATATTCTAAAATAAAAGAGTTTAACGTGGAAGACGCAAAACATATCATTAATACATTATCACTATTAAGCGAAAATTATGCGTATTTTGATTTCAATTTTTGGGACGCCACATATGAGAAATCAAAAAAAGACAAGAATGCGCAAAAAAATATCCTCCTCATTGAAAATTACAAAAACAAAATAAGGTCAGAACTGGGTCCAGTTTATTTTGACTCTGGAGGTTATTTCGGAGTTTTGATTAGTAGATTAAGCGAAAAATTTGGTATAGAACAGGAAGATATTAAGCAATATAGAAGAGACGAAGTTCTAGATTTATTTTCAGGTAAAAGAGTTGCTAAAAAAACAATAGAAAACAGAAAAAAGAGCTTTGTTAGTTATAAAGATAAAAACTCAATCTTCTATTTTTATGAGAATGGACACGAAGAAGCTATTATAAAATATTTTGACAAAGAGGTAAATAGCTTCAGTGAAAAATCAATCTCTGGAAAAACTGCCAATGGTCAAGGCAAGAAGAAAGGCAGAGTAAAGGTTATTAATATGGACTATTCTGATTTGGATTCTGTAAATAAGTTAACAGATAAAATGCAAGAGGGAGATATTTTAGTGTCTCAGACTACTTCTCCTGAAATGATGGGTGCATTAAAGAAAGCCAGTGCGATAATTACTGATGTAGGGGGTTTGTTGTCGCATGCAGCCATTACGGCTCGTGAGCTTAACATTCCGTGCATAGTTGGGACACATTATGCTACTAAAGTTCTTAATGATGGCGATTTAATTGAGCTTGACACTGAAAAAGGTACTATAAGGATATTAAAGAAATCTGACAATGATGTTGATTGGATAAAAAAAGAGAAATGGACTAAAAACTATGAAGGAAAGTTTTCTCTGTTTTTTAATTCTTTAGGACTAGAACTAGAGCAAATAAAGAAATACTTAGGGGTTTCTCTTACTAAAGCTTTAGTGATCTACAGTGAGGGAGTCGCTACTGGATACTTTGCCTCTAATGAACTTGATTCTTTCAGCAAAACCTTGGCTCAGGGCGCTAAAAAGAATACCCAATTCTTAAGGGAATTGTCTGAAGGATTAAAAAAATCCAGCGATGAGATGAGAGCAGTATTGTCAAAAAATCCTAAAGACTTGCTTATGGAGAAGAACTTCAAAGAATTAAGAAAAGTTTTTGGAAAGTTCGCTGCATATAGCATGGGAGTGAAAGAAACTGTTAATGCTTTGGATTTTGAACTTATAGAAAAGCATGGAAAGATGCTAGAAGACTCTAGAAAATATTCCGAGGACATTTATTTTAAGATTAGTGATGTGTGTAGTAAAATGCTTGACTCTATTGCTAAAAAAGAAGGTACGAGCATCAATGAAATTGAAGCCCTTATTGTTCCTGAGCTAGAAATTTATCTTAATAACAAAAGGTTGCCTTCAAGAGAAGATCTAAAGAAGAGAACTATTTTCTCTGCTATTGTATTAAACCCTCAACAAATTATTTTGTCAGGAGAAAAAGCCAGAGAGATTGATGAAAAATTGCATGAATTTTCAGATGAAATTATAAAGGGAGCTAGTGCTTTTCCCGGAATAGTGCAAGGAACTGTGAGGATAATTAAAAAATTCTCTAAAGATGAAACTATAGAAGAAGGCGAAGTCTTAGTTACAGGCATGACTGATCCAAGGTTTGTTCCTATGATGAAGAAAGCTAAAGCTATTGTAACAGATGCAGGGGGAATGTTATGCCACGCCGCTATTGTGGGTAGAGAACTGAAGATTCCCTGCGTTATCGGCACAAGAATAGCCACAAGAGCCTTAAAAAACGGCGATAGAGTTGAAGTCAATGCTAATGAAGGATCAGTCAGAATATTAAAGAAGGGGGAAGAGACTCCTACGTTTGAAAAAGCATTTTCTAGAGACATACCCTTTCTACTTGCTTCTGCAGGTTTTTACAATTTTCCAGAAGCATTAAAAGGTTCCAAGAATACAATTTTAGATAGCCCGGTGTTGAAACAATATATTAATGGGACTATTGAATTCTGGATGAATAAAGAAGCTTCTCGATATTGGGAAAATTTCACTAAGGATAGATTGCTTAAAGATAGAAAACTGCTTGAAAAAACAATGCAGGATTATGAAAATATCACAGGCAAAATTAGAAAATTAGTGACTAAGAAAAACCCTAAAGCACAAGACGTTATCACTCTATGTCATTTATTCAACGATTTTAGATTCTCAAACTATGTTATGTTTATGTCTTCTATGGGCGAAGGATGGCCTTCTCAAGTGACCAAATGGAGCAAAGAAGAGAGAGAAAAGGATGATATTTGGAACAAAAGCGATGAATTCGTTAGATCTGTTTTGTTATCTGAAGACTTGACTCTAAAACAAATCAAGATGTTAAATTTCACTCAGTTAAGCAACTATGTAAAAGGAAATAAAAAAGTAATATTCGAAAAAGATCATTTTGTTGAAGATTGCACAGGTAAAATCTATTTGAATAGTATAACTGAATTAGCCAAAGAAAATATTTTCAATGTGCCCATGGCTCCAGAAAATATTGAAAGTGTGGAAGGTCAAATAGGATACAAAGGGAAAGCAAGAGGAAAAGTAAAACTTGTTTTTACAAAGGAAGACTTACCTAAGGTCAAAAGTGGAGACATTATCGTGTCACCTATGACTACTCCAGATTTTATTTCGGCAATGAAACTCGCGGGAGCCTTCATAACAGACGAAGGCGGGCAACTCTGCCATGCTGCTATTGTAGCAAGAGAGCTAAAGAAACCTTGTGTGATAGGGACTAAAATCGCAACACATGTCTTGAAAGACGGCATGGAAGTGGAAGTAGACGCGGACAGAGGTTTAGTTAAGATACTAGGTAGCTTAAGTTCAGACAAAGTAAATCCCAAGGATTATTTATTTATGGAGCATGTGCCTGGTGGATATCCTTTAGATGTAGCATATTTGAATCACATGCATATGGTCGGCCCCCGTAAGAGAGGATTTTTTGATGATAATATGAGAATGGTTCTTGTATTTGAGAAGTCAGGTTATGAAATATACGTTGAAGAAAAGAAAATATTTGAAATTGGTAAGAGAATTCTACGCGATGCCCTTGAAAGCGATCAGAAAATTGAGGCATGGGAGAGAAAAATGAGAAAATGGCTGACAGATATTGCTAGTGAAAGAAGACGCATTAAAAGTGTAGATTTAAAATCTCTAACCAAAGATGAACTATTTAAAGAGCTTGAAAAATGTATTGAATTTTGGGAGAAAAACGGATCTGAGATGGTTGATGTAACTTTTACTAATTATGGGACTAATTTTATCTTTAAAGAACTAGAAGTAGTCCTGAAAGCATTAAAATATGATGTCAACAAAACCTCACAAATTTTGCTTAGATCTACTGGAGTGTTTCCATTACTTGAATATGAGAAAGAAGTTGGAAGACTGGCGTTTTCGTTATTGAAAAGAAAAATTAGTGTGGTGGACCATGCTCTTCTCAAAAAGGACAATGCTTTAAGAGAGGATATAGATGCGATTTTAGAAAAATATGGGTGGCTTGACGCAGCAATTATAAATCCCCCTAAAGGAATTGAAAGTGTTATTGCCGATATAAATAACTTGTTAAGTTTTAAAGATAGACTAGGAAGTATTCTTGAAGAAAGAGAAGTAGATAAGAAGGAAAAGAAAGAAGAAAAAACCAGAGTTTTAAAAGAGATTTTATCCAAATCCTCCAAGAACCAAAAGAGGAGTGTTTATTTTGCAATTACTAGTGCTGAACTAGGAAGAATTTTAGTTGACGAACTTATGGAATATATCTTTTATTCTAGAAATATCTATGAAGAAATAGCCAAGAGAATTGGATTAGGGCTAGTCGAAACAAAGTTTTTACTTAAAGAAGAAATTAAAGAGGTATTGCTAGAAAACAAAATAATAGATAAGAAGATTATTGAAGAAAGAAAGGATGCGACTGTGTGTATATTGGGTGGAGAGGAGATTGAAATGTATTCAGGGGAGGAAGCGAGAAAAATAGGAAATGCTCTAAAGAGCATTCGAACTAATGATACTTCTCCGCTTAAGGGTGAGATAGCCTTTAGTAAAGGAAAAGTAAAAGGCATTGCTAGATTGGTTAAAGATCACACTGAAATGGGAAAAGTAAAACAGGGAGAGATATTGGTTTCTTCAAGGACTTATCCTGATCTATTACCTGCAATGAAAAGATCTGCTGCAATTATTGCTGAATTAGGAGGGCTGTTATCTCATGCTGCTATTGTAAGCAGGGAGCTGCATATTCCTTGTTTAGTTGGAGTGAAATCTGCAACAGTAAAGATAAAGGATGGAGATCTGATCGAAGTAGATACTGAGACTGGAAAGATAAAAATCCTGGAGAGAAAATGAAAACAATACTTGAAGAATTAGGGCATTTTGATGCTCCCCTTATTGTTGGCGAGATATTATTTGAAGGTGAAACCCTGAGAAAATCTCCGTGGTTTAAAGAGACTTTCACTATTTGGCCTTATTGGTATATTGTAGGTAAGGAAGGAATGTTGTATGCTTATTTTGATCCAAAGGGCAGGGACTGGAAGGTTAAGAAAGCCGGAGAAACAGACCCGAAAGTAATGAAAAGAGAGACTTTATTACATTATAATGACCTCAAGAAAATAATTGACACTGAACCTGCGCTTAACAAAAAAGAATTTGCTCAATTTATCAAGAAGCTGAAAGATTTCTGGCCATGGATGGAATGTATGTATTGGATGGTTGAATATTACGATAAAAAGAATGAACCTCTAGGAGAAGCCATCAAAGTTAGAAAGGAGACAGAGCATTTTACTCCAGGCATAATCGCAACCATAACTAATTCCCTTCAAGAAATGTTTCCCGAGCATAAAGATTATCTAAAAGTAATTTTATTAGAGGAGGCATTAAGCGGCAATATCCCTGATAAGAGCATTCTAGAAAAGAGGATTAAGGGATATGTCTATACAAATAATAAATTGTATGATAATTTTGAAGAGGTAGCTAAGGAGTTTAATGTTGAAATTGAAAAAGTCAAACAACCCATCAATAATGAACTAAAAGGCCAGGTAGCTTACGCAGGTAAAGTCAAGGGGCATGTCAGGATATTCAGGAGCAGAAAAGATATACCTCTACTTAAGGAGGGAGAGATTATGGTTGCATCTGCAACTATGCCGGACTATACTCCTGCAATGAAGAAAGCAGGAGCAATTATTTCAGAGCATGGAGGTGCAGTAAGTCACGCAGCTATAACTTCAAGGGAACTCAAAGTTCCCTGCATCGTTGGAGTTAGGGGAGCCACGCAAATACTGAAAGATGGCGATTATATTGAGGTTGACGCCACGAATGGTATTGTTAAGATAATAAAGAAAGTATGAATACTAATTATAAAACCTTATGTGACTAAGTAACGAAAGATTTATATACTAAGTAACATAAAGAATAGTATGAAAATAGAAAACCATCTTGAGAGTTTAAAGGAAAGCATAAGGGAAATAGAAGAAGCAGTAACAAAAGGCTTGACTGAAAAGCAGAGAACATTAGGATTTCATACTTCTGCAGGAGCCATAGATATGCTTGAAATAATCTTACATAAAAATAATTTGATAAACCCTGGTTTTATGATCAAGCATGAGTTATTCACTTCTGAAAGAAAGATGAAAGAAAGATTGCCTTTTGAGTTTCCTAGGAAAAAAGAAATAATTTCCTTAATAACTAATATAGAAGGAGTTAGAAATAAACTCTGTTATGGAAAAAGACAAGAAGATGAAGTTTTAAATAAATTAGTCAAAGATTTCAATAAACTCAAAGAATTCTTTAAGGAGGTTACCAAATATGAATTATAAATTAATAGCGTATTCACAGGATTTTTCATCATTTTTAATGGAAAAACTTGGGGAGAAAAGCGATAACGTCGTACAAATAATCTTATTTGGATCTGTTGCAAGGGGCGAAGCAGAAAAAGACAGTGATGTTGATCTTTTCATAGAAACGATAGACTCAACTTTAGAAGAAAGAATAAATGAAATAAAAGAAAAGTTCTATAGTAGTGTAAAAGTAAAAAAATATTGGGAACTTTTGGAGGTAAAAAATGAGTTTCATCTAACTATTGGGAAAATAAAAGAATGGGACGACTTGAAAAGAAGTTTAATTGCAAATGGAATAACTTTATATGGAAAATACCATGGTGCGCCAAAATTACAGCATTTTTATTTATTTTTAGTTAACCCAGGCACTAAAAGAAGCAAGAATGTCTCTATATGGAGGTCGCTGTATGGTTATAAGCAAAGGGTTGGGAACAAAATCTACGAAAAAGAAGGGCTAGTTAAACAATATAATGGGAGAAAACTAGCTAGAGGAGTTTTTATTATCCCCTCAGAACATGCTTCTAAACTGATATCTTTCCTTAAGAAAAATAAATTTACATATAAGATAATACAATCCTGGCAGGAAGTTTAACCTTGTATTCAAATCGACTTAGTTTTTAAGTAAATCGACATTTTTACAATGTTCAGGAAAATAATGTGTAATTTAGACGTTAGTGGAAGTTTATAGTGAAGATTATAAATGTAAGGGATTAGATATTAGAATGAAAGAAAACACTATAATTTTGAGGGTCGAACATAAAAGGGATTTCTGTCTGCCTCATATTGAAATATGGTGCAAAGGAGAAAGCACAGATCCCAGAATATGGACAGAGAAGCAACAGCCATATGTCCCCTATATTTTATTTGAAAGAACAGAAGAAACAATTCATTGTTATATGGATGAAAGAGGTTTTGACTGGATTGTAAACGAACTGAAGACTCAGATGAAAAAAGATAAGGAGTTTGTGGAAAAGTTTGTTAGTGTATACTTTAAGATTTATGAGAAAGTAGATGCTATTTGCCAACAGGAAAAAACACTGGAGTATGACTCCTTTGTAAGCTTCCTTAAGGATTACCAATCAGGATGGTCAATTTACGAAGCCATATACTTTTTAGCAGATATGCTGCCAAGAGATAGCAGAGAATTTAGGAGGAGTAAGGAGGGCCTTGCCTTTACCGATAAAACAGGTGACCAGGCTGACAAAGTTATTAGAAAGTCGTTGAAGAAGTGTTTTCCCGAGCTAGGAGAGTTGTCTTTATTTCTTTTAACTGAAGAGATATTTTCTAAGAAAATTCCTCCCAAGGAAGAATTAGAGAAAAGAAAGAAAAAATACTTTTATGCTAATGATAAATTATTTGTTGACAAGAACGTAGAAGATATTGAGAAAATATTCAATATCCAGATAGAAAGGCCAAAAAGTCTTGAAATAAAAGAGTTTAGAGGAGAAATTGCCTACAAAGGTAAAGTAAGAGGTATTGCTCGAAAAATTATGAGTTATTCAAGAGCTAATGAAATTAGTGAAGGAGAGATACTAGTAACTGCTATGACCACTCCTGAATTCTTGCCTGCTTTAAAGAAAGCAATAGCTTTTGTAACAGATGAAGGTGGAATTGCCTCTCACGCAGCTATAGTAGCACGAGAAATGAAAAAACCATGCATTGTAAGGACAAAGGTAGCTACTCAGGCAATAAAAAGCGGAGACTTTATTGAGGTTGATGCAGAGAAAGGAATTGTTAGAGTCTTGGAGAGAGCAAAATGAAAGAAACTTTTGAACTCGAATACCAAAGAGAAGCTCCCTTAAGTATGTTTTATATTTGGCATATGGGACATCTAGAAGCGTATAATATTTTAGATATGGATGAAAACACAGGGAAAAAAGTTTTCGCATTGTATGAAAATGGGATATTCAAGGCATTTACACAAAAAAATAACTTAGATAAAATAAAGAAGGCAATCAGGACCAAACCTGAACAAGAACTAGCGGAAATAATAGAAAATTATAGGAAAAACTACAAAAAATTCAAGGAGAATAAAAAGTTAGTTCTTGACAAAGAGTTTATAACAAAAACAATAAGTGAATTTGTTATAGTTTTTGTTTTGGGAGATATGCCAGATCATCCGTTACAGAAGGAATCACTTCAGGCTAGAATAGAAACGGAAAAACTTTTTTATACTATCTGGGAAAATCTAAAGGAACTTGTGAAAAGGGACCGTTTCGATTATTATTCCTATGAAGAATTAATTGAAAATAAGAGTATAATAGAGAAAAAATTGAAATCCAGAGAAAGAGCCTTGCTTTTAGAAGACAGAATTTTACCTTTAGGTAAAAATGAAGATTTTGAGAAGTATATCAAAGATATACAATTGGAAAAAGAACTAAAGCTATCAAAATATATGAGCCGGGAACACTCGTTATTTTATGCCCATGTATGGAACGAGGCAAATAGGGACTTGTTTGACAAGTATATTCCTGGAACAAATATAGAGAATATGATTTTTTCATTGAATAAATTAGGAGTTTTAGAAGTTTATTATGATCTGAAAGAATTAGAAACTATATTTAATAAAATAACTGAAGGAATAGCTAATAAACCTAAACTTCTTGATAAAGTTATATCGGATTTTTATCAGTATTGGAATAAATTATTGCCTTACTTGAAAGGGAAGAAGATTATGAATACTAAAGAACTTGAAGAATATTATAAAAATTGGACTAATTGGTGGGGGCCTATGGCTTATATTTTTGTTATTCCGGATAGAGAAAATATGCCTAGAGAACTTAGGGAAAAAGCTTTGAAAGTAAGAAAAGAAACACAAGAATATTCTGATGACGGAGATAGGGTTTTTACAAAATTTATAGAAGAGAATTATCCTAAATATAAGCATTTGATAAATCTGTTAACTCCGAGTGAAGCCTATAGAATAGACAAACTAAGCAAAAAGGAAATTGACAATATAGAAAAAAGAAAAGAAGGAGTCGCTTTGGCGACTTTGTATGGAAAGTCTAAGTTAATATCGGTTAACGAACTTGCAGATGAGCTAAAGGAGAATAAACTAACTATAGAAGAAGCAAAGAAAGAACAAACTAAGGAACTAACGGGCCTGGCAGCTTCTCCAGGCATAGTAAAAGGGAAAGTTAGACTAGTATTGAATAAAGAAGATTTAAAGAAAGTGAACAAAGGCGACATAATGGTTACTTATGCTACTTCGCCCGACTACGTGCCAGCTATGAAGAAGTGTTTAGCTATAGTAACTGATGAGGGTGGGATCGTCTGTCACGCGGCAATTGTTAGCAGGGAATTGCATATTCCATGTGTAGTGGGCACAAAACTTGCTACGCAAGTTTTGAAGAATGGGCAGGAAATAGAGGTAGATGCTAACAGGGGAATTATTAAATTAACAAAGGAGGATAATTAAGATGGATCATAAAGATTATGTTTTTATTTATAGATTTAAAGAGCTTCCCTATCTTATATCTGATTTTCTTATGCAGGCTTATACCACACATAAACCTTTTTACTGTTACGTGAATGGTTTTTGGTATTCCTATTTTCCAAAAGAAAGTTATGATAAAGCTCTGCATGAAGGTTTAGAAAATATAAAGGACGATAAATGGATTAAAAGTTTTGAGGCGAATTATAAGAAACTTATAGATAAATCAAAAGAATTTAAGAAAAAGATTCAGGGTAGAGAAGCATTATCTAGAAATGAAATAAAAGATTTCTTTGAATACTTGAAACTCCTTCTTACTTATTATTCTCCGCTAGAGCATTTTTCTACTGACAAAGCTTTTGCAGAATCAGAAAAAGACTCCTCTTTAAAGAACAAAGTGGAAAAAATAGGAGAAATGAAATTCTTCTTCAGGCAAAAAATCAATGAAATTGCTCTCTATCCGGAAAGTCTTCTTAAAAATTATTTGCAAAAAATAGCTAAAGACTACAATACCTCATTTGAGACCTTATATTTGCATTCTATAGGGGAAATATATAAAATTTCAGAAGGATTTAGACTAACTGAAGAAAAAATGCAGGAACGCGCTACTGAATATGCCATGTATTATGATGGGGTAAAATTTAGTTATCTTTCAGGCAAGGAAGGGAGAAAGGTAATTGAAAGAATCCATAAGGAGGCTGAAACAGGAAGCGAAATTAAAGGGATTATAGCTAATAAGGGGAAGATAACTGCTAAAGCGAGAGTTTTGGAGTATACGCTTGAAGATTTTGGCAAAACTGAAGGTTTAATTAGAAGTATGAAAAAAGGAGAGGTGCTTGTAACTGAAACAACCGGTCCTGAAATTATTGAGGCATGTAACAAGGCAGCTGCAATAGTGACTGATGAGGGCGGGTTGCTTTCTCATGCAGCCATAATTAGTAGAGAATTAAGAATTCCGTGTATTGTCGGGACTAAATTCTCCACTTCAATGATAAAAACAGGTGACCTCATTGAAGTAGATGCTAATAAAGGCATAATTAAAATTATAAAGTGAAATATGTGAAGAATACTATGAAAAACATAGAACTGGCTGAGAAATTCATAGCGGATATGAGGGGAAGGGATATTACCAAGCAAGAAGGCAATTTTTCCACACTTTTATACTGTAGCCCTTTCACTGCAGGATTTTCTCCTTATATAGATAAATATTACAATTTTGATTTTAAATCGTTTGCATTCTTAAATCATGGGAAATATGGCGTAATTTTTTTTGATTTAGAGATATATAAAGATTGTACTAGAGAGAGTTTTCTAAAATATCTCAAATTAGATAAAAAGAGTGAATTTAAAGAGAATAATGATTTTGAAGATTTTAAGAAAGAAATAAATCAATTGTACGAAAGTAATTCCCCTCTGAAATTGAGTGAATTAGATTATGAAGAAATCGATAAGTTAGCAAAAAGAATTTGTCATTTAGGGAGCAGATTATTAGCTGCAACTATCTTTTGTGAGGGATTAGATGAAGATTTAGTAAGAGAATTATTTAATAATTTAAAAGTAGACAAAATTATCTTTGATGATTTTTTTGCCATAGGCTCTAAATCTAGTTTTGACTCTTTTGTGATGCGCATGGACAAATTGCTATTAGAAATGGCCTCTAAGATGGATTTATACAAAATGCAATGGTTATTATGCGATTATTTTGTAGCCCCAGGACTACAAAAAATAAAAGAATTGTTGGAGAAAACTATAAAGGAAAAAGGCGGAATAAATAAGATTAGAGCAGAATACGAAAAGATACTTTTGGATCTAGCTAGTAATAAGAAAGAAGTTGATGAATACAAAGATAAATTACCAAGAGATTTAGTATCCTTGTTAGAATTTATGCAGCTCGCAATGTATGTGAGGGATATTAGAAAGGAATCTTTGCAGAAAGCATTAACATTGCTTTCAAATATATCAAGAGAAATCTTTAAGAGAAAGAAAATGTCTTCAAATGACATTAATTATGTATTATCTCCTTATGACTTTATGTTTGGGCTGTATAAAGATAAGAATTATGCAGAAGAAATTGAAAATAGGAAACAGGGAATTACAACTTACTGGAGGAGTAAAGAAATTAGTTATGAAGTTGGAGATATTGAAGAGGTTAAACGATTGTTATTTGACGCCATGGACAAAACAATCGGCGGAATAAAGGAAATTAAAGGAAATATAGGGTGCAGGGGGCATGTGAAAGGAAAAGTTAATATAATATTAAGCGAGAGAGACTTTCATAAGTTCAAGCCTGGGAATATACTTGTGACATCTATGACAAGACCTGAATTCGTTCCTTTGATGAAGAAGGCTGCTGCAGTAATAACTGATGAAGGCGGAATAACGTGTCATGCGGCTATAGTTTCTAGAGAATTGGGGTTGCCATGCGTTATTGGAACTAAGAATGCAACTAGATTATTGAAGGATGGCGAAAATGTTGAAGTGGATGCTAATAAAGGCATTATTAAACTTCTTAAGAGAAAATGAAAAACAAGATTGAACTTACAAACCCGTTTATGAGTATTTCTGGAAAGAATGAAAGGGAAATACTGCTAAAGGATTTGAAATTCTGTAAAGAAAATGTCTTAACAAATCGTTTTATCAGAAGAAGGATTGTTTTCTTTATGGATGGATACAGATATGCCGCAGAAGCTGCAAAGAAAAGATGGGGAATTAAGATTGGTTTCTTTGAATCTGGGCATGACCAAATAAAAAAGGCATATATGACAGAAAACCTTGAGAGAGAAGCAGGCAAGTTATGGTGGGGAATGATGCAGAAAGATAAAGGTTTCTCTAAACAACTGGTCAAGGAATTAGAAGATATTATTGAATTAGAGAAAAAACTTGCAAAAACTATCCCGCAAAGAGAATTATCTACTGAAGAAATGGAAACGTATATGCTTATGCATCTTGACTGGTGGATCTCATTTTTCGAAATAGGATATTTATGGTTCTCTGCTGAAGATATTAAACAAATGGCGGATGAGGAGCTAAGCAAAATCTGGAAAGATTTCAAGTATGATGGGGAAACGATAACCATGCTGCACTTTAAGGAAAGTGTTTACAGGCCGATGAAATGGCCTGCATCTAGCGTTGAGCAGAGAGATTTACTTCGTATGAGAAAGCTAAAAGGAAAAGATAAAAAGAGGGCATTACAAGAGCATGTGGAGAAGTATAGACATCTAGCACTGCATAATATCGATGATGAATATTTTAATGAAGAATATTATCAAAGCAGACTGAATTCTTTAGAAGATGAAAAAGAATACGAGAATCAGAAAAAACTAATAGAAAGTGCTGACCAAGAAGTTGAATATGCAAATGGTATCTTAAAATCTTCACCCTTGCCTGATTGGATTAAAGATAGAATTGAATTCGTAAGATGGTTTATGTATCTTAGGACGGAGAGTGTTGACAATTTCATGCTCGTCAATTCTGCGTATAAATCGGTTTTTCACTCTTTATCAAAAAAGTTTTATTTAGCAATGGAAGAAGTCCTTCATATGACGTATGAAGAAATAATTTCAAGTTTAAGAAAGGGTAAACTGACTGTTAGTAAAGAATTAGTTAAAAGTAGAACTCATAAAGGATATGCTTTTTTGATATCTCCAAATGCCTCTTACTTGACAACAGATAAAGAAGTAGATGAATTGCACAACCTAACTATTCCGAAAGTTGAAAAGAAAGAACTCAAGGAACTAAAAGGACAGTCAGCATTTAAGGGAGTTGTTAAGGGCACGGCAAGAGTTATTTTGGACAGAAGAAATGCTCATGAACTTAAACAGGGCGAAATACTTGTTACTACGATGACTACTCCTGATTTTGTGCCTGCTATGAAAATATCTGGAGGCATTATCACTAATGAAGGAGGAGTTCTCTGCCATGCAGCTATAATGGCCAGAGAGTTACGCAAACCTTGTGTGATTAGTACTAAGATTGCTACTGATATCATTAAAACAGGAGATTTATTAGAACTGGATGCTGACAAAGGGACGGTCAGGATTTTAAAGTGAATGAAAAAATTAAGTGGATAAAGGAAGGAGAAGTAGATTTGGATGAAGATAAATATCTATTTTTATTGAATGATATGCTCATTTATCCTGTTATGAAGAAAGTAAGCGAAAGAACTGGGCTGCACGAAAGCGTTATTTCTTTTATGGATAGAAAAAATAAAATTAATCCTATATTTACTTCGCAAGATCAAAAGAGAGGGGATTGGGGATATGAGTTTTTCTTAAATAATAAGAAATATGGTGAATATTTGAAAGAAACTGAAGAAGTTTTTCTTAAAGCTGAAGAATTTAGAAAAAAGATAGATACAATTGATCTGGAGAAAACTTCTTTAAAAGAAAAGGTTGAAATATTTAGTAATGGCATGGGCAATTTGCTGAAAGCAAAGGTTTTGACTTATTTTACAATCCATCCTTATTGTTGGAAAATAGAGGAAATCCTGAATAAGGAACTTTCTAAGTTAGCGGTTAAAGAAAGGCCTGATGAAATTTTAGGCATTCTTGCTCTGCAAGAAGAAAGAGATGGTCTAGAGAACGAGAGATATGATTGGTTGAAGGATATTGTTTTGCCCATTTTAGAGAAAGACTTAAACTTTGAAGAAATAAACAAAGACAAAATAATTATTGGAAAGATTAAAACACACTTAGACAAATACAAGAGTTACCCTGCTGGATTTGATACTGATTTATGGGACTTAAGCCATTACTTGGACTTGCTTAAAGGAGATATTAAGCAAGCTAAAGATATTGTGGGAAGAGAGTTTATTCTCCTTAGAGACAAAGCTATAATTAATAGAAAGAAAAAGAATGGTATTGTTAAAAAGTATGCGATAAAAAAAGAGGTTGTAAGAAAGGCCCAAATTATAGGTAAGCTTGCAAACATAAGACTGGACTTACGAGTCAAGGCATGGTCTTTCTATCTGTATGTTTTTCGAAAGTTACTAGATTCTTGTTCCAAGAAATCTAATTTGACTAAAAAAGAAATAGGCCTATTGACTTATGATGAACTGATGAGAATTCTAAAGAATAACCTTAAAGTTGAAAATGAATTGAAATCTAGAATTGAGAAAAGAAAGAATGGAAATATTTTGGCCATGTCTGATTCTAGTGGCAGATTTCATTTATTATATGGTGAAGAAGCAAACCGAAAATTTTACGGTGAAGTTGGCACTATAGAAAGGGTAGATAAAATTGATGAATTAAAGGGCACTGTCGCTTGTAGAAAAGGAATTGTAAGAGGAAAAGTATTCATATTTAGATACGGTTCATCTGATTTTATTAAGAGGATATCACAGTTTCCGCAAGGGGCTATTCTGGTTGCGAATATGACTCTACCTGTCTTGATGCCAGCCATCAGAAAGGCAAAGGCAATGGTGACTGATGCGGGAGGGATAACGAGCCATGCTGCTATAGTCAGTAGAGAACTGGGAATTCCCTGCATTATTGGAACGGGAATTGCAACTAAAATGTTAAAAGATGGAGATGAAATAGAAGTAGATACGAATACGGGAATAGTAAGAATTCTAAAAAATTAGTCTCTAATTACTCTTCGGATTGCTGTACTTGCTGCTTTTGCAACATCATTTGCGAGAGCTTCATAACCATTATAATCCAAAGTCTTATAGTGATCTAATTTTAGATCTAAAGCCGCGAAAGCAGGTAATGCCACTATTCTTGGTTTAGGACCTTGAACTGATTCATATAACTTATTAACATCATTCAAAACAGACTCGTCAACTGGCAAAATCAATTGAGCCTCTGGTCTGACTACTGTCTGTCTTCTAACGTGGCCCCTATAATCAATTCCATAATTGTCCCAGATAAATTGATTTCTCCATGCTTCTTCTATTCCAACTAATTCATTAACAACGGACCAATGGTCTCTCTCGTACATCTCTGCCCTTTCTGCAGGAATTGTACCTGCCTCTATTGCCTTAGGCACAAATGACCTCATCATATCTTTTAAGTCTTTAACTTGGGAAAGATCTGCCATTGACCCGCTTGAACTTATTTGCAACTTGTCCCCATAACCTAGGTAAGTTGCAACTTTCCTAGCTGCCGCTTGTCCTATTGGAGATCTACCATTATTTCCTTTGCATATGAACTCTATATCGGTGTACATCATTTTAAATTACCTCATTAAGTTGGATAAACCAACTTTGTAGATTGTTCCGTCTCTTTCTAGCCTTGCTTCATATCTGTTGCCTTTTTTATCTAGTATTAACAATGCGTAATCTTCCATGTCAACTAAACCGCCAAGGTGGTCTACATTCAATATTGGAAATTTTCTGCCTGAATTGATTGCTGCTACAAGAAGAGACTCTGCTAAGCCTGAGTGGGTAGATAGCTGCCCTAATTTCATTGAAGTATTTCTTAATCTCTGAATTGATTCTTTTAATAATCCTCTTGAAGATTCTACGACCGCGGAAAAAGGAGTAACTGCAACTTGGTCGTACATTTCTTGATTTGGATTTGCCACCCAGTTTCTTACATATGCGTCAGGGCCTATTTCATTCATTGCAGTTTCATTGAATTTTAAATCGCTGTAATCGAGTCTTGGTTCAATTGCAATGTCTAGGCCTTCTATTGGGGTTGCGAAATCTGCTTCTGTTCTAGGCAGCCCATAACCAAATGCCCCTTTAAGGAAAGACTCTCCTGAATGTAAAGTACGTATTTTTTCTGTACGTCTTAAATAAGCCTGTTCTGGAGTTGCTCCCATTTGATCTATTGTAGGCCTTAAAGAAACGCCTTTTGCATATAGGGCCTGAGCTGAATCTATAGTTATTGCATCTACGTCTTTTCCATCTACTTTAGGAGGCTTTACGCCATGCCTGTTAATTCCAATTATTTTCCTCTCAGTCTTCATATTTATTATAGAGATTGGAAGTATTTAAAGGTTTCTACTTGTAACTACATTATAGTTACTACAATATAATAAAGGTAAGTGTCTTTAATCAACATTGAATACTCCCGCTGGGGCAAGATTTCCCTTTAGCTCATTAACGACTACATAGCTATCGTATATCTTTACGATACTGCCGAATTTCTCCCTTAATTCTAAGACGAAATCTCTTAACTCTAAAGAGTTTTTCGCCAAAACGCCTATATCAATATCCCAATTTTCATGCCCTAGATATTTGTAAGAATACATTACTCTAGGGTGTTGCCTAAAAAACTGCCTTAACTGTACATCTTTTCCGTTTACTGTTAATTTTAGCTGAATATTGTACAACTCGTGCCCTAATTTTCTCAGATCAACTGAAATGGTATAACCTGTTATAACGCCTGATTTTTCTAAATTCTTAATTCTGTACTTTATTGCGTTGGCGCTTAAATTAAGTTTGCTTGCCATATCATTGTAATCTACTCTGGCATTGACTGAGAGCAAATCTAGGATTTTAAAATCAGTCTTGTCGAGTTTAATTTTACTATTTTTGGTTTCATGATTAATCTCCTTGTTAATGCCAAATATTTTGGTGGGAAAGGCTTCCTGCTCAGATGCTATGCCCATGACTATATACGTTTCCAGATATTCTGAGATATTTTCTATTATTTGATTAAGAGATGATTTTAGATGTTCTTTGTCTTTAACCACTAAATCAAAGACAACATTCCATTTGCCAATTACAGGGCCCATGTAACTTACATGTTCGTGTTTTAGCAAGTAATCCAAGAAGTCATTTTCTTTTTTTGCATTGATTCCTTTTAATTGAAAAAAGCAAGTATATCTCGCATAACCTAACGATTCTAGATTAATAAGGGCGTAGAAATCTTGGATTATTTTTTCTTTCAGAAGCCTTGCTAGGCGATAGGCCGCAACTTCTCTGCTTACTCCTACTTTCTTGGCTAATTGATTTACAGGTATTCTTGAATTCAATGTTAATTCTGTAAGAATTTTTTGATCTTTCTTGTCCATATTTACTATAATGAAGAAAAAGTATATAAATATTTCTTTTTAGTAAATTTATTCAGAGAAAGTTTTATTATTAATAGAAATAACTAGATTTAGGAGGAAAAATGCCACCATCAGGATTTAATGAGAAAGCTATAGAAGGTTTATTGTTATTCGTAGAAGGATGTTATGAAGACTTACTTAAAGAAATGAAACGAAACGATAACCCTCAAAAAGTTATTGAGAAAGAACTAACAGACATAAAGAGATTTCTTAAAAACTTTACTATAGAAGAAAATTAGTTAAAGCAAACGTCGGATATCTTAATATGAAAAAGTTCTCTAAGTCGGATATAAACCTTAAGGAATGGGAGTTTGAATTTCAGCAAAGAAACTCGCATCCAATATTAATGGCCGATTTTTGGTGCAGAGCACTTTATCATAAGTATGTAAAGGAAATTAATCTTGTGGTTGACTCTTATGACTATCTTTTTACAGGGCATAGCAAAGGGTATGCTAAGATAGAACAGAAAAAGAAAACTTTGGAAGCTATGAAAGGAGCTTTTGAAAAAGACAAGAAATATCAAGACTATATTTACACTACTACTATAAAAAGAGTTAATGAATTTGACAAAGTTGCTGAGAAGATACTAAAAGAAATTATTAAAAAACCATCTAGTAAAGACTTAATTAGACTATGGAAGGAATTTGACAGCGAATTTATTACTCTAATTCCTTGGTACTGGATCCCTTATTATGTCGCTGAACAAGACTTTTTATCTAATAAGATGAAAGAAAGTCTTGTAAAATATAAAGAAGAAATTGAGAAGGTTACTGATTTTAATAATGCTTTTCTTATATTAATATCTCACGAAAAAGAGCTAGAGTTCCAAGCAGAGCAGAGAGATTTCTTTAAATTAGTAGAGATAGCAAAGAATAATAGTGGATTTGCTACAGATAAGGACTTTATTGAAAAAGCCAACAATTATCTAAATAAATACTCTTGGATTAAGACTTTTGTTTTGTTGCCAATAGAACCGCTTTCAATGGAAGAACTTTTAGAAAGAATAAAGAAAGCGACCAATGATAATGCAATTGAGGATTATTATTTGCAGGAAAAACAGAAGCTGAGAAATAAGGAGATAGCGGATAGCATCTTTGGGATTATTAAAGATGATAAAGTACTTGTTTCCTTAATTGATGAATGTAGGAAGTTTGGATGGGTATTGACTTGGAGCGTTGAAACTTCATTACATAGTTTATCTAATCTCATGCCATTTTATAAGCTAATAGCCAAAGGCATAGATGTTCCTTTTTCACAATGGATACATCTTACTTCTGGAGAAATTATTGATATTTTAGAAGGAAAGTCTAAGATAACTAAAAAAGAATTAGATGAAAGAGAAATGGGACATGTCTTTTTGATGGAAAAAGGGGAAACAAAAATAGTTGTTGGTAAAGAAGGAAAAGACTTATCTGATTGGATAGATAAAAATATGGAAACGGTTGATTTGAATGTGAAAGAACTCAAAGGGCAATCTGCTTCTCCAGGCATTGCTAGAGGAAAAGTAAAAATTGCATTAAATCCTAAAGACTCATATACCTTAGAAAAGGGAGAGATACTAGTCACTGGTATGACCAGTCCAGATTATTTACCTGCTATGAAAAGAGCCGCTGCTATTTTGACAGATGAAGGCGGGATGCTTTCGCACGCAGCTATTATGAGCAGGGAATTAGGTAAGCCCTGTATAGTAAGATGCAAAATAGCTACAAAAGTTCTAAAGAACGGGGATGAGATCGAAGTTGACGCGGATAATGGAGTTGTTAAGATAATAAAGAAGGCCTAATATATTAAAATTAATTTAGCTCAGGCATATAAGTTGTTTTTTCTTCAGATAAAACGGTTATATAGTCAAATCTTTCAATTGTCCTTGGAAATATCTTTTCAAACTCATCTATTATCTTTAACATTTCTTTTAGAGAGGTTACATGGAATTCTATTTCTAATGTTTCTCCTCCAATTGTTTTGTCAACTTGATAGATGTTAGGATGTTTATGACAAAATTCAAATATTTCTTCAATTTTCTCGTAATTAGAGAGCCTTATCTCGGTTTTATAAAATTCATAACCTATTTTATAAACATCAATCAAGGCCCTATAACCTTGAATGATTCCTTTCTTCTCAAATTGTTTTATCCTATAGCTTACCGTTTCAGGAGTCATTTTAAGTGATTCTGAAAGATCTAGAAGAGATTGTCTTGCATTTTTTGAAAGGTTAATCAAAATTTGAATGTCTTTGTCATCAAAACTTGCTTTTTCCTTCCCCCCCAAAACTCTAATTTTTGAGTCGTCAACTTTTCCAATTAAATACGATTTAGCATAATGATAAATAGGAGAATAAATAGAAATTTTATAATCTCCTATAGAATCCAAATATTTCTTTAATAACTCTTCCCAAATGCTGTAGAAATCGTAAATATCTTTAACAGAAATACCAAGACCGACGTCCCATTTTCCCGCTATCAAGACTACAGTCCAAATTGATTTCTGATCTTTAAGATATTGAATAATTTTCTGCTTCTTTTCATGTGTAAGATTTCTGAATTTTAAATAAACTCTAAAGGTAGTAAATCCTAAGCGGGAGGTGTCAATCATGGTGAAATATCCTTTGATGAATCCTTCTTTTTCAAGTCTGTCTACTCTGTACTTTACAAGTTGTTTGGACATCTTTGTTCTTTTACCTAATTGGGAATAAGCAAGCCTGCCATCTACATCTAAAAGATAAAGTAAGTCTCTGTCTTTTTTATCCAATTTTAGGCCTATTTTTCTTTTCATATTTTACTAAAGCTGCTCTTTCTTTATATATTTTTTGTTTTGACAAAATTATCAATCTTATATTTTAACTATATCTAATACTATTATTAAGTTATGACAAACAAAGATTTAGTATATCTTGTAAATGCAGGAAACGATGGAGGGATAGCCAGCGCGTCCAATGATCATAGTTTTCCAGCTCTTAGCGTTCTTGCCTTAGGAACTTGGTTGCATAATAGAATGCCAGATGTAGAAGTGGTAGCACGAGATGGGGGAGTAAAAACAAATAATGGGATCAAGGAAGAAATTTCTAAGTTAAATCCGGTAATAGTTGGAGTGAGCGCACTTTGTACCTCTTATCAAAATAGTTTGGATTTAGCTAAAACGGCCAAAGGTTTAGGCGCGAAGGTGGTTTTTGGTAATGATCAAGCTTCACAAACCTCTCGTTTAATTCTAGAAAATCAGCCAGATGTAGATTACGTGATTGGTGCTGAATATGGGGAATTGCCTTTAGAATTGTTAGTTAAACATATTAGGGGCAATAATGTCCCATTAGATAAGATCCCAAGTTTAACCTATAGAAAAGATGGTCAGATACAGGGTTTTGATTTTAACAATTCAGCACATAAAGCGGCACTTTCTATAACGAGTCCTTTTTCAGGTTACAATGAGATAATTTTAGAAAATGGATTAAGAACAGGAAGGAGAGACGTGCTAGATATATTTCCCATAGTTGATAGAAATCTTTATCCTAAGGATCATTGGGATGCCTACTTAAAAAATTATCTCGGAAAGTTCTCAGGACTACATAAGCAACCAGTATTAGGAGTAACTACTATGAACAGGGCAAGAGGATGTAACAGACAAGGTAGCGCTAAATGCAAACACTGCGATATGTTGTTAGATATTTCTAGCTCATCTCCACAAATGTTTTGGGAAGAAGTAAAAGCTGCACACGGCCAAGTTAAAGCCACTTCTTTTTATGAAACATGTGATAGTTTCTCAAGTTTTCCAGGCTTAATAAAAAAAATAGCAGAAGCAAAACCTTCTAACTTAGGGTTTAATCCTGAATTTTATGTTTACGCTCAAGCAGTAGACTTGGCAGATCACCCAGAAAGAGTCGACATGTTGAAAGAAATAGGAGTTTTTAGAGCAAATATGGGGTTAGAGTCTATGAATAATAGTACTCTTAGGCACATGAAAGGAGAAAATGATAGTGTAGAAAAAAATTATAGGGCACTACAATTACTCAAAGATAAAGGGATACATGTATATGGGTCTTTTGTATTGGGTTCAGAAGTAGAGACGCCCGAAACTCTGAAAGAAACTAAGGAAAGAGCTTGTGATTTAATTAGAGGAGGATACTTATGTGATGCAGAAGCTCAGCCAGTTATGCCTCTTCATGGAAATTACCAGGGAGATGTGATGAAAAGACACGGTTTAATGCATGGTGACTCGCTACATCTGGACTGGCCCATTAATGTAGAAGATCTCTCAGAAGTTTATATAGATAGATTTTCAGGAGTAACTCATGCACAGTGCGTTGAAGCAGTTAAAGAGATAAGAGACTGCGCAAAGCGATGTGGAATAAATCATTGCAGTGTATTTTCAAGAGAAGATAGTTACAAATAAACTAATTTTAGATAATCAAAATATCAAATATATTTATATATCTTAAGCGGGTTTGAGAGAAATGGCAGTATTAGGTGACAAGGAAATACGAGAATTATTGAAAAGCGGTAAACTAAGGATTGAACCGTTGGAAGAAGAGGCAATTACATCTAATGGTTATGACATGTTGCTAGAGGATTTTGAAATTAAACCAAAAGAAACGAAAGTGGTTAGGTCTAAGGAAAAGGTAAAAATGCCAAATGATGTAATATCGCTGCCTTTTCTGAGAACTACGTATGCGTTTAAGGGATTGATTTTATCTGGAGGGGTAATTGATGCAGGGTTTGAAGGACATTTGGGGTTTGCGCTCTATAACCCTACTGATAATGCAATTAAGGCTGAGGAAAGAGAAGAAACAAAGAGAGTAATTCATCTGATATTTTTAAAAATGGAAGGGGAGTCTTTAAACCCGTTTGGAAAAAGAAAGGGGGAACTAAATAATTTATTATAACCTAATATTTATATAGCTGAATGGGTTTTAGTGATTATAAAAAAGATGGAAAAAGTAATTGGGAAATTTGAGGTGAAGTATTTGCAGGTGCTTGATGAGCAAGGGAATTGTGATGAGAGACTGATGCCGAAAGTGAGTTCTGCAGATATTAAAAAAATGTATGAACTTATGATGCTTACTAGAATATTCGATAATAAGGCGGTAAAGTTACAGAGACAGGGAAGACTTGGAACATATGCTTCGGTAAAGGGGCAGGAAGCTTGTCAAGTAGGATCTGCAATACAACTTGAAAAGGGAGATTTTGCTGTGCCTGCTTTTAGAGAGCATGGATTATTTTTGACTTTAGGAGTAGAACCTGCACAAATTCTGCAATACTGGGGAGGAGATGAACGAGGTTCGAGATTTCCTGAAGGGATTAATTTATTACCGGTATCGATACCGGTAGGATCGCATCCGCTGCATGCAGTTGGAATTGGATTAGGATTTAAACTGCAGAAGAAGAAGAATATTGGGGTATCTTATTTCGGAGATGGGGCAACGAGCGAGGGGGAGTTTCATGAAGCGATGAATATGGCAGGAGTATTGAAGTCTCAGACGATTTTTATTTGTCAGAACAATCAATTTGCTATTTCAGTTCCTGTTAGAGAGCAGACTGCTGCACAAACTATTGCGCAAAAAGCGATTGCGTATGGGTTTGAAGGGATAAGGGTGGACGGGAATGATGTTTTCGCTGTTTATCGAGCGATGGCTATTGCTATAAAGAAAGCGAGAAATGGGGAGCCAACTTTGATTGAGTGCTTTACTTACAGGATGGGAGATCATACCACTAGCGATGATGCAACACGCTACAGGACAGAAAAAGAAGTCAAAGAATGGGAAAAGAAAGACCCTATTGCGAGATTAAAGAAATACATGATAAAGAAAAAGATAATGACTGAGAAGTATGAAGTTGAATTGCAAAAGAAATTTGAGAAGACTGTTGATGATGCTGTAATGAAATATGAAAAGATACTGCCGCAACCTGTGGAAGATTTATTTAAATATACTTACAAAGATATGACTGTAGAACTAAAAGAACAGTTAACCCAACTTAAAGAAGAAATGAAAAAATGAAATGGAAAGATATGCCTTACTGGCTTAGGGGAGGACTGGTTGCTGGCATTTTAGGATTACTCTATTCCTTACTTTCTACTGTTTTAATATTTCAAGTGCCTCAGGAATTGAGTGAACATCTCTATAATTTTGGATTTTTAATATGTGGGATCGAGGGAGAAGGGATTTTGCCTGCTTTTCTATGCCAAGGATTTTCAGGATTGGTAGTGATAGTAATAATTTTATTAATATTGTTGTTCATCCTTGGCGCTCTCATTGGATGGATTATTGGGAAGATAAGGCCTAGATTTGGTTAACTAACCAATTTGAAAATTCTTCAAGATGATTTTCTGCATGAGGCAGGTTTTCTTTCAGATTGTTGATTGAGTGAGTGAGTGAATATTTTTCATAGGCGACTCCATTTAGAGATTTTTCTAGTGCGTGAATCATTTCCACATCTAATGCGTCAGAGAAGATTTTTGCGTTTTCTATTTTATTGCCTTTTACGTTTAAATGGACATCGACTCCTCCCCAGCTCAGCCTTTCTTCCAGATGATGAGTAAACTCTGGAGTCTCCCCATGGATCCAGTCGTGACTTTTCAATAGGGCGTGATACTTCATTAACTGGGGAATGTTTTTGAGAGCGTGTTCATCTAGGATTTCGATTATCTTCTGCGAGTTGTGTGTTTTAAAAAATTCTTCTATTATTGCTTCGCTTAAGGCTTGATGATTGATGGTAGAATTAAATTCCTTGAGATTGGCTACTCTAGACCTTACTGAAGTTGTCCCTTTTGCCATTAATTTTTTCTTTGAAGGAGTGAGATAGTCGCCTAATTCCTCTAGATTTACGTGCATCATCAATGTACCATGATGGAAGGCTTTGTTAGGGGTTTCCTTAAATGCGCTTCCAGAGACTTTCTTTCCGTCAACTACCAAATCATTTCTCCCTGAAGTTTCAGCCAGGATATTAAACCTTTTCAAAGCATTTGTGATTATCTGGAAATTTAATTGCCTACTGTAATTTTCCTTCGAAGAAAGAAAGGTAAAATTCATGTTACCCAGATCTTGAAAGACAGTTCCTCCCCCGCTATGCCTTCTTACAAGATTTACTCTCTCGGCAGTTATTCTAGGAACATCGCACTCTGCATGAGGATTTTGATTTCTACCAATTATGACTGAACGATCATTTTGCCAGAGAAATAAAACATGCGTTGAAGGGTCTAGATCATTAAAAATCCAGTCTTCTGTAGCTAGATTGAAGAAAGGATCATGTGTTTTAGATATCAGGCATTTTGCTTTTACCATGGCCATAAAGAAGACACCGTATTATTAAGCTTTATTATTAACCAGACACGATGAAGTAAAGTTTAAATATCTCTAGAGACTTTGACTAAAATGGCAGAAATTACGATACGTTTACCTGAATCTGTTAAACAAAAAATTGAAAGAAATAAGATTAACTTAGCTTTAGTTATAACTCGAGTTATCAAACAACTAGAAGAAGAAAATGAAATGATTGATTGGTCAGTTAAACTGCAACGTGCTTCTAGAAAAGGAAGATTAGATGAACTCAAAAGAAAAGGGTTTATTTAACATGCAGCTTGTAGCAGATACAAATATCTTATTCACTTTTTTCTGGGAGAATTCTTTTACAAAGGGCATTTTGTTGGACCAAGACTATCGGTTTTTTTCTCCTGAACACGCCCTAAATGAAATAAACAACCATATCAATGAAATAAAGGTTAAAACAAATATATCTGATGAGAAGTTTAAAGAGCTAAGAAAAGACTTGGCAATCTGTGTTGAATTTATTCCGATTGAAGAATATAAAGATTTCTTAGAAGAGTCTTTTAATTTGTTGCCCGCTCATGCTGATGACATTGATTTTATTGCTTTAGCTTTAAAATTAAACCTGCCTATTTGGTCTAATGATCCTCATTTAAAAGAACAAAAAAGGATAAAAGTCTACACAACTAAGGAACTAGTTGATTTGTTTGGAGAATAGTACTTTACATGAAGGTTTTTTATAACTGAAACTTTAAATAATGAATTGAACTAAAGAAATATAGAAAAGAGGAAAATGGCAAAACTGAATATTATTGAGGCGATAAATCTTGCATTAAAGCAGGAGATGAAGAGAGATAAGAAAGTTATTCTGCTGGGGGAGGATGTTGGAGAAGATGGAGGCGTTTTTAGGGTTACTGATGGCTTAGCAAAGCTTTATGGAAATGATCGAGTTATCGATACTCCTGTTGCCGAAGCAGGTATTGTAGGGGCTTCTATTGGGATGGCGATAACTGGATTAAAACCCGTGTGCGAGATACAGTTTGAGGGTTTTATTTATCCTGCAATGAATCAAATTATTAATCACTTGACTAGGATGAGAAATAGATCTCGCGGAAAATTTTCTTGTCCCATAGTTATACGTTGTCCACTTGGGGGAGGAATTAAGGCTTTAGAGCATCATTCTGATTCGATTGAGAGTTACTTTATTCACACTCCCGGAATAAAGGTCGTAGTTCCTTCAACGCCGTATGATGCTAAAGGATTGTTAATTTCCGCTATACGAGATGCTGATCCAGTGATATTCTTTGAGCCAAAGAAAATTTATAGAGCTATAAAAGAAGAAGTGCCTGAAGGCGACTATACTGTGCCTATTGGGAAGGCTAAAGTAAGAAAGGAGGGAAAAGATGTGACTTTACTTTCTTATGGATCTATGGTGAAGACTTCCTTAGAGGCAGTCGAACATGTAACTAATACAAGCGTTGAAGTTATTGATTTAAGAAGTTTATTTCCTTTAGATATTGATACTATAGTTACTTCTGTAAAGAAAACAGGCAAAGTGGTGATTGTACACGAAGCGCCTAGAACTTTAGGTTTTGGAGCGGAATTAATTGCTAGGATAAATGAAAAAGCATTCTTTTCATTGCAAGCGCCAATTGAGCGAGTAACTGGGTTTGATATTGTAGTTCCTTTGCCTAGGAATGAAGATAAGTATTTAGTAAGCCAACAAAGAATCATTAATGCAATAGAGAGGGTTGTTAAGAACGCTAAGTAGAAATTATTTTCTTTTTATTTGCTGAGAGTTTTATCAAGAAAATCAACAATGGGTTCGTGAATCTCTTTTCCTGGATATCCTCTATCAATCTGCCAATGCCTCATTTCAACATTATGTTTTCTTACAGGAATAGTTGATAATATATGAGACAAACTACAATAAGGCAAACTTCCACGGATATATTCAAACTCTACTATGCCTTTTGGATCTTTCTTCATTACAGCGCTTGCAATAAATTCTTGCGCACCATACTTTCCTTCTAAATATCCGTAAGGTATTGTCTTTGATTTCTCCCAAATACCTTTTACAAAATCATCTTCTTCTGGTTTAAAACCTAATCTAGCGAGCCCATAGGTTACATTTGCCCAAAGTACTTCAATTTCTGGTTCTCTATTAAATTCTGTGTTTGCGAGACCATTTAACATTCTTTTTCTGTATTGTTCCTTAAATACTCCTAAATTGGAGGGAATCAAAGCTTTTGCGGCATCTAAAATAAATCTTTTTTGGAATATATTAGTTTGACCTTCAAAATAGCTCGATAAAGTTTCCTGTATTGCTTCAATTGCTTCCCTTTGGTATCTTGGCTCTAAAAATCCAAAATCCTCTCCAAAATATCCCGATTGGACTCTTTCAACCTCTGCTACCCCATATTCTTCAGGTATTAATACAAAAGCTTCTAACATGCCCTGTTGTTCAGCTATATGCTTGGGAAAATAAATTTTCTTTTCTAATTCTCCGCTTCGACTAGGAGCATATAGAGAATTCCAGAGATATCTATCTGTACTTTTTATCTGTTTATCAGAATATTTTCTCTTTTCCCATTCGTGTAAGACAAGTCTTCCAGTAACTTTATCAGTTCTGCGAGTAAACTTACCGCTTAAGGCTTCATTCATTCTTTCTACTAATCTATCTTTCGAGATACTTTTTGTTTCGTTTGTCATGAAAAGAAGTTAATTTAACTATAATTAAGATTTCCTAGTCAATTTTTTAACTTAACGCAATATTTATATATTATAATTACTATAATTAAAAATGGAGCTTGATTTAAAAGATAGAAGGATTTTAGCTGAAATTGAGATGAATGCAAAATTACCACATTCAATCATAGCAAAGAGAGTGAAATTATCAAAACAAGTTGTAAAGTATAGAATTGAGAAATTAGAATCAGAGAAATTAATTGAAGGCTATAATGCGGTAATTGATTTAAACAAATTAGGCGAGAATATTTATGTAGTTTATTTGAAATTAATACAGCTTTCTTCAACAAAAGAAAAGGAATGGATAAAAAAATTAAATTTGGATAAAGATGTTCTTGCAGTTGGGAAGAATGTTGGAATTTGGGATCTGACTATAGCCCTCAAAAGTAAAGACAATCAAGAATTAGATAAGATTTTTAAGAAGATTACTTCTGGAATGGTTAATAAAATAAAGGAGAAATTAATAACAAGCGAGATTGAAAGTACATATTATAATCTACATTTACTTCTACAAGGCGATAGTGTAGAAGCTAACACTGTAAATACAAAAGAATCCTTGGATTTAGATGACATTGATATTATTATACTCAAAGAATTGTCTAAGAATTGTAGGATTAGTCTTTTAAATTTATCTGAGAAAGTCAAGCTTACTCCAAATGGCACCAAAGATAGAATAAAGAAGCTTGAAGAAAGAAAAATAATTATTGCTTATAAAACAAAGATAAATTATGAGAAACTAGACTATCTTCACTTTAGGTTATTTTTGCATTTAAAGAATTTTGATGAAAATTTATATAGCAAAATTAAATCTTTTTTGAAAAATAAAGGGAACATCGAGAGTGTTTCTAGATACATTGGTTATGCCGATGTAGATTTAAGATGTTATACAAAAGGGATTGTTGAACTTTATCAATTAATTACTGAAATAAAAGATAATTTTCTTGAAGAGATTATTGAGATTAATTCTGTTCCTATCTTTGGCTGGGATAGAATAAACTATTACTCAAAATGATGGGGCTTTTAAAATTTAAAATAGTATTTAGAGATGAGATCATATACTTGAGTATGTGAATGATAAGTAAGGCTCTGTTGAAAAAGTCCTCAGGGTAAAAGTTAATCTACCCTGAGAGTGTT
>CAYHCG010000004.1:0-88031 GCA_964355135.1 Candidatus Woesearchaeota archaeon | reverse complement strand
TAAGGCAATAGCCTACAATTTAAAGCTAAAACATTAGAGATTTTCAACAGAGCCTTACAGTATAGAAGTTTATGCTGCATAGTCATTTAAAGTCCATTATAAGAATGTTTTTAAATGCCTGTGTAGAGATTTTTAAATGTCGGACAATTTTAAGATAGGTGAAAGAGAAGAATATGTACTCAAGACAAAAAATCCTTTTGTAGATGCAAGAGGAAGGATAGATAATTACGATCTTATTTTTCCGGTCAATATGGCCAATATAATTACATCGACCTCGGGCTCACTAAGAGCAAACCATTTTCATCCAGAACAACTGCAGCAGGTATTAATAATTTCTGGGAAATATATTAGTGTTTACAAAGACTTGCTCTTTCCTGATGCTCCAGTAAAAAGTCATGTGATTAGCGCAGGGGATTTAGTGGTTACGCCTCCGATGGTTGCTCACACCATGATTTTCATTGAAGATACGACTTTCCTTAATTTAGTTCCAGGTAATAGAGATCACGATAAATTCGGTCAGCATACAGTCCCATATGAGTTAGTCAAGAAGGAAGAGGCGCAAAGTTTTATTGATAAATATACAAAATGAAAGAAAGTAAAATTATAAAAGAGGATATAAGAAAAATTGCCGATCAGATTAAAGATATGGCTCCAAAGTTTAGCGGAAAAACCATATTAGTAGCAGGAGGGGCGGGATTTCTAGGGCGTTACCTCGTGGGGACTCTAGTTTATTTAAATAATCACGTCCTTGAGGAGCCTTGTAAGATTATAGTTTTAGATAATTTTATAACTGGAATAAAAGACTCTTTCATTTCATCAGAAAACCTTAGACTAGTTCAACAGGACATTTCTAAGCCATTCATACTGCCAGAAAATATTGATTATATCTTGCATGCGGCAAGTATAGCTTCTCCTATTTTTTACAACAAATTCAGGCTAGAAACTATTGATGTAGGATTTCTGGGAACAAAAAATCTTCTGGAACTCGCCAGAGAAAAAAAGGTAAAGAGTTTTTTATTTTTTAGTTCAAGCGAAGTTTATGGAAACCCTGATCCTAAATTTATACCAACTCCTGAAACTTATCTGGGAAATGTTTCTTGTATTGGGCCAAGGGCGCCATATGATGAACCTAAGAGAATCGGAGAGACTTTATGCACAACATACGCAGACATTTATAATCTTCCAGTTAAAATTATCCGACTTTTCAACGTATATGGGCCAGGAATGAGGTTAGACGACGGGAGAGTTGTGGCCAATTTCGTTGTTTCAGCTCTCAAGGGAGAAAAAGTACCAGTATATGGAGACGGTTATAATACCAGAACTTTCTGTTATATAACTGATGCGATTACAGGAATATACAAGGTTCTTCTATCAGATTTCAACAGAGAAGTATTTAACGTTGGCTCAGACGAACAGGAAATACAAATAAGGCACATTGCAGATCTCATTCACGGGCTTGTTGAAAATGAGGGCAGCAATATTCTAAACGTGGAAGGCCCTAATGAGGCTTACCATCCTAAAGCGGATCCCAATCGTAGATGCCCAGATTTGACCAAAATAAGATCGATGTTAGGATATAAGCCGAATATAAGCCTTATTTCAGGGTTAAAGAGATTTATTATTTGGGCAAGAGAAGAACTAGAAGCAAGCGGTCTAGACTACAAATTGGAAAAAAATTGCAGGGTTTGCGGCAATTCTAGCCTCAAAAAAATACTTTCTCTAGGGAGAACTCCACTAGCAAATAATCTCATATCACAAGAATCTTTAGGTAAAGAGGAGTTGTTCCCGCTAGAGTTGATGTACTGTTCTAATTGTCATCTATGTCAATTATCTTATGTGACTCCTCCTGAAAAATTATTCAAGCATTATGTTTATGTGACTTCAACTACAGAGACTTTTAAGCAACACTTCAAAAACATGGCCCTACGTCTAATAAAAGAATTTAACCCTGGTCCTGCCTCTTTAGTTGTGGATATTGGAAGCAATGACGGATTAATGTTAAAGCATATAAAAGAACAGGGTATAAGGGTAATGGGGGTTGAGCCTGCAGAAAATATTGCTTCTATTGCTCGTACAGAGGGAATAGACACAGTGTGTGATTTTTTCAATGAGACAGTGGTCAATGACATAATTAGGATAAAAGGGAAGGCCAATATAATAACGGCAAGCAATGTTTTTGCGCACGTGGGCGATATAAAAACTCTAACCCACAATGTAAAAAATCTTTTAGCAGAGAATGGAGTATTTGTAATAGAAGTACAATATTTGCTTGACACACTACAGAAGCTTACTTTTGATAACATTTACCATGAGCATCTCTCTTATTTTTCAGTTATAAGCCTCTCTGAATTTTTCAAAAGGCAGAACATGGAAATCTTCAAAATAGAACACCAAGACTCTCATGGGGGCTCAATCAGAGTCTTTACTCAAGTAAGCCCAGGCAAGAATGCTATAGAAAGTTCAGTAAACGAATTTATCGAAAAGGAAAGAAAGTTTGGGCTAGATAAAATTGAGACTTACGAAGATTTCGCGGAAAAAGTGTATGGGGTAAGGACGCGTTTTAAAAAATTTGTTGAAGAATTGAAGGCCAACAATAAAAGGATTATCGGTTACGGGGCTCCCGCCAAGGCCACCACATTTCTCAATTTCTGTGGCGTAGACAAGAATACTATTGATTATATCATTGAGGATAATGCGCTAAAACATGGACTTATTGTTCCTGGCGTTCAAATCCCTATAGTAAGTAGAGCTATTCTGGAAAAGGATAATCCGGACTACGTAGCAATTTTAGCCTGGAATTTTGCCAATGAAATTGTCAAAAAAAATCAATCTCTTTTAGACAAAGGCGTAGAGTTTTTTATTCCTTCGCCAGAACCCCGGTTTATTACCTCGATTTTATAGTTCTGATTAAACTCTTTAAAGATTCTATGAAATCGAAAGAATATTTTCTTTTTTGTGAAAAGAGTTCAAGATTAGAAACGCCAGAATATCTTTTTGGATAAGTATTTAAGTAAGTCGATTCAATAAAATAGATTCTCGGTTTTCTCTTTATCTTTTTATAATAAAAGTTTCTTGTCATAATCAAAGAATCTCTTGCCTTATGTTTTAATTTCATAAAAGAAAGACATAGGAGAATGTTATAAATATACTGGTCCCGTAAGTTTTAAAATCTCGTAAGTTCATTTAACCCTGTGAAAAAAGAAGAGTTACTCAATAGAAGATTAGCGCAATTGGCAAAATCATCTATGTTTATATTGGCAGGGGTAATATTCTCAAATATTGCTTCCTACGGCTACAGGCTCCTAATAGCGAGAAATTATGGTCCGCAATGGTACGGGGTGTTTTCTCTAGCAATTATGATTGTTGGATTAATAGTTTCTCTTTCTTCGCTAGGATTCCCAGACAGCGCAGGAAGGTTTTTACCAAGATATATCGAAAAGAATTCATTTAAAAAAATAAAATTTTTGGTGAAAAATCTTTCCTTAATTTCCTTAATAATCAATATCCTAGCAGGCATAGTTTTATTTTTAGTTTCAGATAGCATAGCAATAAAATTATTCAGAGAGCCTTTACTTGCAACTCCTCTTAAAATATTTAGTATACTAGTGCCGGTCTGGGTTTTGTCAAATCTCTTTCTTAGTTATATAATCTCACTAGAGAAAGTTGCATGGCATTCATTTTTGACAAACGTAGTGCCTTCTTTGCTAAGACTGGCGATTCTTGTCTTTCTAATTATTTTTGCAGTAGGGCCTCATTCTATTTTTATATCCTATCTTTTAGGATCTCTAATAGCACTAATAGTTTCAACAATTATCTTTTACCGATATGCTAAAATGCCAAAAGATGACGGGAAACTAGCTACCCAAGAAAAGAAACTACTCATGAGACAGATTATAATTTATTCCTGGCCTCTTATTTTTTCTGCCCTGCTAACAAAAATTTATTATTGGACAGACTCTTTTATGATCGGATATCTTCTTGATACGACTCAAGTAGGAATCTATAATGCTGCTACTCCAATAGCCTTGCTTTTGACTATTACGCCTTTATTGTTTTTACAATTATTTGTGCCAATTATCAACCGAGAGATAATAAAAGGAAGGAAAAAGATGATAAAGCAAATGAGCCAACAGGTAGGCAAATGGATATTTCTTGTAAATCTCCCCGTATTACTATTTATCTTTGTTTTTCCAGGCGCGATAATAAACGTTCTCTTTGGTCAGGAATACGTGGCCGCTGCAAACACGTTAAGAATACTCAGTCTTGGGGCCTTTATATCTAGTTTGAGTTTTACATCAGAGAGACTCATATTAATGAAAGGAAAATCAAAAACAATATTGATAAATGTATTAAGTACAGCAATCATTAATTTAATTCTCAACGCCCTTCTCATACCTAAATATGGAATTACTGGCGCAGCCATTGCTACAGCAATAACATGGTTTATCCTAGGTTTCCTACTATTAATCGAAGGGAGGTATTATCTCTCTATAGTTCCTCTAAGACGTAAAGTTGCAAGGATAGCTTTAGCCTCAATATTGCCCTTTATAGCATTAATATTGGTAAAAGATATAGTGCCGCATACATTTATTTCTTTGCTTCTCTCAAGCATCCTTTTTATGTTGATCTACTTAGCGTTAGTATTTTGGACTGGATGCCTGGATAAATACGATTTAACTTTATTGAGATCTCTAAAGAAAAAGATAATTCCTACCAGCAACCCTCTTTAGCCAAACAGAAATATAAGAGTTTTTATAAAGTGTAAATTTTAGGTTATTTAATGAAAATACTAGAAATCTGTCCTTATTCAGAAGGAGCTTGCGGCGTTTGGGCTAGAGCAAGAGAAGAAGCAATTAGGCTATCAAATATGGATCACCAGGTTGTTGTTTTTTCTTCTAATGGAGTGAAAGGAACAACCAATAGGGCAGCATCTAGTGAAAAAATGAACAACATAAAAATAAGAAGGTTTCCTTTTAAAAAACTTGGAGGAGAAAGTTTCATGTATTTCGATTTTGAAAAAGAGGCGCTCAACTTCTCTCCTGATGTTATAATTGCACATAACTATAGGCACCTTCACACAACAAAAGCTTTGAAAATAGCAAAGAAGTTAAGAAAGAAGGGGAAAAAATGTAAGGTTTTCTTAGTTACACACGCTCCATTTGTCGAGGGCAACATAACGCGCAAATGGCACGAGTCTCTTTTAGTTTATCTCTACGACCGTCTAGTAAGTCCATTTTTTATAAACAATTTTGATAAGATTTTGGCGATATCTCACTGGGAAGTGCCCTTTTTATTGTCTGCAGGAGCAAAAAGAGATAAAATAGAATATCTGCCTAATGGTATACCTGAAGAGTTTTTCATTAAAAAACTTAGTTTTCCTAGAAAGAATAATCTTCTATTTTTAGGCAGGGTTTCTTCAAAGAAAAAGTTAGACACTCTGGTTCGATCCGTTCCACTCATAAAAGAAGAAGTCCACGTGGAAATAATTGGGCCTAAAGAAGAGCCGTACGCGGCCGGAATTGAAAAATTAATAAAAAATTTCCATTTAGAAAAGAAAGTTTTGATCTTGCCTCCAGTCTATAATCTCCAAGAAAAAATCAATAAAATAGATTCTTGCAGAATCTTTGTGCTACCCTCTCGAGTAGAAGGAATGCCCCAAGCACTGATAGAGGCCATGGCAAGAGGGAGAGTAGTCATAGGCAGTAATAGCGTTGCAATAAGGGATTTAATTACAGATAAGAAAAATGGTTTTCTGTTTGAGTTCGATAATCCAAAAGACTTGGCAAATAAGATAAATACAATCCTGAAATTAAAAAAGTCTGAAATAGACGCGGTCAGTAAAGAAGCAGTAAAATCTGTAAAAAACTTTTCCTGGAACAATGTAATTAAGAAATTGGAAAAAATAATTCATGAAAATTAGCGTAATAATAACCGCATATAAGGAGCCCCGGACTATTGGAAAATCAATAGAGTCCATAGCTGCGCAAGTAAAAAGGGGGGATGAAATCATAGTAGTCGCCCCGGATAAGGAGACACTCAATGAAGCTGCCAAAATAAAAAACGCCTCTCTTAAAGTTATAAAAGATAAGGGCCTGGGAAAATCTGCCGCCCTTAATTTGGTGGTCCCTAAGGCCAAAGGAGAACTGTTAGTTCTTACGGATGGAGATGTCTACATCGGACCTAATTCAATAAAACCGCTTCTAGCGCCGTTTAGAGAAGAGAAAATAGGTGCAGTTTCTGGAAATCCGCTCACTTTAAGCACTAAAAAAACAAAATATGGCTTTTGGTCCTATGTGCTAACAAAGACTGCAGATAAAAGGAGAAGGAGAGCGGTACAATTTGGAAAAAGCTTCTTTTGCTCAGGATATTTATTTGCAATAAGGAAAGAGCTTTTTCCCAAACTAAAGACCGAGCTATTATCGGAAGACGGATACATATCTAACCATGTTTACGAAAAAGGGTATAAACTAGGATATTCTGAAAAGTCCACGGTTTTTGTAAGATATCCGGACAATTTTAAAGATTGGATAAAACAGAAAAAAAGAAGTGCTGGAGGATATAACCAAATAAGAAAAATTTCAGGAGTGGAGATGAGGTCTTTTAGAAAAGAATCTTTTGGAGCCTTAGATCTTTTCGAATACGCTTCAACATTCAAGGAAGTTTTCTGGCTTTTTCAATTATTTATAGCAAGAGTATATCTATGGATTTTAATATATAGGGATATAAACATAAAGAAAAAAAGTCGCGAAGTAATTTGGGAAAGGGTTGAAAGTACTAAATAGAAACTAATAAAAACGCAGTTCTCATTTCTTAGTAGATGGAAGAAAGTAAAAATAGCAGAAAAGAAGGCGTAAAAAATTGGCTCAAAAACCCGTACAATGTCGCATTTTTGATAATAATGCTTTTATCTATTTTGTTTAGAGCATATTACTTCGATCTAACTAAAGAACAGCCGCTATGGTGGGATGAATCTGAATATATGGCTGGAGCTAAAGGTTTTGCAGGAATAGTGGATTTTGCCTTGCCATCCCTCAGAAGTCCAGGGTTTTCTTTATTAGCCTCAGCATTTTACATGATCGGAATGAATGAAGTCATGTTAAGGTTTCTCTTAGCCTTTGTGCCATCTATCATAGTTCTCTTCTTAACCTACTTTTGCATAAGGGAGATGTATCCAGACAGAAGAATCGCGCTCATATCATTAATAATTTTATCTTTATTGTGGGAACATCTTTTCTACAGTAATAGATTTCATACAGAAAATCTTTCACTAATATTCCAGCTTTTAGCGACCTTTGTTTTATTCAAAGGTTATCTAAAGAAAAAGGATATCTATTTCATCAAACATCGCTATTCTATAGCTTGGATAGTCCTTTTCTCCTTAATAGCAGTCTTTTTCAGACCAGGCAATATAATCTTCATTCCTGCAATTTTACTATTTATGCTTATTTTGTATTCTTCATCAAAATATTCAGGCAAAAAGACAGCCACTCTTGCAGGGTCCCTCATTGCTCTATTTTTAATAGTCTATATATACATCTCCTCGTTGCCGCGGGAAGGGTTGCTAGTTTACCTAAGTTCAGAACCAATCTCCTTTAATTCTATTATAGTCTTTAAAGGATTTTATGAATCTTTTGTTCCATTAATCCCTTCCTTGTGGTATTATGCATTCATAATTGGTTTTCTGGCAGCCCTATTCACCATAATAAGTCAAAAAGAAAAGCTTAAAGAGCTTAAGGATAATGAAAATCATCTGGAATTAAAATCAGATATATTCAACATTCTTCTCATAGTTTCGGTTCTAGCCTTCTTTATTTTTATTATGAGGGTCAAAGCAATTGAATATCGCTGGTTTTTCCCTTTCTTGATAGCCATGCTTGCAATTACAAGCAAAGGAATAACTACGTTTTCAACATATGCGGGCTCTTTCATAAATAAAAAATCAATTAACGTACTAATAATAATTATAGTGGGCCTAGGATTTTACACACAATTAGTCCATGTAGACAGTTTGATAAAATCAAAAGTAGATTCTTACTCTCAAGTTAAAGACTCCGGACTTTGGATTAAACAAAATTCTAATAAAGAAGATAGCATAGTAAGCGCATCCAAGCCTCAGCATATTTATTACTCAGAAAGAAAAGTTTATAACTTCTGGGAATTGGCGGGAGATACGGAGTCTAATGAGGCAGTCTTTGATCAAAACCTAGAAAAAACAAGGCCAAGATATTTGATTATCTCCGCTTTCGAGAATATACCTGCCTGGGGCTATGATTATTCACAAACACACGCAGGAATGACTCCTGTAAAGGTTTATTTTGCAGATGCAGAAGAGAAGCAAGCTATTTTAGTTATTTATGAAATAGATTATAATAATTTTGGGAAAGTATTAAATAACTCTTCTTAATTTAGATGTAAGAAAATTTGCTGCATAACTTAGAGTATTTAAAAAAGCCATAAGAGGGAATAAAAATGCGATCTTATCTTCTTTCTTCTTATAAACTTCCATGGAATAAATGAAATTTGGAAGAAAAGATAAATTAAACATGATATTTTTAATAAAAGTCTTTCTTTCTAAAACCGTTGCTGGAAAGTAATTGAATTTCTCTTCTTGGTCTATAAAATAAGTGGTGCCCCATTTAATTTTTTTCTTAGCAAGCTTAAATAAGTTCTCTTCTGCATAGTGTTTTGTTGTATCACTCAAAATTATCAATTCTCTTTTATTCTTCCCAATTAACCTTTGGATAACTAGAACGTCTTGATCATAGCCGCCAACCTCCTCTAGGTCTTTTCTCTTATAAAAAAAACAGTTTCCCCCAGTAATAATCATATTATCTAATTTCATAGGCATAACCTTTAGTTCTCTTCCTTTATCAAGAAAATTGACCAAAAAGTCTGCAGATCTATAGGCAAAAAAAGAATCCGTGCCAAAAAGAGAAACATACCTCACAATAGCATGATCGCTTTTATTGTGCTTCATGCCTCCAAGAATGCCCACTGTTTTTTCATTCTTTGCCATAATATCAATAACCTTGCGGAATACTTCCTTATTCTGCAGCACATTATCTTGATCAATTATGCCAATAATTTCTCCCTTAGACCTCTTAAACCCTAGCCACTTACCCTTTCCTTTTCCTTCGGGGAGTCTTTTTTTATTTATTAATAGGTTTACTCTTTTATCTCTCTTTGCGTAACTTTCTATTAGTTTTCTGCTATTGTCAGTGCTCCCACCATCAACGCAAAGAACTTCAAAATTAACAAAATCTTGCTTTAGGATAGAATCTAAACAATTTTTGATGTGTTTCTTTCCATTATAAACGCAAACAATTACAGATATTTTAGGTTTCATTTCACTATCCTATTTTTTACTAATCCATAGAGCATTCCTAATCCATAACTAATGTGAATTGTTACAAATATGCTTGCCACCATAAAAATCGATCGCAATTCTCTATTTTTAAGGCTTTCATATAGTCCAAACACGATGCAAAGAAAAATATATAAAAATAAGGGAGCTAAAAAGAGAAAATGCACAAAAGAAAGAAATGGGAGAAATGCCATATAAATAACAAATAAACTAGGGACTATAAAAAAAGGTTTTTTTAAAGTTTCTTTGAGAGATTCTTTTTGTGTTCTTACCTTACCATAATTAAATATCTGTTTAAACAGGCCCTTTAGGTCTTTTCTTCTTTTGTTATAAACTACTATCTCTGGAGAGTAAGCAATTTTTAATCCCGCATTTTTTGCATCAGAAATAAATTTAGGATCTTCTCCTGGATAAATTGATTCATCAAACTTAACTTTTTTAAATAGTTCTCTTTTACAGATAAGATTGGCTGATGTAAGATGAGTCTCATCTGCATTAAGATTGAGTCCTCTTGGCTTATATCTCCCGCCCACATTTGCAGAGCCCAAAACCGAGCTTAAAGCATATCCACTTGCTCTCTCAAAGAGCGAATCATCTTTGCTTGTCAATTGTGGCCCTCCTACTATATCGACATCCGGGTGTTGGGAGAAAAACTTCTTAGTTTCATCATACCAGTTGTCTGCCAATATAGTGTGTCCATTAATAAAAGCAATTAACTCGGTCTTGCTCTTCTTAGCACCATCATTTCTCTTTTTAGAAGGATTATCATCACTTTGCATAAGGTGGTAAGGTATATCGATCCTTTGCCTCTTAATGCTCTTTAAGCAATCCAGATCTTTGTAGAGTTCCTGCTTGCCATGGGGGATTATTATTGTTATATTGCTCTTCATCGCGTTGTTTCCAATTCAATTAGAACCTCTGCGCATGGCAATATCCAGCAGAAAAACCTTTCATAAAGAGTAGGATTAATATTGATTATAGGATTTAAAAACACATTTAGGAAAGTAAAGGACTGGCGAGTGAAATTTAGTTTCCTTCTAGCTATTTTAAAGGTAGGCAGCCCATAAAAGCACTCGGCAGTGAAGTAGTCAAAAGTGTGGTAGCTAAATAATCTCTCATGGGTAGGGTCCCTGTAGCTGACTCCGCAGCTAAAATGAGGCACTCTAATGATGATTCTACCTCCATCTTTGGATATCCTCTTCAATTCCTTCATTACCTGGGGAAGATTTTCTAAATGTTCTAAGACATGGGAGGTATAAATAAGGTCGAATTCGCCATTTTTAAAGGGATAAGGGAATTTATTAAAGTCGTGAACGACATCAACATTGGGAAGCTTTAAAAAATCCGTATTAACATAGCCCTTCTTAATATCCAGACCACATCCCAAATTTAACCTTTTCATTATAAACTCATAAACTATGTATTTTTATTCTTTCCGGTAGTTTCTCATATGCTCTAATAACAAATGAAAAGGGGGAGTGAATGAGCCGAAGCCTTATTACAGATGCAAACATCTTAATGGGCGTTCGGAGGCTAATTTTAGAGCCTTCTTTATCTTCCCAAACGGTAGGAAATTCAGCAATATTCTTTTTTCTTAGCTTATAAAGAAGATCCACGTCAAAAGCCCATTGAGTTATAATTCTGCCATTTATAATTTCCTGTATTGTTTTCTTAGTAAATACCTTGGCTCCACACTGGGTATCCTGATGAGGGATATGCAAAATGAGCCTAACGACCAAGTTAAATCCTCTATGAGTTATTTTCCGGTAGGCACTCATCTTTATTTTAGACTCTTTTAATCCTCTACTTGCTATTATCCCGTCTTTCCCCCCCAAATGTTCAATTAATTTCCAGAATTCCTTTGGGGAGGTGGCCATATCCGCATCTACAAATCCTATAATATCGCTTCCATTTTTCATTGTTTCTTTAAATCCTTCCATTATAGCAAGCCCCTTTCCTCCGGGCTTGAGATTAAGGGAACTTATCCTATTGTTTTTTCGGGAAAATTTGTCTACTTCATTTTGAGTTTTATCAATTGTATTGTTTATTACAATTAATATTCTATAATCTGCCTTTTTTTCCTTCCTTATCTTTTCAAAATATTCTGAATATTCTTTTAGGGTTCTTCCTATCCTTTTTTCTTCATTATAAGCAGGGATTATAATAGATATTCTTTTCATACTAGGTTAAAAAATACATAAATTTTAAATATATGGGTTGCGACCCTCCGCCAATAACAATGGAAAAGAGTACTCTTTCACGAGTGATTGACGGCCTATTTAATATCAAAAAAGAAAGCTTTTACCTTATCATAATATTTTTATTAGGTTTATTGCTGAGGTTTTTTGCCGCCCTTAACGTTACAGTTAACGCAGACGATATGGTTCACGCCTTAAGGCCTATAAATTTCATAAGCGCAGGAAGATTAGTTACATGGAACGAGTCTTCAGGGCTATGGCACGCGTTTACAAATATTCTCTATGATCTATTTGGGATGAGTCAAATTACTTCTAGGGGGGCATCACTCATATTCGGTTCTTTAAGCATAGTCTTAATTTTTCTCTTAACCAAGGAGTTTTTTACAGAAAAGCATGTTCCATTATTTGCTGCTTTTTTACTAGCTATCTCTCCCTTCCATATTAAAAATACAGTTGCTGAAATGGATGTAATGGTCATGTTCTTTGTGCTGCTAGCCATGTTATTCTTCATTAAAGGAATAAAACTAGACAAGGCAAAGTTTTTCGCCCTAAGTGGATTATTTTTTGGACTTGCGATCTATACAAAGGTTTACGCCTTGTTATTCGTGCCTGCAATGATACTTTACTTTGGTTATCATCACAAATTTAAGAATCTCTTCACAAACTCTAATATAAAGAAAATCGCGCTTTTTCTCTTCGTTGCCTTTATATTCGCAATCCCTGCGCTAACCCACAATTATCTCTTGTATAAGGATAAGGGATTTTTAGACATGCAATTTACTAGAACTCTAAACTTGGGGAGAAATGTTTCCCAGCAGTACTACTCATGGGACCCTATTTGGGATGAGTCAAACTCGTGGAAAGGATTAATCCTGGGAGACACTAAGCATGTTAGCTCTGGTCGTCCTCTCCTCATTGCCGCGGCGGGGTTCGTATTCTTTGGAGACCCCATTAATTTTATTCTTGGATTATTGGGGATAATATTTATTATTTCTAGAGACAGAAAAAATAAGAATTATCTAGTGCTCTTCGCCTTTTCCGTAGGAATAGTATTGCCTTTTTTAGCCTCCATAATTCTTTTGCCAAAGCATTACATCTTTTTGGATGTTCTTTTAGTTCCCCTAGCAGCTTTCATGACTCACAAGGTAAATGCTCGGTTTAATGGTAAAAGAGTAAAGATAATCTTCATCGTCCTGCTCATTATGTCTCTATTTTGGTTAGGATATTCAAAAAGTGGGCCTCCTCATTTTTATGCAAAAGGCGGAGTTTCTCAACTCATAGAATTTAAGAATTCAAATATAGAAAAAGATGCTCTCATAATCGCCGACAGTAGAATTTATCGGGGCAGAATAAATTATTTTTCACAAGAAAGGCCTTATCTAGAGGGCGTTGACTTTATTCAATTAACAAATCAGTATGATACTATTCCCGCAGATGTGGTAAGTGTAAACGTTTATTATATTGAATGTTTCGCTGATGATTGTGGATGGGGAAGGGGAAAGATAGGCGAAGATCTCAATAGCACTATGGAAAGCTTAACTAGCTTTTTCAGTAGGGGGGAGCTCGTTAAAGAGGTTTATGAACCACTTTCCTCTACTTATTTTCCAATTTTCAACGGAGAAAAAATAAAGACCTATAATATTTACAAATCACAGATCCAGTTGAAGGAACCCGTGCTTCAATTTGCAAATAAACCAAAAAATTGGTTTTTATATGATATAGGGTACAGTCCAAAAGAAAAACAATTTGATTATTATACTGCAAAAAGCTTTTTTGACAGACTAATCGATAAAGTCGCACACTTAATTCTCATTTTAGCAGTAATAATTGCTTTTTTGAGCATAATCTTAGCGCCATATTTAATCATCAAGCATCAATCCTTGAATCTCCAATAAACTAGGGTCCAGATTGCATCTATTCCATCTCTCCAGTTTATTTTTTTGCCTTCTTTTTTAGTCCGCGGGTAGTAAGAGATAGGCACTTCAGCAATTTTTATACCTTTTTTTAAGATTTTAGCAGTTATCTCTGGTTCCCAGTCAAATCTATCGCCTTCAATATTTATCTTTTTTAATACGTCTGCTTTGAAAGTCTTGTAACACGTTGGTTCGTCTGTCAAGCTTGAAAAATAAAGCAAATTGGTAGTCAGAGTTACCATGATGCCTCCAATCCAAAAAGAAAAATGAGAGTGTTTAGTCTTTGAACCTAAGAATCTTGATCCGTACACTACCAGGGCCTTTTTTTCTATTATAGGGGATATCAAATTATTATAATCTTTTGGGTCATACTCCAAATCTGCATCCTGAATTATTATTAGTTCTCCACTCGAAGCAGCAATGCCGCTCTTTACTGCCGCCCCCTTGCCCATGTTTTTCGGGTGGAATACTTTTTTTAAACCTGGAAAGTTTATTTTTTTAATCTTTTCACGAGTGCCATCAGTAGAAAAATCATCTATGAGAATTATCTCTTTTTTTATACCCTCCTTTAATTTTACATTTCTTACTTTCTCAAGAATCAAGGGAAGACATTTTACTTCATTATAACAGGGAATAATGACAGATAGCATCATCTCACTAATTATTTTAGTCGCTTTATAAATGTTGCATACCCTATATAGGATTATAATATCCTTTAAATATGGATGCCTCTTTTCCGAAGAATGTCAAATATATTGATAACTGGAGCAACAGGATTCATAGGGAAAAATCTTTGCTCTAATCTTATTGAAGCAGGACACAAGGTTAAAATCTTGGTGAGAAAACGCCAAGAATATGCCTCTTTTCCTGTACCCCTAAAGGACATAGTATTTGTTGATTGGCCATATGGGTTAAATGGAATGAATCTTCCCTTCAAGGCTGAAGTAATAATACATTGCGCAAACTCCCCGGAAATAAAGAATTATTGGAAAGCTTATGATGAAAACGTCCTTTCTACAATTTTTCTTTGTAGTTATGCCCAGTCCATCGGAGCTCATTTTGTTTACATATCGAGCCAATCTGCGCACAAGAACATAAGAAGTTTTTATGGAATGAACAAACTCGCTTCTGAAGAACACATAAGGAATAATTATCAGGGAGATTGGACAATTATAAGACCTGGCATGGTATACGGCCCAGGGTCTAAGGGTTTATTTGCTAGAATAACCTCACTTGTTAAAAAGTTGCCAGTAATACCTCTGCTTGATGGAGGTAAACAGATAGTACAGCCTATCCATGTTGATGAATTATGCATGGCAATTAGAGCAATATCTAAAAATGTCTCTAGACATAAAAAAAAGACTTATAGTCTAGGGGATCCAAAAGGAATAGAATTTAGAGAATTTATAAGGAAGTTTGCAAGGGCTGAAAATAAATTATTTATTAACATTCCTTCACAGGCCATACTTCCTATAGTAAAGTTAGCCACTAACTTTATAAAATTACCAATTAATGAAGAGAATATTGAAGGATTGATAAATTTAAACTTTATGAAAACAGAAGAGTCTCTAAAGGAGCTGGGCATAAAAATTGATAAAATAAATCAAAACCAAGAAGCAAAAAAGAGAACATACTCTCCCCTCAAGATCATACTCATCGGAGCGGGTAAAATGGGGACAGTCCATTTGAATAATTTAAGAGAGATACCAGTTGTTAATATTGTGGGGATTGTGGATAAAGATAAAAAAAAGGCCATGATTTTAAAAAGTTTCGGGCATACGCTTGACATATACACAGAGTTAGACCAGGCCATAGCTGAAAAAAGGCCAGACATAGCGATAATATCGACTCCGACATTTACTCATAGGGAAATCCTAGAAAAATGTGTAAAGGAAGGGATTCATTGTTTTGTTGAAAAACCACTGTCTACCTCTAATAAAGAAAATGAAGAGATTGAAAAGTTTTTAAGAAAATTTCCAGAGGTTAAGGTGGCTGTAGGATACTATACATCTTATCATAAGCATCTCCATCACTTATCCGAGCTTATAAAAAATAAAAAAGTTGGCAAGATAAAAAAAGTCCATGCTCATTATTATTTGAGTCACATTATGGATAACTCTAATAAGGGTTGGGAAGTAAAAAAGGAGCTCTCTGGCGGGGGAGTCATTTTAAACGCAGGAGTCCATACCCTCAATAGCCTCTGTTTTCTGTTTGGAACAAAGTGTAAGGTGATAAATAAAAATATGGGAAAGCTACATTCTCTTCATGTTGAAGACTTTGCGCAAGCCAAGATTATGTTAGGAGGAATTGAAGTAAACCTTGATTTTAACTGGAGTAAAAAAGGATACTTCTCTGCGCAGAATAAAATAGTTATAGAAACAGATAAAGGGGACATATTGCTTAATAATGTGGGATTTATGCAGGCTAATAAATTAGATAAAAAAATAATCTTTTCTGACGACTCTTCTATCAGCTTTAATCTTTCTCCAGAGGCCGGAGCCTCAGGTTATTTGGAAGAGATGGCTCAATTTATAGATTGTGTAGTTAACAACAAAACTCCTCTAACAAATATTGAGTGGGCAATCAAAGTAGAAGAAATTGCGCATACATTATCAAAATGAAAATAAAAGATATAACAATGGAAGAAGCTATAAAAGCTGAAAAAGGTATGAACTATCTTGTAGTTTCGTCCCAAAAAAGACAGCACATCGAGTCTGAAAAGGTTTTTCTCCTTGTTCCAGATTTCTTAAAATACTCTCGCTTACTAGCATCTTCTAAATACCTGGAATGTATGAAGGAATTTAAGAATAATATGGGTGTCAAAAAAAACATCTGGCTCCATATGAGCAATGTAAACGCTTTTTTTAGCTCTGACATCTTCTGGACAGGAGTGATTGAAATGTGTTTAGTAGATCTCTCTTCCATCAGTAATAAGGAAAATGTCATTATCAACCCAGTAATAGTGGATTTAGCTCTTAGCGCCAAGAAAGAGGAAGTATTAAGAAAGATTATACACCTTTCAAAAAAGTCCACTAGTGGCAAGGTGGGGCTATGGACAAGAAATTTCAATCTCCTCCTTTCCAACTTTAATTTAGAGAAAAGTGGTCTAGATTTTACAGTTACTCCTTATAATAAGTTTGGGGCAGGAATGAGAGTTACTGAAGATTTAGTAAAAGCGAGACTAGCGAATTACAAGATAAAGCTGATAAAAGATTATGCAAGTCATTTCAAGGACTTTAAAATTGAAATTCCTCAAGATTCATTATTCTAAATATTAATCAATTAGGCATTAGAAAATCTAGTCCATAACCTAATTCTTTTGCGCATTTCTAAGCATTAAAACAGAATATATGAACAAAAGGAAATTGGAAAATAAAATAGCCAAGGAATACTCAAGTAAATTTGAATTAAAGACAAGCAGGAGTATCAATTGGATTAAGACAAAAATCAATATAGAATACACAAATCTATTTACATTGATTGACAATCTATATAAAATAATTAAGTAAGAGATCGATAACAAAGAATAAGATGCCCCAAGTATAAATAGAATGTTGGAAGCCCCTATATACTGGTCAGATCCTAAAGATATGAGTCTTATAATCTCCCCCGGAACTAGGTAATACAAAAGTAAAGAAGCCAGTGAAAAAGCGCTAACCATTAGCAAGGATTTTATCAATAATTTTTTAGTATTATTTCCTTTAGAAAACTGTTCTGAAGAGATGGGAAACATCGTTTTTCCTATAGAAGAGCCAACGAAAATTATTACTTTGCCTATCAAAGAGACAAAAGCAAATTGTCCTGCAATTGTTGAACTAAAGAACCTTCGAGCAAGAATGATATCTAGACTATACATAAGAACAACTGCAGTAGTAGCAATTAGGATAGGCAAATTGCCCAGATAACGATTCTTGAAAAGTTGGGTTTCTCTTTTTGAGGCTAGAATAGGTTTTATCACTCTTAATGAAATAAAAAAGGTTAGAATACTAGCGAGCAATACTGCTGCAATAGAGCCAAATACCTTCCATCCAATGAACACCAAGAATAAAGACAGAACAACCTTAATACAAGCCTCTGTAATTAAATTAAATCCAAGAGTTGAAAATCTCTTCATTCCTTGAATAACTCCTCTTATAGCAGGCAATGAAAATACTACAAAAATAAACAGCCCTGTGAAAATCATCAAATCAAGGCTAATATCAAGAAACTCTGATAAAAATAGTACAGAAATGATAACATAAATAATGAATATAAGTGTTGCAAAAATTAGGCTTTTTTTAAGGACTCTGATGAGAAGATCTTTTACTTTTCCATGTCCATTGCTAGGGATGAGAACTGAAGTGTATTTAGTGATCATTGTCTGAACAGCTTCACTAGGTATAGAAAATATATAGATAATGGACATTAAGGCAGCCATAATTCCGTAATCTTCTGGCCCTAGCATTTTAGCCATTGAAATTTGGAAAACATAGTTGAACAGATTGTATACCACTATTAAGAAAAATAGTACAAAACTTCCTTTAACTAATTCATCCTCTCTTAAATTTTTTATACGCTGTATCATCTATAAAATTCCTCTTCCTACCGTCAAGAAACCAATTATGATTATTATAATTTGGAATGCCCATAGGGACACTACTACCTTCCTTTCAGTCGGCTTTATTCCCGCTCTTTGCATTAAGTATATAGAAAGATGATTTAAGCTATATATCTTGTCGTAATTGAGATCTAAAGTGCCATCTTCCATAGCTTTTCCAAAGCTGTATTTTTTCAGTTTTCCCCTGCCTTTAAGTAAAGTTTCTAAGACGTAGGGGATAAAAAAGAATATTGCTATTTTCTCAAAATTACCTAAAATAGACATCGCAGCAATGAGTCCGCCAACTGAATAAGTTAAGGAATCTCCTGGGAAAACTTTAGCTGGAGAGAAGTTAAAAAATAGAAATGCGAGTAGAGAAGCGCACATACATAGGGCAATTATAGATAACCAAGAATTTCCTGTGAAAAAAGAAACAATCGCTAAGGAAAATAAAAGAATAATTCCGTTTCCTGCCTCTAAGCCATTAAAACCTGCGAGAAAATTATAAGTGGTTGTTGCCCCCATTACACCTATAGGAATTAAAATAAGGGGATAAAGTAATCCTATATCAATGCTTCCCCACAGTGGGAGAGTTATTGAGCTCTTTCCTGCATTAATCACAACTAAGGGTATAGCTGCCATGGCAACTAAAAATAATCTAGATCTCCTAGACAATCCTCCCTTTCTCCAACCTAGTAAGTCATCTATAAATCCAACACTCCCTAGTATTAAAATTACGGTAAGAAGAGAGAAAATTTCCACTAGAGACCCATTATGGTTGGGCAAGAAAAAAACTCTATAGGCTACATAGGACAAGGTCCCCATTACAAATCCTAAAGAGACCATTATGCCTCCACTTCCACTTACTTTTCCTTTTGCAAACTTGTTCATATCTTCCCACAAAAGGCCTATCTCTTTAGCTTTTTTAATCCAATAAGGAAGCAAGCATAAAGTTACACAAAAACTAACTAAAATTGGGATTATAAGAAAGTTGTTTATTATCATTTTGCTATGGACAGTTCTGGAGGATAATAGATGCTCAGATAGTCTTCATTAAGTTCAATATCTTTAGGATATTTAATTTCCCATATAGCTATAGGTCCTCTTAACCCGCCATAATCTATGATGTCATACTCAAAATTAGGATTCTGAGTTCTAATCTGGGCAACTACCGGATCATCTTCGCTATGAACAAGTTCAAAGTTTTCATTATCCTCTCCATACAGATAAAGTCTTGCCAGCTGTGACTTCACGGTCCTCTTACTCAAATAAAGGAGGGCTCCCTCTATATCTACTTCTAAAGCCCCTTGTGGGCTTTGAGTTAGTCTAGGGTAGATATACACTCCTGATTCTATTCCGGAGCCAAAGTCTGTGAATTTCTTGTTGTGATAAACATATCTAAAAGGCACACTATATTGTTTTCCTTGATAAACAAAAATTCCCATCGGGCTAGTGATAATTTCTCCAGACGAGGTATCTCTTTCTATTAATATGGCCCCTAGACCAGCTGCCCCTGCAGGAAGAAATATTTTGCTGGTATTATCTTCATAAATTATATCCTCATCTAATCCTACTCCCCCGGTATAAACTAAAACAGTCGAGTTTTTCTTCTCTTGCAATTGGTTAGGATCTCTGTAAAAGGTAGGAATAAAGCTGGCCCTATCATAGTTGATATCGCTTCCTATGGTAGAAAAGGCAGAATATTTTCCTATATCAGTCGAATCAATTAGAAAATGCGTTGTGTCGTGAGCATAGAGAAATTCTAAAGCTTCCTGATTATCTGACCCTGTTAGAGCATGTCTCCCCATCAGGTGATTCCAATAAGCTATTGCGTTGCCCCCATCTAAAACAGTTGCTCTTTCACCCATGCTCTGCAACCAATATCCATAATCCCACCAATGGCCAAATACTGCATTTTGAGGAGTGTTATCTCTGACCCACCCCATTGCTTTCTGCCATTGTTGAGTGTAGGAAGAAGGCACGTGATAAGGGGCTTCAGATTTAATTTGATTATAAAAAATATTTGCAGAGAACAAAGTAGGGATTACTACAAATATGATAAGTAGGATAGCGGCAGCCATTTTCATATTGTTCTCTTTAGTGCGATAAAGTCTATAGAGTGGATAAACTAAGAAGAAGGCTATAATGATCGATGCTGGAGGGGCAAGCATCATAATAAATCTCACGCCTGCTCTTGCAGAGATTATACCTAGAAAGAAAAATATAAAGAGCAAAATAAATCCGAAATCTATTTCTTTGAAGTTATTTAATTCTCCTTTCTTAAAGTAGCGATAGTAAAGATGAATGCTCGCAACCAGGAATACTACAAATCCAAACACATATACAAACAAGCTTAGGCCACTTTCTCCATTTAATCGACTATTGGAAGAATATCTGCTAAAAACAAGAGATAGTAAAAATACAAGGTAGGACAGGGTGAGAATTATCCTTTCTTTTTGTTTAAGTATTGTCACGAGGTTATAAAAGAGATAGATGGAACCCACAAAGAAAAGCCAAAAAGTAACTGGTATCGATTTAATTAGGGGACCGAAACTTCCAGCCCATTCTGTAAAGTAGGGTTGTCTGTTTTCCGCTACAGTCTGAATAAGTCTACTGGTAGCAGGTTTTATTAAAGCGTCTTTAACATTCGATATTTGCTCAGGAATATAAGATAAACCGAAAAAGATACTGCTTATTATTACAATAAATAGTGCTACCGCAAGGAGAGATACAAGTTTTGGAGGCAATTTTTGTACGCCTCGTCTCTTTCCAAATATTTTTTGCCTAGCATACATATCAAAAGAAATTATGATAAATACCATAAGTGCGGAACCCATAGTCAAGGAGCTAATAAGTCCTCCAAATGAATATTTGCTAAACATAGTAATCATTAAAATAAATGAAGATAAAATCCACAGACCATATGCTGTCAATTTATTTTTATCTACTTTTTCAGCTAAAAAAGCAAGAAATACGGCAGGGACAAGGGTGTAAAATATGTAAATATTTCCTCCCCAAATATGGGCCATAAAGGCGGTTGAGATTCCTGCTAAAATAGAATAAATATATAGTTTATACTTGTCTTTTGACTCCCATCCACATAGGAAAAGGTAAAAGGCGAGGAAAAGGAAAAGAAATGCTGCAGATTCTTTCTCCGGAATTCCAGCAATGGTTCTTGGGAGAAATACAGGTATAACTGAGAAAATAAAAGAAGCTACTAAAGCAATTAAATTAGCATTTATTCCTCCAAGTTTCTTTAGAAATATCTTTCTGGTTAAGAAGAAGAAGGATATTATCGTTAATCCAAATGCAAAAGCGGGAAATATTATTGCTGAGTAAGTAACTGATTCCGAACCAAAAATAGTTGCAAGTTTATGGAACCAAGCTATGAGATAAGGCAGAAGAAGATATTCCCCGCTGGTGTTATACCCTAAAGGAACATATCTTAAAGTGTCAATAATCATTAAATTACCATTTTCAACAATATATTTCGCCCATCTCAAAAAGAGAAAAGGATCTAAATCAGGCCCCAAGGTCCAGGTTCCTGTTGTTATATCTTTTAAACCAGCAAGATTGCTCAGTCTAATCTTTATGGTTAGATAAACTATAAAGGCTAACACCGCATACGATATCCATTGGTAATTTGTTTTAAAAAATTTAATTGCTTTTTCTTTTCTTATGGTTATGGTCTCTTGCTCAGTTACTCTTCCACCTTTATCATCAATCATTTCCTTTTCTTCTTTTACCATATTTTCTATTTCCATCTTTACTAAACTGATAAAAAGCTATTTTATAAACCTTTCAATATTCAGAATAAAAGAGGAGTAATAAATACTTCTATAAGTGCTGCAACAAACAAGACTACCACTGCTACAATAACCAAATTCAGGGAATCTTGCAACACTTCCCAGAATTTATCTGTTCCTGTTTCATGCCGTATGACTGCTATAGAAACCATCCCTCCGGCAAGGGCAACTATAAAGTAAGAGGCAATTTCGGGCATTCCATGGATGAAAAATCTTAAAATGCCCAGGGGCAGAGATTTCAGACTGTAATCCGTAAAGATGCCTATTGCCGCTCCGATAACGCTTGCATTCCACGCGAGTATAAAAATTACTCCCGCTCCAAAAATTAAGGAAAAAATGAGAGTGAAAAGCAGCACGTAGATGTTGTTAGTAAAGATCAGGAACAACCTCTCCTTATTGGTTAAGAATGGAGTCGTTAAAGTTACATCTTTTATTCCGTATTGGTTTACACACTCATTAAAACTGGTTGGCCTGTTGATCATGCAATAAGTTTCTATCTGGACTTTATAACTTTCAGTTGTAGGCAACACAATATCCCAAAAAGCAAAAGCTACCGTAAAACCAATAAATAACCACATAAAAGCGTAAATTGCTTTTCTATGCTGCTTTAATAGCTCAATGCTTCCTCTATTCTTTACTATCTTTTTCTCCTCAAATCTCAAGGTATAATAGATAAAGGGAGCAGATAGTATGACTGTAAACAGAATTACAAGGATTCCTGCATATTTTACTAAAACGGCGTCTTTAGTAAACACCCAGTGTACTAACAAAACGGAAACACTGGAATATAACAGTCCAATAAAAAACATTTCCCATGGCCTTCTTTCAGCCTTTTTAGCATTAATAAGCATCTCTAACATTTTTCACCTTCTTTAAACTTAAGTACGTAACAATTTTCGCTTAAATAGTTTGTTGTATATCTAAAAATAAGGAAAACAAACTTTATAACTCCATTTTCCCTAAAAATAATATGAAAAAAGGGGAGAAAATAGTCTTTCTAAGTTCTGACCATGCAGGTTTTGCGTTAAAAGAAAAAATAATAAAATATTTTCAGGAAAACAATATTAAATACAAAGACCTTGGACCATACACTTATGATTCAGAAGACGATTATCCAACTTATATAATTCCTGCAGCAGAAGAGGTATCTAAAAACAAAAATTCTCTCGGAATTATCATAGGCGGCTCAGGGCAGGGCGAAGCAATTGCAGCAAATAAAGTCAAAGGAATAAGGGCGGTAGTTCTCAATTCCTTTAATAAAAATATTATAGCTTTATCTAAACAGCATAATAATGCAAACATGATTTCACTTGGCGCAAGATTCCTCAGCGAGAAAGAGGCTATCCGGGCTGTTTATCTTTGGCTGAAGACTCCATTCTCAGGTGAGATGCGACATATGCGCAGAATAAAAAAAATCTCTGATTATGAAAAGAAGGAGAATTGAAGTTATAGTAACAGTTATAAAATAAAAATCGCTATAATAATCATGAAAATGCAGTTTTTTAAACCAACAGTAGGCAAGGTAATTCTTGCACTGGTATTAACGTTCTTATTATCGATGTGGTTTCATGCTTCTGCAGCCTGCCCTGAAATAGTATTACTTTGTCAAGATCCCGAAACTACTATCCAGGTTTACACTTCTTTTTGGCCAGGATCGTGTCCTGCTTGCCAAACCAAAGTTGAAATAGCATATAATACCATTATTCCGATAATGATCTATGTAATTATCTCATATATTGTATCTTGTTTAATTATGTACTTATTTAAAAGAAAATAAATCCAACTTCGTCTAAAGATAACAACATTTAAATACTTAAAAGACATCAATTGATATCTAAAAGTGAGCAAAATGGCACAAAAATTAAAATTCACGAGAGAAGAAATAATTTTTAAAGAAGATAAAAAAATAAAAAGGTATCCGAACCTTAATACGGTATTAATGGTAGAAGAATTTCTAAAAAAACATAGAGACCTCCCAATGAAAGTTTCTGATATAAAAAAACAACTTCCTAAAAAAGTAATGCACCAAACACTTATTCTTATTCTAGAGTATCTGTGGAAAAGCGGGAAGATAATTTACGGTCCGAGAGGAGTGCAATGGATTTATACTTCACCAGAACATCTTAAAAAACTATTAGAAGATGGATTGGAAGTGTAAAAATGTTTTTAGGAAAAGAGGTGCGAGTTATTTTCAAAGGGCAAGCGAAAGAGAGCTATATAGAATTAAAGAAATTACAGGACAAAGAATCTATTTCTTTAACTAATTCTATAGAAAGAATAATAAGTCTATTGAAAGAAAATCCTCAGTTTGGTGATCCAATTAAAAAAGAATTAATTCCAGATTCATTTTTTAAGGCAGGAATTAAAAATCTTTATCGTGTCGAATTATCAAATTATTGGCGCATGCTCTACACGCTTACTGGTAATCAAATAGAAGTATTTGTATTTGTATTAAATATAGTAGATCACCCGACTTATAATAAAATATTCGGTTACAGGAAAAAATAGCATGCCCTCCATAATACCCACAGTTTTCGCAACGTCAAAAGCTCAATTTAAAGATCGTTTCAATAAATTAATAAAAGTTTCAAATGTCCTCCAGATTGATTTCATGGACGGAGGGTTTGTTGAATCTAAATCTCTTCCTATATCACAAATCCCAAATCTAAAAAAATATAAAAATAGTTTTGAAGCCCACCTTATGATTTACCATCCGGAAAAATACATCAAAACCCTCAAGAAGAAGGGTTTCAAAAAGATTATCTTCCATTATGAATCGGTAAAAAAAGAAAATATAGAAAATATAATCCGGCTCATAAAAAAAGCGGACCTAAAAGCATTCTTAGCCATCAATCCAGAAACTAAAGTAAGTTCAATCATCAAGTACCTTCCCAAAGTAGACGGAATTCTTTTCCTTGGAGTGCATCCTGGCAAAGAGCATCAGTCTTTCATTCCAGAAGTTTATAAAAAAATCAAACAATTAAGAAAAATAAGCAATATTAAAATCCAGGTTGATGGGGGAGTAAATGAAAATTCAGTAAAGAAACTCGCAAAATTAGGAGCCCATTATGTTAATTCAGGCTCATTTATTTCCGATTCTCCCCATCCTAAAGAAGCATTTAATAAGCTCAAGACTTTATTTATAGATAATAAGAGGTAAAAATGACTTTATTAATAGCATCAATTAGAGAAACAGAAGTAATTGCAAAGAAAGTGGCAAAAGAACTAAATGCTCAGTTCTGCAAGATAAATCTTTCAAAATTTCCTGATGGAGAATTCTTAGTCAAACTCCAAAATGACCCTAAAGGCAAAACAGTTGTAATCATCGCTTCACTAGCCCAGGATCCAAACAATGAACTTATTGAGACCATTCTAGCTGCAGGGGCAGCAAGAGATAGTGGAGCAAAGAAAGTCATTCTCTTCGCAACTTACTTGCCTTACATGCGCCAGGATAAAATATTTCACAGTTACGAAGGAGTATCTGCTAAATCTATCTTAACCACTCTCTCGGAAAAATTTGATACTGTTTTTGCAATTGATCCCCACTTGCATAGAATAAAGTCCTTGCAGGATATAGCAAGAAATTGTCACAGTGTAAGTACTATTAATTTAATAGCAGACTATGTTAAAAAAAACTTAAAGCATGACTTTATGCTAGTCGGTCCAGATGCGGAAAGCAAGCAATGGGATAAGAGCATCGCCCAAATCTTAGACAAAAAAGCGGTAATTCTGCAAAAAACAAGATTTTCTTCAGAAAAAGTAAGTATAAAGTCCGAACCTATAGAAAATAAAAACATTCTGATCATAGACGACATAATAAGCACAGGTCACACCATACTTGAAGCAGTGAAGATTGCAAAGAAGCAGGCAGCAAAAAAGGTAACTGTCATCGGAATCCATGGCCTTCTTCTTCATGACTCTGGCAAGAAAATAGCAAAAGTTGCAGAGTTAGTAACCACCAATACAATTCCAAATAAATATGCAAAAATAGATGTAGCTCCATTAATTATCAGTACTTTAAGGAACATCAAATGAAAGATAGAAAAAGTTTCTGGAAAAAAGACAGTATAGGAAATCACCTTACCGCAAAAGTCCCGATAGTTCCTCTCAGTTTTGATCTAGTTGACACACGTAAATATCTAGAAAAAAACATCAAAAACTTTGATTCAATAGACTATATCTACGTTGTAGATAAAAATAGCCTCCTAGGAGTATTTTCTTCTAAGAGACTGTATTCTCTTCCAGGAAAAACAAAAGTGGATAAAATCTCTACAAAATCTCTACATACAGTAAAGCCAACAGATAAGAGGGAATATGCAGCATATCTTTCCTTGGAGCACGGTCTTTCTTCCATCCCTATTGTAGATAAAGATAATATCTTCCTTGGGATTGTTACCAGGCATACGATACTACAGATATTACATAAAAAGCATCTCGAAGATGCTTTCTCGGTTGCAGGTATCCATAAATCTCATGCCCACATAGACAATATTTTTCAAATATCAATTTTTCAATCTATAAGGCACCGAATAATATGGCTGATTATAGGATTACTAGGAGGAATTTTGGCCGCAGAGATAATAGGTTCTTTTGAAACCACTCTGCAACAAAATTTAATCTTGGCAGCGTTCATTCCTCTAATAGTCTACATAGCTGATGCAGTGGGGACTCAACTTGAAGCCTTTGCGATACGGGATTTTTCATTATATAAAGATATAAGCTTTCATTTCTATTTTATAAAACAGTTTTCAATAGTCTTAATAATTGCAATACTTCTAGGAGCGATAACTACCATTGCAACTTCTTTCTTCATAAATCCAATAGTTTCTTTAGTCGTAGGAATATCTATTTTTGGAGCAACTCTTTCGTCAATCATAACTGGCCTGTTTATTCCTTTTACATTTAGAAAACTTAAAATGGATCCTGTAAACGGCAGCGGCCCAATAGGCACGATCATCCAGGATATTCTAAGCATAGTTATCTATTTCGGTATTGCTTCCTGGTTATTATAGTAATTTTAAAATAGTAATAAAAGAAAAATTTAAATACCCTAGCATGTAAACTCCTTTTATGTCTATTGGAAAAACACTGGCCACATTATTTCTCGCAGGAGCAGCACTTACACAGTCTGCTAAAGCTGGCCTAATATACACAGAAGATTTCTCCAGCGATCCTCATTGGGCTACAGATCAACCTCAGAATTTTCATTGGGACGAAGAGTCTGGAGCATTTTTTGCATCAATGAGTAATTCTTCACCACAATATGCTCCAAATAGATTTGCTTACACGCCAATTGACTGGAATGGGGAACCATTCAAATTACAATGGGACTCAATGATAACAAGATCTGATTGGTCTGCAGGAATTAATTTTGGACTATTTGACAACAACTTAAATTATCAGAGAGCTAACACTTTGAATATAGAATATACAAATCCTGATGCCGGTAGAGGCTTTACAATCTTTGCGTTTACTCCTCAAGGCAGCGCATACCAAAACAACTGGGCCGGTTTCGAACTAGGCAGATGGCAAACTAATATCTTAGAATATAATCCAAATGAAAACCTTATCGAATATCAAGTCAGCAATCGCGATACGGGAGAATTGCTAGTAGATACTAGTTTGACTGTGAATGGAACTTTTAGTCCAGAAATGGATTTGCTTGGCTTTTCGCGTTATCCAATGGGGCAATCAAATACGGCAGGCTACAACCCAAACGGTACAACAAGCGGATATATAGATAATATAAAATTTCAAATAGTGCCGGAACCAGCTACTGCAGCATTGGCTTTAACAGGATTGGCGGCTTTGTTAGCAAGAAGAAAACCTAAAGAATAAATCGCAAACATTTTTAATCTCCTATACTTTTAGAATTCAATGGCTAGTTTAATAGAATTAGATAAAGTAAAGAAATATTACGAGATGGGAGAGTCAACTGTAAAAGCGGTAGATGGAGTAGACATAAAGATCGAAAAAGGAGATTTTGTAGCTATCATGGGCCCTTCTGGGAGCGGTAAATGCATAACTGGGGAGAGCTTGGTTCTCAATAGTGGAACTCCTACACAAATAAAGGACTTAGAAAATAGAGAGAATGCAACAGTCTTAGCTTTGGATTTTCAAGACTATCAAATTAAACCATTTTCAGTAACAAATTTTCATAAGAGAAAAGTAAATGAAATATTTGAAGTTAAGACTAGTTCTGGAAAATCTATTTCGGTTACAGGAGAGCACCCCTTCTTTACTTTAAATGAAAAGGGGTTTAGTGGGGTTTCTGCAAAGAACTTAAAACAAGGAACTTTTGTTGCAACAGCCAGAAAGACGAATCTAAAAGGGGAAAGCCAATATTTAGACTCGTTGAACAAACTGAGTGAAGATCCTTCACTAATTGTGGCAGACTCTCCAACATTAATGAGAAGAATATCTAAAAATTTGAATCTATCTAGAAAGAAAATCTGTGAGAAATTCGGATTTATCCCTGGAACTTACGATTCTTGGAAAATAAAAAATAATATTTCTCTAAGTAATTTTAAAAAAATAATAAATTTATATGAGGAAAGTATTGAAAAATATGAAAAAGAGATATCATTAACTGGTTTATCCTCCCCTAAACAAATAAAAATTCCTCTTTATACTTCTCCAGATTTACTAGAATTTTATGGTTTTTTAGCAGGAGATGGGAATTTAGACCAAGGAGGAATAAAAATAACGAACTTAGATAAAGAGATAAGAGAAAGAATAGCATACTTATCTAATCAATTATTTGGAGTAAAGCCAACAACCCCTGTAGGAAAGAGATTAGATTTAAATTCTAGGGTGTTTATATCATTTTTCAATAAAATATTCGAAGTTCCTTTATATAAAAAAGCAAATAATATTAAGCTGCCTAAGTTTATTTTTAAATGTACAAATGAAGAAATTGCCGCTTTCATCAGAGGATTATTTGATTGCGACTCATATGTGTCAAATTCAAAAAAAGAAATAAATATAATTTTGGCAAGTAAAGAATTGATTAATCAACTAAATATTTTATTGTTAAGATTTGGTATTCATTCTAGGTACTCTGAGAGAATAAAATGGGTTGCAGGAAATAAAGAAAAAACAAGAAAACTTTATTATTCCCTATCTATATCTGGATATGAAAATTTAAGCCTATATGATAAATATATAGGTTTCAATTCTAATTTTAAGAAAAAAAGAGTGGTAGAATATTTAAAAAAAGAAGGGAATACAAATGTCGACGTTATTCCTTGTGGAAGATTAATAAGGGAGATCAGAAAGAATTCCAGAACTATTCTTCCAAGAGATACGCATAAAAAGCTTTGGCAATATGAATCAGAGAAGATACATCCTTCCAATGGCAAACTTAGAGAAATAATAAAATTATTTAATTCTCATGGAATAGATGTTCCTCAATTAGATAGACTAATTAATAATGACATTTTTTGGGACAAAATTAAATCTATAAACAGAGTAGAAGTGGAAAAAGAAGTTTATGATATAACTGTGCCTGGAGCAAGCAATTTTGTTTCAAATGGATTTATAATCCATAATTCAACCATGATGAACTTAGTCGGTTCTCTCGACCTAGCAACTCAAGGCAATATCTACCTTGATGGCAAAGATATTGAACATCTAGATGAATCCCAATTAGCCCAAATAAGAGGAAGGAAAATAGGATTTATCTTTCAGTCATTCAACCTTATCCCAAATCTAACTGCCAAAGAGAATGTCATGTTGCCAATGCTTTTCCAGGGAAAAGACAAATTTGAAAGATCAAAGAAAGCAGAAGAATTATTGGAGTTAGTCGAACTTCATGATCGAGAAGATCACTATCCCAATCAATTATCCGGCGGCCAGCAGCAAAGAGTTGCAATTGCGCGCTCACTCGCAAACGACCCCGATGTTATCCTTGCAGACGAACCTACAGGAAACTTGGACACAAAAACAGGAGAGAAAGTCATGGATTTTCTGCAAAAACTTAATGAAAAAGGCAAAACAATCATCATGGTAACTCACGATCCTCATCTCGCCCAGGACCATGCCAAAACAATATATTGGCTTAAAGACGGCAAAGTAGAGAAAGTTACACGTAAAGGTAAGAAGTAAATAATTTATTCAAAAAATAAATATGATAAAAGAGAAAAAGACCGTACAAATAGATAAAATTATTGCAATTCCAAGTAGACAATTTGTACCTTACACTATCCCTACATTAATAAACAAGTTCAACTTTTTTAATGAATTAAAGAATTTACAACCTTGTTCATTGGAAACAATAAGTAAACATTTTAGATTTGATGAGAGAGTATTGGAAGCGGTATTGAGTTATCTTTTAAAAGAAGGTTTTATCCAGAATATAGATAACAAGTTCACATTATCCAGATTATCTTCGGAATTTCTTGTAAAAGGCGCGAAATATGATTTGTCTCCATTTGCATTATTACTTCAAGATAATGTTCCAATGAAAAATGAAGAAGCAATTAGCTATTCATTAACTACTGGTAAACCTGCTATTTGGAATTCAGGCTCTGGCGCATGGAAGGATGGAATGAGATCGGGATCATTATCGAAAACTTTTTCCGATGCAATGATGAGTAGAGGAGAATACCTTAAGGACGCACTCTCTATTTATTTACAGAACACGATGAAAGGTCACAATAAACTATTAGACATAGGGGGTTCGCTTGGCGATTATTGTGGTATGTTCACAGAAAAATTTAGAAATTTGACTTCCGATGTATACGAATTGCCCAAAGTTGCAGAAAATGCAAGGGAGAATATCAAAATAAAGAAATATCGAGGAGTTAATGTTGTTGAGGGAGACATGTTCAGGGATGATTTTCCAAAAGGATATGACGTGCATTTTTATTCCAACGTTATGCACGATTGGACCGCTGCACAAATAGGATATCTTTTAAAAAAATCGTTCGATTCTTTAGACAAGGGAGGCATAGTAATCATTCATGACATGCATTTAAACGATGATAAAAAAAGTCCAGACTTCGTTGTCGATCACTCTTTATACTTATCAGTATTTACAGAAGGTAAATGCTATTCTTATGAAGAAATGAAATCTTTTTTAGTTAGAGTTGGATTTAGTAAAATAAAAATTATTAAGACCGTTGTAGGTTATAGTGCCATAATCGGTGCAAAATAAAAAATAATTCGCTATTTCACCACTCTCCGCAAGTCAATTATATGTCAAGATTTAGTGAAATCTTGAGCATGCTCAAGAATCTAAGATTCTTGACAATAAAAATCCTTTTAAACACTCATTCTTCATCATTTTCATGGTAAAATTAAACGTACACTTCTCTATATCAGCACTTTTAGTTCTAACTTTACTAGTCTCATTAAGTTCAGCCTTATCAGTAACATCTGTAGATTCTCCAACACTAGAGCCTGGCGAAGAAGGACAACTAAGAATGGAAATTGAAAATCCTTTTGATGAAACAGTAACCGATGTCTCCGTGAACCTGGATTTGAAGGACATTCCTTTCATTGCTATAGGCTCTTCAGAACAATCAATAGATGAAATAGATGAAGACGATGAGGAAGTTTTTGTATTTACTATTAAAGTCGGGTCTGATGTGCTTGCAGGAGATTATAGCATTCCATACACTATTAGTTATGAATTAGACAATGATGAAAAAACAAAATCAGGAACTATCGGAGTGAAGGTATCCGCAGACCCTCAATTATCTTTTTCCGTTGAAACACAAAACGCTGTTGAAGGTGCGCAAGGGCAACTCAACCTTAAAATAGTCAACAAAGGATTATTTGAGGCAAGATTTGTCTCCGTAAAGATATTGCCCCAGGGGTTCACACTATTAACTGAATCCGAAGTCTATGTGGGGACAATAGATTCAGATGATTTTGAAACAGCAAGTTTCGAAGTCGTTTTCAATAAAAATGCGCATGCAACTGCAATAGTCGAATACCGTGATTTTGAAAATAATGTTCTGACAGAAACAGTTGACCTCCCAGTTACAGTATATTCAAAAGAAAGAGCTTTGGAATTAGGTCTAACCCAAAGAAGTAATGCCGGAATCTATACTGCTCTAATAATCTTATTAATTCTCATAATAATCATCTGGAGAATACTTAAAAAGAGAAAAAGACTTAAGAAAAGCATGAAGACTCAGGAGTAAGTATATGCTTTCCGACTATTTTTTATTAGCATTTAAGAACGTAAGAAAGAGAGGAATAAGGTCCTGGCTGACGATGTTAGGAATATTTCTCGGCATAGCAGCGGTCGTATCTCTTATCTCTTTAGGTTCAGGTTTACGTACAGCAATAACCGGCCAATTTGCATCACTTTCAACTGATGTCTTAGAAATAACGAGCGTCGAAACTGGATTCGGTCCTCCTGGAGCAACAGCAGTAAGAAAACTCACAGAACATGATCTCCAAATCATAGAAGACTCTCCCGGGGTGGAATTAGCTATTCCAAGATTAATAAGAATAGTAAGGGCAGAATTTAACAGAATAACTTCATTTGTTTACATCGGATCTATACCAGACAGTCAAGATTCTATTGACGAAATCGTAAAATCTTCAGGCATAGAAACTATAGAGGGAAGATTTCTTCGTGCAGAGGATAGAGGAAAAATAGTGCTGGGTAATGATTTTACCAAGGAAGATGTATTTGACAAACAAGTAAGGGTAGGAAATTCAATTACCGTAAACGGCCAGGATTTTGAGGTCATTGGCATACTAAAGAGAACAAGCACTTTTACATTAAACTCAGTTATCCTTATGCCGCAAAGTGATCTTAAGGATATTTTAGATATAGATGATGAAATAGATCTCATCACAGTAAAAGTTAACGATGAAAATAATATTGAAACTATCGCAGAGGAGATAGAAAGAAGAATGCGCAAAGACCGCAATCAAGATGAGGGGGAGGAAGATTTCTCTGTCCAGACTCCCACTCAGGCTTTGTCTTCAGTCAATACCATTCTTAATATCGTTAACATCGTTGTCTCAGGAATAGCATTAATAGCTCTTCTTATTGGCGGAATAGGCATAGCTAATACTATGTTTACTTCAGTTCTGGAAAGAACAAAAGAAATAGGAGTAATGAAAGCAATAGGGGCAAGAAATAGAGATATTCTTTCAGTATTCATTATAGAAGCAGGAATATTGGGTTTAGTCGGCGGAATTGTAGGTGCGTCAATAGGTTTGCTATTAGCCTTTGGTGCTTCACAAGCTGCAAATGTTGCTTTAGGAGAAACTATTTTCACAATCCAACCTTCCTATCCTTTATTATTTGGCTCAATTGCTTTTTCATTCTTTATAGGAATCTTTTCAGGAATTATTCCTGCCTACCAAGCATCCAAACTAAACACTGTGGACGCGCTACGAAAATGAAATTAGCAAAATATCACAGTACTATGAAAGATAAAGTAAAATATTTACGTACTGTTAATATTTACACTTCAGATGATAGAAGACAACTTATAGAAGAGGAAGAGAAGCAGGATTATTTTAGAATAATACCAAGACCAAGAGCACTTATTTTCGCATTGTTAATATCTGCAGCCACATGGTACGGGAGCTCCTACCTTAAAGTTAATCCCTTAAATATTCTCCCAGTAAGTGCAGCTTTATGTTGTTATTACAATTTAAAGGATAGACATCCTAAACATTCAATTAGTAATTTATTTGAGAAAGTAAAACAAACATCTAGACTGCAAAAAATATCTCTCAGAAGAGGTTTTACTAATAATCCTAAATATGATGATTATGGTTTAGATAAATTACTGGAGCAAACACCATGATAACAGATTTTTTAACAATGGCTTCGAGAAATATGAGAAAGAGAAAATTAAGAGCTTTCTTAACACTATTAGGAATATTAATTTCCATATCTACTATTTTTGTTTTAATCAGTTTATCTCTAGGTTTAGAAAGTGTAGTGGAAGAACAATTCCAAGAATTAGGCGCAGATAAATTCTTTATTCAACCTAGAGGTCAATTAGGCCCTCCAGGAACAGAAGGGGCAGCCACATTAACGGAAGATGATATAACCGTTATTGAAAAAACTGCCGGCGTAAGTGAGGTAAGTTATTGGATTATTGGAAACGCAAGAATAGAGTTCAATAAAGAAGTAAGATTTGTGAATGTGGTCGGAGTTGACTTAGAGAGAACAGAATTATATTTTGAAGCTTTCACAGTAGATCCAGAAGAAGGCCGAGTCATAAGAGAAGGAGACACCAAAGATATAGTTATTGGCTCGCAATACAAACATAATAATTTCTTCTCTAAGCCCGTTCAATTAGGGGATAAAATAGACATAAATGGTTTAGAATTCAAAGTGCGTGGGATAATGGAACCAGTAGGCAATCCTCAAGATGATCGTTTGATCTCCATGCCTGAAGATGAATTCAGGGAGTTATTCGACATCCCAGATAGAATAGATTTCATTGTTGTTCAGGTAAATGAAGGCGCGGACATAAATGAGATAGCAGACAGTGTTGAGAAAAAATTAATGAGATCTCGTGATGTAACAGAAAAAACTCAAGATTTCACTATTCTGACTCCAGAAGAAGTTCTTGAAAGCTTCGGCGCAGTACTCAATATTGTAACCTCATTTTTATTAGGCGTAGCAGCAATTTCTCTTTTAGTTGGAGGCATTGGTATAGCGAATACTATCTATACTTCGGTTCTCGAAAGAACTAGAGAAATTGGAGTGATGAAAGCAGTAGGAGCAAAGAATTCAAGTATTCTAACTATCTTCCTTATCGAATCAGGTTTTCTAGGATTCATAGGCGGCGTTCTCGGAATTCTCTTCGGAATAATAGTTGTCAAAAGCGTAGAATATTATGCTGCCACAGCGTTAGCAACCAATCTCCTCAAAGCTTCAATTCCTGCCTATCTTGTTATAGGATGCTTAGCATTTGCATTTTTGATAGGCGCAGTTTCAGGCCTCTGGCCCGCGTACAAGGCCACTAAAGTCAAGCCTATCGAAGCGTTGAGATATGAGTAGAATGGCAAAGCTTTTAAAGGGAATTCTTTTTTACTTTAAATGAAGAAAAACTTTATTCTTCAGGCTATAATAACAGTAATCTGCATAACTATTCTTGTCTTTCTTATTATAAAAATTGCAGATAAAAAATTAGACATTACTCAGGAAGAGCCTAAAATTGTACCTTTGAACATAAGTAATTCTTTAAACGTATATGAAAATTGTGCAAATTATCTATCAAATCTTGATTCATCTTCAATTAATTATTCTTCTGTATCAGATTTATGTGCAAATCCCGGCAAGGAAAACCCATATATGAGAAGGAATATGCCTTCTCCAGAGACTTTCCAGAAATATAAATTAATTAATGGTCTTAACTCTATAAATTGTGATGAATACCCGAACTCATGTAATTTGTCCCAAGAAGAGCGATCTCATTGTAATTCAATTATAAGAATTACTGTCACAAGTCATGTCGGACAAGATCCATCGTTCTATAGTGAAACAATTCAAAAGTGTAAAGATGTTTATTTTTATATTGATAGTGTAAAGAGTCCTAGGCCATACCCCGAAAGTATAAAGTACAAAATTGAAGTAGATAACAACATTGCGAATATACTACAAACCATTCCCGAGTGCGATAATGAAGAATGTTATACTTCTCAAGCTCTAGCCCAAAACGATTCTTCAAAATGTGATAACATATGGCACGAAATGGGAAAAGAAAATTGCCATCTTGAGCTTGCTAAACAAAATAAAGATATTTCAGAATGTAATTTAATTCCTTCAGAATCTTATGTTCAAGGAGATTGCTATCTTTATTTTGCAAAACTTCAAGAAGACATTTCTCTATGCGAAAAAATAGGTTTTCAACTTAAAAAAGAAGAATGCTGGGCATGGCTAGTAGATAATATTTCTTATTGTAAAGATATTGAAGATAAAAATCTAGCAGATAGGTGCTATAGAAATCTAGCAGTTAAAGAGAATGACTCATCTATATGTTCATTTATCGAATTTGACTTTTCTAGAGATAGATGTTATGGAGAAGTTGCAATAAATCTTAAAGATGTAAGTATATGCGATAATTCAGACAGCATGTGTATTAAGGATGTCGCTCGAGTTACAGGAAACAAAACTATTTGTTATGAATTTGCTGCATGTTGTGGGAGAGATGATTGTCTTGTAGGTGTAGCCAGAAGCACAAAAGAAAAAGAAATTTGTGATGAAGTAAGTGATGAAAAATTGAAGAGCGATTGTCTTTTTTATGCCAATAACTCTGTAAAATATGGGTGGTAATTATTTATCTATTTCTTAGAATATTTCATCTGCTGCATTCTCTTTCGTCTGCGTCTGTGCCAGTTGAAGATCCAGCTGAGAATAATAAATATGACTAATATTATTGCAACATAAAAAGAAGCAGGTTTCGGAGCTACTTCATCTCTCTTTCTTCCTTCGAAATATAAAGAATCAAAAGTCATTGTTTTTTCTAAAATTCTTCTTATGTTTATTTCATCAGTATAAAGAACATTTACTTTTATCTCTCCATTTTGAGGAACCGCTTCAAAAGTAAAAGTTGAATCTTCCTTTGAGTCTAAACTTCCGAGAATACTTCTCGAACTCCCCTTTATTTCAATATTTTCCTGTTTTGGCACTTCAACAGTCAATGCCTCAGCATCATCTTCACCAATATTTAATATTTCTAAAGTTAAAGTATGAGTTTTAACATCATAATCTTTGATGGATAATTCAAAATCAGTTCTTACATCTTCTATAGTTATCTCAAAGTCTTTGATAATGCTATTAGTCCGGCTGTTGTTTTTTCCAGTATAGTATGCAACCTTTAGTGAATTATTTCCCTCCAGGGCATCTTCATGAATTCTTATCTTATAGGGGATAATCAAATAAGAATTAAATTCTCTTCCTGCATAAGTCCCTCCTCTAAGAGTTATTTCCTTCTCTGCCTCAGGATCTAAAGAAAATGGAAATTCCTCCATTATGGAGAAACCTATATCTCCGCATTCAGGATTTTCTATTCCTGTAAGTTGAAAAACAACTCTCACATATTCTCCGGGCATCGCAGGGTAAGGGTCCTGGTTAATCAGATTAACTCCCACGCTGCATGATTCTGCTTTTACAAATGCTATAGAAAGTAAAAACAAAAATGCAAATGCTACTAGCACACTCTTTTTCACATATTAAATTAGTATTTTTATCTTTTAAATCTTCCTTAAACAAGTTTTCTTGCAGTTTTTACAATGGCGCTAGAGTCAATCTCATATTTCTCTAGAAGTTCCTCGTCTTTACCACTGTGAGGAATTTCTCTAATACATAAGAATTCAATTTCAATTTCAGAGTTTTTCAGTTCACTGCAAAGCATCTCTCCAATTCCGCCTTCTTTATAATGGTCTTCTGTAACAATGACTTTCTTGCCATGTTTTTTAACAAAATCAATAAACTTTTTGGAATTGAAGGGCTTTATACAATACAAATCAATTACAGCAACTTCAATCTTATATTTTTTTAAGAGCTCATAAGCGGTTAAAGACTCGTGCAAAGTTATTCCTGCACCGACCAAAACCACTTTATCTTTTTTACCTTCTTTTAAAACTTTAAAGTCTCCCACTCCAAATTTTTCACCATTATCATAAATTACTTTTGTTTTTGCGCGGGTAGTTCGTATGTATTTTATTCCTTTTAGTTGGGTGCATAAATTTACTATTTTTCCAGTTGAAACTGCATCAGACGGATAGAAAACACTGCTACCTTGCAAATTCCTAAACATGCCAATGTCTTCTAGCCCCATTTGCGATGCTCCGTCTTCTCCAATGGAGACGCCGCAATGAGATCCGCATACGGTAAAACTTCCAGAAGATAATGCGGCCATTCGGAGTTGATCATGTGCTCTGGATAAGAATGCTGCAAATGAAGATCCAAAAACATTAAATCCTTTTTTGCTTAGTCCCAAGCACATTCCGATCATGTTCTGTTCTGCAATAAATGCCTCAATAAATTGTTTCTCATTTTCTTTCTTAACCACATCTGCAAATGTAGAATTGCTCACTTCACCATCAACCGCCAACACAGTTCTATCTGCTTTTGCGAGTGCCGCTAAAGCCTTACCATAAGCTTCTCTAGTGGCTATTTCTTCCCCTAAATTATAAGTATCTTCTTCTGCCTTCACTTCATCAGTTTTTTCATTATCAACACTACTCGGTTGCTCGATAACAACATTAGGCATTTCCACTTGAGGCAATTCTTTTAATGAATCTACTAATTCAGTTTGATTTAATGCTTTCCCATGCCAGCCATCTTTATTTTCTAATATACTTACTCCCTTACCCTTTACAGTTTTAGCAATAATGGCAAATGGTTTATCAGAAAATCTTGCTTTTTTTAGAGCCTTCAATATTTTCTTTATATTATGCCCATCAATTACTTTTGTATTCCAACCAAAAGATTGTATTCTTTTTTCATACTCTGCAGTATTCCATCCCAACATGGTCTCTCCTCTCTGTCCCAATCTATTCACATCGATAATTGCACAGAGATTGTTCAATTGATAATATGAAGCTAGCGCAAATGCTTCCCAGACGCTTCCTTCTGCGGTTTCACTGTCTCCCATCAATACATACGTTCTAAAGTTTCTTCCCTGTAACTTTCCAGCCATAGCCATTCCAACTCCAACACTTAGGCCCTGCCCCAGAGATCCTGTTGCGACTTTAGCCCATGGAAAAGATTGGGGAATCGGGTGCCCTTCCAGTCTGCTATTCAATTTTCTCAGCCCATTCAAGTCATCCTTTATTGCTCCAGCCCTAAACAGCGCGGAATACAAAATAGGCGCTGCATGACCCTTGCTTAAGATAAATTCATCATTATCTGCATTATTAGCATTAGCAACATCATAGCTCATCTCATTAAAGAATAAAGTGCTAAGGATTTCAGCACAGGATAAGCATGAACTAGCGTGTCCGCTCCCAGCGTTAGTAGTCATTTGCAGGACATCCCTTCTTAATACATTTGCAATATCAATTAACTCTTTTTTATTCACCATCTTCAAAACTTATAGTAAAACAAGATTTAAAAAACTTTCATCTTTTATTCTTATACAGCATAATCCTGCCATCCATTAGGCATTACAGAAGCTTGCTTAGGCCCTCTTGGTCCTGATGGTCCACCGCCACCGCTAGGCTGTTGAATACAGTACAATCTCGCTCCCCCACTAACTGCAGGATTACATGTTGGCGCTTGCCCCAATTCAGTCCATGTTGAATCTACCATATCCAATAATCCATAAGTATATCCAGGAGTCGCACTAGCGCTTGTCCATCTATTACAGTCGCTTCCAATATAACTTCCTGCGGTACTCGTCCCAGTTATTACAGCAGTATTTCCGGAACTCACTACCTGACCAAGTTCATTTACATTAATAGGATTATCTAAATCTCCATTCGTCAAATCATCCCAGTTATTCGCAACAATCTTTCCATCGGGCGTTCTATAATTCCTTGTAGCATGGTTTAATCTTGAGCTTGCCGAAGTAGTAGAATCACTCAACCATGCTTTCCATGGTCCGCTGAATCCATTATTGATTGCAAGAGATTGGCATTTATTATCGGCCCCCTGTAATCCTCCAAGACTTCCGTTAAATTGCTGTGAAGATACAAAAACAGAATAGTAAGGCTCCATCGTACAATATTGCGTGCATCCGTCCCCTGCAACTAAGTTGCCGTCGTCGCATTGTTCTCCACTCTCAACAATACTATTTCCGCATATTTTTATCGGACCAGGCATAAATATAATTGTAGGAGAAGACGATGTTTGTGCTAGTGTCGGACCATTACCTAATTGGCCTGCCCCATCAGATCCCCAACAATAAACTTTTCCTGAATTAACTATTCCACAGGCATGATAATAAGCTGCACTAAGTTTTGTGAAATTTTCTCCATTCAAAGGAGACATATTAACTGGAGCAGGAATATTATGTTCATTGTAGTCTCCCGTCCCGAGATTGCCTCCATTGCTTCCCCAACAATATGCTTTTCCCTTATTTGTTATGCCGCAAGTGAATAAACTTCCTGCCTCAAGTTGTACAAATTTCTCTCCACCAAGAGCGGAAATATCAACGGCTGCAAAATTGCAGGACATATATGGGCGCGACACAATTCCCAATTGTCCATACAATCCTTCTCCCCAACAATAAGCATTGCCTAAATTAGTTAATCCACATGTATGTCTCGAACCAGCAGTTATTGAAATAAAAGTTTGTCCATTGAGAGCGCTCATTGAAACTGGATTTGGAATTTTACTATTCTGTCCTCCGACCGGACCTAACTGACAGAGAGAGTTAGAACCCCAGCAATACAGTTGACCGCTACTATTCAATGCACAGGAGTGCGAACCTCCGAGAGCAAAAGAAATTAAAGAACCATTTATATAAGTCGAATTAATTTCGGTTGGTTTGTAAATTGGGCCCACAGATAAACCAGTACCTGTCTCGCCATTAGAATTATATCCCCAGCAATAAGATTTTCCACTCTCTGTAGTAATACAATTATCATAGTAACCTACAAAGAGGTTTGAAATTATTTGTCCTTGGAAAGCAGATGTGTCAATTGGAGAAGGATAGTATTTATTTTCAACTATCTGATTGCCGTCGCCAAGTTGAGAATAATCCATTCCCCAACAATAACCTAAATGACCTTCACTTATAGAACAACTATGGGAAGCTCCCACTTGAACAGATCGATAAAGATCTGTTGTACTTACAGGAACAGGATAAGAACTGTCTAGTAAATCGCCTGTTCCCAATTGCCCATCAAAATTATATCCCCAACAATATATCTTTCCATTCTCAAGTAGTCCACAAACATGCGCACCTAATGTATCTATATTCTCAAAAGGTTCATAATAAGTACTTGGAAAAACAGTAATATTATATGCCTTTGTTCTCCATCTAGCCGGAATACTATTATCTGTGGCTTTCATATTGATTTCACATGCAGGATTTATATCTGTTATGGTTGGTCTTCCATAGAGCGTAGCTGTTAATGGATTGAATTTTATCCAAGAACACGATGTCGACTCCAATACTAAATCTATAAGATCATCATTTGGATCTGAGGTATCCACTAAGCAATCATAATCAGTATCTTGTATGGCTGAGGGGCAAACAGAAGTCTCAAATACTGGAGCATCATCGTTTATGTCAATAGTAAATGTTGTATAATCATACCCTTGGCCAGTCACATTATCAACAACTAATGGTTGCAACACACATGAATCGGTTGTTGTATCTACCCTAGGATTGGCAGTTATTTCTCCCGTGACACTATCAATTGTTGCCCATCGGCATCTGGCTCCGCTTATATACAGTAAAGAAAATATTAGAGCATCACTATCCGGATCAACAGCATCAATGTCACAATAATAAGGCAAAGAATAATCAGCATTTGGACAGCTATTGCTTGTTATTTCAGGGGCCTTATTTTTGGTAACTAAAGTAGGGAGATATTTATCATAGAGGTAACCATCATCTCCTAATTGTCCAAAATTATCTGATCCCCAGCAATAAGCTTTCCCGCTCTCGGCTAATCCGCAAACGTGGGCAAGTCCTGCATCAAAAGAAGAAGGAATAAAATTCTCTCCTTCTAAAGGGGTTACGTTTACTCTGACAGGCTTATATTCTAGTGGGGAAATGGAACCATTGCCTAATTGTCCTTCATTTCCTCTTCCCCAGCAGAATAGTGTTTGATCTTGTGTAAAGCCACAACTAAATTCTCCTCCAAGAATAAGATAATTTAAGTTTTGTCCACCAAAGAGATTTTTATTTACTTGCTTAGGTATTGGTTGATCGATAAATAGGGGATTATTCTCATCGACGGTGGCTAATTCAGAATAATAGTTATCTCCCCAACAATAAGAATTTCCACTTTGCGTTATGCCGCAGGTATGATAATCTCCCGAGTATATTTTTTGGAAAATTTCATTACCGTAATTAGTCATATTAATAGGCTGAGGTGTTGGTTTAGATAATAATTGTACATCGTTGCCCAATTGACCATTATTATCACGGCCCCAGCAAAATACTTTTCCTCCATCGCTAAGTGCACAGCTATGATATTTCCCAGCGACAACGGAAGTAAATGAAGAAACACCCAAAGGTAAAGGAACTAAGGTTGGAGCGTATTTATCCATTATTTCTTCATTGTTTCCCAGTTGACCATAAGAGTCAAATCCCCAGCAAAATACCTTTCCGTTTGCTGTTAATCCGCAAGAATGTGCCGCCCCAAGAGATAGTGAAATAAAGTGATCTGATACAAGTATAGAAATATTGCTTGGAACAGGAATAGCTTTGTCAATTATAGAATTATCTCCAAGTTGACCGGCCGAATTCCATCCCCAACATAGCACTCTGTGACTCTCCGTGATAATACAAGTATGAGCTCCTCCAGCTGCAATAAAAATAGGGTTTTCATTATTTAATGGGCTAATATCAACGGCATGTGGCAAAGATACTTTTGCACTCGTCGTTCCATCTCCAATTTGACCAGCATCATTTTCCCCAAAACAGAAGATACCATCTTCAGCTATTCCGCATGTATGCACCCACCCTGTGCTTATCATAGAATATCTTCGCAGCGATTGATCATTTACTGAAAAGGTTTGCCCTTGAAATTCCTTCGTTGTCTCTATATTTTTAATTTGATCTGATTCAAAACGTTCATTTACTAAACGCAATAGCTGGGAATTTTGAATATTCAATATATCATTATTCAAATTAATGCTTTTGGTACTTACTTTTTTCTCACTAGGTGATAAATTAATTTCTTCATTAAAATTAAAAACAATTATACTAATCAAAGTGACAAACAATAAAACAGCAATTCCTAAAAATACTTTACTAAGATTGCTCGTTCTCTGTACACTCTTTTTCATTTTAATTTGCTTAATACATAATATTCTGTATCTTTTTAACCGTTTCTACGTTAAGAATTTAATCTTCGTCATCATCTTCAATATCTTCTCTTGCTCTATTCAGGTCTTCAACCATCTTCCTAAACTCTCTTGCATACAGTTCAAGCTGCGTTCTTAATTGGAGTTTAGCTTCCTCAAACTTCTTTAATTGTTCTGCAATTACTTTCTTTGTTTCAGCAGGAGTTTTCTTAACAATAATTCCTGCGCCTATTTCTACAAACAGCTTTTTGTCCTCATCAATTTTGCTTTTAATATAGACTCCTCTGCCTATGGAAGCAAGGATTTCCTTCTCTTCACTTTTGTCTAAAGAGTCGAGATTTTCCGCAAATTTTGCCAAGTCTTCTATATGCTCATTAATTATCTTAATATTTTGTTCAACTTCCTGCGATTCATTCTGCAGGGTCTGTGCTCTTACTAACAGTTCTTCATTCATTTAAGTTTGAGTTTTTAATGACTTTTAAACTTTACTTTCTAGTGTTCAAACTGGTTAAGTTGTTTTTCAGTTTGAGGCTTAAAGAATTCCTTTCAGTTTCCCGCGATGGGAATTCTTTATTTTCCAGACTTCTAAAAGTTCAAAGAAAAGTTTCTGCTTTGCAATAATTGTCTTTTTCATTTTCTTAGTTTTTAGGAGCTTTTCAATCTCTTTCTTAGGGGTTAATGATGAAACAAGCAAAAGTATTATGCCCTGATTCTCTAGATGTGCGCTAGCTTTCTTAAGGAAATTCACAATTACTTCGTCTCCCTCTTTCCCTCCAGTGGTAGCCTTTCTGCTTTGCTTGTCTTCTTGACTATCTTGCGGCAGATAAGGAGGGTTAAAGATTATCAAGTCAAATTTTCCTTCCACATTATCGAATAAGTCAGATTTTTTCACAGTTAGTCCTTCCTTCTTCAAATGTTTAACACTTTCTGCATCAATATCTACTGCCAAAACACTTTCTGCACCTGCAGAGATAGCTGCTTGCGCTTGTATTCCGCTTCCAGAGCCCATATCTAGAACTTTCTTTGTCCTTGCACATTTCTTAACTTCGCTTTCAAGTAAATAAGAGTCTTCCCTAGGTTCATAGATCATTTTTCAGCTGCAATAACAAATTTGGTTAATATCATAACAAATAAAGGAATGAGTATTACGTATTCTAGTATATCTATCCAGATTCCGTTTATTTTATTGAGTAAAAATAGTATAATAAATATGAGTATATTTAGAGTCAACACGGCGGGATATTCTTTTTTAACAAGCTGAATCGACGTCCTTATACTTTCTTTTAGTTTTAAGTTATATACGACTAGACAGAAATTAGATAAGGTAATAAAAATTAAAACTCCTATCAAACCCACAAAATAGATCAAAATATAGGCTACTAATGCAGCATTCACATTCAAATTGAGAAATATTCCCCCGTACATAGCAATATAATGGGCAGCTCCCCAGATAATTATTCCAACAAGTGCTATTAAAATGAGAATTAGGAAATTGCCTAGCCAAAACTTCTTTGCACCACTCAAAAAGTCTTTTACTTTTGCTTTTTTATTCTTGGTTATTTCTTTACTGGTTTGAATCAATCCTGATAAAATAAAAGACATGGCCGCTAAAGAAACCAAAGCAAATAAAACAAGCCAGGCAATCAAGTAGGCAGTATTATTTAATTGGTGATTTACAGCTACGGATAGTTTAGAAAAAGCAAATATAAAAATCCACAGTATTAATCCTGCTATTGCAAGATAAATATTTTTATAAAAATCCACTACACCTTTCTTTAAAATATCGATAAATTCATTTGCCTTCATTTTATGGAGTCATTAAGTAATATGCTAAAAAACCTCCAAGTCCCAGGATCACAACTGCTACAATTATAACTCCTAGCACTAGCCATTTCCTACTTTTCTTTTTAGGTAATTGCGGTAAGCTTTCATTTTCGAAATTTTGAGGAATATCGCCTTGCAGTATTTCAGTCGCTCCGCCAGCGAGCATCTTGCCTGCCTCTTTCACGTCAGTCTCACTATAGCCCGCATTGATAAAACTCTGCATGGACTCTTCTAAGGAAGATCCCCTTTGCATAGCATTTCTTATGCCAGAATATATTTCCTCTTTCATTTCATCTATTTTTTATTAAATTCTACCGCAGTTCCGTTGCTCATCAAATGAACTGTTTTACCAAGTTTATAACCCATTTCTTCTGCCAGCTTTGCTCCGGCAGTTGTTTTTTTCAGATCGCCATGTGAAGGGATTACATGCTCGGGTTGTAGTAGTTTTATCAAGTCCCTTAAATCCTCTCGGCCTCCGTGACCGGAATTATGAAGCATTATTCCTCCAAATCCTCCTATGAAATTCTCTGGTCCAGGAACACTAAAATCATAAACGGGACCTTCATAATCGGAGACCTCTATTTTAGTAACTTCATCAAATAATAAATCTCCTTCTATGATCTTTTTTGTGAATCCTTTAACAGATTTGGATTGTTCAGATATAAGTTTTTGACTTACATGTTTCTTCTTTTTCTTAGAGCTTAAATTATAATTCTTTATATCATAGAGATAAGTTCCCTTTCTCGGTTCTATATCATCTAGATTTAATTTTTCAACAGGTAGAGCTTCAGGTGCAAATTGTTGTGAAAACTTAGTCTTACTCCTCTTTTCTTCTATCTGCGTCTTGAATTTATCAGATAAGAAATCTTTTAATTTAACAAGATGGTCTATTCCTTGAACTCTTATGACATAAGAAGAAGTCTCGTCAGTGACTCTTTTATTTCCAGCTATCATTTTTCTTTTATCAATTTCAATATGGTCAAATTTTGCACAAATTCCAACGTGAGAAAATAAGTAAAGTAAATCAGAGGCTAATTTTTTAGAGGCAGTTTTGGCTCTTATTCTAAAATGATCAGTCCCTTTATCTATTCCCCCATCCCCATTTAGATAAGCTCCCAAAAAGTTTAACTTAAATTCCTCATTAGTTGAAAAAACGAATTTAGGTATTTTTTTCGTCCTGGCATTCTCTCCAAACCATGCCTTAAACAAATCTCTTAGAGTTCTAGCACCAAAGCAAATTTCGTAAGAATTACCCCTATTTGAGACTTTAATGTTTGATGGGAAACAACTCCCAATGGCACTCTTTATTTCTTCTAAAAGGTCTTCTTCATGCCTTCCTATAACTAGAGAAATATGTCTTGGAGCCGATCCCTCTGCCAGAAAATATCCGAGTAATCTTGCAAACTCATTGGTAAGTTTTATTTTCAAATCACAGATCTTTATGCTATCATAATACAAAGAACCCTCTCTTTTCTTATAATGATTATTTTCTATTTTTATATAATCTTCAATATTAATTTCGCCTATTTCTTTGTGCCAAGAGAATTTTTTTGGAATTGCAAGATAGTCTCCTTCTTTTATATAATCGCCTTTTTGAGAAACTACCTCTCCCTTCTCCAATTTAAACAAGCTGTGTCCAGAAGTAATAGAAACGCTTCTTCCTGATTTAGTTTTTATCTTAAATATCTTGCCTTTATAAGGGTGTTTTACTAATTTTGCATCATACCACTTAATCTTTAAATCAGATGGATCAAATGAAGGAACTTTCATTTTTTCTTCTTCATCTTTCTCAACCTTTCCAATTTCTTTAATCTTCATACCATTATCGTCATTTATAATAACCTCAGTGTCGGGCAAAATTGATACATGGACATTATCAAAAATTCTCAACTGATGTTTTTTTAATCTCTGTTCTAATTCTTCTCTGTTAGCCTCATTTATAGGAGTAGGGATAGTCTTTGAAGAAAATATGATATGGTCTTCTTTCGTCAGGGTTATCGGCAGTTGCCCTCTTGCAATTCTGTCAAGTATTGACCCAGGCTCTCCCTGATGTCCTGTGCATACGACTAAATATCTCTTCTTATTTTTATTCACCATTTTTAGTATTTTCTCAACTTGTTTTCTATAAGTGTAGATCCTCACGTTCCTAGTAAATCCTGCATTTCCTGTATTTCTTGCAGCCTGTACATATTTCCCTAAACTCCTTCCTAAAAAGACCACTTCTCTGCCGAGTCTCTGTCCGAACTCAGTTATACTTTTTAGCCTTGCAATATGGGAGGAAAAAGTCGTTACAATCATTCCTGCTTCTTTATTGTCAGTTGTAAAAAAGACATCTTCTAGCAGTCCTCTGGCAATCTTCTCAGAAGGAGTCTTTCTATCATCTGGGGCATATAAACAATCAACAATTAGTGCCTTGACTCCAATTTTTGATAATTCTTTAAATCTTTTATAATTCGGCTTGTCTCCCATCATAGGAGAGTTGTCTAACTTATAATCATTGGCGTACAAGACTATGCCTTCTCTAGTATGGACTGCAATCATAGTGCTTTGTATAGTTGAGTGGGTTATATTAACAAATTCTATCTTATATTCTCCGCTCTTTCCCTTTATTTTATATGAAGAATTTACGTTCACTGGAATTGTTTTATTGACAATCTTTTTACCATCATCATCAGTCAATATTCTCAATACTTCCATAGTGAAAGGTGTTCCTAGAATTGGCGCATTATATCTATAGGCATTATATGCTAATGCTCCAATATGGTCCAAGTGGGCGTGGGAAACAACTATTGCTCTAACTTTTGATCTTAAATTGTCTTTATCCAGATAAGTATCATCAGGCAACGCTCCCAGAGATCTCATCCCTTTCTCTGTTGGAATCTTTTCTCTTTCCTCAACACCCACAATTGCAGGCAAAAATAAACCAGAATCAAAAATAATGACATCTTCGTCAATTTCAAGGGCAGTCATATTCTTTCCTACTTCATTATAGCCGCCAATAGCATGTATTTTCATTGTAGTTAATTTCTTCTCAATTGATTTAAGAATATCAAGTTTAAATAACTTTTCTGATTAGATATTAAAATTTAATTGCCTCGCTGTCCTTATACAACCTCAAGGCTTCTTTTAATTTCTTTTCTGATTGCGAATACAGTGTCAATAACTTTTCCCCTTTTTTGATTTTACTTGCAGTATGCTTATAGATATATATTCCTGCTCCTGCATCGCTTGGGCTACCTAAAACCCTCGATATCAGATTAATAGACTTGCTGTCTATATGTTTTATCGTTCCGTTTCTTTCCGCTTTAATATCTCTAGAATATTTAGAAGGTTTCAATATTGTATTTTTCCTGCCTTGTGCATCCACTATTTCATTGAATTTTTTGTATGCCTCTCCCGAATCTAATAGTTCTTGAGCCATTTTTCTTCCAGCTCCTTGTTTTGCTTTTCCAACCATTTCTAAGATATGCGAAGCAAGAAAAACAGATTTACTTTCTAAGTCTTTAGGAGGATTATCTCTCTTTAAAACTTTAAGCACATCTATCATCTCCAGTATAGGGCCTATCCCATTTCCTATTGGTTGACTTCCATCAGTAAGAACAATTCTTATTTTTAGCCCAAATTTCTTTCCAACAGCAATAAATTTCTTCCCAAGATCTTTGGCCTCTTTAATAGTTACTTTTGCTCCATGTCCCCATGGGATATCGATCAAAATATACTTGCTACCCACAGAAATTTTCTTTGCAAGTATAGAAGCAATCAGCTGGGATTCAGGGTCAACATTAAGCAACCTCTCTACCCGTATTAATTTATCATCTGCAGGTGCTAAACCAAGCGACCCTCCCCATGCAAAGCAGGCATTTGTTTTTTCGACAACACTTCTTAATTCTTTTACCGTTAAATTAACATTTGTTATTGTTTCAAGAGTGTCCGCAGTCCCCGCAGCGCTTGTAATGGCCCTTGAAGAAGTCTTAGGCATTTTTACGCCTGCAGCAGCGCAAATGGAAACAACAATAGGCGTAGTCCTATTTCCTGCAATTCCTCCAATTGAATGTTTATCCGCAACACTTTCTTTCCATTTCAATATCTGTCCTGTTTTTGCCATAGCGTCAGTCAGATAATAGGTTTCTTCTAAGGACATCTTACAATGGTAAACTCCAGAGACAAAGTAAGCAATCTCCGCTTCACTCAAGGCATTATTTACAATGTCATTAATAATAGAGAATATCTCTTCTTTGCTTAACTTCTCATGATTTAATTTTTTCAGGATAAATCTTGTGCTTACGGGCTGGAGCGCTACAGAAACTTCAACTTTTTCCCCCTTCTGTAATTTAAGGTAAGAAACAGCTTCTACAGAAAAGGAAATTTCATCACGCTTGAGTATTTTATCAACCACGTCGGCAAGCATGATAGTTTTTTTATTTTTGTGAAGTATTTCGATCCTGCTCCCTTCATAGATCCCGCTGCTTTCTCCAAATTCCTTGCTGATAAAAGCAATCGGCCTACCAGATTCAATGCCCAGGGGCTTAAATTTTAACTTCATCTCTTTTCTCCAGAATATTTTAACAAGTAGACATTAAAAATCTATTGCCCCAATTCCAACCCTCTTAATAAAGTAATCACAGCAAATATTAAAAACTCCGAAATTCTTCAAAAGTTTATGAAAGAGGATTTGACAAAAAGAGGAATAGAAGAAAAAATTTCAACAATGGGAGATTATGTTAAAATTAGTTATTTATCTCTGTGTTTAAAGAAGACTCTGGATTTTGATGCAAGAAAATTTACTCTCCTTACGCTCGCAAAACTTTACGAGGAGAGAAAAATGTTCAACGAAGCTGGAAAAATGATGAGTTTTGCAGCAGATATCAATACAACATTCAACGGTAAAATAAACGATTTTATCCGCTCTACCGAATTATTCATCAAAGGCGGAAGCTATGATGATGCAGACATGTCTTTTAAGAAAGCGCTTATCACTGCAAACACCTCTCAAAAAAACGAGATAAAAAATAGGGTAAAAGAAATGTACAAGGTTCAGGCAAAAGAGCACCTCTCCAACGATAAGAGAAAGAATGCTCTAGAAGCATACGAAAAACTTCTCACTCTAGAACTTAATTCTATAGAAAAAGAGGAAGTAAAGTCAAAACTATTAAACTTATACGAAAGTCTGGGAAAGGTGAGAGAATTCTACAATATGAAGAAATCTATTATGTAACTACAGTTCTCTCTATCTTATAAAAAATAAAACCTCATTCGAGGTAAGAAAAAGTTAGTTTTCTTCTAAGGCATCAAGGCCTTCCATGATGCCATCGACGTCTTCTTCCTCGACATCAATTTCGACATTTCGAGAAATGTCATTACTGTTTCGCGCCTCTTTTATCACCATTTTTTCTATTTAATTTTTCCTGATTAACTAAGTATATAAATTTTTTGTTCTACTAAATTAGAAAATTTGTTTTAGATTATGCTATTCATTAAAAGATAAATTTATAAACCGCGATGGAACAACTAAATTATGAATTTTAAGACAGTCGTTCCCTCCCAACCAAGAACAAGCGAAGAAATTTATAGAGATGGAATGGGGCTAGGAGGAGCAATTATATCTTGCATAATCGGTGTAGCGTCTATGGCTATATTTGACACCGCAACAACAAGAAGGGTGGAGGGATATACTGTAAGTCACTTTAGCAGAACAATAGAGAAGACAGATGGCCCAACAACCACATATTGGAGAGACACTGATTTTGATGGAACATATGACGAGAAGCATATGATTGTTAAACCCTTATATGAAAGATCTTTAATACCTAAAACTCCTGTTCATAAACAATTGCAATTTACAGAAGCAGATCTAATATTAACTAATAGATTATCTCATCAATAACCAAGACCATTTATCTTTCTCAAAAAACGGATATTGTATACTTAACGTCATTTGTGTTAAATTTTAAAAGGGTGTATCCAAAATTACAACAGTAAAATTGCTTGATTAGTTATTATTTTATATTCGACATTTTACTTTAATTAGGTAAATATTATCAGAGACTGCTAATAAACAAACCACAGCAATCTTTTACCTAACTGACGATAAGGCTACAGTATCCAAAAAACGTTACATTTAAAAAACCTCCAATTGTATTCCCTTTATGGCCCAATATAAATGTTTTAAATGTGAAAAACCAATAAGCAGCAGAATTTTAGATAAAAGATTTGTATGCCCGCATTGTGGATCAAAGATTTTTTATAAACCGCGAGAAAAGATAGTTAAACTTAAGGCAATATAATTTTTCATGGTAGATTCAGATACTAACAAAAAAATTGAGGAATTATCTCTTCTTGAAGCTCATTTACAAAGCATGCTCGCGCAAAAGCAATCTTTCCAGGTGGAATTAAATGAAATCACGAACGCGTTAGATGAACTGGAAAAAATGCCTAAAAATGATGAGATTTACAAAGTTTCTTATGGAATAATGTTAAGATCTTCTAAAGATAAAGTAATCAAAGAGCTGGAAGAAAAAAAGAAATTAGTCGACGCCAGAATATCATCCGTAGATAGGCAACAGACATTAATTGAGAAGAATATCCAGCAGACAAGAGAAGAAATTAATGGCATTTTGTCACACAAAAAGAAATAAAATAAGACCTCAAGATTAACGTAATCTTGATGGTGCTCAAGAATATTATCATTCTTGACACAGCAATATTTATATACTACCTTTTCGAAAAATCCTAATGGCTATGAATTTAAAAAAGTTGTTTGGTAGACAAGAAGAACAAGAATATGTTGAAATAGATCTTAATTCTGTTAAGCCAGAGGAAAACAAGATTATTGTCAAACCTTTCATGCTAAAGTCCTTTGAAGGCACAGACGAAATCCTTAATTCATTAAGAGAAGGATACACCATTGCAATTATCGATATAAAGCCAATAAAGACAAAAGATGTTATTGAATTAAAAAGAGCTATATCTAAGATAAAGAAGACTGTAGATGCTTTGGAAGGTTCTATTGCAGGTTTCGGAGAGAACACTATAATTGCAACACCAAGTTTCGCTAATATTCACAAACCAAATGTAGACAAGAAGAAAGACAAAGCTGATTTTATCAACGGTTAATTCTGTAAATCTTATATTATATTTCCCTAACAGGATAGTTTTTTGGCAACAAATATCCTCTTCTGGTGATAAAGTTAGTTGCCAAGCTTGTTGTCAAACTAATAGCTGTAGGAGCAATACATGATTCTAGCCTTTCTGGAGTACCATTGAAATAATGTCCACAATAGCTTAGAACAAAGGTGGCTATTCCAGGAACTGCGCTGCCCATGGTATAAGATATTACTCTATTCTGAATAGGAGAGAAATGTTGCACAAGTCTTGCCGTGAATCCAGTTGAAATAAAACTGGCTAAAGCTTGTGTCCCTGCTGCTGTCAGAGCTTCCAGACCACCATGTGCAGAATTAACTACTCCTGCAATAATTCCATTCACTGGAGCAGAAATCATTGCAAATCTTACATTGAAGGCATTATCATAAAATTTCCTCAGTTGGTTTCTTTCCGATTTCATCGCTTCGCAATAGAGAACACTGTTTTTAGTGCAACAATAATGGTTGCAGGAACGAATAATACTAATAGGGCTCCAAAAATAGAAGCAACCATCTTACCTATGGCAATTCCTCTGATTGCAGCATCTAACACTATTCCCTGTATTCCTGCGAAACATACCAAAACCAAGGAAACAGATGCAAATAAGAAGGTCTGTACATCCCTTTCAGCAACAAAATAGGCTACAACGACTCCTAGGACAGCCAAAACGCCAAGTATTAACTGATTAGACTTATCTCCGGAGAAAATACCCACTAATACTGCTAATACTATACCCAGCAAGAAAGCCCATGCGCCTATTAAATTTTCTCTTGATTTTATTGGCATATTCACCTCAATATACTATATATTGTCTTACTACTAGGTTTATATAAGTTACATTTATTTAAACTTTATCTTATGGAAAGTGAAAGTAGCTACCAAAGACATATCTTTTTCATCACCATAAACTTTAAATAGGCAATTTGTAACTTAGAAATTACAACAAAATGAAAAACAAAATCTTATCATTGGCTTTCATATTGCTAGCCTTAGTATTTACAATCGGCTTAGTAAGCGCAGCTCTTGAAATGACTGCAGTTTCTATTCCAGACACAGTAAATCCAAATCAAGTATATACCGTAACATTTACATTAAGAAATACTGGTGATGCTAATCAAACAGGATTATCATGGGTTTCAAGCACAGTAAGTCCTGGAACATTTGTACAGCTTCCAACACTAGATAGAATAAACGCAGGTGAAACAAGATCATTATCAGCAACAATCAATGTTCCTGCAGATAGCACCGGAACAATAAATCTAAATCTTAGAGTTCAAAGTGATGCTAGCGAATCAGCTACATTAACAAGAGCAATTAACATAAACAATTCAGCAGTTATTACATTAACAAAGAAGCAGGAATTGACACCATCCCAAAACGGAACATTCGAAATAAGAAACAATGGAAACACTGCTCTTAATCTAGTATTATCAGAAACAACCGCTCTTGGAGTAACATTATCAAAAACACAAGTAACATTGTCCCCAGGACAAACAGATACTATTACAGTATTTGCTCCTACCAATGCAGATCTTGACTTTGGTAATAATGCAATAACAATACAAGCTAGGGACAATTCACTTAATGCTCAGAATTCTATAACATTCACATTGAAAGAAAGTTTCTGCAATGCAGGATCTAAGGGTGGATTGAGAATAACAAATATAGATATTAATAATGAAGGAGAAGGCGATGAAAATGAATGGAAATTATTAGATACTATTGAAATAGAAGTAGATGTTGAAAATACAGGTACTGTTGATTTAAACGACATAGTAGTCAAGTTAGGTCTTTTCGATTCAGAAGGATCAAATCAAATTAACGATCTAGACTTTGAAGATGCAGATGAAGAAGAATTTGATCTAGGCGACCTAGATGAAGACGATGAAGAAACAGCAACCTTCAGATTCAGAATACCAGCAGATATAGACAGTGGAAGCTACGATTTCGCTATCAAAGCATTTAGTGACGATGCTGGAGAAAATAATGAATGTACAGATACATCTTCAGACTTAAGCGATGATAATTTTGAAAGCATCAGCATTGAAAATGAAGATGATGAAAGCAAGTTCATAGCATTCGAAGATGTCATTGTATCACCAACAGAAGCAACCTGCGGAGACAGAGTAAGCGTATCAGCAGAAGTATTCAACATTGGCGATGAAGATCAAGACCAAGTTAAGCTTACTTTAATCAATAGAGAAATGGCTCTAGATCAATTTGTTGAAATAAGAAATGATCTTGATCAGGGAGATAGCCAAGAGGTTACCTTTGAATTTATCGTTCCTCAGGGAGTTACAACTAAGAGTTATGAACTTTCACTTGGAGCACAATATGATTACAGAAACGGAAATTATAGAGAAGCATTAGATGAAAATGTTAGAGTTCCAATAACTATCTTAGGTTGCACTGGCAACGGCGGCGGTTCAGGATCAACAGCTAACACAGCAATAACTGCACAATTAACTTCAGATGCAGTTGCAGGCGAAGAACTTGTTGTGAGATCTACAATCACAAACTTACAATCTCAAAGAGCAACAGTCGTTATCGGCGCAGATAATTATCAGGATTGGGCATCTTTAACTGACGTTTCAAGCAGAATACTTGAATTAGATGCAGGCGAAAGCGAAGAAGTAGTTTTCACATTCAATGTTAATGATGATGTTGATGGAGAGCAATCTTTCACTATAGAGACAGTTTCTGCAAATAAGACAGACAGAAAAGAAGTAGCTGTTGAACTAGCAGAATCAAATGTTAAGGGTCCAGGATTCTCATTTGGCGGAGAAAATACCTACTTATGGATAATTGGATTAGTTAATGTTATCTTGATAATCTTGATTATCATAGTAGCAATCAAAGTTTCAAGAAGATAAACTCTATAAACTTCTTTTATTTATCAATTTAATGAATTCAAAGCAAGCTTATTTTCTCGCTTTACGTTATTTAATTCTTATCTTATTTGGGTTTTTCTTTAGTATTTTTTACTTTATCTTTACGCCATTAACAATCTATCCTGTCTTTTATGTTTTATCTCTCTTTATCCCAGGCATAGAGCTTTTATCAGGCAATATCTTGCATTTCGGCGCCTTCTACGCTAGGATAATCCCTGCCTGCGTGGCTGGAGCAGCCTATTATTTACTTCTGATATTGAATTTATCCTCGCCTATGGGGCTGCAAACGAGGATAAAGAGCATCCTTTTTCTGGTAGTTACCTTCCTTTTCCTGAATATAATAAGGATCATAGTCTTCGCCTCTCTCTTGGCTTATGGCTTCCAATATTTTGATCTTACGCACCTTTTATTCTGGTATTTCGGCAGTACTCTACTAGTTGTCCTAATATGGTTTGCCAATATCAAACTATTCAACATCAAGTCAATTCCAGCCTATACCGACTTTAAGAATATATTAAAAGACGTAAGGTAAAAGGAGTATATTGGCGCGGCGCCCTTTGTGCCCCAAAAAATATTTTGATGAATCCCAATTAACCAATTCTCATAAGCATTTCATATTTTTTCTTATTCCCCTCTGGGTTGTCTTTGCTTCTTTCTGAAGCTCTTTTATAGATTCGCTTTAGAGAATTCATACTCAAAGCTTTTACTTTAATGCCCCCAAGATTTATAGTAATAAATTCTTTAGGACCTTTATACCAGAAATCTATAGAATCAAACTCAATCTTAAATTTACCTTTGAAAATCTGAAGAGTGTGCCACTCTTTTGAATAATTAAAATTAATTTTATGATGTTTAAGAACTTTTATTAGTTTGACAAAATCTTTTTCTTTTACATAAAAGTCTAAATCATTGATTTTAAGAGTATTCTCTCTAGTATAATAAAACAACATATAGCTGCCATAAAGTATGGGGTTTACTCTATTTTCTTTACAAATTTTTAAGATCTTTTTGCCAAAAGTCTTTAGTTTCTGAAAATGAATTTTGTTATAGGGGGATGTCTCTTTCTTCATCTTGATTTAAAGAAAATCTATATTAAAAAACTTGTTAATTATATTATTGCACTTTAGTCGGACAAAAATAAAATCTACTTCAGTTCTACTTCGCTTTCATATTCGCCCGAAGCTATCCTTCTATCTTTAGCGTCGAGAACTGATTGTATTATAAATTTCTCTATAGCCGGAAGTGTTTCGCAATTATTTACAGTTATTTCATAACAGTTATCTGCAGTTTTTTTAATATGAGTTTCTTCTCCGCCATTAATTAAGATTACGGCATGTGCAGGATACTTATCGCAGGCGATGTAATCTAGTTCAGTTGCCTTAGAAACCTCTAGGTCAGTAGACCCTCCTTTGGCAGTAATCCCATTTTGGGATAAAAATGAGGACAAACTAGCGATGCCGATAATGCTATAATCGCATTCAGTTACACCTTCATCCCCTACTCCTACAAAAACATCTTTTCCGAGTGGAAATATGATCTCTCCTTCAATAGAAACATTATTCTCTCTAGGATCATTTCTAAGGAAGATGTCTACTTTCTTATTTTGTTCAACTCCGGTAGGTGTCTTCACTTTTCCAATATAGTAATAATGGTATAAAGGTATCTCTCCAAACATCTCTTTAGTAAATTTTAACCCCTCATATTCAAATTTCTTTTCGCTCTGAAATACTGAATAAGAAATTAAGAAGATTATGATTAAGCCAGCCATGACTCCAAATACCCAGAGGAGTTCTCTATTGAGTTTTTTTGTTGACACTTTTTCTATAGTTTCTTCTTCCTTATGTTCAGCGTCTTTTTTCCGTTGCTCTTTTTTCCTTTTTTCCATATTCTCTTCTATAAAAATGAATATTAAAACGTTTCGATAGGTTCAGTTTAGGCAGTCAAATCAAATATTTTATAAAGAAAAGCATCAACGGCTCGTAAGTCTCCCTCGATAAAAATGCATTTATCTTGCTGATAAACTCTATTAGTTGAAGAATCTTTCCAAACTATCAAGTTTTCAGTGCAGTTTTTCTCAGGCAAATCCTTTTCACACGTCCCATAACAAGCTTGCTGTAATCTTCCGGTGTATCTTCCTAAAGTAGTCGCAATCTCATTTATGACTGCAGTATTATCTGAGGAAATATATAGGGGTTGAGCAGCAAAAGCAGCAATATCAGAACTAAGTATTACAGAGATATTTTCGGTTGAAGCGGGAGATTCTGTAAAATATAGCGTTTGGCCATTGACATTCGCAATCCATCTGCCATTTACGCCCATGACCTGGCCATTTTCTACGCCGCTATCAGTTGGAACTTCTCCCTGACTGTTTGCAGGATTGGAAAAGAAACCATATCCTACAGTGCCTATAACAAGAACAAATAATATGAATAGGCCGATAATTTTCGCATTCCTTTTTCTCCTAGCTTCTATCTCGTGTTCGCTGCCTATTCTTCTCATTTAAAATTGAGCAATATAGCTTTTAAAAACCTTGCTAAATCAAAGTCGCATAGTAATAATATCGAAGAATAAAAAATAAGAGAAAAAAAATAAAAAAATAAAGAAAAGAGATTATCTCTCTTTATGCTGTAGGTGTTTCAGTTACAAGTGTAGCTGTAGTTGATGAAGTGCCTTTGTATTTCTTACCCGCGGTAACATCTACTCCGGTCTGTGTTCTCAAGTATGTTGCTGCATTAGTTGTATCGCCAGCGTTGAAACCAGCTACTAATGTCGCGACTTTACCTGTTCCATGCTCGAAAGTCTGGATCAAGTATTCTCCTGCTCCGACATTTGTCGTTGCAGTCCAGTCTGCGCCGCAAGTTGGATAGTTTACTCCCAACAAGTCAGCTGCAACAGTGTTTACGCAACTTCCTCCGACTACTATCCAATTTTTACCTGCGTAGGAAGCAGAGCTGGCTTCACTATCAGTGATAGGAATTCCAACTGTTGTTCCTGGTGTGCCACCGTTATCTCCGCCAGTGATTACTGCATCACTTTCAGCAAAGAATACGTTTGCATACATAGGTGTCTTTGGATATGTCAAACTTGCGAAATCCTGGTTGTCATCTGAACTATCATGTAGTACATATGTACCAAAGTTAGTGATGTAACCAGTGAAATCTGTGTCATCAAATGAAGAGCTATCTGAAGTTCCCGTGAATACAGGGCTACTTACTGTTGAGTAAGTTCCAGTATCAGTCGATTTCAATAATACGGCATTCTTAGTAGATGTAGTAGATTCAGATTTATCTTCGTCTTCTACAAATAATAATGCAGGCGCATCATATTCGACATCTCCGGTAGAACTCTGAGAGGTTTCCACAGCAACCCAATTAACAACAAGACTGCTGTTAGATGTATGGCTCAGATTGAACACATAATCAACAGATCCTACAGTGTAGGTATCTTCTAATGCAGAGCCAGTAGTTTCTGTTCCGCCATTGATTGTGTATGTCCAAGCTGCGCTGTTGTTTGTGTACTCAAACTTAATGTTTCCTGATGGAAGTTCATAAAGTTTTGTCTCATCAGAGCTTGTTCCAGCAGCTTGAGCAACTTCGCCTATATTTATCTTGTCTGTTATGGCGAATCTATGATCCTCTCCATTAACAACTTCGATATATGGATATATGGCTTGGTTTGTGCTAAAGTCACTACTTCTAATACTTATTGCAGTAGCATTAAGCTGTACAATAGTAAAAGATTGTCCACCGATACTCAAAGTCTGTCCGCTTCCACTAAAGTTAGCGTTTTCCTTCTTGTAATCTGTGTCTGTGAACAAGTCCCTCAATATAACATCATCATCTGTTGCTCCACCGGAAGTAATACGTAAAGTCTTTAACTGTACGAAATACTCGTTATCTCCACTGTTAAGGACTATATAATCGTCTACAGTCATATTAGCTCCTTCGAATAAATGGACTCTTTCACCATTATCATCCGTAGAATCGTTTTGATATGCAAATGGAAGACTGTTTGCGTCATTTCCGCTTGCGTCTGTAGCGCTGATCAATAATTCCCTATTTCCGCCCTTTTCAATTGAAAGCATTCCTCTTGTTGTAGAGGTATCAACTTTATTTGTAATCATAGGACCGTTTTCGATAGATTGGAATTTCACGTTAAAGGAACCAAATACAGGATCCGTCATCATGTCTCCAACAAGCATATGATCTCCGTCATTGTCAGGTGCTGCGACTCCGACTGTCAATACAGTCATAGCGCCGACTGTTCCAGTAATAGTTACTAGAGTTCCATCAACGCTTTCCTCATCAGCTCCTAGCTTGACTTCATCACCGCTCTCCAGTGTAAGCTTGTTTGCTCCAACTTGTACTTCTACATTACCTACGTTGTCTCCTGTTCTAAATACAGTCTTTACAAATACATCTACATCACCACTTGCGAAGGATTTTGTTTGCCCTTCAGTAAATGTCTTTGTTTCACCATTAACAGTAATACTTGCTGAAGGCGTTGTCGCATCACTAATTCCGTTAAGAGTAACATCAAAAGTTTCTGCATCATCTCCTTCTCCAACTGTTACGGATGCTGTCTCACCAATTTCAATAACGGTGGACTCGCTTCCTCCTAACAATATTAAAGTATCGCTGTCAGTGGCTGTACCTACAGTATATCTCTTACCCAAAACCATCATCTCTTCTCCTTCAGATGCTGATGCAGTTAAGTTAACTGCTTCATCAAATGTTATAGTAGAGGTGTATACTTTTGTTCCAGTAGCACCAATGGTGCCGCTAGGTAAGGCTATTAACAATGCTGGATCGTCCAGGTCGTTACCTGAATTGGAGAACGCGAACGTTGCTCCTGAATCAACTGTGATTGTTTGTTCATAGTCGAAATCATTTCCATCATCATCTGTAAATGTACCATCTGCAAGAATAGTTGGGAGTTCATCTTTAGTTAATGTTTGTACATTTTCGTTTAGTTCATCGTTCAAATATATATAATCTGAACCACTAGCCAAACTGATTGCTTCGCCGCTTACTGATGTGCTTGTACCTGTGGTAGCACTAACTCCAACGACTCTACTGTTTAGTGTGTCTGCAATACTCAATGCAGCAACTAAGTCTGTAGCGCCTTGTTGATTAGTACCATAGATGATTGCAACATCATTTCCTGATGTCCCAACGAATGGGGCAGGGAATGTTGCTGCAGCAGCTAATGCCACTGTAGAACCCATCATAACGCCGCTAGCAATTAAGCTCGCAACTTTTTTAAATTTAAACATTTTTTTTTAAACCTCCTTTCATATTGTATTAGCCATTGACGGTCCCTCAGGACCCCTCTTAGAGGAGATCATTACGATCTGTCATAACCTTAATGAAAGGTAAACTGTCTAATAAAACTTTGTTTAAAAAGCTTTCTATTATAGGTAGTAAAAACACACATTTATTGAAGAAATCCGTCTCTCCCTTTATAAACTTTTCGGTACCACTGAGGTATACAACCGTATTTCCAGAGATGCTCCCAAAGCCTTCTTCTTGTATATATGGTATTTATCACAATATATTACAAAAAGAAACATATAAATACTATCTATATTTAGAACATATATTAATTGAAAAGACATATATACCATAATGGCAGAAAAATCAAAGACAAGAGAGATAACAATTATCGACGAGGGCGGAGCATTTAATACTTTTTTCAAGAGGTTCACCTCTGAAAAAGAATATGATTTTGGAGGTATCTCCACTTTAAGAAAAATGCTCAGTAATGAGAAGGCCAGATTGCTCCATGTTTTAAAAACAAAAAAGCCAGGATCCATTTACGAGCTTGCAAAGATATTATCAAGAGATTTTAAATCAGTAAGTGATGATATAAAGCTTCTTGAAAGCTTTGGTTTCCTTGAAATGGTGGCAGAAAAAACGGGCAAAAGAGAAAGGTTAAGGCCGGTCTTAGTCATTGATACTATGTATATAAAAATAAAGATATGATACCTATCTAAATATCCCTAGTAATCCGCTTAAGTTTCCTAGTAATCCGCTCAATACCCCTCCCCCTAATCCTCCTCTTAAACCTCCAAAAAGATTTCTTAATGGTCCGCCATTATTTCCACTTGGACCGATCCCTGCTATTCCAGCAGCCATCTCAGTTAAATGTAAGTCTCCAGAGCATTTATTGCCGAAAGTATTATACCCAAAGACAACTCCATTATTTTTACATCCCTGTTGTTTAGGTTCTATATGTTGCCCACTTACCCTGGCAACTTTCATCCCCTCTTCGCTCTGCATTGTCCTGCATTTCATGCTACCAGGAAGAATATATGCTAGAGAGTCTTTAATTTGTACAACTGCTTCATTTGATCCGCAAGCCTTTCCTGATAATGATGAACCTCTAACTATCCTTTCGGGTCCCCAAACTATATTATTTCCTGTAGGGGTATCTATTTCCTCGCCCGAAGAATTAGATCGGGTAAATTCTTCAAATTGGGCGCACCATACAAAATTGAATTGTTCTCTAACAACGAACTGATCCTGTGGGCATCCCATTAGAGCCGAATACCTTGTTGAGGTGTGCCATGCGATAATAAGTTCTTCTTCCCCAAGTTCTTCTATCGGCGTTTCATCTGTTTGATTAAAGATCTGTATGCTCTGAGATTGGTTAATTGAGGCAGGCAGGTTACTTAACCATATCTTAAAGTAAGAATATCTTTCCGCTTCAGGGGCAATTCTCAAAGGAGTACTTGCAATCTTCCAGTCGCACCATGCGTATCTATTACCATCATCTGCTGTTTTAATCTTCCCAGTCTTTAAGGCTATGTAGACATCCTCCTCTAAAGTAGGTTCGTCCTTGTAAATCTTACAGGTGACGTTTCTTTCCTCTTCGCATCCCTCGCTAGCATCTGCAAGTAAAGAAACATTCTCCCCATATCTAGCAGATGTAAGTTCTTCAGCATTATTGTTTGTCCATCTTGCATTTGTCAATATGCATTCGCCAACTTCCTCAGTATCTTCTTCAATACGATTGCAGTTAAATTCAGGGCCATTATCTCCTCCCTCTACACAGCGGCAGTCTATTGTTTGGGGACACACTGCTCCGCCCATGTTTAATTCAGCTTCTAAGACACTTCCTATATCTACTCCCTGGCCCAGGGAATTTTGATCTGTCATTGCATATTCACACTCGTCGACTATAGAATTGTCCATAATAATGCGGGTGTTCGCTCCGCACACTTGTCTATCTGTTGCAATATTTCCAGCAACATTTCCTCCCAAAGAGCAATGGAAGATGCTGCCTCCTTGAACACCAACACTTAGTCCGCTATTATATCCTGTAGGGCAGGTAGTTGCAATCGTAACATTTCTTATTAAATTATCTTCTTTAGGAGAAGGCACATCATTGCCTGTACGTCTATAAACGCAGAGATTTGTTATATTTCCACTATTATCATTAAATGAGCCTTCGAGTTCTCCTCCCTCTCCGCAGTTTGTTACACCATCATACATCTCAAAATAAGAATGAGTTACATATAATATACTCGCATCAAACAACTCATTCTGTACGCAATGTCTTACGACTTGTCCATTCCCACTATAGAAAGTACCTACTTCTTCAAAACCTTCATCAGCGCATAAAATTCCAGAATCTATAATTTTCTCACTGGTAATAAAATAACCTTCCTGACCTACTACAGAAACTATAGAAGCAAATAAATATAATAGTCCAAGACTAACAAAAAGATATTTATTTATATTCCTCATTTTACTACAACTATATGATAAAAAACATATTTAAATATCCTTTGCTTTCTCTACTTCTCTAAGATATGAATCTTTAAAAATTAATTTAATATCAATCATCATGGTAAATCTTGATCAAGAACGTCTAAATCTAGACTTTAGAGAAATAGAAGTTGATTTCGAAAGTATATTCCCTCGTTTAAACAGAGAAAGGATTGCTCATCAATTTGCTCCCCTTAAAAGGTTGATGCCACATGTAGCAATTTATAGGGCCGCTCAACAGTTAGCAGATGGAGGATATACCCAACTCCTTCAAGAACATGGTTTTTGGGAAGGAAAATCTCAGGAGTTTACCGGCCACTGTCATCAGTCTACTCCAGCATTAGGATTAGCATTAAATGGTCTGGATCTTGCAGTTTCTTATCTAGAATGTTTCAGAATAAATCCAGACTTCGAACAAACTTCAAAGATAGAGATGGTTGATCCTAGAGAAGAGAAAAGTGCAATGAGAGACAGGTTTATCGAAATAGGCAGAATTCCTTATTGTTGTTTAGAAGTTCAAATTAATGGAAGACCATTTTATCTATCTCCCAAACATCTTCATTTCCAAAAGAGAGAACCCTTACATGCTATGCTAACTCCCGAATGCTATATGGATTTTGATGGATATATGCGTCATCAACTGGATAGAGATAAAAGCGGGATATATCTAGAGACGGTCACGCCTCCACACCCAGTCGAAGATTTAGATAGTAAGAGAATGATTATTTGGAGAAAACAAAAATTAGATGAGCCTTCCCCTGAGTTATTTGCAACCTATCTGAGAATGAATCTAGTTTAAACATAAATCTAGTAAGATAGTTATGCTGCCATCGCTCACTGGGAAAACTCTTTCATCCCCGATAAAAGAAGTACAGCCCGAGATATATGACAAAGGAGGATTTATCAAAGGTTGTTTAGCAGTCTCTTCTCTTGCAGTAAAGTAAACCTCAAATTTATACCCCTTTTTCGGACTATCTGGAGAGAAATTCCAGCTTGCCTCAATTAAACTTTTAGTAGTATTCTTTAAAATATCGCAGGCTTTTCCACTAGCGCACAGCTTTCCTTCATTGCAATCTTTTAACAAATCCTGATAATTTTCATAACTATATCCCGCGTTAAGAGAGCACTCAGTAGTTATCGCAGACATTGAATCCAAAAATTGGGATACTTCAGGATTTGCAGTCTTACTAACATCCTTTCTTAAGAAAATTCCTAGAAATACAAGTAATATCACAGAAACAATCAATACTATCAACACAAATCCGACTATCTCTTCCTGCCCTTTCTTTCTCATCGTGTTATATTCCTCCCGGAAGCATATATTCTTCCAAGTTCATATCTATAAGATCCCCTAGGCCCCAAACCAGAATCCCATCTAGCTAAAGTAACAAAAGCGCTAGTCGCAGTTCCAAAATTACTAGTCTCTTTAACAATAGTTATAGCATCGCAATCCGGATAGTTAATTCTAGTGCATTCAATTAATCGAGTTTTATTGTTGACTTTTTCCACTGCAAGATAATCCAAATTCCAGAATTTCTTATACTCTGGAGATTCTTTAAGCATTAGTACTTTATCCATATCAACGCAGGAAGAGCACGTTCTTCCTGCAAAGAAAAATTCTGGAGAAGAAGAGATTTTCTTTACAAGTTCAACTGCTTCTTTTTCCTTTAGTCCTGCGGCGTTCTCACGTAGATTCGATACAGATAAAGAAAAGTAAACTAAAGCAACCATGCCAAAAAAGATCATGACTGCCACTAATACAAATGCCATCTGCTGGATTTTCATCTGCCCTTTAGAATAATTTACAGTCAAGATAGTCATTTTCTCTTCCTAAGTCCTCCGTAGCCCCCTCTGCTCTTGTAATATCGGGAGTATCTGTGTCAATAATATTGTCTAATGCGGTTTCATAAGCTATAAAGTAGGCGCCCAGTCTCGGTGCCCCGCATCCGCTGGCTTCAAGGTATTGTGATTTCTTTTGATATAATTCTGCAATATTCAATGATCTTTTCATTAGCCTTTTTAGTTGGCAGTCATATAGTCTAGGTTCTGAGAATATTGCAGCATACAATAAAGCGTTATTTTCTGTTTGCGCATAATAAACTGTCCTGTCTTCATCTCCCCTATGGGTTACTCTATCGCTGTCAACTACAATATCACATTCCCCGCTTTCTCTAAAGCATACGTTAGTGGCGTTTTCACAAAGAGGGTCTCTAATAGTGCTAACATTATAGATATTTTTCAAATTTAGTTCTTTAATATCTTTTTTGATCTCATTAGGAGTTTGGATAAAGCAATATTTTTGATTTTCACTCCATACCATTATCAAATCTCCCACTTTAAAGGGAAATTCAAAAGGTTTAGATAAAACATAAAATTCTTTTCCAGTAAGAGAAGTATCTGAAAATAAATATCTATTTTTGAAAGTGCTTATGGCTCCTGGAGTACCTGTATTTTTTCCAATGCCCGAACTCACTGCAGAGCTTATTCTCTGTAGTCCAAACTCGCCCTCGATCGAGCAGTCATTAAATATAGTGGTTTCCTCTCGCGTAGTAATAAAGTTAGTCTTGCCAGTTTCAAGTCCTGTCTCAAATGGGGTAAGTAATATTCCAATTTCTTTCCCTACCTCGCTGTTTTTCTGATTTCCCCAAGTATCAATAAACTGAGTAGCCGCATAGATGGCCAGAAAAATAACTAAACCTCCAATCAATATTGCAAAAATCCATTCAAATCCAAATTCAAGTGCTTTTTTATTGTTCATGTTTTACTTAGTGTAACAAGACTATCTGACTTTTCTATAGCTAATTTCACCCTCACTTTTCCATCGGCTTCTTTAACGTCTAAGCAAAAGAAATTAGTAGTCTTTAGGTGATCTATTTTTTTAGAGGCTAGTCCTGCGCAGGATTTTTCCCCAGGGTACATAAAAACATTAGAATTTCTATTATAATTCCCAAACTTGAAAGAGTCCTGTCTCTCCCTATCATCTCCATTTGCTGTCTGGTTTAAATTTCCAAAACAAACAAACTGCACTCCACTTCTCATCGCTCCAGATGAAATAACTTCTTTCTCAAATATTTCATTTCCTCTTCCTGCTGTCCACTGTCTATCGACTTCGCTCTGCAAGTCATCATAAAAGAATCCAACGTTTGTACACTTGTTAATGCTCAAAAAGTAGACTATTGCATAAATAGCGACCGCAATAATAACTATAATAATAATTATTGACATAATAGTACTAAAGGACATACCCATCACTTCCTGTCCTCTTTTATTTCCTCTTTTTAGCATACACAAAATAAATAAAAAGAATAGTTAAAGGTTTCTGTTTAATTTACAATCGTTTCTCGTAAGAATACTTTAGCCTTCCCTTTAATAGTAATGTAACTAGAAAACCAAATACGAATCCTCCGATATGTGCAAAGAAGGCAATATTACTTTCCGCTCCAAACAAAGACATGGTTCCACTTATCAACTGGAAGATAAACCATAATCCTATCATTAACTTTGCAGAAACTTTTCCTACTCCTCCTCTCCCACTTACAAATACGCCTGCCTTTGGGAACAGCACAATATAAGCTCCAAGAACTCCGCTAATTGCTCCGCTCGCTCCCACCGTAGGAATAGTTGAGCCAATATTTAGGGCAAAATGAGTTAAGGTAGCAACTACTCCTGATAATAAATATATTATCAAATATTTCCAATGTCCAAAAGCATCTTCAACATTATCTCCAAAGATAAACAAAAACCACATATTTCCAAGCAAGTGCGCAATACCTCCATGTAAAAACATACTTGTTAATATTGTGAGAAGACTAAATTCGGCCGGGCTAAAACCATACGTTTCAATAATATACTCAAAATTCGTCAATGAATAAATAAAAATCAATATATTCAACCCAATAAGCACCCAATTCACCCAGTTAGTTCCAGTGGTATAGTTTTCGTCCTTAACTGGCATAAACTGTCCCCTCTTATTTTTTAGAAACATTCCTTTATCAACATTTTTTTATTAAAAAACACCAGTATTCCCTTTTAGACACCAACATCCTCTTTCACTTGCAGAACCTTATTCTGCTGGTAAAATTCTTCCACACTATTCTTGACGCCTCTTTTTATCCACCACGGAGGATTTTTTGTAAAGTCTCTTTCCTCTCCTTTATACTTAGTTTGCCCTTCATAGATCATGTGAGGAAGATGAAAGGGAATATTACAAGGGCTCAAGACCCATCCCTCAGCATCGATGCTTCGTACTTCTAAAAGTCTCTCCCCAGAAAACCATGTCCCTCTTCTCAGTAAAGCTCTTCTAATAGAAACATCATGGATATGATTGCTTGGAGTTTCTTGAAGATCATAACTAAATTTAGCTTCAACATTTGTCGGAGCAGTATCGTAGACATTAGAAAAACTCTTTGTAACCCAATCAGCTAAGCCAGTATCTGTCTTAAAATGTTCATAATATCCATCTTCATACATTTGTAAGGCTTCTGATCTCTCAATAATTTGGTCTCCCCACTGCCATGCTATTCTCCAATTACCTTCTCCATAATTTCTATCAAAATCTTTATGCAGACCATTTCTTTTATCTCCAAAATAACCTGGTCTGTCGATTGTTTTCCAATTCATATTCAATCAATGTTCTATTTATTTATAAGAAAAAGTTGTCACCTTAGGAGTAACTTTATAAAAAGAATAGGTATAGATAACTTATGGAAGTTACAGAAATAAAGAAAGTACTAGCCAATCTTGGTTTATCTGACTGGGAAACGGAAAGCTATTTAATTTTAATCCGTTATGGTCCTCAAACTGCATTACAATTGAGTAAATTAACCAATGTAGCAAGATCAAAAACCTATGAAGTTGTAACAAGATTACGAAGAAAAGGTCTAGTCATGAAAGTTCCTCCCATGCCAACCAAAGGTGTAACTCAAAAATTTGTTGCAATTAATCCTAAAGAAGTTTTCCCAAGTAAGATCTCAGATATCGAGCAACTTATAGAACATTTGTCTAATGCGTATAATAATCCTAAAGCCGCAAGATATCCAAGTATAAATTTCTACACAACTAAAGAAAATGCAAGAAAATTTATTTTAAAACTCTCAAAAGAATCTAAGTTTCTCTACTTTTATCTCAATGATCTTAATCTAGAGTATGTATTGGAATATTCGTTTGATCACAGTATTAAAGCCATCAACAAAAAGAAGCACTATTTTCTACTGGCAAATACCAAAGAGCTTAAAGAGTTTTCAAAAAAGATAAACACTTTTTCATTCTCCCATGAAAAAGGAGAAGGAATCAATTATATAATCACTCCTGACAGTCTTATTCTAGATCTTTGGAAATCCCAACACATTTTCCTAGAAATAAAATCCAAAGACGCCGTTAAAACCTTTTTATTATCTTATCAAAAACTTATAAAATAAATCTTAGTAGTTAATAAAACTCTCAAATAACTCTTGATAAAACTCCAAAACTTGAAGTCTTGAGATCTCCTCTGAGATTTATTCCATCATCTCGCAAACCACAAATCTCCAATCGATCATTTTCTGTGTTTACAGAAACAACTTTATTTTTATAATCTAGCGGACTACGAAGAATCCCATAAAATTCTTCATCTACGTCCATCAAACGTAAAAATGGTTTATTGTTAAACTGGGCAGCAACTTCTGATATCTCTCTTGCGCCTCGTTCACCAAAATTTGCAATTACAAAACCATCTTCTGCGAGCGATTGGGGATTTATCTCCCCCAAGGTATACGATTCTTTTGGAGCAAATCTTGTCTTACCGTCTCTGCTAAATCTTACTCCATTTCTTCCATTACTGCCCTGTTCGATTAGTTGCATCAAATCCCATACTTGAACTTCCTCTGAGTTCCCTCTAAGTTGTTGTAAAGCGTCAACTTCAGGGTCTTGAATAACATACGCTCCTTTAGATGTCCAGATATTTCTGTTAAATACGTAAACTCCTCCTTTACTTTGCAATACGCTTCTGTATTCAGCAGCCGCATCTTTAAAATGAGAGTCACAATATGCACCACGCAGTAATGGGACAATATCATCTCCAGTCGGTACTCTAAGGCCTCTTTGAAGAATTTTCTCTCCAACTTCCCAATATAAATTTGGCCCGACTGGAGGAAAAACATAGGTATGTTCTGTTTTCCCAGAGGTCCAACTAATACATTGTTCTAATTGATTTGTGTTTGTTTCTTCCATATTACTAAAAGCGACAAATACTCATTTAAGAAATATTCTATGAAAAAATAAGCTTTTAAAAGATTAAGTGGGTAATATATCTTATAATAGATAATAAATGGGCATTAAATAAATCATTATTTTCTATGCGGGAATTTTCTTTGAAGGATAATAAGTCTCTCCTCTGAATATTGCGTAATTGATAGAAGTAATGCTGTCCGGAAATGACACTCTAAGATCCTTCATGATATTGGATAACTCATCATAGTTTTTACAGATAAATTCAACTTCTAATTTCCATGGGCCCACCATACGGATAATATTCCTAGTGTTAGTATAATTGTGTAGCTGCAATAAAAGTCTTTTTTCAACATCCTCAGTATATTCTTTTACCCAGATAAAAACTTTATAAGTTTCAAAACCTAGTTTTTGGTAGTTTATACTAGAGGTATATCTTCTAATTACTTGCTCCCTTTCGAGCCTTTGTATTCTTTTCTTTGTCGCATCGGGAGATAATTTGATGTTCTCAGATATGGAAAGTAATGATCCAGAAGAATCTTTCAAAAGAATTTCTAATAGCTTAATATCTGTATCATCAACTGGGGTTGAAACAACTTCTCCAAATAGAGGAAAGCTCTTTGTTTTGCTGTTCAAAAGCGCTCTAGATTCGAAAACACTAGCATCAACCATATGGCATAATTCAGAACTTTGTATAATATGGCCAAACTCTGAGAATAAGTCTCTTTCAAATAGATAAAATTCATTTAATGTTTTTGCGAAGTAAGCTAATCCAAAATTCCAATCGCTTTGCGATTCAAATCGAGCAAATATTGCAGGTTTTTCATCAAGAAAAAAACGCAATTTGGCCCAATCTTTTTCAGAGCCCTGGGTTTTTAGATAGAGTTTATAGGAGGTGCGTCCTAGTTTTGTATAATCCACAAAACAAGAATGTCCTAATATAAAATTTTGAGCTTTAAGTTTTCTTATTCTATATCTTATTGCATCTTTTGAGAGATGGCATAGTTTGGCTAGCTCTTTTTCTTTTATCCTTGCATTATATTCTAACTGAGTAAGAATAGTTTTATCTGATTTATCGATTTCCATTTTATCTTTAATAAGATAATTATAGCTTTTACCCTTTAAAAAGCTTACTTTTAGCTCATAACTTCCATATATCTAATTTTGTCGCAAAAAGTAATATGGCGACAAAAACTATTGAATCCGAAGAAAGTCTTCTCAAAGAACTAGAAAGAGATCTAGAGCAAACAGAGAAGAAAAGAATAATTTTTCAAGCAGGACATTTTCCAATTACCTATAGGAATAGGGAAGCAATCGAAGACTTAAGTCTCTGGGGTGAATTTAGTATTTATTCTCTAGAATTAGCGTCTAGGTTAGCTTCTACTGCACGCAGCAACGGAAAAGACATCGGATTCGCTTTAATAGTAGACGATCGTAGTTATGAAAGCGATTCGCAAATGAGTCACTCTCAAAGAAAATCTGCAAGAAACCATCTTTACAAATCACGTAGCGGTATAAATGCAACGTTACCTACTTCTTTTTCTCTCGCTCTCCAACAACACCAATTTTCAGAAGGAGATGTAATCAAAGCTGATCATAATAGAAAAGGAAGAGAAGATTGTCTTTACTTCTCAGAAAAAATTCTCATAGCTCAAAGTTCTGATGAAAAAACTGAGTGCGCCAAGGCCTATAAGTCATTTATAGAAAATCGAGCATACTTCAACAGAGATAGCGATTATCTTGTATCTTTTATCCCTGATAGATGCACGGGAAATATATGTCGGGGAGTTTTAGAAAGAGGCGCTGCGGGCCTTACAGCTAGTCACATATTCATGCAAACGGACGGAACCCTTCTTTCAAGAACAGATAGAAGCTCAATCTGGGAGAATTGGGGTGCTCTTTACAGAAAAGATGAATGAAACTATTCCATTAAGGAGTTTTTCTAAGAAACCCTCATTTGCAGAACTTTGGGATACAGCGGTAGACTGTCTTTACAATCCTTCTACTTATACTCAAGAGTTCGTTTCTTTTTTAAAAGAACATCAAATAACTCAAGATAGTAAAATTGCCGATGTTGCCGCCGGAGCAGGTTTTCCAGCATTACTCATGCGCGAGCAAGGTTTCAATGTAGATTGTTTTGATATAGCACAAGATCAAGTAATATTATTTAAAGAGAACGCTAAAAAACAAAAAGTCGATTCTTCTATAACACGTTGTTCTTGGTTAGATCTGCCTCAGTACGTCGGAAGTAAGAAATACGATTTTATCATGTGTCGTGGGAATTCATTCATTTATGCTCCTGGAGGATGGAATTCAGACGCGTACAACGTCCAGGAACCAATAAAAGCATATAAAGATGCACTAAAAGTATTTTACGATTTATTATCTCCTGGCGGAATGTTTCTAGTTGATAAATTCAAAGATAGCGAGCAAGATCACAAGGTGAAAATTGGCAATATAAACATAGAAGGAGAAACCTACGGTCTAATTTTCTACACTAAATTAAACCGAGAAAAAAGAAATAGATTTGCGCAAATGTTGCTTCAAGACAAAGAAGGTCATGAAGAGGGCGTACCAAACTTTACTTATGCTCTTTCTGAGGCAGAATTAATGCAGTTAGCTCAAAGTGTTGGTTTCTCAGACTTAGAAAAGATATGTCTGGATAATGAGAAACACTTTGACGTATTCACGATGCGAAGATAAAAGTTATTTCCCTAGTCCATCCATCGTTCCTGAAACTTTCAATACTCTTATTTTTTCCTTGCATAGCTCAAATGCTGCTCGGACATTCAGTAATGCTTCCCTATTAACAGAAAGAATAACCTCTCCTGCTGAAGATTTCACAAATACAGGACTTGCTTTAGCCCAGCCTAAAATTCCGACATAATCAAGAATTGCTTGTTCCACGTCTTCCTTTTTTCCTTCAATTAGCAAATATCTTTTCTTTATTCTTGCAGAAGATTTTAGTTTTAGCATATTAAGGTATCAAAGTCTGATTAGCTATTTCATTCACGCTTTCTTTTATCGAATCGCTTTCAAGAGCAAATCCTAGATTTTCAGCTCCACCTATCTTGAAATTATTTATTCCAATCACTTCTCCCTGTGTGTCTATCAAAGGTCCTCCTGAATTTCCAGGGTTTAAGGAAACGTCTGTCTGTATGTATTCAGTTAATCCATTAGGTCCAGCTCTGTTTAAGGCGGATATGATGCCTTCGGTCACTGTGAAAGATAGTCCTAAAGGATTTCCAATAGCTATAACTTTTCTTCCAACTTGTAAGTCGTCAGAGTCGGCTAATTCTAAGTATTCATAGTTCCCATCTATCTTTAGTAGCGCTATATCTCTTAACTGGTCTCTTCCAACTATTTCTGCTGTAATGATTTTTCTATCATAGGTTTTTATCAGTACTTCACTATCACTTCCAGCAATAATGTGATTATTGGTTACAATATATCCATCCTCATTAATGACAAAACCAGTTCCAATAGAATTATCGGTAGAAACAGCCACTACCGCTTTAACTGCCGTCTCAATGACACTGGAAAAATCTTCTCTTGTTGTGGATTTTAGAGTTTTTATCTCCTGGGCAAAGTCCTGTTGCTGCTTTGCCAAAACAGTAGTGATATCATTAAAATTCTGCTGATAGAGCAGATCGTAGCTAGTTACAGTATCATCAGTATACCCTTTGGCATATTGTCTTAATTCCTCTTGTGTTTGTTCAATCTCAGAATCTATTTTTACGCTCATTTTAGATACCTGAGCAGTTAGAACAATAAAAGATATGGTCTGAATAACTGCCAAAAGAATTACCAGACTATACAAAACATTTCTATGTTTCTTATGAGCTTCATGAGTATATGCAGAAAAACCTCCATCTTTTACCATTTTAATATAAATCAATTCACCCTATTTATAGTTTGTGAAATCTTTCTCTAAAAACCAATTTTTTACAAGAAAAAATTTAAATACAGTCAATACCTCAAAAATACATGTACAAGCAGAAAACACTATCAGACGACCTATCAGATTACATAAAAAAGAACCTCAAAAAAGGATACACCATGGACTCCCTAAAGGTCGCTTTAATCAATCAGGATTATTCTAAACTAGAAATTGATAAAGCCATAAAAAGAGTACAAACTGAACTTGCTAACGAAGCTCCTGTCTTAAAAACAAAGCCTGAAATAGAGCATAAGCTAGGTTCGGCTAGAATTCAACCTATTCATGAGGAAAAGAAATCTTTCTTCAAAAAACTTTTTGGCTAGATAAGATAGCAATTTTTAAAAACACGGTTTTTGCCTTACTTTCATGAGTTTAAACATAGAAAGCCATGTAACTTCATTAGTACAGGCAAGAAAGAAAGGAGAAAGAATAACGCATCTCTGGGCAGAAGGATTCCACGATCTCATAGATGGTGCGGCACTAGATGCACAGAGGGTAGAAAGTTATCTTTCTAAAGGATTATCATTTCATCCCGAGTTTAATCACATTAAAGAAGTTCCTGCATCTTCAATTTTATTGATGGCAATTCTTTCAGGTTTCAGTTATTGTAAAGTGCCTATTAGACCAGAAGAATATCCTACAGGAGATCCCAACGAAATAGTTTTTAAGTTTGCTCGTAGCAATTATTTAAGAATAGCAGGGTTCGACTTCAAGCACGCATTTCTCCCTATAAATGATAGATATCATTTCCACTTCCCCCTTCTCCAGAGATCAAATATTGCAAGATTCGTATATACTTCTTGCGAAAATTGCGAAGGTGAAAATCATGGTTTTCCCATACTTAGCGTAAGAACGAATGATACTTCGCCATTAAGTGACGAAATGAGAGAGGCGAATGAAATTGGAGAGCTAATGTGCATGAATGCAGTTATGCCCCAAGATCAATCTCCAGAATTATTATCCTCTTCCTATCAGGCCCTAGAAAATTTACTTAAGGCAACACGAATAGCTGCGTAATTATTCTTCTGTCTCTACAACTTTAGTCTTCTTTACAGGATTACTAATATAGCTCTTAGTAGTCGTTGTCTTTACTGTAGGAATCATCGCTGAGACAAGCATGATAACAAGGCCCATAACTATTAATGGAATCGAGAACTGAGAGTACGGTCTTGTAGCATTGGTCTCTCCAAACGCTCCAAAGAAATAAGTCTTATTTTCGTAAATGGTATAACCTGCAGCTAGCAAACCTATGATGAGTACAATAGCGCCCAATACAAAGAGTCCTCCATTCATAAATAACTAAAGTAGAAGCAATATATATTTATGAGGAGTATAAATAAAACAGCAATAATTACTTTTTACCTTCTCCTACCAAATACCTGCAGCCCTCTTGACCTATGACCGCGGAATGTAGCTGGCGTGCTGCAATTTCTGCCATATCTCCTTTTTTTAGTTTTCCAACTTTCCCATCCAATCGAAGACTCATCTCTCCATCTAAAATAATGATTTTTGTAGAAATTCTATGGCTATGGGGTTCATAAACACTATCCGGCAAATCCTCCCAGATGTAAATTTTCTTGTAACCTTCTTCTGCTAATTGTTTTTTCAAATTCTCGATATTCATCTATATTGCAATAAATTAAACTTAAAAAATATATTCTTTGTTCAACTTGATTTGACCGCTCTCTTGATAATCCATAAAGCAAGTCCGTTCAAAATAAAGACAATAATAATGGTTCCAATAATATATGCCCAGTCATATAATGATAACACTGTCGTCCCAAACAAAGCGCTTAGTGGAGTATAGATAACTGCAAGTTGTAAAACTACCGAAGACAATAGCGCAAGAATAAGATATTTATTGCTGAATATTCCCAACTTATATTCCTGCCTTATAGACTGTATCCTAACTATTTCCATTAGAACGATCGTCGTAAAAGCAATCGTTTGTATCTTAGCGATAAATACCGCTTCTGCCAGTCCGGAGTAGTTCTTCATAGATAAGTAAAACAATACTAAAACTCCTGCAGTCATTAAAATAGACATGCACAGTATCTTCATTACTGTTAATTTGTTAAGTATCTTCTCTCTTTTCCTGGCTGGTTGTTTCATTAAATCTTTTGGATTAGGGTCAACTCCCAAAGCTAAAGCAGGAAGTCCATCAGTAACAAGATTTAGCCACAAAAGCATTACTGCAGTCATAGGCAGAGGCCAGGAAAAGAGCAATGCAAAGAAGATCACAAAAACTTCTGCCAGATTGCTTGATAGCAAATAATTCACAAATTTTCTTATATTCTCTTTTACCCCTCTACCCTCTTCTACCGCTCCAACAATAGAAGCAAAATTATCGTCCTCTAGTATCATATCGCTTGTCTCTTTGGTTACATCCGTTCCAGTTATTCCCATTGCAATCCCAATATCTGCTTTCTTTATTGCAGGGGCATCATTCACGCCATCTCCGGTCATAGCAACAATTTCTCCACGTTTCTGTAGTAGCGTAACTATAATCATCTTATGAGCAGGCTCTACTCGTGCAAATACGCTAGTCTTCTCTAGGACTCTCATCTGTCCCGTTTCATTTAATTTAGCAAAATCCAATCCATTCATTGAGTTTCCTTCAATTCCAATTTCGCGGGCAATTCCTTCTGCAGTATGGATATTGTCTCCAGTTATCATTATAACTCGTATACCTGCCTCTTTGCATTTTGAGATAGATTCTTTAACGTCCTGTCTTGGAGGATCAATCATTCCCTGCAAACCAACAAAAATTAAATTGCTTTCTAGATTATCTTTTCCTTTAACTTCTTTATAGGCAAAACCCAACACCCTTAAAGACTGTCCGCTGAACTCATCATTTTTCTTTAATATAAGTTCTTTATCTCCTTTAGTCAATATTCTGCTTCTTCCATTTACATATATCCTATTACATCTCCCCAGAATAACTTCAGGAGCTCCCTTAGAAAACACATACATCTTCTTGGTTTTTGGATCCAAGTTGACTGTTGTCATCATTTTCTTCAATGAATCAAAAGGAATTTCCTTTACTCTGGTCCAAAGAGACATCATTTCACTATAATTCACTTTAGCCTTTTGCGCACTGATGAGTAATGCTGCTTCAGTAGGATCCCCAATAACTTCGACACTATCATTTCTCTTCTCAAAACTGGAATTATTGCATAGGGCTCCGACCTGGAAAACAAGTACGTCGTTCTTATCAATTTTCTTAGTGGACTTGAGTTCTCCTTCAAAACTATAACCTGTTCCGCTAAGTTCTATTTCTTTATTATTCGTAAATACCTTTCTTACAGTCATTTTGTTCTCTGTCAAAGTCCCTGTTTTGTCAGAACAAATAATACTTACATCTCCTAAAGTTTCTACGGAAGGCAATTTTCGTATTAGCGCGTTTTTCCTAAGCATTTTTTTTGTTCCTATGGCTAAAGTTATGGTCACAATGGCAGGTAAGCCTTCAGGAACAGCTGCAACTGCCAAGGCAACAGCAGTAATAAGCCACGTTTCCGCGCCCATTAAAAACCCGTTAAAATTCCCATCTAAAAGAAGGCTGAGCAGATTGTCTTTTATTAGTCCAACGATTAATATAACAAAAGCAATAAGAATAGTTCCAATGCCAAAGACTTTTCCTAATCTCTCTAATTTCTTTTGTAATGGAGTTATTTCTTTTTTTACTTCAGTGATCATACCCGCAATTTTTCCTATTTCCGTGTTCATACCAGTTGCAGTAACAACCATTATTCCTTTACCCCCGATCATTACAGTCCCTGCAAAAACCATGTTCTTTCTCTCTGCCAAAGGTAATTCGCCTTTAAGCGCTTCAATCATTTTAGAAACTCCACTTGATTCTCCAGTCAGGGAAGATTCAAGTGTTTGCAGCATAGTCGCATCGATAAGCCTGCCATCAGCAGAAAGTTTAGTTCCTTCTTCCATGAATAAAACATCTCCAGGTACAAGCTCCTTAGTTTCAATCATACAAATTCTCCCGTCCCTTATTACTCTGGCTTTCAAGGAAGAAAGTTTCTTTAGTGCCGCGATTGCTTTTTCAGCCCGGTATTCTTGGATAAAACCTAGAACAGCATTTAAGAGTAAAATAACAAATATTACTATTGCATCAACGAACTCGCTAATAAAGAGAGATATAACCAAAGCGAAAAGTAAAATATAAACAATAAAACTTCTGAACTGACCTATGAATATCTTAAACTTGCTTAATTTTTCTTTCTCTTTAAGCTCGTTATACCCATACTTTTGTAGTCTAGCTCTAACTTCTTCATCGCTCAGTCCTCTTTTAGGATCAACCTTAAAATTTTCTAAAACTTCTTTTACGCTGCTGTTATAAACAAGTACGTTTTCCATTTATCCCTCTCTTAGACTTAGATACATCTGGATTCTATAAAAACATACCTAAAATACAAACTAACAGAAAGGACAATCTTTTTCGCCAGAGCAAACCTTTCCAGCAGCATGTTTCATGCCCTTCTTTGCTTTTTTCTTACTTTTTTTCGCAGCCATTTTTACCTCTTTTATTTTATCTTTATGAATATTGAACAGAGTATAAAAATATTACGCTTCAAAAGTATTAAAAATAAAGGCAATTTAGTTTGTTCATGAGGGCGATTAAAATATTTCTTTTGATATTACTCTCTTTGTTTATTATATTTCTACTATCAGTTTCTATAATCGGGGCCTCTCTTCAAACATTATTATATCCTTCAGTGTATGAAGAATCCTTTCAGAAAAACAACATCTATAGTCAGTTGAATAATTTGGCAGGCCCAAATAATCAGTTTTTCATTGTCATTCCCAATAATGATCCTCAATTACTTTTTAATTCCTTACTTAACAACTTCCTTTCTTACTTAAGGGGGAATTCTGATCAACTGAACCTCACAGTAGAAATTGATCAGACAGCTTTAAGGCAATTCTTTGAAAACAGCGCAGCCAACTTCACAGTTTGCGCTCCTGGCCAGGAACCTTTCACAGGTGAAGAGATAAACTGCAGACCTGCAACTCAAAACTCTTCAGAGTTCATAGACGAAGTATTAGAAAGAAAGAAGTTACCTTTCTTCGATCAGAAATATCTTAACTTAGCAACTATTTATGATCCCCAAGGAAATCTAAATAAATTTGTTTACTTTATTAAAATCTACAAATACATTCTCTACGGATCTTTATTGCTGACTATCATATTTATTTTCTTTATCTACCTTCTCAACAAGGATATCAAAAAGTCTTTCCGCTGGTATTTTGTAGATTTTATAGTTGCAGGAGGGATTTCCTTATCCATAGCTTTTATTTTAGGCAAGCTTCTTGATTCCCAATTAAGGTCTATCGACGTTATTTTAGTTGATATAGTGGCAGACATAGCAAATAATATTCTATACAAAATAAACTTTTATAGCATAATAATTATTCTCTTAGGAATTGTTTTCCTAGGTTTGAGTTTTATTCATCCCAACAAAGAAAAAGATGCCAAGAAAACTTAAACTTTATCCATACTTTCAGTCATTTCAGGCTTAGGCTGATTGGCTGGTTTTTCCACAGGTTGAACGCCGATTTTGCTTTCAATAACCACTTTCTTGATTTGTCCGACACATTCAGGATTTACTAAAGTGGATATATCTCCTGCAGGTTCACCCCTCAGTATTGCTTTCATTACTCTTCTCATAATTTTTCCACTTCTCGTCTTAGGCAAATCTGCAACAAAATAAATCTCAGCAGGTTTAGCGATCGGTCCTATTTTATTAGACACCATCTTTACAATATCATTTTTTATTTCATCACTTGCCTGCACGCCTGCTTTCAATTTTGCAAAAACAACAGGCAATTCTCCTCTAATCTGATCAGGCTTTGAGACAACAGCGTTCTCGCTTACTTGCTCAACGTTCGCTACTGCATCTTCAATCTCTCCAGTTGAAAGTCTATGCCCTGCGACCTTCATTACATCATCCACTCTCCCGTTAACTCTAATATATCCTCCTTCTGTATAAGCTCCATCACCTGCAAAATAATAATTTCCATTACTCCAGTATTTTTCTTTTACAGCGTCATTACTTGTAAATCTCCAAAATCCGCGTAAAGCTCCAGGAGGCAAGGGAGGGATAAGTGCAACATAGCCTGCTTCTTTATTTTTTGTTCTCTCTCCCCCTTCATTAAAGATTTCAGCATGAACTCCAGGTACTGCTCTTGCAGCAAAACCTGGTATAAAAGGACCTATCCCAGCAAGAGAACTAATCATAATTCCTCCGGTCTCGGTCTGCCACCAAGTATCTACAATTGGACAGCGACTTTTCCCTACATTTTCAAAATACCATTTCCAAGTCGATTCATCAATCGGCTCCCCGACGCTCCCTAGAACTCTAAGACTATTCATCTTAAAATCTCCCAAGTCTTCCCCGTTTGCCTTAAACATTCTTATCGCAGTAGGCGCCGTATAGAATATATTCACATCATTTTCTTCAATGATGTGCCAGGCCCTGTTCAGATCAGGATAATCTAAAGACCCTTCATAAATAACGCTTGTTATACCGTTCAATAAAGGCCCATAACAGGCATATGTGTGACCTGTTATCCATCCTATGTCAGCAGTACACCACATCACGTCTCTCTCTAACAAATTAAAAACAATTTTTGCAGTATATGCTGCCTGCACTGCATAACCTCCATTAACATGTACAATTCCCTTTGGTTTTCCAGTTGTTCCAGAAGTATAAAGTATAAACAATGGATCTTCTGCATCCATTTCCACAGCCTTAAATTCGCTAGATTCTTTTTCAACTCTATCATAGTCCAAGAATCTTCCTACCAGTCTTTTCTTCTCAATTTTTTGCACAACTAAAATCTTCTTAACTTTAGTGCCTTTAATCGCATCTTTCACTTTATCTCTAAGCATCTCTGCCTTCCCTTTTCTATAATATCCGTCTGCAGTAATCAACATTTTTGCTCCCCCATCCAGTAATCGATTTTTCAATGATTCAGCAGAAAACGCAGAGAACACCACCGAATGCACTGCTCCAACTCTTGCGCAGGCAAGCATTGAAACAATTGCTTCAAGACAAAGAGGCAGATAAATAGAAACAACATCTCCCTTCTTCACTCCGTTCTTTCTTAGAAAGTTGGCAAGTTTGCAAACGCGTTCGTGTAATTCTTTATAACTTATTTTTGTCTCGCCTTCAGTATAATCTTCCGCAACAACTATTAGTGCAGTCTTGTCGCCGTCTTTCGCTAAGTGCCTGTCAAGGCAATTATAACTCACATTTAATTTTCCATCTATAAACCATTTAAATGAAGGTAGTTGTTCCTCGTAAGTCTTGCTCCAAGGTTTAAACCAGTCAATATTCTTACCTATAGCTCCCCAGAATTCTATAGGGTCTTTTTTGGCCAACTCGTAAACATTTTCTTTAAGAAGAGCCAAACCCTTCATTTCTTTACTTGGCCAGTATTTATCGCTAAACCAGGCTTTCTTTACGTAATTCACCATTCTTTTATACCACTCTAACATATACAATCAACTATCTTTTTAAGTGTTTTGGAAACTACGACTCTGTCCATTAACCTCTTCCTGTCCGTAAAGTGTCCATAAACTGTCCGAAGCTTTTTTATATACCATTTTCTAATATTTGTGAATGGAAAAAAAAGAGGTTAGTTTACAAATAGCAACACTCCTTGTTTTCGGCGGAGGCTTACTCACGTTTTATTTCTTTGACCTTAAAACCAGTCTCTCTTTATTAAACGCTTTAATAATTACCGTAAAACCTTGGGTGTTTTGGATTGGCATATTTTGTTTTATACCTCCAATAATTAATCTTATTTCTCAGACATTTTCAAGCAAACAAAAATATAATAATAAGCCGTATTATATGGCTTTAAGATTTTTAGTACATCTCTCATTCATACTCATCGGTATCTTTATCTTAGCATGGCTTTGGGCATTATCTATGATAGGGCTCGTTATGATAGGTCTGGATGCGAAATTTACTATCCTCTGGACTATAATATTAGTTTTTCTTACCATATTCATAATAGACGTTCTCTGTCAGAGGTATTTCAAAATTCACTGGTATAATATATTCTATCATTTCAAAAAATAGTCTTATTTTAATTTAGCAACCTTAAACGGTCTGCCAGTATGCGGACTTTTCTCATGTTTGATTATTTCGACAATTCCTAGATATTCGAGTTCTGCCAGATGCCTGTGTAAGACTCTATCTGAAGTCCCAACCTTCCTCTCTAACTCTGAGATGACATGCGGCTTTACCTTGAGCAGTCGCAGTATATCTTTCTTTATCTCTAAACCTGTTCTGTATTCCATGCCTCGAATTAATGGTAAGATTTATATATAGCGAAGCCAACAATTGTTGGTATGGGATATTGGAAGGAAAAAATGAGGTATGAGCAAGTAGCTGCAAAAAACAAAGTGCAAGCCGTTCATCCTTTACAGTATTCTGATGCTACCATCTTAAATTGTACTTGGTGCGGTTCTCCGTATAAAGTTGATAAAAAAATTATGAAACGAATTATTTGCCAAGGATTCCATCTTTCCATGATTGGAAGAATCATTTGTGAACAATGTGCTGAAAAATGTGAGGGCTGTGAAAAATACTTTTGCCCTAAACATATAAACAAACACAAATGCTAAATTTTACTTAAGCTCCAGAGCTTCTTATTTGCCATTGAAATTTTCCTAACAACTCCCTTCTCCTCCAAGCTCTTCAGACTTTTCTTTGCAGTAGACCAATGAATATCTAGCTTGTTAGCAATAGCTCGGGTAGATACCATTTCACCAAGGGAATATAAAAACAAAATTATCTTTCTCTCATATTTATCCAGATGTTTGTATTCATAATTCATTCTACCACCTTCAGTTTAATATCGATTTTTTCATTAGAATCTTTCGGATTGACTTTAATAATAAACTTAATTTTCTTTCCTTCTTTTAATCCAAGTAGATTCTCAAGGTCTCTGGGAAATCTTACAAAGAACTGTTTAGAATATTGTAATTTTAATTCTTTCACAATCTCTATCTCATCTTTCCTTATGTGAGCTTCTTCCAGCAATTTAACAACTTCTTCTTTAACTTCTTTTTTCATCATTTTCTCCTCTTCTAAACCTTCCAGCATTTTCTCTTTTAGTTTTACCAGAGAATAGTCGTTATTTTTACTCATTCCAGTAAGTAATGCGATTCTCTATATAAATGTTATTACTTCATACGATTAACAATACAAATAGGAAGGTTTATATAGCACGATGTATAGTAATTCGTATGATTGATAGTATAAAAGAGCTTGAAATGATTAAATCTAATGATTCCCATTTGGAACATGAAAGAGCAAAATTCTTATCAGTCTGCTCTAACTTTATTGATGATACTATGAGTGATAGCCCTTACTTAGAAGGACGACCAAAGTTCCCAATTAAGGATATACTTAAGGCATTATCCATTCAAACATTAAACGGCCTCTCTTTTCGAAGAGCTGAATCTGATTTATTATTAGCGAAAACTTTGGGGTGTCTCAATACTATCCCAAAGAAAAGCACGTTAAGTAAATATATGAATGATAAGTCTTTGACTGAGGAACTAGAGAGATTAATTCAATTATGCGCTATTCCTTTCTTTGGTTCTGAGGAAAAATTAATTGTTGATTCAACATGGTTCGCAATTAAGATGTACTCTGGAGGGCATAACAGGAAGCCTAAATACGGTAAACCTGATGACCAAGCAAATATCCCTTCTATGGAAAAATGCAAGAAGCTTCACATAGCATGTTTGCCTAATAGCAAGATAATTGCATACGCAAAAGCAACTTCTGGAACAACTCACGACTGCCCTCTATTCAATGAGATTATTTCAACAGTATACGATAATGGATTTATCCCAGATAAGTGTCTAGCTGATGCGGGTTACTTAAGCAAGGACAACTATGCCTTATGTCAGGAACTAGGAATTAAACAATCATTTATTGATTTTAAGAGCAACATCACAGGGAAGCACCCCAAGAGCCAAGCTTTCCGTGACGCTTTTCATTTGTATAAGCATGAGCATAATATTTGGCATGAAGACTATCGTTATAGGGTTTTAATTGAATCTGTCAATTCTGTAATCAAACGTAAGTTCTTAACTTGGCTACGGACTAAAACTGATACGGCTAGAGATAATGAAATACTGTTGAAGGCGTTATGTTATAATTTATTGATTTTAACTAGATACTCTTAATATTTACTTTTCCCAAATCACTTTAGGGACTTTAACTTTTCCTGATTGTGATAATACTATAATGATATGTACTCTGCTCACCAAAATTAGTAAGCCTCCTATAATAGCAATCCAATGATTCTTATTGACGAATAGCCCTATATAAGAGAAAGACAGTCCAACTATAAAAAACAAAATGTTCATTATTGTGGTTAATACTGTTTTTGCACTCATGAGGGGATTAAAAAATACTTTATTACTGCTAAGATAATAAAAAAGATTCCTGCTTCATTACCTTGATAAAGGCTAACCGCTCCCAAAATAAGCAATATAATCGCTATGACATCTGGTCGAATCATATCTTTAATTGGTTTAAACCTTTTAAATTTCTTTTGTTTCATGTTTTTCTCCTTTTAGAATATATAAATTTATAAACAAAATCCCCTAAGTTTTGATATGACAAGACAACCAAATAAGACTCTTTCAATTATCGCCGTGATAATGATTGGTTTAGGTATTCTTTTACTAATAGGTTCAGTTGGATTTGTAGAGCAAGCATTTGTTGGAGTAGAAACTCCTGCTGGCACCATTAAGGCTGACGGTCTCTCACAAACAAGCGCGACAATGATTATTGTTGGAGCAGTTCTTATTGTTCTTGGAATAGTCGCATTTATTGCAGCTTTTAAAATAAAATAGATGTGGACGTCTTCTTCAGATTCGTGGACAATTATTTAGTTAATGGACTGAGTCGGAAACTACATTAATAGGGCCATCAAAAGCGAAACAATCGCAACTAGTTTAATCAGGATATCTAGCGAAGGCCCTGCAGCATCTTTAAGAGGATCTCCAACTGTATCTCCAACAACGCTCGCTTTATGCGCCTCGCTTCCTTTCCCGCCATAATTCCCTTCTTCAATGTATTTTTTAGCATTATCCATGCTTGCTCCAGCATTAGCCATAAATATCGAAAGCAATAAAGATGCAGAAGTCACTCCAATTATAAAGCTCGCCAAAGATTCAACTCCAAATACTAGTCCGATCACAACAGTAGAAAATATTGCAATTGCAGAAGGTAAAAACATCTTCTTAACTGAGTACTTTGTAGCAATATCAATAACTCTATCATAGTTCGGCTTTTTCTTTCCTCTTAAAATTTCTCCTCCCTTAAATTGTCTTCGTACTTCTTCAACTATCTTTTCTGCGGCAGAAGAAACTGAATTAATTATGATTGATGAAAACATAAATGGCAATGCGCACCCAATTAGAAGAATAGCTAGATTCTCAGTAATCAATAAATCAATAGATTTAGCTCCTGTTATTTGTATAAAACTATATAACAAAACAAGAGTTGTGAAAGCGGCAGATCCAATTGTCACGCCCTTCCCTATAGCATTCGCGGTATTTCCTGCTTCATCCAAACTTTCAGTAACTTTTCTTGCATCTTTCAATTTACAAATTTCGCTTATTCCTGCGGCATTATCCGATATTGATCCAAATGCTGTTGAAGCAAGTGTAACCCCGATAATGCTCAGCATGCTTACAGAAGCGATTGCAATTCCAAATATTCCATCAAATCTAAAACTCAAAATCATCGCAATAGCAACAGTTACTACAGGAATTACTGTACTGATCATCCCATTTGACAATCCTCGCAGAACTGTAAGCGCGGGGCCTTGTTGAGTTGCTTGAGAAATCCTTCTCGTAGGCTTTCTCTCCGTAGAAGTATAATACAATACACTTACACCAATAACTAATCCAGCAACTAACCCGAAAACTACAATGTAGAAGTATTCTCTCATAAAGAAAAACGCCCCTAGTGCCACAATTAATGATGATATTATCAAGGTATTTAGTAAAGCTAGATACACTTTTTTGCCCCTTACAACGACTAATGACGCAACCGAAGCAACTATTCCTATTGAAGCTAATTGCAATGGAACAAATACGTCTCTTGAGATTGCAATTGCTATTACCATCGCGGCTATAATGCAGTCTACATAACTCTCAAAGAGATCAGTTGACATTCCCGCAACATCTCCCACATTATCTCCAACCAAATCTGCAATTACTGCAGGATTTCTTGCATCATCTTCAGGTAAATTAGTTTCTATCTTGCCCACAAGGTCGGCAGACACATCAGCAGATTTGGTATATATTCCTCCGCCCACCCTTAGAAATAATGCAACTAATGCTGCGCCGAATCCAAAACCATAAAGTGCTTGAACATTATTTGTCCAAGAATACAAAGCGTAAATTCCTATAAGTCCGATTATGGTAGTAATCGTGCTTAAAATTAACCCTGACATATAAGCAATCCTCATTCCACTCTGAATAGTCTTTGAGGCTGTAACTTTCACATTAGCGCTTGTTGCAATAGACATACCCATTATACTGCTAAACGAAGATAAGACTGCTCCAACAATAAAGAAGGTGCCCAGTATTCTGTCGAAAAAAAAGATTATGGCGGCTAGGATCACTATTACGATACTCAAATATTTGTGTTCTCTTATTAAAAATATCTTACTACCTCTTTTTATGATTCCACTAACTTCCTGCATCTGTTTAGAGCCTCTGCTCCTAGTTTTCAAATACCAAAGTCCTAGGACAATATAAAAAACAGCTACTATGCAAGCAACTAGTATTTCCCACCTCATTTTAATCTAATCTAATAATAAAAATGCCTTTTTATTCTTTTCTTCATTATCTCTTCCCCTTGAAAGTCTTGTCAATTATAATATATGTTAAATAAATCATAATCAGTCCTCCAATAAACCAGAAAACTGGATAAAGATTTCCAATAGCAAAGGAGTAGTCCCCGCAGAATTTGTAAGAGCAATTGATATTCTGTTCAGGCAAAGTAAAGAATCTAGTCATAAAGAAAATTAACGTCAATTGTAAATAACTAACTAAAAAGAGATATTTGCTCTTTGAGTTGAATTTATATGCAAAATAGAGCGCAATAGGTGCTGTAAATATATGTTGTAGAGTTACTATCTTCGCAGTTAAAGGAGCCGCAAGGAAAAAGTAGTCAGCTATACCAAAAAAAGAATTCCCTCCTGTTACAAAATAGGAAATAAAATCCAATATCCAAATAATATCTGGAATAAATAAAATATAAAGCTGACTTTTAATCATCGCTCCGTTTTTAAAGAGCATTCCCAGACCTATGATGAACATCCCAATATAACAAAACCAAAATATATTATACGGAGTATGATAATAGTAAGAATTGAAAAAAGCAAGCACGCTTAAGAGAATATAAAATATTCCCAAAATAATTCGCAATCTTCCCCTGTCCATCTCTTTCTTTAGAATTATAACTATATTAATCTGCTGAAGTATTTTTGCCTTTCATTCTTCTGCTACCCTATCAATAGTTCTTGAAGGCAGATATAAATTTCTTACCTTAACAAATATTTCTTGTTCGATGCCAATTTCTAAATTTAATTTTCCTTCTTCATACTTGAAAGCATAACGCTCCTTTCCTTGACCTTCTTCAAAGGCCCTCAATATAGAATGTGCAAATTTGATAGTTTCAATATTTGTTTTTCCAGGATACCGTAGTCTAAAAAGCATATGATGGGGGTAGTGCGATTCTAAATCATAAAGGGCCTGTACTTCATTTTCTAAATTAGAATCTTGAGGAATTCTAGGCATCAAGGATACCCTGAGACGAGAAGAAACAACTCCTCCCAGCGCATCTATAATAGGTAAGACCGTTTCTGGTTCATTGTAACTGGAAACTCCCCAGTAAACCTCTCCCACTTTACCTGCTCGAGGTTGCTTTTTCTTAACTCCTATTTTTTTCACAATTAACTGTTTTCTGCCAGATTTATAAAAATAGTGATAAGTAAATTGTTATGTTCAAATTACTTAAGTTCAAGCATAAGATGTTCAGGATCTTCAAGAAACATTTTCAAGGATTCAAGAAACCGTGCGGCTTGTCCCCCATCAATAATTCTATGATCAAATGTCAAGGATACGGGTAAAATTTTAATATTTTTCAATTTTCCTTTTTCATCTATTATCGCTCTGTCAAAAATTCTTCCTAAACCAAGAATCGCTGCTTCTGGATAATTTATTATTGGTGTTGCATACGTTCCTCCAACACTTCCATAATTAGTTATAGTAAAAGTCCCTCCTTGCATATCCATAATATCAATGGTCCTGTTTCTCGCTTTTTCACTTAACTCTGTAATCTCTTTAGCAATTTCTATAATGCTTTTATTCTGGGCAATTTTTACAACAGGCACCATTAGTCCAACATCAGTTTCAGTTGCTATTCCAATATTGAAGTATTTTCTAATAATAATTTCGTCACCTTCAATAGAGGAATTCAGTATCGGGTTTTCTTTTAATGCTGCAATAACTGCTTTAACAACAAAGGGGAGAAAAGTTAGCTTAACTTTTTGTTTTTCCATGTTTTTCTTTTCTTTCTCTCTTAATTTCCATAGGTCCGAAACATCGATATCTTCCATAGAAGTTACTTGAGGAGCTTCTTTGACTGCGAGAGACATATGTTCTGCGATGGTTTTTCTTATGCCTTTGAGTGGAACTCTCTCAATATATCCAAAATCATCATATTTCTTCTTGATAACGAGTGTCTGCTGAGGAATTTCTTCTTTATCTTCACCACGATTATCAATATCGCTCTTCAATATTCTCCCTTCTTCACCGCTTCCTTTTACTCTAGACAAGTCTATTTTTCTTTCAGAAGCAATTTTTCTTATTGCAGGCGAAGCCAAGACTTTTGCAGTTTGTTTCTCTCCGATCATCACTTCAGCATGTTTCATTTCAATTAGTTCTTCATCAGGGGCCTCTTCAAGTTGTCCAACAACGCTCTGTCCACGTTTGGGGACTTTTTTTTCAATAGTTTTCTCTTCTTTCTTATTCTCTTTACCACTTGATTTTACTTTTTCTCCTTTATCTCCAATAACAACTAAAACTGCTCCAACTTTAATTTTCTCGCTTTCTTTATAGTTTATCTTTAGAATCGTTCCATTCCTAGGCGAAGGAATATCCACAACTGCTTTTTCAGTTTCAATCTGTACAATAGCCTGGTCAGCCTTCACGCTATCTCCTTCCTTAACCAGCCATTTCACAATCTCTCCTTCTTCTATTCCTTCTCCTACATCTGGAAATTTAAATTCAAATGGCATTTTATCTCTTTTTTATAATTGTTAAGAATAACATTTGCAGTTTATAAGAGTTTCTTACTTATCGGCTCTGTTGAAAATCTCTAATGTTTTAGCTTTAAATTGTAGGCTATTGCCTTA
>CAYHCG010000003.1:0-149536 GCA_964355135.1 Candidatus Woesearchaeota archaeon | reverse complement strand
TTTGCATTTGATAAGCTATTTTAATGGGTGGTGACATATGTCATGGTCTTACACAGAAAGTCCTTAAGCTATAGGTTTTTAAATTATGAATTTACCTCATTTTATGGAAAAAAGCAGAATTTTACTTGGGGTGTTTGTTTTAATTGCAGTATTCATGCTGGGATTTTTATTTGCTAGAGCTGATTTTGGTATTTTAGGAAGGGTTATTGATTCTGATGCTGCAAATGAAAGTAATTTGCCAGCAGATTATTTGAAGGAAGAAGATTTTTTAGTTTATAGTAATAAAGTTATTCTGCAAGTTGAGAATGCAAAGATAACTAATTATGAATCTGAGAGTATGCTCCCTTTTTTGGGCAAGGGGGCCAATGGAATTGTTGTTGAGGTTGAAAGCGCGGAAGACGTGAATGTGGGAGATGTTATAACTTTTAGGAGAGGAGATACGCTAGTGGTACATAGAGTTATTGAGAAAGGAGTTGATGAAGAAGGGATTTATTTTATTACGAAAGGAGACAATGTTGATATTGTAGATGGGAAAATTAGGTTTGAGAGTATTGAGCATAAGTTAATTGGGATTATATACTGAGTTTATAAGAAGGAAGGATTGATTAGAAACTTATTGATCGAAAGATTTATATACATCTGTTATAATAATATAACGTATGTTAGAAAAATATAACAGATACAAAGTTTTAAAGCTTTTTTTGGATTCTCCTACTGATAGTTTTAGACTGAGGGAAATTGCAAGATTGACAAAAATTTCTCTTCCTTCCGTAGTTAATTATCTTAAGGAGTTTGAAAAAGATGGCTTAATAAAGAGAGAGGTAAAAAGAGAAATCCCTTTTTATGTTGCTTTAAGAGACGATCCTAATTTTACACTTTACAAAAAGATATCTGCTATCTTTGAATTGAATAAGAGTGGTTTAATTGATTATTTATGGGATAAATTATCTCCCCAAGCAATTTCTCTTTATGGGAGTTCTGCAAAAGGGGAATCTATAGAGGGATCAGACATTGATTTATTTGTTTTAGGGAGAGAGAAAAATATGGACGTTGTTGAATTTGAGAAAAAATTGGGCAAAAAGATTCATTTATTCTTCAAGAACTCATTAAAGGAAATTCCTAATGAGCTAAAGAATAATATTTTAAATGGAATAATTTTAAGAGGTTATATAACGGTATTTTAAAATGATAGTCAAGGTAACTCCCGATAGAGAAAAAGTGAGATCAATCTTGCAGTTAACCAAAGAAAGAGCAACGTTTGTAAAAACGATTGATCATAATAAGTTTTCTACAAATGCGGCAGAGAACTATTATGAAATTATTAAGGAATTAGCAAGCGCTTTGATACTTTTGGATGGATTTAAAACAGTAGGGGAGAACGCTCATAAAGATTTAATTGATTACCTTATTAATTATAAAGATTTTAAAGAAGCAGATATAGTTTTTATGAATGATCTAAGAATAAAAAGAAACAATAGCTCATATGATGGAAAAAAGATTGATGCGGTTTATCTTGTAAATAATAAAGGAAGAATACTGGATTTAATAGAAAAGTTAGAAAAGACTATTAAAGACAAGATGAAATAGAACACAAATTAATTGGAATTATCTATTAAATTTTAAAAGCGAAGTATTACTTTTACAACTGGTTTATAAATAGGGCGCATTATTAGAGACTTATGGACAAGTGGAACATATTAGCGACTAAGGAAACTGTAGACAAAACTATCAAGGCGTTAGGAGAAAATGGTATGCATGCAGTTTTTGTTAATACTAAAGAGGAAGCTAATAAAAAAATTTTAGAGTTGATACCTGAAAAGTCAGAAGTTTTTACCATGACTTCTATGACTGTGGAAGCCTTGGGGATTCTGCATACTTTGAATGAGTCTGGGAAATATAATTCTGTGAGGAAAAAATTGAGTTCTATGGACAGAGAGAAACATAAGGGAGAGATGCGCAAGATAGGAGCTGCATCCGATTATGCAATTGGAAGCGTCCATGCAGTTACTATGGATGGGAAAGTTATTATTGCTTCGAACACGGGAAGCCAGTTGCCTGCTTATGCTTATGGATCTGAAAAAGTAATTTGGGTAGTTGGAGCCCAGAAGATTGTTAAAGATCTTGATGAAGGAATGAAGAGATTGTATGAACATACACTTCCTCTTGAAAGCGAAAGAGCAAAAAAAGCTTATGGGGTGCCGGGCAGTTTTGTAAGTAAAACGCTCATTGTAAACAAAGAAGTGCAGAAAGATAGGATAACTATTGTTTTTGTTAATGAGGTTCTTGGGTACTAAAGGAAAAGTGAAAAATATTGAATGGAATAATGATTATAGAAAAGAAATTTATGCTATATTTGCAAAATCTTTTTCTAGAAGAGTAACAGAATTTGAAGGGAAGAAAGTTTATTGTTTTGACTTGAAAGATATTGAGAAACTATTGAAGAAGTGAAACTTTGTTGAAGAAAGAATTTTAAATGGATGAAGATTGATTATTGGATGAAAAGAGGCGTGATAGGATCTAGAAGTAGATTATTTTTAATGATTGGAATATTTTTATTTATTTCTTTGACTAGTGTTGCTGCTCAAGAGAATTCTGTAACTGTTTTAGGTACTTCTCTAGTAATATTTGCGGAAGATTTTACAAATTCAGTAAACTCTCAGACTTATTATTATATCAATACTGAACAAGGAGATATTAAGTTAAATTTTCTGGAAGGGCAGGAACCAAAATTAATTTCTGGCGAGAGTATTAGAGTTATTGGCACATTGAGTAACGCTGCAGCTGGGGGGCAAGAAATAATGGTGCAAAATGTAGAGTTTTTGGGGGGCGCTGCTGGTGGAGAAGAAAATCCAAATTTGGAGGAACAGAAGACAGTTGTTCTATTAGTTAATAGTATAGATAATCCTATAGAACCTATTAGCATTCAAGAGGCCCGGAATAGATTTTTTAATGAGAATTATCATATGAATGGAGATGGTACTCCAGATTCTGTAAATAGCTGGGTACAGGAAGTTTCTTATGGAAAAGCTTGGCTAACTGGAGACGTTTATGGATGGTATACTTTGGATTTTGCAGATTTTGGTTTATGCTATTTTGTAACTAATTATGCAAATGAAAATGGCATTCTTTATTCTGCTTTAAATGCTGCAAATAGCGAGGTTAATTTTATGGAATACGACAGGATAATAATTGTTTTCCCAGAAACTTTTTGTGATTTTGCAGGTATGGCTACAGGAGGAATGATTTCAAATCTTGCAACTCCTGATGGGTCTAAAGATTATTCTTTAATAGCTATCAATGGGGTTAGCGGGATAGATAATGGTGTAGTTGTTCATGAACTAGGACATAATTTTGGTTTGGGGCACGCTAATTATTTAGATTGCGGAAATGAGGTGATTGGAGACCAATGCGGCATCATAGAGTATGGAGACCCATTTGATCTTATGGGGGGAGCTACATTAATCGAATTTTTTGGATTTATGAGTGGACACTATAGCACTTACAATAAAAAAGTTGTGGGCTGGCTTGATGAAGAAAATATTTTTGAGGCAAGTGACGATGTTTATCTTATTGAACCTCTTGAAACAATGAGTGACGGAATAAAATCGTTGAAAGTCCCTATTCCAAATACTGAAAATAGTTATTATGTGGAATATAGGAGACCAATTGGATACGATTATCCTATAGATGATTTACTTGGTGCAGATTCTATTTTTCCCTATGCGGTTAATGTCTATGATGGCGTTTTTATTCGCAGCGACATGGGCGGGTATGGAGAAACACAGCTTGTAGACATGAGCCCATTAGACGGAGTATATGATACTGTTTTAAGATTGGGGGAAAGTTTTTATGACCGTGAAAATGATATCCTAATTACACTTATGTATCGCAATGAAGATTATGCAGAAATATTTTTAGGTCCTCCTTTCTGCGGCAATAATGAGATAAATATTGGTGAGCAGTGCGATGGACCTATACTAAACGGAGGGAGCTGCCATGGACTTGGCTACAGATATGGATCTTTAAGCTGCACTTCAAGATGCAAGTTTGATTATTTACAATGCAGCGGCCTTATATGTGGGGAAGGACATACATTTAATGGAAATAATGAATGTACGGCTACTATTGAAGCCGACTCTAATGACGGGTCATTAACTGCAATTGGATTTGGAACTGATGCGTGGAGTGAACTGCGAGAAAGAGAATTTGGTATAGTTGATGGAAACGATAACTCAAATTATGTACTTACTCTAGCTTATAATCCCCAAATCTCTTACTTAGCTAGAATTTCTTTTCCCTTTAATACCACACTGGTTCCAGATAATGCAATAGTAAATTCAGCTGAACTGTTTTTGACCAAATCCAGACCACTAAACTCTTTTGAGAACACTCATGAAACTTCGAATGACTTCATAACTTTAGTTCCAACCAGCTTGCAAAATCCTCCCCACTTAACTTCTGAGGACTTTAATAATTTTGATTCAGTAAATAATCCTACTGAATTGGCTAACAGATACGATGTGAGTGATAATTGGAATACTTATTTTGAAGAAAAAGTGAAGTTTGTATTTAATCAGAATGGTCTCGCATATGTAAACAAAGCTGGCTTTAGTACCTTTGGCTTGAGAGGAGGATATGATTTATTTGCTGATACTCCGAATAATGGGGAATCGACCACATTTAATACTCTTTATTATTCTGCCGACTCTTCTTCAGGAAATAAGCCGTTGCTAATTGTAAATTATGCTATTCCTTCCGAATGTGGTAATAATTTCTTTGAACCTGGAGAGCAATGTGACGATGGCAATTTAATTGGTAGCGATGGATGTTCTGCACAATGTATTGTTGAGTGTATTTCTCAAGGGGACTTGAATAATAAAATACAACAATATTATGTCGGAGGGATGGATATACGAGAAGTATCTTTTGGTGTTTTAGGACATTTAAATTGTTTTTGATAAATCTTGGGATGATTGCCTACTTTCCTCGATAAGTATTTAAAGTATATTGGAAATATTATCTATTATGAAGAGGAGTGGTATTTTTTTAGTTTCTTTAGTGGTTTTGCTGGGAGCAATTCTTGTTTTAGGAGTGTTTAGAGTTACTATTAATGGTTTTAGCGTTTATGACGGGGATGATTTAGCTTTTAGGGGAATTGCTGGAGATAACATATGGGATGATGTACAGAAATTCTTTGGATTTACAGGAGAAGAACAGGGGGGACAAGTTGCTCTATCTTCTCCTAGCGGATGTACTATATTTGTCGATAAGAATATTGCTCCTAGTCCATGCACTACTTATAATGAAGCAACACGATCTTGTACTGGAGGGAGCGAGAGAGCATATAAAACTTTAACTGGCGCAGCGAATGTCGCAGTTGCGGTAGATGTTGTTTGTGCTAGAGCAGGCACTTATGCTGAAACATTAAGTCCTGTAAATTCTGGGACTGTAAATAATAAAATTACTTTCAAGGCATATCCAGGGGAAGAATGCCAAGGAACAATGGGCAAAACTAAGGTGCCAGGTTCATGTAAGGTAATAATAAGCGGACAGGAAAATGGGGCAGATCTGGGCGGCCGCAATCATATCCGTATCGAAGGTTTTGAAATCAAAGATCATGATGGGGCAGGCATTTATAATATGATCGTTTGGGGGGCAACTAGTTATCAGACTAATGGTAATCAGTTTGTTAATAATTATATTCACAATAACAATGGAGATGGAATCGATTCTGAAAATTCTGATAATACTTTAGTTGAAAATAATGAAATTTTTGATAACCTTGATACTGCTGTACGTTTTGGAGGCCAGTTAAGTTCTAGAGGTTTAATTGGCAGAGGAAACAATATCCATTATAACGGCAAAGATGGTTTTCAAGGAGGATGTACAAATTGTTTATTCGAATTTAATGAAATGTATGATCAAATTCATACTGAACAACACCAAGATGGTTTTGACCTTGGAGATCTTGAAAATGTAACAATTAGATACAATATTGTATCTGATTTCACTCAGCTTATTTATATAACTTCTGCCACAGACACCATTATTCATGTTGATGGACTCGATATTTATGGAAATATTATCTATGTTGACAAATATTGGACTGTTAAGAATGCAGACACACCAGGGATATATTTAGATGCGAATAAAGCTGGGGCATTGATTGAAAATGTTAATATACATTCTAATATTTGCGGTTGGCTTGGTGGAGTACAATGCGTCCGTATTTATGGAAATGTGCGTAATTTAAAAATCAGAAATAATATCTTTAAAGACTCGGTAAATAATGTGGAGATTGATAATATGCTGCAGCTGAGCTCCGATTATAATATTTATTGGGGAGACAGATTTGGCGCCCCAGTTAACATCCCTACATATGATGGATCTCATAGCCAAAGAATAGATCCATTATTTGTTAATGATTTGAAGATTCCTCGAAGAGTTAAATCATTTACTAAAGATATATCTAGCGCAACTCTTGGCGAGGTAAATGGAAAAACTACTTTAACAAAAGCCAGCGAGAATTTTGAAACATTAAAAGTACAACCAGGTTATAGGGTCGATATTACGGCTGGAGGAAATAAGTTAACTTGTTATACGGGGAATTATGATGATTGTGAACGTCTTAGTGTAGAAAGTGTGAGTGGGAATATCATTACTTTAACTGGTGATGTTACTGCGGTTGGAGGAAATGTTGATTTCACAGTTTGGTATTATCCTCCGACACTAAATGAGATCTATTTAGATGATATTAGTAATTTTGTTGTAGGGGACTTTATTGAGGCTTATGATGGGGTTGTAAGATCTGTAACTTCCATAGGCTCAGACTCTTATGGTGCTAAGATAACTTTAACTCCTTCTTTTGCTGAACACATTTCCGGATATAGTAGAGGTATCTTTAACTGGAAACAAAGCAGCAATTTTAAACCTGATTATCATGTAAATCCATCTTCGCCTGCAATTGACGCAGGCGCCAACATCCAGCAAATTTATGGACTAATAAATATGAAAGATTTTGATGGGAATAGCAGGCCTCTGGATGGGCCCGATGCAGATACCATAGCCCAATATGATATTGGCGCCTATGAATATACTTCAGGACAGAGTGGATGCACAACAAATGCCGAATGCAATGATAATATTGCCTGCACAACTGATACATGTAATTCTGGAACGTGTTCACATGCCCTTCAAAATAATTTGTGCAGTAATGGATTGTTCTGCGATGGAGCAGAGACTTGCAGTGGGACTCAAGGATGTATTGCTGGAACAGCTCCTTGTACTGATGCAGTAAGTTGTACAACTAATAGTTGCAATGAAGCAACTGATTCATGCGGTATTGCTTTTAATCATGATTCTTGTCCAAGCGATCCAAATTGTCTCGTAGAGCAATGCACAGCAAATGGATGTGATTATTCAGATTGTACAACGCCTCTAGCTTTAGAATTACATTACAAATTTGATGATGTTACTAGTGATGGAGTTTTAGATAGCTCGCCAAATGTAAGGCATGGCAGTTGCGGGGCAAATTGTCCAGCTTTGACAGCTGATAGAAATGGGAATACAAATGCTGCTTATCTTTTTGATGGAACAAATGATAGGGTTGATTATGCTACTACGCTAAATGCAGGAAGTAGCTTTAGCGTGAGCGGATGGATTAATCCTGCAACTTCCACTAATGGAAAATGGCATAATATATTTGCAGATAGTACAGGAAGTGCTTGGGCAGGAACTGATTTTGGAGCGCTTTATTTGCATAATGGTAAACTTGATTACTGGTATGATGATGACACTTTAGTTGGAGATGTAGGCTCTATTCCTTTGAATGCATGGTCTTTTATAACTTTAACTGCGGGGAATGGTAATGTTAAAATCTATGTCAATGGAGTTATGGTAGGAAGTGGCAATGCCAATCCTGTGTTTAATAACGCTTTCTATATTGCCAGAAAGGACGGTGGTGGAGATGATTTATTCTTTAATGGAACAATGGACGACGTGAGAGTGTATAGTAAGACTTTGACGCAGCAAGAAGTTACCGATTTGTTTAGTGATACAGGAGAAGAACCAACCTGTGAAAGCGGAGCAGATGCAAATAGTGATGGAACGGTTAGTCAGACGGAACTGAATGATTATGCCCCGCAATTTTACAATGGGCAAATAACTATTACGCAGTTTTCAAATGCGATTATTGAGCATTTGCAGGGATGTAATTAAGAAAGGATTTTAAAGTTAGAAAGTTAGATGCTATTATGAAAAGAGGAGAGAATTACCGAAATAAATTGTTTTTAGCGATTGCTTTGCTTTTGTTTGTATCTTTATCTATTCTTGTTTCTGAAAAGGTTAGTGGATTATCTTCGGGAATTGAAGAACCTAATGAGCTTAAAGTTTTGACATCAAGCAATTTAGAGAATATTGAGATTAAGAATAGGGCGGAAGAATCTCTTTTCATAAAATCTGGAAAATCTCAACTGATTTCTCTACCTTTCGGCGAAATTTCTCCGGGAGAACCATTTGAATTATTTATTGCTCGACTAGAGAAAAAAATAATTATGCAACCCTATAGCAATAGGGCTAAAGATTATGCAGTTTACATTTCTACTCAAAATGGATTAATAAAGCAGAGTTCAGGAGTTGTAAAAACTTTTAGGGGAATAATTGAAGGTGAGGAAGACTCTTTAGTCGCTGGAGCAATAACAGGAGAAGGATTGAGCCTTACGATATCGGTAGGCGGTGATAATTATAGATTACAACCAATTGGAAAAGATATATCTGGAGATGAAAATCTTCATATTTTATTTAATGTTAAAGATACTGATGTTTCGGAAGAAATTGGAACGCTTGAGGAAGATACAGAAAGTTCAGAAACGCAGTCATTATCCGAGTATGGTGGGGATCAAAATGCAGCCATAACTCCTGGAACAAAAATCGCAGAATTAGCTATTGATACAGATTATGAATATTACCTAGCTTATGGGGGGAGTATTTCTGCTATTGAAAATAGGGTAAATGAAATAGTAAATACTGTTAATATACAGTATGAAAGGGATGTCGGGATTAATCACAAGGTAACTGCTATTGTGATAAGGCCAGATATAAATGACCCTTATAGTACATTCGATGTTCATATAGTAAAATCTCAACTTTTTTATGAATGGTTAGAGCCAGAATATTCAGAAATAAAACGTGATACGGTCCAACTATTCAGCGGGCACAGTTTTGATGTCGGGGGAATTGGATCAAGTTATGTTGGTACAATTTGTACTAATTATGCAGTATCGGTAATTGCTGCAGAATTTTCGACTTTTGCTCGTACAACAGACCTTTCTGCGCATGAGTTAGGTCACAATTGGAACGCAGTGCATTGTTCTACTGTTTGTTATGACCCTCCCTATACTATGTACAATGGAATTACTCCCCAACCGGGAAATAGATTTCATCCAGTTGCTACCATGCCTCTTATAAAGAATTTTGCAAGTACTTTGACTTGTTTAGATGTGTGTAGTATTGGAGATTCAGATTGTAGTGGTTGTATTACTCAACATGAGTTAAATCTTTTTAAAAATTTATATTTTAATGGATATGTGGGTATCGGGGATATGTCTACTACACTAAAGAATTATTTGCAAAATTTAGAGGATCCTAATTGCAATTGAGAAGTTTTAAATAAATAAGATATTTTATTACACTGTGAAAAGAGGGATGATTTTGATATTTTTACTGATTGTAATCAATGTTGGATTTATTCAGTTTGTGAATGCGCAGGAAGATTCTAATCTTATGGGAGAGCCTTATTCTTTTGAAGGAATCGGAGAGGGGAGCGCAAGTGGAACGGTTGCTTCTGTAGATGTGCATGAGAGCGATTGGGAATTATACATGATGAGGTTGATAAATAGGGCTAGAGCAGATCCTGCTGGAGAAGCTGCACGCATAGGTTCTAATGTAGCCATAGATAATCGAGCGCCTGTACCTCCTTTAGCTTATGATGAGTTAGTAGGAAATGCAGCAAATAATCATAATAATTGGATGCATGAAAATTTTGGATACTTGCCTGAATCTGTTGCTCAATATATTCATCCTTATATTGATAGTTTTTGTCATTATGAAACTTTGAATTGTACACAAACAGGAATTGCAGCAATAAATACGCCTAGTTATACTGGAGTGAGGCCATCAAATCGAATGAGCGCGGAAGGTTTAGTGACAAGCAGTTCTGGAGAAAATATAGCGCTGAATTGGTTTTCAAATCCTCTATTAATCAATCTGGCCAGAATTAATGGAGTTCATCAATCATTTTGGAATAGTACCGGCCATAGAAACAATATGCTTTCAACAAGTTATACTACTTTTGGATTTTATATAGAAAGCAGAGGTTTTATTCCACCTAGAGGTGGGCTTAATGCTCCGGTAGACAATATATTATTTGTAACCCAGAATTTTGCAAAGCCTTCTGCAAATCCAAGAACTTATATTTTAGGATTGCTTTATGAAGATAAAGATGGAAATGGTAATTGGACTCCGAGAAATACAAGTGATCCAATGCGAGAGGGATTAGGAGAGGTTAATTTTGAAGTATTTTCAGATGGAACGAGTACTGTAGTTGCAAGTGGGGCAACCTTAGATAATGGAGCTTTTTCTGTTAGATTAGGAAATGGCTTTTATGATCTGGAATTTAATGATGCGAGGTTGTCTGGGGGAGAGCTGAGAGTCGAGAATATTGTTTTGAGTGGAAATAATACTGATGCAGGAGATTTCAATATACGACAGCAATGCACGACAACTGAAGAATTGAATACTGAAATAGGTAGATACTATACTAATCAAATTGGCATTACTATGATATCAAATATTGTAATGGAATATTTGAATGGATGCTAACAAAGTACCAATTTACTACTAAATAGTAACATTTAAATAATATTTGAACCAATGATTTCTATGAGAAGACTAAGGGTCGGATTAGTAGGTATGCTTCTTGCAGGTGCAACTCTCTTTAATGGGGCATTGTATGGTGGTTCTTCTCCTCGACTTGCTCAAGAAGCGGTAAATGTAGAAGAGGAAACTTCCGAGAATAAGCCTAAATTAAATAATCCTGAAATGGTTGCGCATTCTTTAGCACATGAAGTGGGATTTAGCCAATTTATTTACGAAAATGGTAAACAACGAATTTGTGTTGAATACGATTTAACAAATCCTGATCAAACAGTACTTGCCTTAGAGTTTGATAGGGATAATTGCGGAAGCCAACAAGATATGTTTTTGAGCGCAAGACAAGGAACCGCCCAAAGGATGGGAAAAGGAGTTTTTGGTTTTAATAAAGGAGTTTTGCAACCAATGGTTGCTCGCTATATTCCTCAACGAATTGCAGATATGGACGATCCTTCTCAAGTACAAGAGGCGGTCTTTTTATTTGCAGAAGGAGGTAAGTTTTCTTTATTTAATATTTTTTATAATGGCGGAATGGTGAGAAAGACCTGGTTCAATGAGGTGGAAAAAGAAGATAGAAAAGAATGGTATAAGGAAGTATCAACTACATGTGATTCATTTGTTAGTGCAGAGATGCAGCCTCTTTGGAAAACGTATGTTGAAAATGCAAGGGCAAAGTTTGAAGGAAGGGCAAAAAAATACACATTTTTAGAAGTTAGTTTAGATGATGAGTTAAGAAAAGATATTGATGCTTGGGTGAATAATAAACCTCAAGACGGAAGACCCATTATAGAAATAATTTCTTATCCTTCTAGAGAAGCAATGGAAACTTTACTAGAGAGAATTGTGCCTTCTGTAAGTTTAAGAAACTCTTATCAAAAAAGCCTGGAAAACTTTATGGATTGGGAGAGAAATTATTATTGTAATTTAAGGGAATTAAGAATTAAGTTTTTCCCTGAAGATACGCCTATTGAACTTCTTGAAAACCAAGCGAGTGAGTATGATTCTGTTATAATGACCAGGCACATAAATGGAGAGTGGTATAATGGACTTACTGATTTTGCAAGAAATAATAGGGATAAACTAAAGGAAAAGAAAATAGGGGTTTTTGTTTTGGGAGGAAATGCTTATAGTCCTGGATTGATTCAATGCACTCCATATAATGCCGGGATTCATTCAGCAATATTATTTGATACTATGAACGCAGGCACCCCAGCTGCTGGGGTTTTTAGTAAAGATAGAGATGGAAAAATGATACAAACACATATTCTTACCGATACAAGGGAACTAATTGATTTTATAAAAAATTAATTATCCTACGGGCTGATAATTATCATATTGCCAGCAGTAATTGAAGTCACCAGCTCTACCAGATCCGCAATAAGTACAGGTCCAATATCCTACTTGTGTCTTTCGGCTTTCACCTAAGTTCGGAGAACCACAAGTACTTGCATGTGCAACGTCAGGAGAAAATTTGTTAATCACATTCGCCATGGTGTAGTAAAATCCAGCGAAAAATCCTATAATGAAAATTAATAATAATATGACAATTCCGATAACAATCCATAAGGTTTTGTTATTCCTCTTTTTCATGTTTTAAATAAGATTACATGATATATAAATCTATTGCAGAAATAAATATAGTAGGATTAGAAATTGTTTTAAATGAGAGATTGTTATGGTCTTTATGAAAAGAGACCCGGGAGTTAATAAAATATTCTTAGTAATCTCTATTTTTTTGTTCGTTGTTTTGATTATGATCATTGTGGCGGATTTTCCTAGATTAAATTTATCTCCTGATGAGAATATGGTAACTGTGCAAGGAATAAGTGAAGTCTTCCATTACCATAATACTGATGGAACGAGCGAAAATGTTTATTTTTTGATAACTCCTGAAGGGGCGAGGTATAGGTTAAATTTATTTGAGGAGTCTAATTTAATTTCTGGAAGGTCTATAGAAGTAAATGGGGTGTTGGGAAATACTATCTCTGGAGAGGGCGAAATTATTGTTGACGAATTAGTAATTCTTGAGCAAGGCAATGTTGCTTCTGTACAAGACAATTTAGGAGAGCAGAAAGTTTTAGTAATTCTCGTTAATAGCATAGAAAATCCAATTCAGCCTATGTCTAAAGAAGAAGTTTGGAATCGCATTTTCAACGAAAGCAATGAAACTGCAGTAAATAGTTGGGTAAGAGAAGTCTCTTATGGTCAGACTTGGCTGAATGGGAGTGTGCACGGATGGTATACTCTGGAGGTTTCATTATTACAATTGTGTGGTGTTGCTGATCGTGATAGTCCAGCTTTTAATGAAGCGTTAAGTTTGGCTAACCTTGAAGTTGATTTTACACAGTATCAGCGGCTGATTTTTGTCTTTCCGTCCAACCCTAATTGTGGATCGAGCGGGAGTCTAGGCTTGGTACCAAATGTTCAAACCCCTGATGGAATAATTTCTTTATCCATCATTAAAATAAACGGAGTTGATAGAATAGATGACGGTAGCATCGAACATGAGTTGGGCCATAACTTTGGACTTTGGCATGCAAATTATTGGGATTGCGGGAACTTCTCTTCGGGAAATACTTGCAATTCTTTAATTTCTATGACTACTTTTGACGTTATGGGGTGGCCTACCTTGAGGGGGCATTACAATGCACATCATAAAAGAGTTGCGGGCTGGCTTGATGAATCCAATATATTGCAGGCAAGTCAAGGCACGCATCACATTGAACCTCTTGAAGCAACTGGTGGAATAAAGTCACTACAGATTCCGATTCCTGGCACCAATGATAATTATTATGTTGAGTATAGGAGACCAATTGGATTTGACCAAGAGATCATAGATTATTATGAGGACGATTTGTACGGTGGGGTTTTTATTCATACTGATGTTTATTCTAATACTGGCGACACTCAACTCATAGACACTCATCCGCTTACTGGCTTTGTTGGGCAGGACAATTTGGATAGTGTGTTAAAAGTTGGTGAGACATTTTATGATGGGGGAAGCGAATTATTAATTAATGACCCAGCAAATGACGTTTTTATCACATTAATCAATATTAATGATGAATATGCTGAAGTGAAAATTGGAATGCCCCATTGTGGAAATAATAATATTAATATTGGCGAAGAATGTGACGGCAATAACTTTAATGGACAAACTTGTCAGAGTATTGGATATAGATCAGGATCTTTAAACTGCAATAGTTGCTATTTCGATATTTCTCAATGCAGTGATTTTATTTGTGGACAAGGACATAGGTTTAATGGAGAAAATTCATGTACTGCAATATTTGACGCAGACGCGAGCGATGGATCTATTGTTGCAAGCGGAGGATCTTGGAGCGGAGTTAGAGGAAGCAGTCAAGGCGCTCTTAATGATATTACAAAAGGTCATTATTTTCTTTCCCTTTATAGCAATAATGTTTATCCATACTTGATAACTAGAACTGCGATTTCCTTTAATACTATCTCAATTCCGGATGGTGCGACATTAGATTCTGCGGAATTACATTTAAAGAAGAGATCTTCAAGAGACGCTAATACTCATCCAGATTCAAATGACTTTATTACTCTGGTACCGGTTAGTTTAGCAAATCCTCCAACTTTGAGTTCTGGGGATTTTGATCAATTCAGTTCTCTTAATACTCCGGCAGAATTAAGTGAAGGGTACGATTTTAGCGAGCGTTGGGATGATGGAAGTGATAAAGTGATCTTTTCACTAAATCAAAACGGATTAAACAATATAAACGGAAATGGATTTAGTACGTTTGGATTAAGAACAGGATATGACTTATTTGCAAGTACTCCTAATAACGGGCAGCCAACGAAATTTGAACCTGGATTTTATTCAGGCAACTCTAATGAAAATAAACCTATGCTAATTGTGAATTATACTATTGCGACATGCGAAGATGTCGGAGGAGTGGATCTTTTTACATTAACTCAACAGTATTACGAAGGGCAAACCGACATTGCGGTTTTTTCAAACACTTTAATGCAATATATCAATAATTGCCCTTGAGAGTATTTTCTTCTTAAAGTTCGTTTAACTTAGTCTTAAAAACGAAGAAATTAAGGTAATTTAATGATTATAAGCGATCATAATAAGCCTTAAAAACGTTCAAAATTTAGGCATTTTTAGACTTAAGTCTATTAAAAATTTGAAATTTCAATGACTGTTAAAACAGTATACAGATATGCTCAAATTTTAGACTTTTTAAGAACAATGAAAGCTATAGAAAACGGTTGGTATAGGGCAGAAGTAGAAGCAGTTGATTCACATAGAGGCAGACTACTTTTTTATCCCAAAGATCTAACTGATGGAGTGAGTAGGGAAGCAAGCGCTTCTTTAGTGCATAGCTTAAGTACTCTAGAAAGGGTTTTTGACGGAAATTTTGACCAAGAGTCTATTAAAAGGAGCACTCGTTTAAGGGAAATAGCAGAACGATATCTTGGCTTTACAGGAGAAACAAAAATACCTAAAAATTTAGCTTATGCTTTATTAATTGAATATCCCCATGTTTTTGAAAGCCCTGATTTTGACAATGGTTTTATTCCTTTGGACGAGAGAGGTTTGGAGAGCGTACTGAGAGAGAGAAGGACTATTTTTTATGAAGACAAGACTTATACTAGGTCTGATCTAGAGGAATTAAGCGCTTTTGAAAGAGAGAGAGTTTTGCATAAGGGGAAAAGCCGTTTTCAGCACGAAATGTCTGACGAAGAAGAAACTTATTTTCTAAAGTCTTTTAACCATCATCGCAGAGAAATGTCTAGAGTTGCGGGGGAAATACTGCAGTCAGAAGATAAAGAAAATAATATGGGCAAGGTTAGTGAAATGGCGACGTCTTATCTTAGGGTTACAGCAATGATGGACTTTTTGACGCAAATTACTTTTAATTTAGGAAAGTATATGGGAGAAAAGAGAGGAGTAGACTGGCGGGAAATAGAGACAGCCAAAACTATCCGCGATTGTATTATGAGGTTCGATCCTAACTTTGGAACAAGATTGTCAACTTATATCTGCAAGGGTTTGGAAAAAGCGATTTTGAGATATGGTATGAAGGAAGATAGACATGAAGCTGGAGAATCTTATGATCCGCGTACGCATTCTTTTGGAGAAGCTAGAGCATATGAAGAATATAAGCGGGCTTTGAAGGAAACATCACAATCAGAACTTGTTAGAGATGTAATTAGATATAATCTTGCAGGTCTGGATGAAAGAGAGATGAAAATTATAAAAGAGAGGTTTGGATTTGCTGGAAAAACTAGAATTTTGGAAGATATTGGTGAAGAGATTGGTGTAACAATGGAGACAGTAAGAAAAATTCAACTTAATGCCGTAAAAAAAGTAAGAGAGGCATTTTTTAATATTTATGATTCAAAATCCGAGATAAGTTTCGAGCCTATTGAAGCTGCTCCATTTGTGCCCGCTTTTAGAATTACTTCTGAGGAAGATAAAAGAAAACTTCGGCAAGAAGTAGTTGAATATGTAAGAGAAGAAATTAAAGCATCACATTATCCTACTGTTCAAGATATTAACGATCAATTTGGCTTTAGACTTATCAGGCATTTTGAAGGAGGCATAAAAGAGATCTATGAACTAGCGGATGTAGATTTTGAGGAAGTTAGTAGACTTAGAATACAGAAAGCTAAACTGGAAAGAATTTTTGAGCAGTTAAAAGCAAAAAATGCCCGGTTCGGGGAACGTTCTTTAGGTATTGATAATGTAGTTGACTCTTCGCCGGATGAAGATTCTGTTTTAGAAGGAAACGGTTATTCTATAAGAAGAGAAGGAAGAAGTTTCGATGGAGAATCAGTTGTGCATGCCGTTAGTAAATTTACAAAATTAAAAGGAATTAACGCTCCTACCCAACTTCAGAAAGCGGATAAAAAATTGTATGAAAGATTACAGAGAGTTATTAGACAATCCGAGTTAGAAAGAGATAAAGTTTATGAAGCTTTAGGATTAGAATATGAAAGTACGCCTGAAGCTTCACCTTCAGCACGTTTGAGCGAATTAAGAAAAATAGTTAATGCAAGACGCAAGGAAGGAAAAATTACCACTCGTGCAGATTTACCAGAACACCTTTTATATTTTGTTCCTCACTACGTTGAAAATCATAATAAAAATAATGGTTCTTCCAGAGCCCTTAGCTCTACAGATGTGTGGAGGAAATATGGAGTTACAACTCAAGATACGCAGACTGTTAATGATCATCTGGAAGATCTTCGAACTAAACTTGCCCCCTATACTATTAGAAATAGAGCAATATTGGGTTTGGTTCTAAAAGAAAATCCTCAAATTAAAAGAATTTTTACTAGAGTAATGGGGAGATTGCAATTACAAAAAGATCCTAGTCCGGCTGAGACGATATATAACGGGCTTGGAATACCTGAGGGGAGATATCGCGGGGTAAAAAGTTCAACTGAACAAATTGCAGCAGTATTTGAAGTATACAAAGACAAGGGTACTGGGTTTGGGACTTCTCAAATCTTACAACGCGATCGCGGAATTTCTGTCTCTCATAAAGCCGTATTAAGATGGGTTGAGGATGAAGATTTGCGGGCCTATATTGAAAATCTTCCCAAAAATAATCTTAATTAATATTTAATCCAGAGCAAAAAGATTTTAAATGAGAAAAATCTCTACCAGAGATGAAAAAGAGGGCGGGAAAGAATAAAAGGCTAGCTTTGGCTGCGACACTATCTCTTCTTGTTTTATTGTTTGCTTTTTCGTTTGGTTTTTTTACTTTATCAAAAAACAGAAATGCTGATTATTTAATCTCTAATTCTGATGCACAGAGCGCAAATGCAATTACGGGAAATTCTGTTTTTAGTGATGTTGTTGATGAGATTAAAAATTTTATTGTAGGTTCTGATTCTAAGGGGGATGGTGATCCTCAAACGTCTAGCGAAGATGAAGTCTCTGAAGATGTTTGGTTGAGTCCACAAACTGACTCCTGCGGAAATGGGGTCTTAGACTCTGGTCTAGGGGAGCAATGTGATCTTGGCAGTGTTCAAAATAATAATATTAGCAGCGGATGCAATAATTATTGTGAGAATTCTGTTTATAGAGAATTAACTCCTGGACAATCAGCTGTTTTAAATGGATACACAATAAAAATTGAAGGATTTCCTACAATTAGTTTTATATCTGCAATTAATATAAGCGTTAAAAATCCTGCTGGAATAAATAAATCAAGAATCTATAATGCCTTAGGCATGGCTCGTAGTCAATATATCACTAACTTGGTAAGAATTGATAGTGAATTTAGTTATTCTGGAGGCTCCCCTGTTTCTGCAAAATTAAAGATTGCTGCACCAATTAGATTGAATTATTGTGGAAATGCTTTATTAGAAACGGGCGAACAATGTGATATTAAAGATTATGGATTAGGTTATGACTCAAAGGGCTATGATATTATTCAAACATGTTTAAATTATCACCCAAGTTATATCGATGGAAATTTAAACTGTAATTCAGTTTGCAATCTCGATTTTAGCAATTGCCAGCCAGTAAGAGAGCAGAATTTTTCACTTACAAATAATGGAGATAAAACAGTCTATAAGGGGTCTTCTGTAATAAATAACATCACTGCAATTTATTGGGATGGTTCTGTATTTCCTGTTGCTTTTTCTGTAAGTGGCCTTCCTAGCGGAGTAAGTGCAACATTCTCTCCAACAAGTTGCAACCCTACATGTATTACAAGGATGAATATAAGTTCATTGACATCAGCTTCGACTGGAGTTTATAAAATAAATGTAACCGGAACTATGGGTGGAGAGAGCAGAAAAACTTACTTTAATTTAACTGTTTCACCCAATTTTAATTTTGATGTCCTTTGCGGAAACGGAATAAAGGAAGGAACTGAACAATGTGACGGTGGAGCGGACTGTAATAATTATTGCGAGAATTTTACAAATCTTGTAGAATTGAATATCTCTAAATCCATAATTAGAAATGGTTACAATATTACTTTAATTAATATTACTAATTATTCTTTTGAGGGAATAACTTATGTAGAAAGGGCAGGCAATTTTAGTGTAAAAAATACAACAGGGGCAACTAAATATGGGTTGATTATTGGTGGATTAAGTCAAAGATTAATAGGTGAAGCTAGGTTTGAATTTATAACTTTAGTCCCTCCTACAAATCCTAATAGATCAAGATTTTATTTGGTATCTCCGATAAGATTGGGATATTGTGGTAATGGATATTTAGAAGATGAAGAACAGTGCGACGAATATAATTTTGGAATGGGAGAATCTGCTTCTTGCAAAAGTTATAATCCCTCATATTCAAGTGGATTCTTGAACTGTTATGGGTGCCTTATCGATACTAGTAATTGTGTAAGTGGAAGTCCTCCTGGTAATGGCGGACCCTATAATTTAACCGTGAATAAAGCTGGAACTGGCACGGGAAATGTTACTAGCATTCCTGCAGGAATAAGTTGTATGACAGGTTGCTTATCTCAGAATGCTACTTTTAGTGAAGGAGCACAAGTTAGTTTAACTGCAGTGCCTAGTCCAGGGTACGACTTTACGGGTTGGTCGGGAGCTTGCTCAGGGGTTGGAGTGTGCAATCTTGTAATAAACTCTAATACTATGGTCGTTGCAAATTTTAATCTTCCTCCACCTTTCTATAATTTGACTTTAACTAAGGCAGGAACAGGAACAGGAACGGCGGTAAGCGTTCCTGCTGGAATAAATTGTGGGATCGGATGTCTAAACCAAAATGCGACTTTCAACAGAAATGCTAATGTTAGTTTGACTTTCTTTTCTGGAAGCGGTTTTCCTTTGAATATAGTGGATAATTGCGATTCATTTTATTACATGGGGTATAATCTTATATGCAATGTGACTATGAGTTCTGCTAGATCTGTGGTTGCTTATTTTGACAGGCCTACACTTTATCTGACTAAGTCAGGTAATGGTTTAGGAATTGTAAACTCGACAAGCAGCCCAAACCAAACCAACTTTAATTGCGATGTGAGTTGTCTGTCACAAGATCTTAATTTTAATGTAAGTACTACTATAAATTTAACTGCTTTTCCTTCTGTAGGATATGAGTTTAGCGGATGGGAAGGAGTTTGTTCTGGTATTGGAGTATGTCAAGTTAATATTCTCGTTCCTAGTTTTGTGATTGCTAACTTTAATTTATTGGTTCCTAAATTTAATTTAACAGTAAATAAAACAGGAAGTGGAACAGGATTTATAGTTAGCGATGATTTTTTGATTAATTGCGGGCTAACTTGTAATAATACATTTAATCATTTTACAAATATTACTTTGACTGCTTATCCTGATGCAGGAAGTACATTTACTAGTTGGCAAGGATGCAATGTTGTTTATGGGCTTGGCAATGTATTCTGCAATGTAACTATGATTTCAAATAAGAATGTAAATGCAACTTTTAACTATCCTGCTACTTTTAATTTAACTTTAATTAAAGATGGAACCGGAACCGGAATTACAATAGTTAACCCTGGAAATTTGATTTGCGGGACGAATTGCAAAAATCAAAATTATACATTTGATAGAAATGCAAATATAACAATTAAATTTAATTCTGGAAGCGGAGTGTATTTTGGATATTCTGGAAATTGTTATTCATTTGATTCGGTAAATAACATATGTAATATGACTATGGATCAAGATAATAATCTTATAGTTGTATTTGAAAAACCAGATTTAAATGTTACAAAAGAGGGAAATGGAAACGGGACTATCACAAGTAATCCGATAGGAATTAATTGTGGGCCTAGTTGCATATCACAAAACTTTACATTTAATCATAGTTCTATAGTAAATTTAACTGCTGTGCCTTATGCCGGGCATGAATTTGCTGGTTGGAGTTATTGTGATTTCTATTATGGAAATGTTTGTAGCATAAATATGACTTACCATACAATAACTACGGCTAATTTTATCATGCCTATTCCTAGATACAATTTAACTGTAAATAAAATTGGCAGCGGAACGGGATTTGTTACAAGTGAAGACTTTACTATCAATTGCGGATTAAATTGTAATTATACCTATCTTCAAAATACCAATGTAACTTTAAATGCCACTGCTTTCACTGAAAGTACATTTGCTGGTTGGGTTGGATGCAACTCTGTATTTGGACCAGGAAATATTTATTGCAATGTAAGTATGACTTCAAATAAGAATGTAAATGCTACTTTCGCACCTATTCCTAGATACAATTTAACTGTAAACAAAACTGGGGGCGGACTTATTTATAGCGATGATTTCTTGATTTATTGCGGTACAACATGCAACTACACATATCTCCCAAATACAAATGTGGCATTGATAGCATTTGCTGATGCTGATAATACCTTCACTGGATGGCAAGGATGCAATGTTGTTTATGGTCCTGAGAATATATATTGCAATGTAAGTATGACTTCAAATAAGAATGTAAATGCTACTTTCGCACCTATTCCTAGATACAATTTAACTGTAAACAGAATCGGCGCTGGGGACGGATATGTATTCAGTAGTGATACGATTATCAGCTGCCCTACAATTTGCAACTACACATATCTCCCAAATACAAATGTGACTTTAACTGCTTATCCTGACTTTGGAAGTACATTTGTAAATTGGACCGGATGCAATTCTGTATTTGGACCAGGAAATAGCTTATGCAATGTAACAATGACTTCAGATAAGAATGTAATTGCGAATTTCTCTACAACATCCGCAGTAAGGCAATTCCAGATAAAATTATGGCAGGAAGGAGTAGTTAATGGAACGGTTACTTCAACAAGTGTTCCAGATAATGGGAATCAGTTTAATTGTGGCAGTAATTGTGATTATCAAACTAGAATTTTTAATAATGGAACAAATGTGAGTTTATTATTTACTTCTCCAGTAAATTATTATGTAGCTTATTATTTAGGTTGTGATAATTTATATCAAGATCATAATCCTTCTACATGGAATAGATGTAATGTTACTTTATATGTGAATCGTACAGTGTATGTGTCTTTTGAAAAACCAACATTGGAGTTGTATAAAAAAAGTGCTGCTTCTAGTGGAACAGTTACAAGTAATCCTAGCGGAATAAATTGCGGTCTGACTTGTCAAGAAGATTATTTCGATTATAATTTTAATTCAGTTGTAACTTTAATAGCAAATCCTTCTAGCGGATATTCTACTAGCTGGACTGGATGTGGTGTTGTTTATGGACTAGGAAATAATTTATGCAATGTGACTATGAATGATTGGAAGACAGTTAATGTTACATTTACTTTATCTTCATTTAATTTTAATCTATCTAATAATGGATCTAGAACTGTTATTCAGGGGTCAAACGTAACAAATATAATAAATGCAACGCTTATTTCTGGTGCGACACAAGCTGTGTCTTTCTTGGCTTATGGGTTGCCTCCTGGAACAACGGCTTCATTTATTCCTACAAGCTGTAATCCAACATGTTCAACAATATTAAATTTGACAACTAGTGCTTCTACTCCTGTTGGAACTTATACAATTTATGTAAACGGTACTAGTGGAGGATTAACTAATACTACCTCATTTACCTTAACTGTAAATCAATTGAATTATAATTTGACATTGAACAAAAAAGGAACTGGGACTGGAACTGTAAATTCAACAAGTATTCCAAGTCAGGTAAATCAGATTGGATGTGGTGCTATTTGTTTAAATCAAAATGTTTCATTTAAAGTAAATGCAAATGTTACTCTTAATGCAACTGCCTCTCCTGGAAATACATTTGCTGGTTGGGTTGGATGCAATAGTGTTTATGGGCCTGGAAATATTTTATGCAATGTGACTATGAATTCTGCTAAAACTGTAAATGCTACCTTTAATATTCAACAGTTTACTTTGACAACATCAGTTATCGGATCTGGAAATATAACTGGAAACGGAATTAGTTGTTTAACTGGATCAACTGGGGATTGTAGCGAAACAGTCAATACAGGTACTTTAATTGCATTAACTGCAACACCTTTAGAAGGGTGGACATTTGTTGAATGGGGCGGGGGATGCAGCGGAACAGGAAGTTGTGTTGTGACAATGGATGCCTCGAAATCAGTTAGTGCAACATTTTCAAATTCTATTTCGATTTATACAGTAAATGTTGCGAAAGCAGGAACGGGAAATGGAATAATAAATTCAACCCCAACAGGAATAAATTGTCCTGGGGTATGTACATATTCCTTTGAAACATTTCAAACAGTTTTATTAAATGCAACAGCTATGTCTGGAAGTAGCTTTGTTTCTTGGACGGGTTGTCCTGTTGAAAATGGAAACTTGTGCACTGTAAATAGGACAAATAATCCAACTTTATTAACTGCTAATTTTATAGATAATTCATTTAATTTTGGTTTATCAAATTTAGGAACACGAAAAGTTATACGAGGAAATTCAAATACTACGCTTATCAATGCAACGCTCATTACTGGTACTCCGCAGAGTGTTTCGTTTTTAGCTTATGGTTTGCCTGCTGGTGTGAGTGCGAATTTTACTCCTGCTAGTTGCACGCCTAATACTGTTTGTTCAACTAATTTGACTTTGTCTACTAGTGTACCTTCTGTATCTGGAACTTATACTATTTATGTAAATGGGACAAGTGGATTAGTCACAAAAACAACAACATTTGCATTAAACATTACTCAAGGTTATGTTTTGACGGTAAATAAGACGGGGATTTATACTGGAATGGTGAATTCAACTACGGGGGGAATAAATTGTGGTTCCACATGTTCAAGAGGTTTTGCTCCTAACACGCCAGTTGTTTTAAATGCGTACCCTGATTCTGTTCCTGGATTCTCGATTATGTCATGGAGCGGGTGCAGTGCTTCAAATCCAACTCTTTGTTCTATAACTTCAATGAATTCAGACAAGAATCCAGTTTGGGAATATACAAAAGAGTGCGGTCAAGATAGTGAATGTAGTAATAATTTATATTGTGATGGTGCAGAAACATGCAATCTTGGAAATGGGCATTGCCAGTTAGGAACCGCTCCAAATATAAATGATAATATTGCTTGTACTGTAGATAGTTGCGATGAAGCAAATGACAGAATTAATCATACATCTAACAATGCTTTATGCTCCAATGGATTATTCTGTGACGGAAGTGAAAGTTGCAGTACTACGCAAGGATGCCAAGATAGCGCAGATCCTTGCAGTGCCGGACTGACGTGTGACGAGCAGACCGATATTTGTGAAAATGTTGTTTGTAATACCGGCGCAGATACCGCTCCTTATGGAGATTGCGATGGTGTGATTGAGAGTAATGAAATTACTAATTATATCAATGGATATTATGCGGGGAATGTTAATATTAACGATTTGTCGAATGCTTTAGGGGTCTATTTGTAGGCTTAGAGTGTTTAGAAAGATTTAAATAGTTAAATGTATCATATAAAATACAAATAATATCAAATTTGTTCAATACAAAATATGAATCATAAAGAAATAATAACTAATTGGAAAGAATTTGAAATTCCCCAGCTTTTTAGCAGGAGCCATGACATAAGTTTAGATGGAGATTTTATAACTACAATATCTGGACCTAGAAGAGCAGGAAAGACATTTGTATGTTTTCAAATTATGCAAGATCTAATTAAAAATAATGTTGGAAGGGAGAACATTTTATATATAAACTTTGAAGATAATAAACTTATTGGAGCAGATTCAGACGATTTAGAAAAACTTCTCCAGGCTTATTTTGAACTTTACGATATAAATAAAAATCAGAAGATATATTTATTTCTTGATGAAATACAAAATGTAAAAAATTGGGATTCTTGGGTTAGAAAACTTCATGATGTAAACAAGAAAATTAAATTTGTTCTTACTGGTTCAAGTTCGAAATTACTTAGCAAGGAAATATCAACAACATTACGGGGACGAGTTCTCAATAAAGAAATCTTTCCATTAAGCTTTAAGGAAATTGTCAGCTGGAAAAAGATAAAATATGATATTAGAACTTTACCACATAGTAATGATAGGATAGAAATTAAGAAGTTATTTAATGCTTATATTAAAGATGGAGGGTATCCTGCTTTAATTTTCCAGAAAGTAAATAGTGAAGAAATTTTGCAAAACTATTATGAATCTATGATTTTTAAAGATCTTGTTGAAAGGCACAAAATAGAAGATGTAAAGAAAATAAGAATACTAGCAAATTTATTAATGGAATCTGTTTCAAAAGATATTTCTTATAATAATCTTGCTAATAAATTGAAATCTATGGGTATGAATACAAGCAAGAATACAATTATTGAATATATCTCTTATTTTGAAGATGCCTATCTTTTCTTTCAGAACTTAAAATATGAATATTCCTTAGGAAAACAGCTTGGTTCGATAAAAAAAGTATATTTTATAGATAATGGAATGTTAAATGCAATAAGTTTTAAATTTTCAGAAGATAGAGGTAAACTGCTTGAAAATATTGTTTTTTTAGAACTTAGGAGAAAAGGTAAAAAGGTATTTTATAACAGGGATAATCATGAATGTGATTTTCTAATTTTGGAAAAAGAAAAGATAGTTGAGGCAATTCAAGTGAGTGAAAAAATTACAATGGATAATAAACAACGGGAAGTAAATGGATTATTTGAAGCATTAAACAAATTTAAACTTAAAGAAGGAATTATAATAACTCTGGATGAAGAAGAAAGTATAGATATTGAAGGGAAGAAAATAAAACTAATTCCAGTCTGGAAATGGCTTCTGCAGTGATTGAGAAAGAATTTTAAATGGATGAAGATTGATTATTGGATGAAAAGGGGGGTGGGGAAGAAAAGAAATATTTTTTATGTATCCTTGATATTATTAATTGGAATAATTATTATTTTAGGTATCTTTAAATTTAGTGTAAATGGTTTTAGTGTCTATGAAGGGAGAGAAGAGAGTACAAAGTTGAATGGAGTAACTGAAAATAGTTTTTGGGAGGATGTAAAAGATTTTTTTGGTTTTAGTAATGATGATAAAGTTGATAGTTCAGAAAATATCTTCTTCAACCCTGGAGAAACTGTTACCTTATCTGGCACTTCTTTAGTTAAGGTTTTTGATGATTTTGATAATCCTGAAAACTCTTATTTTGAATATCATTTAATGACAGAGCAAGGAGCTCAATACAAATTAAATTTTGCGCAAGGACAAGAACCCAATATAATTTCTGGAGTAACTATTGAAGTTACTGGAACTTTTAGCAATGTTGCTTCTGGAGATGAAACAATTGATGTTCAATTATTTGAAGTTATAAATGAGGGAGGAGTTGCGGGTACGCAGGCAGATAATTTAGGGGAGCAGAAAGTGGTTGTCGTATTAATAAATAGATATGATAACCTTATAGAACCGATGACAAGAGAAGAAGTATGGGACAGAATGTTTAATGAAAGTTATTATAATGAGAATGATGGGTTGACTGGAATGCCTGATTCTCTCAATAGCTGGGTGCAGGAAGTTTCTGGCGGGAAAACTTGGCTTAGCGGAGACGTATTTGGATGGTATACAGATTCTATAACCAGTGTTTGTTATGGTTGGAATCTTACTTTAGTACAAGAGCATGTTGATATTATGCAATATGACAGAATTATTATAATTACTCCTCTGGACTCTTCTTGTAATATGGCTGGAGGTGCTTCTTTAGGCAAGCATACGTTCAGAAACATGAGTGGAGCCGCACTATTTAATGGAACCGAATGGAGTACTATGATGTTGAATGGTCCGCATTTTATAGAAAATGGGGCTGGGTCTCACGAATTAGGTCACAATTTTGGACTTTTACATGCGGGATATCTAAACTGCTTTGATGATGTTATCAGAAATGATGATGGCTGTTTGGGGGGAGGTTATGGAGATGTTTTTGATACTATGGGGAGCTCTAAAGGACATTATAGTGCGTTCAACAAAGTAAATATGGGTTGGCTTGAATATTCGCAAATTTTGCAAACAAGCCAAGGGATACACCGTATTGAACCGCTTGAGACAAATACTAATGGGGTAAAGTCACTGAAAATACCTATCCCCGGTACTGGAAGTATTTATTATGACAATAATTATTATGTAGAATATCGCAGATCAATTGGTTACGATGCTATTATTTCAGGTATTGGACTAGATGTTTATGACGGAGTATTAATTCGTAATGATCATTATTACTCAAATACTATGACAAATATTATCGATATGCGTCCTGTTGGAGGGGATGGAGGATACTATAGGGCAGATGTTGCCTTAAGGGTCGGAGAAACTTTTTTTGATCCTTATCATGATATAAGTATAAGACTATTAAATTTAACTGAGGATTATGCAGAAATTGAAGTGGGTGATTTTCTTTGTGGAAATAACCAGTTAGACAGTGGGGAGGAGTGTGATGGAATCAATTTTAGTGGAGAGAGTTGTCATGGCCTTGGATATAGGCAGGGAGGAATTTTATCTTGCGACTCTTCATGCAGATTTGATACTTCATCTTGCGTCGATCCTATATGTGGAGAGGGAAATACAATTAATCCAGATGGAACATGCACTTTAAAGGTTGAAGCTTACCCGGGTGCAGCGGAAATATTTAAATCACAAAACAGTGCACCGAATTGGGATACTTTAAGAAATGCACAAACCGGAGTTGTAGGGGCTCCGTACGATACTCTCTACCTGTTCAATGTGTATAACGTTACTGGAGTAAAAGGTTTAAAGAGAATTTCTATTTCTTTTGATACTTCATCAATACCTGACAATGCTTTAATACAATCTGTTAAGTTGAATCTTACTAAAGCAGGGGTTATTCTCAATACTAATCCAGCTTCATATGATTTTATAACTTTAGTGCCTGTTAATATTACAAATCCTCCCATTTTACAGGCGGACGATTTTAGTAAATTCAGTTCTGTCGATAACCCAGTAGAACTTGCAAATAGGGTTGATATAAGTGAATTGGCAGGGGATAAAATTACTTTTACATTTAATCCAATCGGTCTTAATTATATAAATAAAACAGGATACAGCACTTTAGGTATGAGGGCAGGATATGATGTTTATACAATGCCTGATGAACCTTATACTGATCTTAGAATCTCATTATGGAGTTCGTTGACTGATCCAGCGAATGGAGAAATTAGGCCTGCTTTAGAAGTTAAATTTACCGCCGGTAATGTGGTACAATGCACGCAAAATGCTGATTGCAATGATGGATTTAGCTGTACTCAGGATATTTGCAATGCAGGGTCCTGTTCTCATGTTGCTCAAAATAGCTTATGTGATAATGGATTATATTGTGATGGCAGTGAAATATGCACTGCAGCTCAAGGTTGCATGGATAATACTGATTCCTGCAATCCCTCTAGGTATACTTGTGATGAAACAACAAATTCATGCCAACTCTTATCTGGCTACCACACATTAACTGTAAACAAAATAGGCAGTGGAACAGGAACAGTTAAGAGCAACCCTATCAGTATTAATTGTGGAGATATATGTAATGCCAGTTATCCTTTTGGATCCCAGGCGAGATTAACTGCTAATGCAAGTGCAGGAAGCAAATACGTTTACTTTGGGTGCGATGAGATTGGTTTTCCAGACACTCTTTGTATTATGAATATGGATTCTAACAGGAGTGTCGTAGCTGTATTTGACTTACCAATATTTATGGATTATTTCGTAAGTGCCCCTCCCATATCTTTAACTCAAGGTAGTACTACATCGCAAACAGTGACTATATCGGAGACGTTTAGCATATTAGACCTACCAGTTAGTGTAAATATTGGAAGCTTGCCTAGTGGGGTTAGTTTGATCGGTGGTAATAATAAAACATGTACGCCAACACCAACAACATGCACAGTAACATTTACTTATTCTGCCATGGCTTCTGCACAAACAGGAATTCATACAGTAAACCACATTGACACTAGTTCTGGCTCAGGAGTTGCTCCCAAATCAGGAATTTTTACTATGACTGTTAATCCAAGTTCAAGTTATACTGTAAGTGTGAATAAAATTGGGCAGGGAACAGTTACATCAACAAGCAATCCTGATCAGGCAAGTCAACTCAATTGTGGAGCTACTTGCACTGCAACATTTAATCAAGGAACTACTGTAAACTTGACAGCGATGTCTGCAAGTGGGTATATGTTTGCAGGATGGAGTAATGGATGTAGTGGAACGGGAAATTGTATAGTAAGTTCATCAGCTAATCCTACTGCTACGTTTATTCAGCAATTTACTCTAACTACTTCTGTAATTGGACAGGGAAATATAACCGGAACAGGAATATCATGTGGAAGCGGCACTCTAAACGACTGCACTGAAGCATACAATGCAAATACTCCTGTAACATTAACAGCTAATGCCGCTAGCGGATATGTACTTGGTTCTTGGAGCGGATGCGATAGTGTGAATGGTAATGTATGTACAGCGAATATGAATGGTAATAGAAATCCTATTGCAACTTTTAACAGCTTCTCTCCTATTGACTTTTCTCTTACTAATTCTGGATCTAGAAGCGTTGCAAGAGGGAATTCAAATTCAACGACGATAACTGCTAATTTAGTTTCTGGAACGACACAAACTGTTTCATTTTTGGCATACAATTTGCCTAGCGGAGTAACTGCAAGTTTTAACCCAACTAACTGTATTCCAAATACTGTTTGCAGTACTATAATGACAATTAGCGCAGGGGCATCAACACCTTTAGGCATTCATACTATTTATGTTAATGGAACTGCAGGAGGAATAACTAGAACGACTTCATTTACCTTAACTGTTCTTCCTTCATCTGGATTTATTTTGACAGTAAATAAAACTGGGATATTAGGAGGGACTGTTACTTCAAATCCTGCAGGAATTAATTGTGGGCCGACTTGTTCTGCGAGTTATGCTTCAGGAACAGTAGATTTAACTGCAACCATTGATTCTAATCCAGGATTTACATTTACTTCATGGAGCGGGTGTAACATTGTTAATGGGATTCATTGCTTTGTTACAATGAATTCAGATAAAAATCCAGTTGTAGAATTTGGATTGACATGTAATGATGATATTAATTGCAACGATAATAATTATTGCAATGGTGTAGAAACTTGCAATGCGAATCAGAGATGTCAGGCAGGAACCGCTCCAAATATAAATGATAATATTGCTTGTACTGTAGATAGTTGCGATGAAGCTCTTGATCGCATTGATCACACCTCTAACAATGCTTTATGCTCCAATGGATTATTCTGTGACGGAACGGAGATTTGTGATCCTACTAATGTGACGGATGTAGATAAATGTGTTTCTGGAATACTACCTTGCAATCCCTCAACGCAAACTTGTAATGAGGCAATTGATCAGTGTCAAGTAATTAGTTGTAATACCGGCGCAGATACCGCTCCTTATGGAGATTGTAATGGCGTCATAGAAAGCAATGAAATTACTAATTATATTAATGGATATTATGCGGGGAATGTTAATATTAACGATTTATCAAACGCATTAGATGTTTATTTGTAGAATTTAGTTCAAAATGAATAGAAATATAAATATTGAAAATATATAAATGAGTGTGAATAAATAATATGATGAAAAGAGAGGGGATGATTTTAGTTTTTATAATATTATTTGCGACATTTATTTTAAGTAGTGAAGTTGCGATTGCTCAAAGCACTTGCTCTGTGAGTGATGGGATTGAACTTGTGGCTTCGCATGGTGCGGCTTCGGATTTTTTCGGCTACTCAGTGGCTATTTCAGGTGATGTAGCAATCGTTGGGGCTAGATTGGATGGTGATAAAGGAGTACAATCTGGTTCGGCATATATATTTCGTAGGGGTGGTTCGAATTGGATTCAAGAACAGAAGCTTTTTGGTTCAGATCAAGGAGCCTATGACGCCTTTGGTACGTCTGTAGCAATTGAGGGCAATACAGCCGTAGTTCGTGCACCGAATCATTATATCAATGGCCAAGCTGGGGCAGTTTATATCTTTAATTGGAATGGTACGAGTTGGAATGAACAACAAATTTTGGAGGCCAGGTACAGTGTAGGTAGTAATGGAAAGATAAGTTCTATCGACATATCTGGTAGCGTTATTATTATAGGGGCTCATCAGTATTCTCCTTCTCCAGCTCTTTACAAAGCTGGCTCGACTTATGTGTATAGGTTTAATGGTACATCTTGGGTTTTAGAGCAAAATTTAGTGGCTGAAGATGCAGCTGGGGGAGACAACTTCGGATACTCTGTAAGTATAGATAGCGATAATATTTTGATAGGAGCTTATGCTGATGATGATCTGGGTAACGCTGCTGGCTCTGCTTATGTTTTTCATTTTGATGGATATAACTGGGTTCAAGAACAGAAGTTATTGGCCATCGAAGGCATGGCTAATGATCTTTTTGGTTATTCAGTAGCTATTTTTGAAAATAAAGCTATAGTTGGCGCTTATCAAGATAACAGTGGAGGATTGGGCTTCGGCTCAGCTTATGTCTATCGGTATCATCCTGAGCGAATTGAGGGTGAACGTTGGGTTCAAGAATCTGAACTTTGGCCTTCGGATGGATTTATAAACGATTATTTTGGTTCATCTGTTGCAATTTCAAATAATTTGGTTGCAATCGGTGCATATAAAGATAATGATCAAGGTAGCCAATCAGGTTCAGTATATGTTTTTCGTGAAAATGGTTTAGAATGGAATCAAGAAGCTAAATTATTGGCTCCTAATGGTGCAACAAATGAATATTTCGGTTTTTCAGTAGGTGTTTCTGATGACCAAGTTATAGGCGGAGCATATTGGGATGACAACATTAATGGTCCTGATGCGGGTTCTGCTTCTATTTTTAAAATAAATTGCGAAGCATGCACAAACGATGCAGATTGTTCAGACAATAATTTTTGCAACGGAAATGAGATATGTAACACAACATTGGGATGCCAAGATAGCGCAGATCCTTGCAGTGCCGGACTGACGTGCAATGAACAAACTGATTCATGTACACAATGTATAAATCAAGATACATTAAATGGTTATATTTCTCAATATTATACTGGGGCAAGGGATATTGGTCAATTGTCTAATGATATTATGGATTATTTAGACGGATGCTGATTAAGTTTATGGTTACTTTTTTGTTACGTTTAAACGTAACATTTATATACTATATGTTACACTGTATTGTAACATGGAAATAGAAAAACTTAATGAATGGAACCCTTGGTGGATAAAGAAAGAATTAGTTGACAAATTAACGGGAAAACATAGGCCGGCTTATGATTCTTTAATCAATTCTATAAACATTAGGGAAATAACCATAATTTTAGGAGTAAGGAGAAGTGGGAAAAGTACGCTCATGTACCAAATGATTAAAAAACTTTTAGAGGATGAAATAGAACCAAAACAAATATTATTTATTAATTTTGATGATAAAAAACTAAGTCAAGACTCTCTAGAGAGTATTTATGATAGTTATAGGGAAAATATAAATTCAGATAAAAAAGCATATGTATTTCTTGATGAGATACATAAAAAAGAAGATTGGGAATCATGGGTAAGAAAAAAATACGACCAAAGAAGCGATGAAAAATTTATTCTTTCAGGTTCATGTTCTTATTTACTTAGAAAGGAGTATTCAACTCTTCTTACGGGGAGAAACTTAACTTTTGAAGTGTTTCCTTTAAATTTTGAAGAGTATCTTGTATTTGGAGATATTGAAATTGATAAAGAAAAACATTCTAAAGGGATTGTACTAGAAGAAACGAAGAGAAAGATAATTAAAAATTTTAAAAATTATCTTGAAATTGGAGGATTTCCAGAGATATTCTTTAAAGAAGAAACATATAAATCTAAGTTATTGAAACAGTATTTTGATGACATTTTATATAAAGATATAATAGATAGAAACAATTTAAACAGCCAGAAAACTAGAGATCTTGCGTTATATTTAATTACCAATTTTACTTCTTTAACATCATTAAGAAATCTAAGAAATTCTTTAGGTATATCTTATGATTCAATAAAGAATTATATTTCTTATTTTAAAGAGGCATACTTATTTTTTACATTGGATCACTTTTCATATTCTTTAAAAGAACAGAAAACTTCGGCATCAAAAATTTATTGTATTGACAATGGACTTAGAAATTCTGTCTCTTTCAAGTTCTCAAAAGATGAAGGAAAATTAGCTGAAAATCTGGTTTTTTTAAAGTTGAGAAGGGAAGAAAAAGATGTTTATTATTGGAAAAGTGAAAAACAGGAGGAAGTAGATTTTGTTATAAAAAATTCTGACAGCTCTTTAACTGCTTTAAATGTTACTTATAGTGATGATATCGATGAAAGAGAAATTAATGCTTTAATAAAATTTAAGTCCTTTTATATAAAAACAAAAGAAATGATAATTTTGACAAAAAATATTGAGAAGACGGAAAATGGAATTAAGTTTGTGCCTTTATGGAAATGGCTTTTGCAGTGATCTAAAGTATCTGCTTAGATTTATGAAGCTTAGCAAGAAAATAATAATCGGATAACACATAAATACGTGATTGAGAAAGAATTTTAAATGGATGAAGATTGATTATTGGATGAAAAGAAGGGTGATTGTTTTAATTTTAATTAGTTTAATGTTTTTTAATATTATTTTAGGATTTTATAGAAATGAAAGGATTATTTATGGAGAAGATATTATTGAGAAATTAGATGGAAGAAATGAAAATGTTGAAGGTGAAAACTTGGAAAATATTGAGAATTTTGAGGGAGAACTTGAGGTAGTTATTAGGGAGGATATTCAAAAAGGTTTCGTTGAATATCTTTATTCAATAAGAACACAAGAGGGCAGTTATAGATTAAATTCGGTGCCTGAAAATATGAATTTAGTTTCTGGAATGCAAATAAGTGTTAGTGGAATATTAAAAGAAAATTCTGTTAATGGAGAAAATGAGGTAGATGTTAAGGATTTTAGTTTAATTGGAAATAGTCAACAGTTTGTTGTTCCTGTTCCAGTTGTAGGGGTGAAAAATGTTACATTCTTTAGGGTGAAATTTTTAGATGATCAAACTGATTTTTTAAGTGAAGAAGATGCTGAAATTTTGATGAATGATATAAATAGCTATTATAAGGAGAATTCATATAACCAGATGTCGTTAAATTACAGTATTTACCCAGAATATATTACCTTTCCTTTTAATTCAGATATTGTTTGTAGTATTGGTTCTTCAATAAATCCATTACGAGATTTTATTATTAATGATCCTACAATAAACAATAATATCAATTGGCTAGAAGTAGATAATCTAATTATTGCATGGGGAAGGGATATTTGTCCAGCATGGGCGGCGATTAGCGACTTGGGAGAATTTTCTCGTTCTACTGCTGATGGAATTACAAAATTTGGGACTGTGAATCTTGATGGTCCAAATGGATGGGATTTTACAATAGCTCATGAACTTGGGCATAATTATAAGTTAGACCATGCGGATTATCTTGATTGTTTGGGGGACCATATATATTTACCTTTTAATGGTTGTGATACAATTAATTATGGAGACCAATTTGATGTTATGGGTAATTCAACGCCTAAAGGTCATTTTAGTGCAATTCATAAAGAAAAACTTGGCTGGTTAAATCCAAACCAAATTATTAACAATCCAACAGGGGGAATTTATTTTATAACTCCTTTAGAAATTTCTGGAGGAACAAAGGCAATTAAAATCGCATACGACGGGCCATATTCCTATTACTTAGAATATAGAAGACCAACAGGTTATGATTTTTATTTACCCGAGTTATACGGACTAGAAGTTTATGGAGGAGTATTTTTGCATATTAATGAACTGTACGGATCTGGAGGGTTTAAATCAGATACACAGTTATTAGACAATACTCCTTTGAATGACGAATTTGACGTAGTCGTAAGACCCGATAAACCATTTGTAGATTTTATAGGTCAAGAGATATTCACAGTTAGGAATTTTAATTCTAGCGGCGTAGAAGTTATTATTGGGGCGACTAATTGCAATAATGGGGCAGACGGATTATTATCTGGAAATATTTGCAATGGTTGCGTTAGTCAAGCTGAATTAGAAAATTATATTGGAAAATATTATATAGATTATACTGAAATTACTCAAATTTCTGGATCAATTAAAACCTACTTGATTGATTTGCAGAATCCAACGTGTCCATGAAAATATTTAAATACCTATAATGATAAATAGAACAATGAAAAAAGAGGGAAGGGGTAAGTTTTACATTTTTGTAACTTTATTTTTTGCAATTTTAATTACTATTTCTTCTAATGCTAGTGCTCAAGAAGATTTTTGTAGTCAGCAATGTAGCGATGGAGCATGGTGTTCGCAGAAAGAATGCGAGAAGATGAACGGTTGTATGTTTGTTGGAAGTGAAAGTATTTTGAATAGAATTTTTAAATTAGGTAGTTGTGTTTCTTCACCTGATTTATCTCCTATCGATATGGTTACAAGGACTTTAAGTGCAAGTTCTGTTGGGGTTGATTGTCCTATTAATGTTGATTTTAGTGTTAATACTGGTAATCAATATATGTTTTATGTCGTTGAGGATAGTTTACCTGCGGGTTGGAGTGTCGTTAGTACTGGAGCGGATGTTAATACTCAAACGCCTGGAAAAATGAAAATTGTTAAATATAGCCAGGCAGTTCCACCGACAACAATACCTTCTGCCCAATATTCTTATAGTGTTAAACCAACAGCTTCTGCGTTAATTGGTTCTAATTCATTTAGCGGAGTTTATACCATGGGAGATGCAGTGACTTCTGATATAGTTCCAACTTCAGTAATTGTTCAGAATAATATTTGCGGAGATAGTTGTGTTAGTCCTGGAGAAGTATGTGATGATGGGAATGAAGAAGATTTAGACGTATGTAGTAATAATTGTCAAGCTGTAAGTTGTGGTGATGGAATTTGTTCAAATCAAGGAGGTGGAGAAAACTCTCAAACTTGTATTCAGGATTGTCCTCTTACTCAGATTTGTGGAAATGGTGTGACTGAGGGTACAGAACAATGTGATGATAACAACTTGGTTTCAGGAGACGGATGCGATTCAAGTTGTGCAAATGAACCTAGATATTTAGTTTTTGTAACAAGTGAAGTATATAATGGGAATCTTGGAGGAGTTGCAGGTGCTGATGCGAAATGTCAAATGGGTGCGAATGCAGCTGGTTTAGGAGGAACTTGGAGAGCTTGGATAAGTGATAATTTAGGTAATTCTCCAAATTCCAGATTATATCATTCTACAGTTCCATATAGAACTGTAGGTACTAGTGCTAATGGTGGCAATAAAATAGTCGCTGATAATTGGAATGATTTGATTGATGGATCTTTAGATAATTCAATAAATATGACTCAATATGGAGGGCTCTTAGATAATAATAATCTAGCTTGGACAGGGACAGATGCAAGTGGAAATCATTTTAATTTTGGTGGTGGTTTTAGTAGTGATTGTGGAAATTGGCTTTCAAGCTTATCATCGGTTTATGGTTCTAACGGTTTAGTTGCTGGAGTTAATTTTAATTGGACTAATCATGGTGGTATTGCTGCTTGTACGACTCCAAATCATCTATATTGCTTCCAGCAACCTCCTCCTGTATGTGGAAATGGAATTTTAGAAGTTGGAGAGGGTTGTGAACCAATTGGAAAGAAAACAAATTGTAATGCTGGCGGGGGAGCAGCTGGAACTAAAATATGTAGTTCAACTTGTCAGTGGGGTGCTTGTGTAAAGAATCCTCCAGTTAGCGGAACGTGCTTCTTACCTGATACGATGATTACTACAACGAATGGAAAAGTGATGATCAAAGATATTAAAGAAGGAGATGTTGTCGTAAGTTATAACGAAGCGAGTAATAGTATGGAAAGCAACAAGGTAACAGAATTATATAGTCGTGTGGCAGACTCTTATTTATTGATAAATGGAAAATTAAAGGTCACTCCAAATCATCCGATGATGGTTAATGGTAAATGGGCGGAGATTGGGACCGCTAAAGTAGGAGATAGCTTGAAGACTGAAACTGGACAGCAAGTCATATTGTCTATTAAAGAAGTAAAGGGAAGTGTTGAAGTGTATAACTTAGATGTTAGTGGATCAAGTACTTATTATGCAGAAGGATATTTAGCGCATAATAAAGATGCTGCTGATGTTATTAAGAATCAGCAGATGATTCAGTAGATCGAAAAGTATATAAATACAATTAGGCATCCTTTTTTTATGAGAAACTCCTTAAGGAGAGGTGCTGTCTTGACGAGTTTGTTAGCTTCTAGTGTCGTTGGTTGTGGTAATTTTAGAAACTATTCTGGAGATGGTGGCAATATAGGGAGTGAAGCAGTATGTAACTTTTATAACGGCGAGTGGGCTCAATGGGGTAGAAGTTCTGAATATGGCTGTAATCTTAGAACAAGCGACTATGGAATACCATGTGATGACTCTAGAGAAGATTGTGTAGGCTATTGTTCTCCTATTGAGGAAGGTAGCCTTAGTGGTGAGTGTTCTGAATTCAGAATACCTTATGGTTGTCATGATCGTATAGATAACGGAACTGTTAGTGAAGAATGTGTAGATTAGTCAAATAAATAAGAAAAAGACTTTGGGAATTTATTTTCCTTAAAAAAGTAAACATGAATAAAAACATACAAAGAACGAGAAATATTATAAAATTCTTTATATTTGTTTTTGCCTTTGTGTTCTTTTCTTCTTATCTCGTTTCCGGAGAAGAGATAACTTTGCGGGGAAACAGCGCGGTAATTCATTTTGATAATTTTATTCAGGGCACTTCAGAGTACAGATATTATATAATCGTTCATAATGAAACAAATCAAAGTTATGAAGAAATATATAGATTAAATCTTGGGCAAGGACAGGACATTGAGATTTCAGGAATGGATATCCAGATCAGTGGAACATTAGGAAATACTGCAACGGGAGAACAAGTAATCGATGTTGATTCTTTAGAAATACTTGGAAGTGTTGCAGACTCAGACGATGTTGATCATAGTTTGGGGGAACAGAGAGTCGCAGTTTTACTTATGGATAACGGAAACAATCATGATGATGATGATGGCAACCAAGTGAGTGTAACGGACGTAAGAAATTTATTTTTTAATGAAAATTATGACGCGGATGGAGATGGATTAAGCGATTCCGCTGCTGCCTGGGTAAGAAAAGTCTCTTATGGAAAAGCCTGGTTAAGTGGCGATGTATTTGGATATTATGTGAGTGATGATGTCTGTGATTATTATTTTAATAGTCATTTGTATAGTATTGCAGACGATGATGTTAACTTTTTAAATTATGATAGAATTATTGTCTTCTTGCCTTCGAGTATTTGTAATGGTCCGGGAGGAGCAGGGAGTGTAGGAAAATATTATCAAAACACGCCTGATGGGATGCATAGTTATTCCAGCACGCTGATTAATGGAATGGACGATTATACTTTTAGTGTTGTAGTCCATGAATTTGGGCACAATTTAGGATTATCTCATGCGGGAATGAATACATTTGAAGTTTATGACGAATATGGAGATCATTGGGATGTCATGGGTGGAAGAGTTGGAGATGTTAATCAATATTTAAGACATTTCCATCATTATAGTGGACTCCACAAAGAAGAAATAAAATGGTTAGAGCCAAATAATGTTAAAGAAGCTATATATGGAACTTATACTATAAAAGCTTTGGAATTAACGGGTAGCGGTTATAAAACCTTAAAAATACCTGCGGGAGACGTCAATTATTATGTTGAATATCGCAGATCATTAGATTATGATACTATAGAAAGTAATGAAGAGGAGGATTATTTTGATGGGGTCTTTATTCGAACAGATGAGACCCGTTATAATGATGAAAATCACATAACATCTGATAGTATGTTAATCGATACTACTCCATATTCATCTACATTAGATTCGGCACTTAAAGTTGGGTTAGTTTTTCATGATTATGACAACGAAGTAATTATTAAAACAATAAGCATTAGTGAAACTAGTGCAAAAGTAGAAGTATCTGTTGATTGCGATACACATTGTGCTTCTATAACTGAACCTAGCGGAATTCCGCCAGCTATCATATATTCAAGCGGACAGATTGCTTGCAACAATCAGAAGATGGCATGTGATAAAGTTCAATCCAATTGCATGAATACTGGTTTAGAAAATGACTGGCAGGAAACTTCTGCAACATGCACAACTTTCTTTACAAATAGTAATCGGCCTTCAAGTTGCTTATATAGGGCAGTATGTAATGGTGATATGCAAGATTCTGACCATACTATTAATCCTCCAACAATTAGCGATTCTTCTTTACTTAAGAAGGGTGTTGTTGAACTTGGACCAAGCAGTCAAAGAAACTATTTTGTTGATAGTTGTGTAAGCAACATTATTATTAAAGAACTTTTTGTTAATAATGGGTTATACGATTCTATGCAATTAGTTTGTCCATCTGGGAAAGTTTGTACAAATGGAAAATGTGAACGTGCCCCCACAGCTTGCGAAGACGAATGTAGCAATAGTCATGGAGGAGGAAGAAGTGCTGGTTGTATGGGTAATTTCTTTTCATGGGACTGCGGGGAGGCAAACGATGGAGATAATTGCCTTGATAAGATATATAGTGAATGCGCTGTAGGAAAAATATGCCGAAGTCTAAACGGGGGAAGTAAGATTGCTTGTGTGGCAGCTAACTGGAGAAATAGCAATTCTGCTTCAACAAACATTAATTTAGAAGTAGAATGTCCAGATTGTAATGGAAATGCGGTTTTTGATATTTTTGATATTTACGGAGGAGAAGTTTTAGATACACCTTTAAGTGCCGTGTTTGATAATGGGGTTGCTAGTGCAAATTGGAATACTGCTGGAATGGAGGGCAATAGCTATAATTTTATTACAACGACAAATGGTGCAATGATGCAAAGTGATACATTGAATTTGCCTAAGTGTGGAGACGATATTTTAGAAGAAGGAGAGCAGTGTGATGATGGAAACAATCTAACTGAAAGTTGCATGTATGGACAAACCTCATGCACAGTTTGCAATAGCACATGTAATGCAATTAATGGGCAAGCATCATATTGTGGGGATGGAATAGTAAGTCAACCAAATGAGCAGTGTGAAGATGGCAATACCATAAATGGAGATGGATGCAATCAACTTTGTATGATGGAACCTTATTATCGGGTGTTTGTTACGAATCAGACTTGGAATGGGGATTTAGGAGGATTGCAAGGAGCAGATAATAAATGCCAACAAGCTGCATTTGATAGGGGATTAGGAGGCGCATGGAGGGCATGGGTGAGTACTCCGACTGTTTGGGCTAATTCTACAATTTACCATTCTACAAAAACATACAGAAGACTTGATGGTGTAATTGTTGCTGATAACTGGGATGATTTGACAGATGGAACACTTAATAATCCAATAAATGTCAATGAATTTGGAGATAATATCTCGGTAATTAGACAAGTATGGACAGGAACAAATTATTTAGGAGTTGCTAGATTGTATCATTGCAATAATTGGACTTCTGTTTCAAGCGGAGTTAATGGCGAAGTAGGTAATAGGGACAAGATTGTATCTACTTGGTCTAATATTGGTGTAAATAATTGTAATGATAAAAATGGTCTTTATTGTTTTGAACAACCTGGAGGGGGTGGAGGGCCTGGATTTGGACCAAAAGGGCCTTTACATCTTTCTGTAGATATTAATAATTTGCATGATATGACTGCTTAAAGAGAACTTTGCAAAATCCAAATTTTAATGCATGTTTTTGAATTTCGCAAAAAACGTATAAACTACATCCACGATAAAAACCTTTAAGTTTGCATAATAGTCTTAGTTGTTGAAAAACGGTAGTTTTTCAAACTTCTCTAAAACTAGATTTTAGTTATAGAAACTTCAACATATTCCTCTGTTACATCAATAGTCGTTATTTGAATTCCATTTACTTGATCAGTAAATGTGTTTCCTTCTCTTAAAACTACATCTAATGAATCGTGTAATTGAACCCAATATTCTGGAGAACTGGCAGGGTTGCTTTTGGGAGTCATATCCAATAACTGAGAGTTTGCTGCGCTATTCTGCCCAAAAGAGTTTGGCGATATAACTTTATTCATTCTTATCATAACTCCGTCATAAATATCTTTATTGTATATATTCATCCCAAAATTGTAACCATCAATATCGTACCCAATCGGTCTTCGAAATTCAAGATAGTATGAGTAATTGGAGTTAATAGGTACCTTGACAAACTTGACTTTTTTACTAGGGATTTCAATTGGATAAATTTTAATGCTTTGAGAATTAGACGTTACTGCAATATTATCATTATTTAGCCAATTAAGTTTTTCCATATTTATTGAATTAAAGTGGCCATTATAAGGACTTGATGCTAGACCCATAATGTCAAATTGATCTCCATATTCAATTGTAGAACATGGTTTTCCTAGAGTTGTAGTATCACATTCTAAATCATTTGCATGTCTTAATTGTAGTATGTGTCCGAATTCATGTGATACGGCTCCATTATCTAACATATCCATTCCATTAATACTTGCTCGATAAAGGTAAATCCAGCCTTCTGAAGTGTTTGTCCTACTTGGAGCTGGTTGTGCTAATCCTCCCCAAGGGCAGTTTGTTCTTGGAAAAGCTACAATGAGTGTATCAAATTGTCTGTAATCAATATCATTATCTGCAGCTTTATACCCTTTTTGCCAAGCACCATTACATAAATCACTTTCACTTAAATTTACAGTGTACCAGCCAAAAACTTTTCCATTTATTTTTAACTTTCCTTCTGATGTTTCATACATATATGAATTTAACGAGTATTTTGTGCTGGGGCTGAATACTTTGTTCCAAGCTTCTCTTGTTGATATTGGCTGAATTGGATTGTCTATAGAGTTGACTAAAATTAAAGCAACATTTCTTTGTCCTGTAGAAATTGATCTTTGATTGCTAGAGTTTATTAGGGAAATTTTAGATGCAGTTATTTCTCCTGAGGAAACTGAGCCTTCAACACTAATAGTGTCTCCAGCTTCAAAATTGACATTTTTAGAATCTATTTTATAGGTGTTTCCTGCAGTGTCTGTTATACTATATTCTGTCCAGGATTTATGGTTGTCAAAATCATCATAAATGTCGACTTGTAATGTTCCTTGTATTTTTTGAGTATCTCTTGTACTACGGATATTTTTATCGTTTGAAATTCTAGGATTGTCTCTTGCTGTACTCAAAGGAAGGATACTAACGACTAAAAGAGTCATTATTACTAAGGCTAATGTTCTTTTTTTCATACTTTATAGAGTCAAAAAGAGTATTTAAATGTTACTATTTTAACTACTGAGTAGTTAATACATATATGGTTAGTTATGGGGGTATTTAGACTTTATTATATGTCTTCTTGAAAATATAATTTTGTTGTATAAAGAAGACAGTGCCCATAGAGTATTTAAAGGATAATTAAGATAATAAGATATGAAAAGAGGGGGTATTTTTTTCTTGTTAATAGTTATCGCAGCTTCTTTTGTTAGCGGCGGGACTGTTAGTAGGAGCTTTTCCAGCAGCAATGTTATGAGGAATAGTAACTTGAATGTAAATATGATCGTGGATGTTAATTCAACTGACAATTTTTACGCGATAGAGGAATTTATTCCTACGGGATGGAGTTTTGTCAGCTTTGGAGGAGGGACTGTCAATTTAACTGCTAATTCCTTGAGAATTATTTTTGTTAATTATACTAATCCTGCGGATAGGACATATACTTATACTGTAAAAGCACCTAATTCTATTGGGCCTTATCAATTTAGGGGCAATTACAGTATGGGGAGTAATGTTTTGAGAACAGTCGCTGGAATCACTACGGTATCTGTTGTTTCTTGCAGCGGTGATGCTGATTGCAACAACGGATTATATTGTGACGGAACAGAAAGATGTGTTAATAATGCATGTCAGGCGGGAACTAGTGTAAATTGCGCTGATTCGGTTTCCTGTACGACTGATTCGTGTAACGAAGCAACCGATAGTTGCAGTCATGTTGCCAGTGATGCCGCTTGCAATGATGGAGCATTTTGTAACGGAGTAGAATTTTGCAGCCTTACTTTAGGATGCAGGCCTGGAACCGCACCTTCTCTAACAGATGGCGTTGCATGTACAATCGATTCTTGCAATGAACCAACTGATTCTATATTTCACATTGTAAATAATTCTTTATGTACAAATGGATTATATTGTGATGGATCAGAAATTTGCAGTGCAACATTAGGTTGTTTAGATCAGCCAGATCCTTGTCCATCTGGACAGACGTGTAATGATGTTTTAGATCAGTGTCAAATACCAAGTTGCAATAATAACAATTTTAGAGAGGGTAGCGAGCAATGCGATGGAACTGACTTAGGTAGTTCTAGCTGTATAGTCCAGGGATATCCTGCCGGAGGTCTATTGAGATGCAATCAATGCATATTTAATGCTACAGGATGTTTTTTACTTCCAGCTTCTTCTGGATTTAATGGAGCCACCACTAATTTTTCATTAGTGATTAATATAAGTAATGTAAGCAATGTAGTAATTGAAAATATTAATAATGGTAAGATTCAATTCTATCCAAGCATAGATTTCTCAAGATTAGATTTGAATAGATTTATTACTTTTGATAGCAAAAAAATAGGAGTTGACATAAACGGCGATGGAATCGGAAGATTGAATGTTGCATCCAAACTGACATTTTATAATATTGGATTTAATCAGCCTAAAGTGTTAAAGGATGGGGTGGATTGCACATCCTGTGTTTTTGTAAGTTATAATGGAGGAAATTATAGCCTAAATATTTCTGGATTTTCAACATATGAAGTTGTAGAGGGACAGACAATTCCTAATAATCCTGGCGGTGGTGGCGGCGGAGGAGGCGGTGGCGGCGGCAGCTCTGTTACACCTCAATGTAGAGATGGAAGTGATAATGATGGTGATGGAAAAGTAGATCATCCAAGTGATGGTGGATGTACAAGCAGAGAGGACACTTCAGAACTAGATGTCTCAGAACTAGATGTTGAGGGAGGTGCTCTTTGCATTGAATCTTGGAATTGCACAGAATTTGGCGAGTGTATAAACGGAACGCAATCAAAGTCTTGTACAGATGCAAATAATTGCGGAACTACTTCGAGCATGCCTGCTTTAGAGCAAATTTGCGGAGAAGTAGGAGAGGAAGACTTAAGCAATGGATCTTTAGTCATAGGTGGAAAAACTTTCTCCAAGACAACTGTCGTAGTCTTCTTATTGATATTTGCATTAGTCGTAGTTGTTGTCATTGTTATTTTAATAATTGGCAAATCTAAGTCACATAAAAATAAAGTAGAAATAAAGAAAATGACTCATAAATTTAAAGAGTAAAAGTTTTCCTTAGATTACTTCTGTTCAGTAATTAAGTACTAATTTAAAATTTTTGGTGAGTTAAATAAGTTCTGCTCAGCAAGATAATTCTTTATTAATTTATATAATTGTGAATTATATTACTTCTCTTCGGCAACATAGCTCTTATTTACAAGATTAAAGTAGTGAGTTATATTACCTCACCATAACCAATCAAACGCCAGTGACCTAGGATATTTCTACCCAAGCCAACGTTTTCACTTTTGAAGAAAATTGCTGGGATTTTAAGAGAGATCTGCAATTCATCTTTATTTATTGTAGTTACCGTTCCGCCAGTTACAGAAGTGTTTATTGAAAGCATTATAACTTCTCCTTTTTTTACTTCTTCTACTTTTGTTTCACTTGATATTCCAAAAACTCTAGGAAATAAGTGATATTTCATTTTTATAATATTTGAAGACTGCGGTAATTTTCCGATATGGGAGACTAGATTGCCTGCTAAAGCATCGGATTTAGCTAATGCCATATCAAGATCTGTTTCTATTGACATGCTGCCTCCAGGAGTTAATTCTGCAGTTTTATTTGAGCCTTTGAAAAGGGAGATTATTTTTGTATTGATTGAATGATATTTCTTTTCGTTTTCTTCTTTAGTGCTTCTTCCAGGTTTTATTTCAATCATATCTCCGACCTTTAATTTTCCTTGTATTAATGTTCCTCCTAACACTGCCCCATGTAATTCTTTTGGAGATGTACCTGGTTTGTTGATATCAAAACTTCTTGCTACTGTAAATACTGGGATATCTGCAGGGTTTCTTTTGGGAATGGATATTTCACAGATTGCTCTTAAGATTTGCGAAATATTAACATTTTGTTGGGCTGAAACTGGAATTATTTTAGAGCTTGCGTATTTTTCTCCAAGGAATCTTTTTATTTCAGAATAATTCTTTTTTGCTACTTCAATATTAACTAAATCTATTTTATTTTGAACAACTATAATTTTTTCTACTTTTTTTGCAAGTAAGACCATTAAATGTTCTTGAGTTTGAGGCTTTATGCCTTCATTTGCAGCAATAACTAGAATTGCAGCATCTATTAAAGCTGCTCCAGATAAAGTTGTGGCCATTAACATCTCATGTCCTGGAGAATCAATAAAAGATACGTGTCTTACTGGGGTTCCCTTGCCGGAGATATTATATTCATCTTTGTCTTTACAGATGATTGTATCTGCATATCCTAGTTTTATGGTTATTCCTCTTTTAATTTCTTCTGAGTGAGTATCTGTCCATTTTCCGCTTATTTTTTCAAGTAGCGAAGTCTTACCATGATCTATGTGTCCAAAGATACCTATATTAATAGTTTCTAATTCATCTGCTGAAACTGTTTGTTGTTTACTTTTCTCTGCCATTGTCATAAATCTCCGATTTCTGAGCATGCTCAAGAATTCAATTAATTCTTGACATATAAAGAAAGAGAAAATGGGTTTTATAAGGGTTTGGATGGTTGGCAACTTTGTATATCTTAACAATAATTCTTTTGAAACAATAAGATTTTAAACTCATAAAGATATAAGGACATATGAAGAGGAGAGGTATTTTATTAGTTTCTTTAATAGTTTTGTTAGCTGCAATACTTGTTTTAGGGGTCTTTAGAGCCAGCATTAATGGTTTGAGTGTTTATGATGGAGATGATTTAGCTTTTAGAGGAATTGCAGGAGATGGTATTTGGAATAATTTTAAGGATTTCTTTGGATTTGGAGGAGAGCAGCAAGAGGGACAAGTAGCATTATCTTCACCTACTGGCTGCACTATTTTTGTTGATAAGAATATTGTTCCTAGTACATGCACTACCTATAACGAAGCAACACGTTCTTGTACTGGAGGAACAGAAAGAGCATATAAGACTTTAACTGGTGCAGCGAATGTTGCAGTTGCTGGCGATATTGTCTGTGCAAGATCAGGGATATATACCGAGAGTTTGGCTCCGGTAAACTCTGGAACTCCAAGTCAGAAAATTACTTTTAAGGCTTATCCTGGAGAGGGATGTCAGGGAGATTCGAGTGCGCAGGCAAAGCAATCCAAGACAGATTGTCAGATTATTATTGATGGACAAAGTTTGGATTATGCGGTTAATTTATATCAGAGAAAATACATTAGAATTGAGGGATTTGATATTCGAAATGCGTTGGAACATATTGTTTATTTACAATCTAATGATGATAATACCGCAGAAGGAATTGAAATTGTCAATAACTATATTCATGATGGGCGGCGCGGAGGAAATGCACAAAATTCGCAATCTGCAGGAATTAGAGCTAGTGGAACTTTGAAAAAAGTTATTTTAGAGAATAATGAGATTAAGAGAGTGTATAATGCAATAAGAATAGGCAAAGGAAACAATGTTATTTTAAGGGGCAACCATATAGATGAAATTGATTGTGATGCTGTCGGGCATGGTATCTCTTATAATATGACAATTGAAAATAATTATATTCATGGTCCAACTTTTAATACAAATAATCTTCCAGATCCCTGTCATCAGGATGGGCTTGATCTCTATCCGCAAAAACATCTTCAAGGCAATATAAATTTGACAATTAGGAATAATTTAATTTTCGGATATACGCAATTAATTTACATTAGTCCTTGTTGTGATGGGGATGAAGCGAGTGGCACTGATTTTAGTGGAATTGAAATTTATGGGAATATTCTTTATAACGCCATATATACTGGTGAGCCTCCAGGCATTTTCTTAGATTTCTCATGGGATCGAGCGAGCAACCCAATTATTAATTTTAATGTTCGGGATATTGAAATTCACTCTAATACTTGTGGAGACTTGGGAACTTATCCTTGTATAAGGATCGTTAAAAAAGCAGGAAGAATTGTCGACAACATTAAAATTAGAAATAATATTATGTATGATAATCATGGCATTGATATAGACACTGGAATAACAAATGTCAATTCTGACTATAATTTATTTTATCCAACAAAGTATAGCAATGTGGGGGCCGGAAATGAAGTAAATAGCATTGTTGCTAATCCTTTATTTGTAGATTATATCAGTGGCGATGTATTGGGAGATTTCAACTTACAACAAAATAGTCCTGCAATTGATGTTGGGGTAAATATACAAAATGTAATGGGATTGACAAACATGAAAGATTTTGATGGGAATAGCAGACCGATTGATATTGCAGGAAAGGGAGATGGGGTTGCGGATTACGATATCGGCGCATATGAATACGGGACAGCTGCACCGTGTACTACTCATGCGCAATGCAGCAACGGTAATTTCTGCGATGGAGCAGAGACGTGCAATACTGGAACCGGACAGTGTGTTTCAGGAACAGCTCCTTGTATTGCAGATGCATATTCATGTACGACTACTTGTAATGAAGCGAGTGATACTTGTAATGCGGCTGATGATACTGTATGCAATGATAATAATGCTTGCACGACAAATGATAGATGTGTTGGAGCCGGAGGCGCAGCAGGAAGCGGATGTTTAACAAATAATGCTGCAAGCGGGACGAGTTGCACAGTTGCGGGAGGAGAATGCGCAAGCAATGCGCAATGTAATGGAGCAGGAGCATGTGTTGCAACTGGAGATATAGATTTATGTTCTAATCCTGATGGGTGCAATAGGGTGGAATGCAGTGCGAGTTATCAGTGTGTTTATGATCAATGCCCCATACCAGAAACTTTAGAATTGCATTATAAATTTGATGATGTTACAAGTGATGGAATTTTAGATAGCTCGCCAAATGTAAGGCATGGCAGTTGCGGGGCAAATTGTCCAGCTTTGACAGCTGATAGAAATGGGAATACAAATGCTGCTTATCTTTTTGATGGAACAAATGATAGGGTTGATTATGCTACTACGCTAAATGCAGGAAGTAGCTTTAGCGTGAGCGGATGGATTAATCCTGCAACTTCCACTAATGGAAAATGGCATAATATATTTGCAGATAGTACAGGAAGTGCTTGGGCAGGAACTGATTTTGGAGCGCTTTATTTGCATAATGGTAAACTTGATTACTGGTATGATGATGACACTTTAGTTGGAGATGTAGGCTCTATTCCTTTGAATGCATGGTCTTTTATAACTTTAACTGCGGGGAATGGTAATGTTAAAATCTATGTCAATGGAGTTATGGTAGGAAGTGGCAATGCCAATCCTGTGTTTAATAACGCTTTCTATATTGCCAGAAAGGACGGTGGTGGAGATGATTTATTCTTTAATGGAACAATGGACGACGTGAGAGTGTATAGTAAGACTTTGACGCAGCAAGAAGTTACCGATTTGTTTAGTGATACAGGAGAAGAACCAACCTGTGAAAGCGGAGCAGATGCAAATAGTGATGGAACGGTTAGTCAGACGGAACTGAATGATTATGCCCCGCAATTTTACAATGGGCAAATAACTATTACGCAGTTTTCAAATGCGATTATTGAGCATTTGAGCGGATGCAATAATTAAAAAAATTAATTGATTTTTTATAATTAGATATATTTATTTAAGCAGCTACTTCAACAGCTTTCTCTTCAACTTTAACAGCTTCTGGAGCTTTGTTCTGATCTGGAAAGACATGCGCTAGAGTAGTTTTACCGCTCTTTACAACGCGGAGATTGATCTGAACTACTTTACTAGAAATTGTCTTTCCTCTGACTGTCTTTCTTCTTCTTATTCCCTTAGTATTATCTCTCATTCCCCAGCCCTTTGTTAATAATACTTTCTTTAATCCAATTCCTTCAGCGTCTTTAGACAAGGGAAAACCAGAGATATCTGAACCGCCGGATATTTCAAATTCATATCCTTCTAATTCGTGTTTTAATTCCTTGCCGTGGATTGTTTCTCCGACAGATTTTCCAATTAGATATTCTGTTTCTAACTCTAATTTCCAGCTTTTTCCTTTTTCGCCTATATTTAGTTTGAATGGCATTTTTATATGTGATAAAGTAGGTTTTTAAAGCTTTTTGAGGACTTAAATTTAAGAGTTAAGTTGATTTTTACATAATTTTAATCGAGATTGAGACTTATTTTAATTGCTCTGTCAACTTTGTTCATTGTGAAATTATCAAGTGATCCAACTTTTTTAATAATTCTCTTTTTATCAATCACTTTTATCTGATTTAGCAGAATTGTGGAATCTAATTTTAATCTAGATTCTTCTTTTTTGATTATTACATTTGTGGGATACTCCTTTGTGTAAATTTTGGAGGTTATTGGAGCAATTATTGTTGTGGGAGCATATTTATTAAGAGTATCATTTTGAATAATTAATACGGGCCTGATCCCGCCCTGTTCTGAACCTTGGGTCGGTTCTAAGTTTGCTACTACAATCTCTCCTCTTATAATTCGTTCCATTTTTCATTCTTGTCCAAACCATCCATTAGAGTCCCTTCCCACTCTTTAGCTATCTTAGACATATCATCATACATTTCTTTACATCCCTCAATCAGCAACTTTTCTTGTTCACTTTTGTATTTTTCAGCAATCTTCATTAAATTTAAAATTACTTCTTCGTATGTTTCTTTATTAGATTTCATTCTATCTAATTCTCTTTTTACATCTTCGTTGAGCTGAATTGTTGTTACCATTAGACTATAGAATAACTATAGTTTAAATATTTTTCGGATAGGGTAGTTTTTTATACATTCAAGTAAACTTTAAATATTACTTTTTGGTAGTTTATAGATGTATAAAAAAGGTGAGAAAAGGGCACTCTCTAAAAAAATGAATCCTTTTCTGATGTTTTTCATGTTAGTTTTTGTGTTTTTCTGCTTCTTTTTTCTTGGGCAAAGATTTGAGACGCTTACTATTTTCTCTAAGTTAATTATGTGTTTGATGAGTTTGTTACTTATGGTCATTGCTTATAATAAAAAAGGATTTGCTAACTTATTTTTGGTACTAAATGCAGGATTTTGGACTTTTATTTCTTTAACTATTAGTTTTGGAAGCACTTATGTATGGGATTCTCCTATCGTAATAAATTTGGTTATTGGTCCCTGGATTATATTTATCGTTTCCTTTTTAGTTGCCTTACTTTTTGGTTATACTTTTACCAAAATGAAATATAAAGATAGCTATCATTTACTTTTGTTTATTTTGTTTCTGTGGATATGGGTACTTTTGGCGTTTAATGTAAAATATTTTGAGGATTGGATACTTGAGAATCTAATAAATTTAACTTTCTTGGTACTATTGTATTTGACGCATAGGTGGTTTAGATATTCGAGATTATCCTATAGTTTGATGTTTGTGTTTATGACCTTGAATATTATTGGATCGCATTATACCTATGCAGAAGTGCCTTTTGGGTTTTGGTTGCAAAGCTTTTATGGATTATCTAGAAATCATTATGACAGAATAGTCCACTTTTGCTTTGGATTTTTAATGGTTTACGCAATTAGAGAAACATTCAATAGAATAGGCTCAACAAAAGGATTTTGGTCGTTTTATTTACCTATTGAATTTGTTTTATCTCTAAGCGCAATATATGAGATTATTGAGTGGTTAACTGCAATTATATTTGGAGGAGATCTGGGAATTGCATATCTAGGAACCCAGGGAGATGAGTTTGACCCGATAAAGGATATGGCGTTAGCAGGTCTAGGGTCTTTAATAACAATGACTATAACTTTCGTAACTTTATTGTATTATGATAAGAAGAAATATTGGAAGGAGTTCAAGGAGAGTTTTCATTTAAGCAAAGAGAGACTCGGAGAAGAAGCGTTAGAGAGGCTACAAAAGAAGAAAGGTAGGTAATTTTACCTGCGACTTTTATATTTAAATCTTGTGAATTTATTTTCTCTACTATTACTCTTAATTTGACTTTAACAACCCAATTAATATGTAAAGCATTTAATGGATTATGAAAATAAATATTGAGGGAGGTGAAAAATGAAGACAAAAGAAAAGACTCTTTATATAAGAAGAGCTAGACAGCAAAAGGCTTTTAGATACAAGTATTTTGTGGAATATTTGCCTAGAAGCGAGTTTGCTTTGCTTAGGGAGTTGAAGCAATTTAACTGACTAAACGCCCCAGTCAATTTTAACTTAAATTATAAAAATACAAAGGTTTATTAATATTACGTACTATTACGTACTATTACGTAATATGGTAGAAATAATAGGAAAGATAAGCAAAGGAAGCAAAATGGATCAGATTTATCTGCCTAAAAATAGAAATGGGTTTAGTAGTGGAACTTATGTTGTTATTTATCCTTTAAATAAAATAGAAAAAAGAGAAGACGAATCTGAAAAGTTAAAGTTATTTTATTATAGTACTGGAAAAATCGAACCAGTTAAGATAAAGATAATCGAGGAAATAATGGAGATTTTAGATAATAAAATAGAGAATGAGAATATAATCATAACAGGAAGCTTTTTAGAGAAGGGGTTTAATTTTAACGATATTGATATTTTGATTATTCATAAGGATAAGACAAATATTAGCTTATTGAATAAACAGTTAGACGAATTATTTGGAATAAAAATTCATATCATTCAATTAACAAATAAAGAACTATCTAGCGGATTATCTACAGACCCCTTGTATAATTTAATGCTAAGCAAATGCGTATCGAAGAATAGATTAATTTTTAATGTTAAAAGAGAGATAAATTATAAATTTTTGGACTTAAATCTTCTAAAAAGCAAGACATTGATAGATAATTTTGAGATATTAAATGGAAAGGAGAAGTATTATTTTACTATGAATATGATTTCTATATTGCTTTTTATGCAAGGAAGAAAGCTCAGCCGCGAGGTAATAAACAGAGAAATTGAGAATTCGTTTAATGTCGAGATTAATGATATAAAGAATAATATGCTGAATAAGTTATTTTTAGATAATTTTAGGGAAATATTCAATAAAACCTTTAATTTGATTCTTGAAAATATCGGAGAGAGTGAAAATGGGAAGAAATAGTGATATTGCAAAGTTAATCTCAAATTTGGCTAATTCTGTAATTCATCAAATTTTGGAGAAAGCTATAGATAGGGTAGAGATAAAGGAATATTATAGAAATGAAATTATTAATAGCTGGAAAATTGCAAATAAATATAGGCAAAAGATAAATCCGACTGAAAGAAATTTACTTGAGGTTGATGTTATGGAGATTAAGAAGAAGGTAGTTAATAGAGTAAAAGCGGAATTAAAAACAAGAATTGATAAGGGTTATAAAAACATTGATTTAGAACGGGTTGAAGAGTTTGTTGATAAGGCTTTGAGAGAGATGAAGGTTTTGTAGTTAATCTAAACGCCCCAGTCTAACTTGGTTTTTCTCTTCAAGGCTGCTATTTCTTCTAAAGTTCTTATTTCTGTTTGGGATAGAAGATCTTTATTTTGCTTAAATTTCTTGAATTGACTTTCGCCTAATTGGGAGTATAGGAATTTGATGTCTTTGAGCTTTCTATCGAAAGCTACTCCTGGAAGGGAGACTGCTATCTCTTGACCTTCTGAAGCTTCCTCTACTGACTTTTTCTCAGATTGAATCGCTTTTACTCTAGCTACTTCCTCGTTATTTTGATCTATCAATGGAAGGTTATTCTTGATTTTTCCCGCCAATACTTTCACTCCAAAGACTGCCGGATTGGAATTTCTGAAGATATATTGAGGTAAGATTTCTAATTTGCAGACTGTTGCAAGTTCCATCAATCTTTCTCTTTCCACATCGCTTTGCTTTTGTTTTCTCCATACTTGCAAGTCCTCAATGAGTTTGTAGATGACTTCACTAGTGAGGATTTTGATGTTGTCTGCTTGAGTGTCTTCATCCAGTTTAACATTAAAACCAAGGATTACGGCATCTAAAGAGTTTATTTCTAGATTTGCTTTTGCAGAAACAATATCTGTTTTGCTTACGGGGCCGACTCCTGCCTTTACGATACTAATGTGATTTTGTCTTAAGAGAGTGATTAGAGCTTCTAGGCTGCCTAGAGAATCTGCTTTTATGATAATCCCTTGTGGATCTGTTTTTATTGCATGAGAGAGTTCTTTTTTGAAATTTTCCTTAATTTTTTCTAGGTTATTGTCTATTTTTTGAAAGGGCATTCCTGAGAGAAGATTTTCTTTATTAGTGAGCTGAAGCCTGACTCCGGTAGCTGCTGTTGCTTCTTTTGTTGATTTATACTTAAAAGAAAGAGATTCTATTTCTTCTATTGCCCTGATTTTTGAAGTGATTAAAGTATCGAAACTTGCTATCGCAATTTCATCTCCTTCTTTGAGAGTACCATCATATAGAATTGCTTCGATTGAATCTAAGGATTTCTCTTTTTTTATCTCTAGGATGACTCCTTTAGCACTATCTGAGATAGTTAGTCTTTCTTTAAGGAATCTTTGCGAGAGTCCACAAAGAACTAATAATAATTCGGGAATGCCTTCTTTTGTTCTTGCAGAGCAGGGAACGAGAGCTACTCTTTTTGTAAAGTCTGAGATTTCATAATATAAATCTGATTCAAAACCATGCTCTGAGAGAGAACCTTGGAAAGTCAATAATGCTTCCTGGAATTCCTGACTGACGTTGATTGCTTGGGACTCGATAGACTCTTTTAGCGTTTTACCATTAAACGGCTTCCATCCTGAGATAGTGTCTATTTTATTTAATGCAATCAAGAAAGGAGTTTTATTTGCCTTTAATATTTGCAATACTTCTGCTGTTTGTGGTTTTATTCCTTCTTTTATGTTGACAACAAGAATGGTTAAATCTGCAAGAGTTCCTCCACGTTTTCTTAAATTTGTAAAGGCTGCGTGTCCCGGGGTGTCAATGAATAGAAAACCGGGGATTTCAAGATCAATTCCTTGTTTATCAATCAAAGGGCAGGCTCTTTTTATTTGAGTTAAAGGATATTTTGTAAATGAGATCTTCTGTGTAATTCCCCCTGCTTCTCCACTTTGGACAGAGCTACCTCTAAATTGATCTAATAGACTGGTTTTCCCATGATCTACATGGCCAGCGACTGTGACGATTGGCTGGCGTATTTGTGCTTTCTTCACATACTTTCTTAATCACAAAGGTATTTAAAAAACTGGTGTTTTACTTAAAATATGAAAAGTACCGCTGTTAAAGAAGGAATACTCTATCTCTTGCAAGGAGATTCATCAACGTTTGATGGAGTTGGGTTTACTTTAGAGGAAATAATAGGATTTCTTGAATTAAATGGGCTTAAGATGAAAGACACGATTAAATTAAAGGAATTGCTTTTTGAAATGGAGAAGGAAGAGCTAATTGAAGAAAGAAACTTTGATTTTAGCGGGAAGAACTTAGGGAGGATAGATTATAGTATTATGGACAAAGGAATTAAGCTAGTGGAAAAGAAACTAGAGGAATTAAAGAAAGCCTGGAAAATATAGGGCAAACCGCCTTTGAAGAATAAAAAGCTTTATAAATCAAATAAAGATGGAATTTTATGGTTAAATTGCCTCGGATAAGAGATGTTGTCCAATTGCCTACCATGGGAGAAGTAGCTAAAGTAGCAATTGGGGGCTTGGTTTTGTATAGTTTACTTTCTCATAATGGTCTTTTAGATTCTCCGAGAACAAAAATGGCAAGCCGTTTACATAATATGGACAATTCAACCAAGACTGTAAGTTATGTAGATGAAAAATGGAGTGACAATATTCCTATGATGCATGGGTACAATCCTAGAGTTATTAGAAACGTTAATTTTGATGATGGTTCACAGACAACTTTGAGTTATCGAACCATGGCTTGGCAACCTTTCATGCGATGGCTGGGTGGAGAAGAGTTCGATCCTCAAGTGGGGGAGAGATACGAAGTTTCGCATGGGCAATTAGTGAAAAAAGTGAATTAATTCTATCATCAGAATATTTATTAATGGTGTTTTTTTTATTTAGACATGGTTGAATCCACCGATGAACCTATAAAATTTGTAGCTGCTGAAACCAAGTTAAGAGTTACATCTTATGACTCTAAAATGAGAAAAGCAGAAGTTGAATTTGATCCTCCTTTTAGATTCAGTCATAGAGATAAGAAATATGAAGTTCCAGGAATGAGTTTTAGAGGCGAACAAATAGACGAGATTTATCGAATATGTCCTGGGTCAACAAGGAACGGTCAGCTTAAAGCAGGCCATGAATTTACTTATTCTCCGGGTTTGGCTAGAGGACTTGCTATTTATAGGGCTACTAAGAGAGAAGGTTACGGATTAAAAATTACTAAAGTTTCTGATGATGGTGTAAAGATTAGGATTTATCCGGGAGAACAGATTAGGGGAAAGAAAGGTACGATAAAAACTTGTTCAGGGTATTTTACTAGGACTCAATTGAATAAATTAAACCCTGTTTTTGCTTCAAAGGAGCCCAAAGTAGGAACGCGTTTTGCAGTTGATAAAGATTTACTTACGCAAGTTTATACAGAAGTATATGCGCCAGCTCAAACGGATCAAGTTATAACCCAAGATGTGCCTATTCGTGACGAGAATTCTAAATTAGGATTAGAAAATAAAGTTGAAAGTGAGGCCTCTAGTAGTGATAGTAGGGTAGGGGATGAGAAAGTAGAAATTACTGAAGAAGATGTAGCTGGAATCCAGGCATCTTTAGGTTCGTGAATCAAGCTGTAGAAGAAGGATTTACATTTCCTGTTCTTCTATAGACTCTATCTTTTTTGATTTCTTAGGATGCGTCTCTTTTTGCCCTTTTTGCTCAGAGGATTTTTCTGAAGATTGAGGGAGAGAAGATTGTTCTTCTGTAACTGCTTCTAGTAATTCGTTTTCATCTATTGAATTAATTGCGGCTTTGAAAATCTTAAATTTGTCTGCAGGTATTCTTGTTCCTGCTTTTGTAAAACCAGAGTATCTTTCACTTTTAACGAACTCGCGAATTGTTACCCCTCTTCTACCGCCAAAATCATCTACGCGGATGACAATATCTGTCTCAGCATTTTTTGGGATTTTATCGATGTCTTTTTCCATTTTTTAGTAAAAGAGACATTCTATATAAATGTTTACGTTGTATTGTCACTTTACTAAAATATACTTATGATAATATCTTTTCTACTCCAAATTCGCAGGGTTGTGTTAGGCCCATATATGGCCAAAAAGTGACTCCCTGCCCGGATGGAGAAGTTTGTACTTTCCTATAACCTGTTTCTCTAGCAAATTCTTCTACAATTAGATATAATGCTCTTCCATATCCTTTGTCTCTTTGGTCTTCTTTAATTTCAAAACCAAGAATGTCAAGAATTTTCAGTTCTTGAGCATGCTCAAGATTCGTATCGCTAGCAAATCTTGACATATCGCAAATATCTTCTCTTAATTCTAGGCGAAAATGAGTTGTTTCTGCATCAATATTTCCTTCTGTTAGATATGCTACTGCATATTTACCATGGTGAGAGTGAACTTGGATTTTATCCGTTTCCTTTAATAGGGGAAAAGTCCTTAGTATTTTTTCTAGTAGTCCTGCTATTCTTTTTTCTTCTGATGTGATTGCTCTGACTTCTACCATTACTTTTGTTAAAGGGCTTGATTTATAAATATAGTTTTTAGTTATTTTATATGAAAGGATTCAAAATTGGAAAAATAAAACTGAAAAATCCGTTGCTATTGTCGCCAATGGTAGATGTTACTGACTTGGCCTATAGGGAGATATGCCGTAAGGCAGGAGCGGCAATGGCATATACTGAAATGTTGTATATAGATGCAATTTTACATGAGAATAAGAAAACTAAGCAATTAATGAAAACGCGTAAAGGCGAGAAGCCAGTAGGGCTGCAGGTTACGGGGAACAATGAGATTGAATTTACTAAATTTGCGAAGCTGCCAGAACTAAAGAACTACGATTTGATTGACATTAATTGTGGTTGCCCTTCAATTAGAATTACGGGCAATGAAGCTGGAAGTTATTTATTAAAAAATCCTGATAAAATTGCAAGAATGATTAAGATACTCAAACGTGAAGGATTGAGCGTTACTGCAAAAATAAGACTTGGGTTTGATAATAATAATGTTATTGAAGTTGCGAAGCAGATTGAAGGTGCTGGCGCAGATGCACTCACTGTACATGCTAGATTAGCAACCCATGGACGAGATATTCCTGCTGACTGGAAATGGATAAAGAAAGTTAAGCAGAGTCTTAAGATTCCGGTTATAGGCAATGGAGATATATTCTCTGGAAGCGATGCTGCAAGAATGATGGAGGAAACGGGTTGCGATGGGGTAATGATTGCTCGGGGAGCAATAGGGGACCCGTTGATATTTGAAAGAGTTTTGTTGTATTTGAAAACTGGAAAAGAAGTAGAGTTTGATTACAAGAAGAATATTAAGGCTTTTAATGAGTATTTGAAATTGGCAGAAAAATATGATATTGTTGATTTAGCTAGGATAAAGTATATCGGTGGGAAGTTCATTAGGGGTTTTGAAGGAGCGGCTAAGGCGAGAAATGAATTTATCAAACTGAAGAGTATGGAAGATGTCAAGAACTACGTAAATAGATTAGTTGTATAGTTCTTGATCACAACAAAAATCAATGATTTTTGTGCCGTCAAAATAATAATTTTGAGGTGATCAAGATGCGTAAACATCTTGACATATAAAGAATTTTGTTAAGAAATTATGATTACTTTGAATTACAGAGAATTTTGCTGTTAAATTATGCAAAATCTCTGTCTGGAGAATTAGTACTACAGTAACTAAACTAATTCTCCATATACTTTTTCCACATTCTTGCAAACGTAGGATCTTTCTTAATTGTTGATAAATCCCCTTCTGCAACAATTCTTCCTTTATCAAATATATAGATGTAATCAAAATTCTTAAGTAAATGCAATTTATGAATGGAGGAAATTATGGTTTTCTCTTTAAACTCTTTAAAGATATTCTCGTAGATTTTAACTTCATTTAAAGTGTCTACACTACTCGTTGGTTCGTCCATTAGAACTATGTCGCTATTTTTTGCTGCTAGAATTCCTCTTGCTAAAGCTAATCTTTGTTTTTCTCCTCCGCTTAATGAAACTCCTCTTTCTAAAACGTTTGTTTCAAGCTTTTTTGGAAGCTGGTCAATAACTTCTTTTATTCTTGTCATTTCCATTATTTTTATAATATCTTCATTATGTATCGGAAGTCCTAAGGTAATATTGTATCGAATAGTATTATTGAATATTTCAGGGTCTTGTGGGATTAACGTAATATTGTTTTTAATCTTGCTAAAACCATTTTCTACTAACTTTTTATTTACATACATTCTCCCTGAATCGGGTTTCATTAGTCCTCTTAAAATAGCCAGCATGGTACTTTTTCCTGAACCTGATTCGCCAACAAGAGCTATTCTCTTTCCTCTATGAAAGTTAAATTTTATATTTTCCAGGTGTAAAATCTCTCCTTCTTTGTTATGTGTAAAAGAGAGATCTTCAATTAATATTTCATTCCAGTCTTTTTGTAAATTATCTTTATTTTCTTTTTCTATCTTTTCATATTCTTTATCAATTGGGCTTGAATTGTTGATCCGTGAACTGAATCTTACAATATCCCCATATAATGAAGCGAATCTATAGAAAGTATCGCCCACTTGAGTTAAGTATCCATAAAGAATATACAATGTTCCAATGTATATAACTCCTAAACTATTATAATCGGAATACGCTTTCCAGCTTAATACTATTACCGTCATTAAAGATATTGCTAGACTTGCAGAACCCCATTTAATTTCATTTAAAACAATATTCTTTTTTTCTACAGGGTAGCTTGCAATTAATTTCTTATTTATGTCTTTTTTTACACTGTCTTTCAATCTTAAAGTTATTACGGTAATAACATTGCTAATATAATCAAATACAGTTGCTGAAACCTTATTTCCATATATATTGATCTCTTTATATTGCCGATTTAACTTCAAATCTATTCTATATATTAAGAAAATTGTAAAGAATGAGAAAACTAGAGCTAAGATTGCGGCCCATATATCAAAGAAAGAAATAATAATTATTGAGCCGACTATATTTATGAGAGCATAAAATATCTCAAACGTTGTGCCTCGAGAAAAATCACTAATTGATGATGCCCCCCTATTAATTTTATCTATGGTGTCTCCCGTGTGATTATCTTTATGCCATTTTATGGGTAAATCCAAGACTTTTTCAATTTTCGAATTAATGTAATTCTTATTTACAAAATAACCTGTTTTTTGCTCTAAGACTCTGGCAGTTCCATGAAATATCCAAAAGGTGATGGTTATAGCTAAAAGAAGGAAAATCATTTTAATCAGGTCAAATAGTTCTGCTTGAGAAGTAATTTGCTGCTGTACTTTGTTAAATATTAGGCCAATGACTAACGGAGTCATTAGACTTACTATTCCAGCAATAGTAAACAATACTGCATAAAGAACAAAATGTTTTTTTCTTTTTTCTAAATATTTCCATTCTGTCTGGAAAACATTACTAATTGGATTTTTCTCTTTTTCCATACTGTCGTTAAGGATAAATATCTTTTAAACATTGCTGGAAGGGAGCTTTTACGATTAGAAACACTTAAAATATTGTTTTTCTTGCTTTAGAGATGGCAGGACTAGAGTTTTACAATACCCTAAGTAGGAAGAAGGAGACCTTTAAGCCTCTAAAGAAAGGACAAGTTGGAATGTATACGTGTGGGCCGACAGTTTATAGTTACCAGCATATAGGAAATATGAGGGCATATATCTTTTCTGATTTATTGAAAAAGACTTTGTTATATAATGGGTATAAAGTAAATCATATAGTTAATGTTACAGATGTAGGGCATTTGACCTCTGATTCTGATGAAGGTGAAGATAAGATGGAAAAAGCCGCCTTAAAAGAGGGAAAGAATGCTAAAGATATTGCGAATTTCTATTTTAAGATATTTAAGGAAGACTTAATTAAATTAAACATACTTCAACCAGATAAATGGCCAAAGGCAAGTGAACATATTAAAGAACAAATTGACCTTATTACAAAACTAGAAAAGAAAGGATATACTTATCAAACCTCAGATGGAGTATATTTTGATAGTTTTAAATTTAAAGATTACTCTAAACTCGGAAGATTGAATCTGGAAGGGTTGAAGAAAGGAAAGAGGGTGGCATTTGGGGATAAGAAGAATAAAACTGATTTCGCATTATGGAAATTTTCGGAAAATGGGGTAAAGAGACAGCAAGAATGGGATTCTCCATGGGGGGTCGGTTTTCCAGGTTGGCATATTGAATGCTCAGCAATGTCAATGAAATACCTAGGAGAACATTTTGATATTCATACTGGAGGAGAGGACCATATCCAGATACACCATACAAATGAAATTGCTCAAAGCGAATGTGCAACCGGGAAGAAATATGTAAATTATTGGATACATGGAGCATTTTTAACATTCAAGGGGGAAAAGATAAGCAAGAGCAAGGGAGGACTTTATACAATTAGTGAACTAGAAGATCTTGGTCATAATGCACTTGACTTTAGGTATTTATGCTTATTAGCGCATTATCGCAGCCAACTAAGTTTCTCTATGGATAACTTAAATTCTGCAAAGAATGCTTTAGAAAGAATGAGAAGAAAAGTAATCGAACTTAGAGAGAGTGAGAAGAAGGGAAAGGATAAGACTGATAACTATGAAAAACTATTTTTAGAAGCAATCAATGATGACTTGAATATGCCTCTAGTTATGCAGACAGTCTGGGCAATGCTAGACGATGAAGAGTTTAACCCTAAGAAGAAATTGGAAGTTTTAGAAAACTTTGACTCTGTGCTGGGATTAGATGTGAAAGACATGGAGGAAAGAGAAGTTAAAGTTAGCAATGATGTCAAGAAACTTGTAGAAGAGAGAGAAAGGCTGAGAAAAGAGAAGAAATGGAAAGAAGCAGATGTGATAAGAGATAAAATAAAAGAAAAAGGTTATTCTATCCAGGATACAGATAAAGGCATTAGAGTTGAAAAAACTTGATGTGGAAAGCTTTATTACATAATAATTTCTTATTTAATAATGGGAAAATGGGATGATCGCTTTATTATAGAAAATTCTAATCGCCAGAAAATAAAAGTATTTCTCGTATTTGTTGTCTGTTTGGTTATAATTTTAGGATTAAGTATTGCTCTCTTCAGCACTTTTGAGGGCTTTAGCAAGAGTGGGTCCTATTATACTTCTATAAAAGAATTAATCCTTGCCCAGGTTAATTCATTGACTCCTGCAGGAATTTTTTATGCCGGATTTGGTTCTAGCATCTTTTTTGTACCTTTGCCTGAAGAACTGTTCTATTGGTTGGCTATAACGAAAGGTAGTCCGTTATTTTGGTCTGCCTTGATGATTAATGCTGGTTTTCTTCTTGCCCAGGTAGCTAATTATTACATGGGTAAAAAATTGAGCAAGCCCCTCTTATATTTCTTTTCTAAGAAAAAAGTTTACAAAGTAAGGCGATTTGTAAATAAGCGTGGCGCTTGGGGGGTTTTCTTTTTCAATCTGCTGTTTTTGCCTGCACCCTTGCTTACTTTTGCTTTAGGGATAACCCGATATAATGTATATAGGCTATTTTCATTTATGATTTTAGGAGTAGCGGTCAAGTTTGCCGCTATCATGGTTTTCTTTGTTTTAACGCATTAATCTGCGGCAAATTTATATATCTGTTATTCTTAGAAATAGGAAGGACTTAAGGAATTACAAAACTATAATATGACCTCTAGAAATTTAAAGAAGCTCCAATCAAAAGAAAGGAAATTGCGTGTTTTTATCTCCATGCCATTTACGGGTAAAGTATTTGAGGAATTGGTAAAAGAAAGGAAAGATCTTGCTAGGTTGGTTGAATCCTTTGGCTTTGAATTGCTTGAGCAGTTTATCGGATATCAGAAAAAAGATGACTTTGAGACTAAAGATTATGATCCTTCCTATATTCTTGCTAAAGATAAGCATTATATTAAGCAGTCTGATGTTGTTATAGCGGACTTTACTGCATTGTCTATAGGTACTGCGTGCGAAGTGACTATCGCAAAAGAATTATTTGATAAAAAAGTATACGCTGTTGTTCCCAAAGAAAGAAGGAAACATTCCTGGCTAAAATTTTATTGTGATTACTTCTTTGATTCGGTAGAAGATGCATTGAAGCAGATAAAGAAAGATTTTGAGGGCAAGATAAATAGTTTACATATTCATAAAACTCAGTATGATGCCATTGCAGTTGAATATCGTCTTGTTGAAAACACTCTTGCACAAAAGTATGTTTATGATTATGAAATATCTAACTTTATTAAGGAAAATGGTAGGGGAAAGAAAGTTGTAGTTCTTCATGCAGGCAGCGGCTACCGAGCTCGTTTAGCGAAAGAGTACGGAGCTAGAGAAGTTGTAGGTATTGATCTTTCGCATAAACAAATACAGATTGCACGTGAAGAAGAAATGAAAAACCCCCAAGGAATCATATACCACATTATTGATCCTTGTGATGGAGATTTTCTAAATTCACTTCCTAAAGAATTGCTAGGCAAGGCAGATATTGTTCTTGGTTTCTTTCTTCTTGATCATGCGATGAATAGAGATGATTTAAAAAAAGTTGTAAACCATATCTCTGCTTTACTCAAACCAGGAGGCCTTTTCTTTGGTATGTTGGATCATCCAGATGCTTCTTCATTTTCTGATTCTATATATGGGGTAGAAATTAGTGCTGAAGGAAATGCCAAAATAGAAGGATCACCAAGAAGGATATCTATCTATCAAAATGGCCTTGAAGTTCTTCATTTCCATAATTTTGTCTGGAAGACACAAACTATTAAGGAAATCTTTGAAAAATTAAAGTTTTCTCAGCTAACTTTTAGAAATGCTCGGGTTTCTTCCAAAGGAATTGAGGAAAAAGGCAAAGATTTTTGGAAGAGATATCAGGACCATCCTGATCAGCTTGTTTTCTGGGCAAAGAAGAAAATTTGAGTAGGCGTTTGTTTTTAAGCAAAAGTCAATGTTTTTATACTAATTTTTACTAGTAAATAGATGAAAGACTTCATCAAAATAGTGACCAAAGAAGGACCTATTGAATCTACTCTCAATCTTTCTCATTTAATCAATAAGAAAGTTATTTCTATTAAAGGATTTGTTGTTGGAAAAGTAAGAAATGTTAGAATAAATACAAAACTAGTTGTTGAGGGTGTTGTCGTTTCTAGAGGGCTCTTTAACAAGCCTTTGTATATTGGCTCTAGTTATTTTGGAAAATTGTCTGAAGAGGCAATCATTCTTACTATAGATCCTTTTATCTTATTTAGAGGCATGAAGGTCTTGACTAATGAAGGAGAAGTCATAGGGAAAATAAAGGAAATTACTAGAAAGAACAATACTAACGATATGGGAGAGTTAGTTGTAAAATCAATGTTTAGAAAGAGATTTTCTATTGATTCTAACTATATTAAGTCCATAGGGAGTTCAATTATTCTCAAGAGCAATTATAATGTCCCAAAAAAGCATTTCTGGCAAAAATCTGAGTGAAGCTATAACTTCTGATGATCTACTTGGAAAAGATGTTATAGACCGAGATGGAAAATTCATTGGAATTACCGAGAAAGTTTTTATAGACCCCAATACCATGGATTTTTTAGGGATAGAAGTGGATAAAGGGTTTTTAAAAAAAGGATTGTCTATCGGCAAGAGCTATATTGAAAGAATTGCGACCCATGCGGTTTTTCTCAATATTAAAGTTGCTTTTGAACTAAGGGGCATGGACGTCTTCTCTTCAGTTGGAGAAAAAATAGGGAGAGTAACTGACATAGAACTAGCTGGAAATAAAAATGAAATAAGATCTATACGTGTTAAAACTCCGGGAAGAGATACGATTATTCCTGCTACCTTTGTTGACAGGATCGGATACGGAATATTCTTGAATATTAGAAGAGAAGAGCTAGAGAATTACAACGAAAGCATTAAAAAGAGTTAATTTTTTTCTTTTTGATATGTCAAGATTTATACTCTTGAGCATGCTCAAGAACCAATTTAATATTTTAGCGTTTGGTTCTTGACATAAATAAAACAAGGGCTACTAGTGATATTACCGAGGCGAAGACAAATGTATAGTTAGGATCTATTTTCCATAATGCCGCCGCTATTAAGGAGGCAGGCAGGTAGATTAATCCCATGATGAAATTATAGGTGCCTATTGCAACTGCTCTCTTCTTCTTTTCCAAATCTGTAATATAGGCTTTGCTTTGACTTTCATCTATCGCATAGAAAACTCCGAATAACATTAAAAGTATTATTACTTGATACTTGGAATAAGCGAAGATGAATCCCGTGCTTATTATGAAATAGATTATATATTCTAGAGTTATAATCTTCTTTCTTCCTATTTTGTCCCCTACTTTTCCGATTATAGGAGAGGCGATTACTAAAGAAAGGTTGAAAATCATATAAAGAAGAGCGACCTCTTTAATCTGAAAACCCACTAAATATGCTTTTAGTAAAAGAAAACTAAAACTAAAGTAAGCTAAAGAGAAAACTGCTGAAGCAAAGATATAATGCTTTAGCTCCTTGCTTAGGTTTTTATAACCGTTTCTTAGGTTAATTTTTTGGGGTTTTGAAGGCTTGTCTTTTATTATAAAAAGTAAAACTACAGATAGTATTGCAGGTATGAGCGCAATCTGGAATAATACTTTAAATGAAGAAAGTGTTTCTCCCAATCTTGAAAGAACGAAGAATGCAATTAAGGGACCAAGAATGGCTCCTGCCCTGTCTAGTGATTTGTGCATCGCAAATGAATAGCCGCGATTTGATTTCTCGGCTATAGCTCCGATCCATGCGTCTCTTGGAGGTCCTCTGATTGACTTGCCGAATCTTTCAATTACTCTAAATACAAATGCTGAAGGAATTGTACTTTTGAAAGCAATAATTAATTTGGCTGCAGTTGAGAAGCCATAGCCAAAGACAGTGAATATTTTCTTTTTGCCTGTCTTCTCAGAGATTACTCCTGAGATGTAATCCAGAGATGAAGCGGAGAAGTCTGCAAGACCCTCAGCTAAAGCAAAAAGGAGTATTGAGGCGCCAAGGATGACTGTGAAGAAAATAGAGAAAACAGAGAAAATCATTTCAGAGCTGACGTCTGTAAGAAAGCTCACTATGCCAAGAAGAAAAATATCTTTCTTTACGCCTAGCACTCTCTTTTTCATATTCTTAGAGAGAATTAAGGTTAATAATCGTTTCTAGATAAGCTCTAATGCTTCGGCCCATTTTTTTACTCTATGAATATTTTCATGTTCTATGTTTTGATTCCAAGGGCGATTAAATAAAATGGTTTTTATTCCTTTTTGAGCACATTCTAAAGCATATTTTGCGTTATCTTCAATGATACAATCAATCCCCTCTTGAAGACAAATATCTGCTTTTGCTACATCCCTTCCTGATTGATACTCTCCGCAGTAGATTATTCTGGGTTTAGGTAAAGAACAGTATCGATCAAACCATATGGGGGTTTTGGGTATAGCTTCTGCAAAGCGAGAAGTGATAAATGTAAGAGTATGTTTCTGGGCAATAGTTTTTAGGGCTTCTGCTGTTCCAGGTATTATGGGTAATGAATCGAATTGGGGCGAGCGATAAAAATCCCTCACAATTTCGATTGATTCATCTCTTGTGCATCCCCATACTTCCCAGAGATTGTAGCAATAAACTTGCTCGTAAGAAAATCTTGTGCTTCGCGTTTTATTAACGAATTCAAGCAAGGGATTAACAAAATCAGTTACCACATCATCTACATCAACTCCGACTGTCATTACCTTTTCTTTGTTTAGTCGTTTATATTGATTATTATACTAAATGTCCTGTGTCGTTTACTTTAATTAAGCTCCATCCTTTATGTTGACCAGCATGATTATACTTAAATTGAGTAATGGAGCAATTATCTATGGAAATTCTATAAGTTAATCTGGGATCTGAATTCATGATTTTTCTAATAAGACATTTTATTGCAATTCCATGGCCGAAAACAGCAATATTTTGATCTGAGGTTATTAATTGTTTTTCAACCCATTGATACATTCTCTCTTCAACCATTTTTTGTGACTCTCCATTGGGCGCTTTGAATTCCCAGTGTTTTTCTGTCATTTGTGACAATACTGCTGGAGTATAGGCCTGAACTTTATCTAATCCTTCCCAATCTCCCTGTGATAATTCCATTAAGTCATCAACTAATACTATCTTGTCCTTTGGAAAGTTTATGATATCACATACAATGTTTGCGGTTTTTATTGTTCTAATGGCAGGAGAGGAGTATACCCTATCGAATTTTATCTTTTCTGCCTTTAATCTTTTTCCCAGTAGTTGGGCCTGTTCAATTCCTTTGGGGACAGATAACTCTAAAAAATTTGATCTTCCCCCTACTAAGACATCATTGTTTGCATTATAAGGAGTTTGGGCATGACGGAATAAGTAGATGTTTAATGCCATAATCTTATTTTATTATCTAGCTTATTTACCCCAACGCCAGCGTGGCTTTTCTCCTGTGAGGTAACAGATTATAATTAATTTTACTACTAAAATTATTGAGAGGGGAATAAAGCTGATTAGAGTTTGGTTTACTGAAACAGAGTGTGAATCTAGTTTTATGAACAAAAGTACTTCCATTATAATGAATAAAAGAAGAATTGACCAACCTTGCCAAGAAGATGGGTACCATCCCCAGCCGTATTTTTTAGCTTTGAACCAATATTTTTTCATAAGGACTTAAATTTGTCCGTTTTGAGTGAATTTCTTCATTGCTTGTTCTAGAATTATCTGTGGAGCATATCCTTTTTTGCTGCAGGCTTTGATGAAATCATCATATATTGCTTGATCTACATTATATTCTAATTTTCTTTTTTTTGCGCCTGGGGGTGTTGCTGCCATTTATAATTTAAGCAAGGGGACTTTATAAATATAATGGACGTTATATCTTCTATCTTAAGTTGAATAAACTAAATTAATTTTCATCAAAGTTGTATATAATTTTCTTATCTAAATCGTAATGTGAAGCATAAAAAGGAAAGTCTTTGCTTTGAGGCAATATTTTATTTTTCCATTGGTATATGTCTGCTTTCAAAGGAGGTCCAGGGTAAGCAATTAGTCTAAAGTTATCTTTCTTAACAAGAGTCTTAGGAAATTCAATTTCTTTTTGACGAATAAGATGAGATATGGCTACCTCTTCAAGAATAAAATTAATATTTGCATCACTTTCTTTTCTATCTTTTAGAACTTCTAATACTAATTTGTGAAACTCTTTATCTTCCTTGTCTAGTTTTTTTAATAAATTATAATAAACATCAAAATTTGGTGAATTAAGAATAATATAATCCCATGGAACAAAATGTACTGCCTGAGGCATATATTTTCTTCCTTTTACAATTAACTTTCTAATAGCATTGCTGTGAGCAATCATTTGTCCATTTGTTCTTTTACGAATTTCTAACGCAGGATCGTCGTTATTATAATACAGCCCATTTGTGTACAAAAAGATAGCATCTAGTCCAAACACGCTAATTTTCTTTTCAAAATATCCCAACCACTCATAGCATTTTTCTGCATTTTGGGTATTTTGAACTCTACTCATAGAAATAGGGAACACGACATAGCCATCTGTAGGTAATTGATTGATATCATGAAGGACAAGTGCTTGTTGTTTAGTCATAAATAAAGGAATACGGTCTAGCTTTTAAAAGTTATTATCTAGAAAGAATTTACATTATAAGATATCGGACAGAAGTTTAGTATTTTATAAATATTGGGATAACAATTCTATTATAAGGGGCATTCTGGAAATTGAATTTATTGAGTCCAGAATCTCCAATGGTCAATTTATTACTTATAAAATTGCCCATAATAAAGCTTAAAAGATACTGAAAGAACTGAATTCTACAGAGGTGAAAAAATGGATGATATAATAATAAATGAGAGCTTTTCTTTTGAAGATGACGCAATTTTTGATAAAATAGAGAAAAAGCAGTTTGAATCAATAGATATGCTCAATTTAAAGGTAGAAGCAGAGAATTTATCAAAAGAGACTCAAATAAACGAACTTATTTCCTATTCTTCTGTGTTGAAAAACTTAGAATATGATTTGCCTCATCAGCCTGATGGTGCGCTAAGGATACTTAGAGATTTAAACGGTACGGGGCTCTTGGCAGATGAAGTTGGCCTAGGAAAGACCATTACTGCGGGAATTGTACTTAAGGAAGGGATCATGAGGGGACTACTAAAGAAAGTTCTTGTCTTAGCTCCTCCTTCTTTGGTTGATCAGTGGGTAGCTGAACTTAAAGAGAAATTTGAACTGAATTTTAAGATTATAGAAAGTGAGAGCGACTGGGAACGTACAGATTTTGCTATTGCTTCTATTGATAGAGTTAAAGTATATGATAAAGCAAAAGAGAAATTCAGACATAGTAAGGCACATGAGATTTCCTGGGATTTACTTATTATTGATGAGGCTCATAAACTAAAGGATAGAACTACGAAAAGATGGCTCTTTGTGGATAAAATGCAGAAGAAAAGATTTCTTATTTTGACTGCAACTCCTTTTCAAAATGACTTGCTTGAACTCTATAACTTGCTTCATTTATTGAAACGTGGGCATTTAGGAACTCTTAATGAATTCAAAAAAGATTTTTTCCATAGAGGAAATAAGAGACATCCCCTTAATCCAAGGGAATTAAGAAGAAAATTAGGGGAAGTAATGATTAGGAGAAGAAGAGACGAAACTAAGGTTAATTATAAACAAAGATTGGCAAAGATTGTTGCAGTTGACTTATCTGCAGAAGAACTTGAAATTTACAATGATATTTGTGAACTGTTGAAGAAAAAATACTTTTCAGTTACTGGGAGTGAGATTAACGGGAGATTGATTATCTTTTCCATCTTGCCTAAGATAACTAGTTCTTCACGCGCAGCAATAGAGTCTTTAACTAGGATAGTGGAAGATAAAAAGTATCATGACAAAACTAAAGAAATTGCTGCGAAGATTCTTGAAAAATATAAACTCTTGAAAAAAGATTCTAAAATAGAGAAGTTAGTTGAATTGATTACAGGTATTTTTGCAGAGGACAGAAACTCTCAGATATTGATCTATACTAAACATCCTACAACTCTGCGTTATATTGTTGAGAAGCTTAAGCCACTGGATCTAAAGATTGTTGAATATTTGGGAGGTTTAGATCGAGAAGAGAAAACTGCTAGGATAAAACAATTTAAGGAAGGGGCTAATATTATGATTAGCACTGAAACTGGTTCAGAAGGGCTGAATTTTCAATTCTGTCATAATCTAATTAATTACGACTTGCCCTGGAACCCTATGGCTGTTGAGCAGAGAATAGGAAGACTGGATAGGATAGGGCAACGTTATGACATGAATATCTATAGCCTTGCTACTAGGGGGACAATGGAAGAGCATGTTGTTGACTTGATTATCAATAAGATGTGTTGCATAGGGCTAGTTATAGGAGAATTGCCTATTATTTTGTTTAATTTAGGTCTGGATGGTTATGGTGCTGGAGGAGTACATAAAATAGAAGAGATGCTTATGGATGCCTTTATTGATTCTAAGAATAACTTAGATGTTTTTGCAAAAGATGTCAGAGAAATCCACACAATGATTCAGGAAGGAATAGAGAAATACCAGCAGGCTAAGGTAAAGACAACGGAATTATTGGGAGGTAAGGATGGAAGTAGTAAATAATAAAGAAGACTTAAGGAAATTTATAGAATCTTTTTTTAATGGTTTGAAGTGCGAGCTTGCCTGGGATGGCAAGACGTTGGAAATAAGAAAAGTTCCTCTAGAATTTGAGACTTATTATGGAAAGAAATCTCCTTATAGCTTAGTTTTTGATGAAGCTAATGAGAATGCAGAATTAATAACAAAAGGGAGTTCATTACTCAAAGCAATAACAACGTACCTGGAAAGCCGGGGACAAACCACTTTAATTAGACTGAATTTTGAAAGAGACTATAAGGAGCAATTTGAGAGATACTTGAAATTGAGAAACTGTACTCTTTATAGTTTAATAAAAAAACCCGATTATAGATCAATTCTGCGCTTTACTTTTATGACACAGATGCAGTACGTAAATGATAAAGAGCAGCTCATAAACTCCATTCATGTTAAAGACGGGAGCGTGATAAATTTTATACTAGAAAAGTATTCTTATACTGAGGGAAAAAGAGAAGAATTGCCAAAAAAAGATATTAAATCGGAATATGAACTGGCAAAAGAAGAATTGAAGAAGATACTACAGAAAAAAACTCAGGAAACTAGTGAAGCATTAAAGAAAAGACTTGATAAAGAAATAGAGAGAATACGGGACCATTATAGAAATCAAACTAAAGAGCTGGATGTTCAAATGGGAAGAAATAAGGAACAGACAATTGCTTTAAGGAAACAGATGGAAAAAGTAAATGAAATTGAGAAAAAAACAATTTTAGCTAAAATAGAAAAATTACATGAAACTATGAAAGGGCTGGAAAATCCAGAAATTAAGGAAAAACTGAACAAAGAAGAAAGCTTTTTTATCAACGATGAAATTCATAAGCACGCTCTCAATATAAATAATAAACTCATGAATACGACTATTATTTATTACCCTGTTTTTACTTTTACCTTAGTTTTCAAAAGTAAGGATTCGGCACGACAGGTAGAGCTTATCTATAATCCTATGGAAGATACTTTAACTGCGGTTACTTGTGAAAGTTGCAAAAGAGAGATAACTGAGCTAACTCTTTGCTCTTCAGGCCATGTTATTTGTCAGAATTGTTCTGATATCTGCAGAGGATGCATGGGGATATTATGCTCAAGCTGCACAAAAAAAGAATGTAGTTATTGTGGGATAAAGATGTGCAAGCATTGCGCAATAAAATGCACTAAATGTCTTAAGACGGTTTGTAAATTACATATGAATAAGGATTATACTAGCGGAAAAGATTATTGTATTAATTGTTTAGCAAAATGCTTTATATGCAATCAGTTTACTTTGCCGGCATATATGAAAAAGGATTCTGCAGGAAATAATGTATGTAAGAAATGCCTTGTTCTTTCAACTCTAAAAGTGAGGTAGTTTTATAATTCTGTTTCTTTGTTTTCTTCAAGAACTATGAATTTAATTCCGTGAGGAGGAAGAATACTAGCGGGAATTCTATGGGCTACTGATCCTCTTCCGGGTAAAAACATTCCATCATGAACTGGAAATGCTATTTTTGGTTTAAGTGCGAGAGCATAGTCAATTGCTTCTGAGAGTTTCATCCAAGGGCCTGCGACGGGAAGTGCCAAGATACTGATGTGCTTATTTGGATTGATGAAAGCATCTCCTGGGTAGAAAAACTTGTTATCAATAAAATAACCTGTATTGATAACCGGAGTTAGGGTTTTGTATATTTCTGCATGTTTTTCACCGTAACCCTCTATTAGAATTCCTTTAATTTCTATTTTTTGATTGTGTTCGACTAAATGATATTTTATTCCTTCTTCATCTAATAATTTTCCTACTGCTTTGTTTGTTATAATAACAAGGCCTTTTGAATCGGCGTTAGCTATTACATTTTTGAGGGACTGGAGATGAAAATGATCTGGATGTTCATGCGTTATAAGGACTATGTCAATATTTTTAACCGTGTTTTGTAAAGTTGAATAACTTCCAGGATCTGTAAGAATTCTTAATTCTTTTTCTTCAATTAGTAGACAACAGTGGCCGAATTTAGTTACTTTCATGATATTATAGATTTATCAGATTTTTTAACTATTATGCTTCTTGATTTTACCGTCCTGCCAGTCTTTGAGAACATGACGGGCGGCCCGGTCCATATTGACTTCATTGCCCTTTTTGAGATAATTATTCTTTCTTCCTATTTCTTCTAAAATTATTTCTGAATCTCCATCTGCATCAATGCGGTAATATATTTCGAATAACTGCGGGTTTTCTGCCATCAGTTTGTGGACAATTAATTCAGGATCTTTTACTTTATCGTATGTTCTGACTCCAATTTGGGTGTGTTTTTTCAGAAAGAAATCCTTATTCTTTACATCATATTCTTCATCTGGGATTACTCCGGGAGTGTCGATGATAGAGATGTCGCTATTGAGTCTGATTTTTTGTATTCCTTTGGTGAATCCAGCCTGAGCGGAAGTGCCTGCTCCTTTTCTTCCGACTAGAAGATTGATAAGCGAGCTCTTTCCCGTGTTAGGGAAACCTATTATTCCTACATTTGCTTTCCTATCTAGATTCAGTTTTTTAGCTTCTATTTTAATAAATCTAGTTAGCTTTCTTTTGCCTGCTCGGGTTTTACATGAAAAAAGTATATGGGGATTTAATCCGGATACATCGACATTTTTCTTGAACTCTGTGGGATTTACCAGATCTGATTTATTGATAACGTACATCAGTTTCTTCCCTTCTTTTTTTACTTTATTTTCAAGTTCAAGATTTCTAGTTTTTTCTACAAAACGGGCATCCAACACCTGTAAGATAACATCCGAATCATTGATTACTTGCCTGGCTATCTTAGGAAATGGCACACGATGATTGTTCCTGCCTTCTATTTGTCCTGTCCTTCTTGATGAGAAGGAGTATCTTACTCTCATAGTTAATTAGAATGATAATTAGTTTTTAAAGCTATTTTAAGTTATAATAATATTTTAATACTCATAATTATTTGGATAAAGATGAACTTATTTAGAAGGCATGTAGGAGTGAGGGTGGAAACTTGGATGAGTGCAGGAAGGTATATACATACTGTCTATAATGTTGGAGGGCAAGCGGCCACTCGCATTCCAGAGGAAGTTGTGGATAGACAAAGGAAGCTTAATGAAGCGATGTATGACCATATGCCTAATGGTTCGGAAAGATTGGTGAGTTTTATTAGGTATGTTCCAGGCAAAAGGGATTGCTAAGGCCAATAATCTAAATTATTATAAATCTCTAAACCCAGTTAGACATATGGAAATAACTTATGTAACTACAAACAAAGGCAAAGTGAGTTCTTTAAGCAGACATTTATTACCTTATGGAATTAGTGTTGTGCAAAAGCCCATTGATTTGCCTGAACCCAGAGATGATAACGTGGAAGTTATAGCAAAACACAAGGCTTTTTTTGCTTATAGTATCTTAAAAGAGCCTCTTGTTGTCTTAGATGCCGGATTTTATGTTAAATCTTTAAATGGATTTCCAAAGGCTTTTGTTAATTTTGCCTTAGACACTATTGACATAGGAGGCATTCTAAAACTTGTTGAGGGTAAAGAAAGAGAATGTGAGTTTAAACATTGTCTTGCGTATATTGATGGAACTTTAACACAACCCGTATTATTTGTTTCTTCAGTTAAGGGAATTATTGCACAACAATCAAGGGGAAAAATGCAGGACCATTTATGGTCTAAGTTAGGGCTTATTTTTATTCCAGAACATGGCAATCGTACTTTAGCTGAAATGAGTAAAGAAGAATATGATGCTTTTTGGAAAGATTATCCTGGAGAAGTTTCGTGCCAAGAAAAGTTTGGTGAATGGTATTTTAATCAAATGAAACAATAATTGTTATAGATTACAAAGAAGTGAGATCTATCTTAATTCTCTGACAACGCTTATCAAATCTCTTACTTTTCGCCTGTCGACTGGTTCCTCAATATCATTATTTGTTTTAAAATAGCTTCCAATTATTGCTCCGTCTGCGATTTCCATTTGGGATCTTATATTTTCTATATTAACTCCTGCCCCCACAAGAAGTGGAAATTGTCCAAGGATTTCCCTATAATCTCTTAATTTTCTTAACGGAGTTTCAATATTAGTTCCTGGTCCGGTTGTGACGATTGCTTCACATCGCGACATTCCTTCTCGTAAATCTTGCTCTAGAGGATTTCCTGTAGGTTTAGTATATTTGAATCCAATGCCTCCGAGAACAGCTATATTTCTGTGCGCTTTTCTTGCTGATTCATATTCTGCAATTTTTAAATCAGGAGTTTGAACACTATCAAATTGAACAAAGCTTGCTCCTGCGTCAAGAGCGTATTGAAATGCATAGTAAGGCGTTCTTAATAGATTAACTCCCCGAGCTATTCTAGATTGCAACTTTTTACTTTCTTGAAGGGCTTCGTAGACATGTTTAGGGGTTGCTTCTCTAGCATAATCTTCAAAAATCGCGCCATCCACTCCTTCTTCTTCGTAGATGGAGATTTCTTGTAGAGCTCTTTGTATTCTTTCAGTAGGATTATTTCCTGCGAGATGAATCATCCCAATTATAGGCTTTCTAACGGAAAAGATTTGTTTGAAATCCATTACTTAAAAAGAGAGAGGCACAATTTAAAGATTTAGATGTTCTACTGCAAACTTACTTAAATAAGTTGATCTTTATAGGTGGATGATACATCACATTACTGCGATATGCGCTAGCGCGGAAAGAACTGCCCTCTTCTATACGAAAGTACTTGGATTACGATTAGTGAAACTGACTATTAATCAAGATGATATAGGAACTTATCATATTTATTTTGGCGATAAAACTGGCAGGCCGGGAACTGCCCTGACTTTTTTTCAGTGGAGCGATCTGCCTAAAGGCAAGCCTGGACCTGGAATGGTAAGCAAAGTGGCATTTTCTGTTCCAACGCTAGCTTTTTGGGAAGAACGCTTGAAAAAGTTACATGTAGCTATGAAGAAAGAAACGCGCTTTGGAAAGAGTGTTCTCGGCTTTAGCGATCCTGATGGCTTAGAATTAGAATTAGTTGAGCATGGCAAGGCTGGGAATTGGGCAGAGGAGGTACCTAAAGAGTACGCTATAAGTGGTTTTTATGGGGCTACGCTAATGCTAGAGGATTATGAAGAGACTGGAGAATTGCTTACTAAACATTTAGGTTATTCAAAAGAAAAAAGCGAAGGTAATTTGCATAGATATGTTTCTAAAGAAACTGTTATTGATTTACAAGAGGCTCCCGATACTCATCCTGGGATTGCGGGTTTAGGAACTGCCCATCACATTGCATTTAGATCTAAGGATAAAGAAACACAGCTTTCTTTACGTGAAAAGTTGAAAATAGAAGGTTTTCACCCAACTCCATCTATTGATAGGTATTATTTTCGTTCAGTTTATTTTAGAGAGCCAGGAAATGTATTATTTGAAATCGCGACTGATGGTCCTGGCTTTACTGTTGATGAAACGGAAGAAAAACTAGGTTCCAAATTAGTTTTGCCTCCCGCATTTGAATTCCAACGTAAAGAAATAGAAATGTTATTGCCCCCTTTTAGTTTTTCAAAATTAAATTAATGAGTTTGATTTCAGCATCACTAATAGTATGAGAATGCCCCGGGTAGATATGTTCAGTTACTTTAGCTTTACTTGCCTTTAATGCATTGATACTTTCTTTTACTCTGGAAATAGGAATAAAAGGATCATTTTGTGAACAACCAAAAAAGATTGGAGTTTCTTTCATAGAACTTTTTGGAGGAGCAATCTTTTCTCCAATTAATCCTCCGCTACAAACTATAATGCCTCCATATTTATCTGGATGCTGCGCAGCATACTCTGCAGCAAGGCAAGCTCCTTGTGAAAAACCCAGGATGAAAATATCTTTTAAAGGAGCCTTTGTTTGCTTAATGACGCGATCAACTGCCTGCAGCGCTGCGGAAAGATAGGGCTCGTTTTTTTCTTTAGGCATTAAGAAAGGATAAGGGTACCACTGGTTATTATCTGCTTGCAAAGCAATGAATTTTGAAGGAGAAAGATGTTGTTCTGCAAAAGATAGAATATCTTCTGTGTTGCTTCCTCTCCCATGCAGAAGGATGATAATTCTCTTTGAGCCAATTCCGCTAATAATAGGTTTTTGATCGTGCATAAGAAGGGAAATATCTTGCAGTACTAAAATGTTGCCCTACTTATATCTTAACATATAAAAAGTTGAAATATAGTAAAATTAGATGAAATGGCAATTACCTCCTAAAATTAAAGTCCATGAGGCCTTGGGTTGCATTGCTGATGGAAGAATAGAACTGGATGGGAACGAAGCGAAAGTATATTCCTCAAGCAGAGGAAAGTTTTATACAGTTAGATACGATCCTGATAAAAATGCCATCATGGCGAATGATAATGGTTCGTATTGGGTTGGTTATTTAGGATATCCTTCTATTGCTTTCCTTATGGTAAGAGGAGTTATCCATTATGGCCAAAAATTTGCAGAAGCACTGAAAGAGATCAAGTGGAAAGATATAAACACAAAATTCAAAAATGATTTTGTTAAAACTGAAAAGTATATTTTAGACATTGTAAAAAAGAGAGGGATGTCTGGTGATAAGTTGAATAAAGAAATTGATTACATATATGAGCAACTTAGGAAACTAAATATTGAGATATTAGGTGAGAGAACTATTCCTCCTCAAGGATATTGATCCGATAAGAAGTTTAGAAAATACTCCACTATCTTATAATATTTAAACTCTATAACCTGGAATGGCAAAACGAACTAGAGGCACGCGTATGGCCCTTGCTGTCCGTAGGGCAGCAGAGACACCTGGAGGCAGAGGCCTTATACGAAATCGTGCAACAGGGCAGAGAATAATGAGAACGTAAATAATTCTCATAAAAAAATAGTATTGTATTTTTTCTTAAATGTAATTGTTGAAGAAAAGAGATATCAAAAATCTCTTTAGATTTCTTAGACAAGTCTGAATATATGATCTATGTAGGTTTTATATTAAATCATTTATTGCTTTCTTAAGTTTCGTTATTATCTCATGCTCTGCATATTTTACATCAGAATATTTTATGGATAGTTTATCTTTTATTTTAATGAGTGCTTTATCTTCAATATCTTTTTTATCATTATCATTCCAATTATGACTTTTGGCTACTTTTTCTGTCTGACTTCTATATTCAATTATTTCCGCAGCGAGAAAATTTTCTGATTCTGGGCGATTGGTATGTCTTACTACAATTTCATGAACTATAGTGTTTACTATAAGCCTTATTAGTGAGTCTCTATCTCTATTTTTCCCCATTTTGGTTTTGATAATTCTGCTTCTAGATAATTAACTAGAGAATTTAAACAGTTAAGAACAAATACTTTTTCTATTTCCGACGCTTTATTATCTTTTAACTTGTTAAAGAGATCACTTCCTAGAAGATTTACCAGATTTTCTGTCAGTTGATAATTATCTACTCTTTTATTCATTAACAATAAAACAAGCATAGCGTTTCTTAAGGCGAGATATATCTCTTTAGGCTGAGAAGAAGGAGTAAGTCCTTCACTCCAGTCTAATTTCATCTTTAAATCTAAACTGGAAAGGCTTATCTTTTTTGGGATTATTAGATTGCCATAAATTACTTTTGAATCTTTTAACTGATAGATTAATGAAGGATTATGCGGATATTGTGCTATAATTGACTCTAATGCATATATTTGTATGTCCAAAGGCAAACCTTTAGATGATTTTTTTACTTTTTCTACTATCCTCTCTTTTTCTTTTAAATCAACTATCTTTTTTGTTGCTATTATTATATCTATATCATTATATTCATTGTAATTATTCTGTATTGCTGAACCCGATATTATAATTGAGTTAACTCCCACAATGTTCTTTAGTACAACTTCTTTTATTTTTCTTTCTATGGCTAGTGATCTAGGGTTGTATTCTAGCTTTTTTAAAAGTCTGTAAGCATCCATGAGAATGATATCTCTCAATTTAGGCCTTACAAATCTGCTTAGATAATTTGAATCCTGTTGCGTGAGCTTCTTATTCTGCAATTTCTTGTTTATTATTTCAATTGCTTTTTTTGTTAAAATCTTGTTTTCTTTCATATAACACTCTAGAGTGTTAAGTATATAAATATTGGGTTCTAAGAAATGAGCTTTAGAAGTTAAGTTTACTTGAGGTCGTGCCAGCGATAATCTGCCAGCGATTGTCTTTTCTCGCCCAGACACGCATGAACTTAAGGGTAAAATAAGATTTTATTATTTTTTAGCGACTAAATAGGCAACATCACAATTTTCTTTATATCTTTCCCAATAATCTTTGCCTTTAAGATCGATTCCTTCTTGTGATACAACAGGTTCTGCCCAGCTTATTTTTTTAAATCCTACATTTTTTAGACAATCTTCTAAAACTTCTTTTTCATGATAAATAGAATTAAGTTTAACTATTAGTGAATTTTCATTATAAAGTTCTATTTCCAGCAAAGTGCCTTCTTTGAGAGGACTTGTTTTAACTTTCTTTATTGCTCCGAATTTTCTATAGTCGTGAACTAAGGAAGTGGGCATGTCTATAATACTGACAAGCCTCCCTTCTTCTCTAAGGGCCATGTGGAAACGTGTAAAGAGTGATATCAAATCATCAGGCGATTGAATATAGTTAAGAACAAATGGGCAGGAAATTCTATCACAAGAAGGATAGTCGTAAGTGAGCATGTCTGCACATATGTATTCTATATTTGGAGCGGGAGTTGTTCTGCTTAATTGTTCTAGTGAATTATCAATTCCAATAACGTGTCTAGCTTTTTGAGCAATGGGCAGTGTGAAGAAACCATTTCCGCACCCTACGTCAACTACAACATGAGTTTCATTCAACTCTAAAAGAGACAGTAATGTAGGTAACATACTATGTTGTTTATCTGGTTTAGAGCTAGCTTTTTCGTAATCTAATACCAATTTATCAAAGTCGTTCATAATTTTCAACTTATAGAAAGATATTTAAGATATGGTTCTCCTTTAATGGAGAACATGGAAGAAGAATTGAAACTTATGGGGTTGACGGATAATGAAGTAAGGATTTACTTAATGTTATTACAAAATCCTAAAGCAAATGGTACTCAAATAAGGCAGATTACGGGAGTTGCTAATTCCGCGATGTATGCTTCTATAGATAATCTTATTAGAAAAGGACTAATTGTTTATCAAAAACAGGCAACTGGCAGATTATATTCTGCGTTGGATCCAAATACTATAAAAACTATTTTGGAAGAACAGAGAAAGAAGATAGAATCAAAAATACCTTTCTTGAAAGAACTTCAGAAGAAAGACCAGGGTCAAACAGAAACTGCAGTTTTTGAAGGATTTAATGGATTTAAAACAGCATTAATTAAGTTGACAGAAGAATGTCCTATGGGGGAAACAATAGACATTATTGGTTTTTCTAACCAGGCATACAAGAACGAAAAATTGGCTTTTATTCTTCAAGATATTAATAAAAGATCAATAAAGAAGAAACATAAATTCAGAATGATTTTAGATAATAAAGATAATACTTTTTATCAAGGAAGGAAAGATGAAGGTATATCTGAGATAAGATTTTTAGAAGGAGGATTCAAAAGTCCGGCGGCTATTGATATTTTTGGAGATTCAGTATATATTTTACTCTGGGATGAGCAACCTTATGCATTTATTATGAAAAATAAAAATATTGCAGAAGGTTTTAGGACTTATTTTGAGTTTCTGTGGAAAATGGCTAAGAAGTAAATGCTTGAGCAAAGATTTAAAAATCGATTCTTGTGCGCATTATTATGACTATTACTCCGATAGAACCTATTGTGCCAGGTAGCCAGCTTTATACAAGAAAGGGAATGTACAGTGTTCAGGTTGAAATACCTCCTGAATCTACTCTTACTGAAAGAGATATAGACAGTATTCTAGCATACGCAAGTTGGGAGAATGATCCGAACACGGCTGAAAGAATAGAGGGAGGCAGGTCTATCGTCATTGGAAGAGAGCAGCCGCGCGCATTAAAAGGTTTAGAATTGAAGGCATTACAAATTAGCGGTATTTGTTATAATCGTGTAGATTTCGAGAGAGGAAGCATTGCAAGTTATAAAGAAGGCGTATCATTAACTCCTCCTTCTGTTGATAATTTTATGGATGACGTTTCTTCTGATAAGATGCTGATGGCGACAACAGTAGTTGATGATGGGAAATTAGTTGATATGCGTCCTAGTTATCGCGCTAAAGGCACATATTTAGAATCTGAACTTAAAACAAAAGTTAAGAAGACGCGGGTAGCGGCTAGTTTACATATTCATAACCTTGTTGCCTCACCTATTGAAGCAGTAGGCAGATATTTAGATAAAGGATTATCTGATAAGGGAAAACAGTTTGGATTTGTTGTTGTGCCGATTCCAGATGTTACTAAAGAACGTTTAATTGGGGAGATATACAAGGATTTTGGAAAAAAATTGAAGAGCCAGACTAACATTTCCCCTGAGCAAAAATTGATGTTACTTTTTAGTACATGTGGTCTTGCTGTCGCACCGCTTTATGAAGGGCTTAGGGAGCTGCATGAACAGGGGCGCCATGTTCATTTTCAAGCACACCTATCAAACGCATATTCTATGGGTAGTCGTATTTATATGATGGATTGGTCTACAATGCAAGAACTTAACGGTAAGCCTAACGAGCGTTTACTTAAGCGTGCAGTTGATATACAGAAGCCAACTCAAAATTTGTGTTCTATTTTTGCTCATAGTTTTGGGATGTCTAAGGAAGGGATTAGGAGAATAAATCCTGTATTTGTTACATTCGGTCTTGAATTATATAGGGGAGGAAACGAGGAAATTACAACGGACGATTTATGGGATCGTGCGGATGAAGCAGGCGTCAAAGTAATGGACGATTTTGATTTAATTGTGCAATGGATGAAGGACCAAGGTTACGAAGGTTTTGAAAAATATGCTCCTAAGCCAATAGATATGGGCGCTTTATTGACTAAGTTACGCCGCGCAAAACCTTTCTAGTTTTTTGAAGAAGTAAAGTGACGCCCAGAATCTAAATCTAATCTAGAAGTCCGAAAAGTTTTTAAATAGGTATATACTATGTATATACATGGGAAATGAAGAGCAAATAATGAGAATAGCAAAGGCATTTGGGAATGGGGCGCATATATTTGTTCCTAAGGAATGGGCAGGCGAGCAAATTGTCCTAATAAAGCCTCAAAGAAAGAGTGTGCGAGAAAGAATTATTTCAGTTATAGATCCTTATCTAGACTCTGTTGTGGGGGTTTATTTATATGGTTCTTATGCAAGAGGCGAGCAAATATATGATTCAGATATAGATCTATTTATTATAGCTGAGAGAAAAATTAAAATCAATATTGAGGGCATGCACATCATATGTTTGGAACAAAAAGAATTGGAAAAAGCCATTAAACTAGAACCCTTGCTTATGTATTCTGTACTTTCAGAAGCCAAACCCATAATTAATTCTAAATTGATTGAAGACTTAAAAAAGAATTATAAACCTAAAATAGAAGATTTTGAGGAATTTCTTAAAGATTGTAGAAGAATAATAAAAATAAACGAAGAATTTTTAGAGGCTGAAAAAGATCTTTATTTAAAGGGAGAGGCAGTTATTTATTCTATTGTTTTAAGATTAAGAGGAGTATTTATTTTAAAGTCTTTATTAAAAGGAGAGAAATACACTCACAAATCTCTTAAATCCTGGATTAAAGGCAACGTGCCTGAAATTGACTTTAAATCTATTTATGAAGCTTATAGGGATTCAAAAAGTGACAAAAAATTAAAACAGAAAATCAAAGTAAATGATATCAAATCATTACTAAAGTTTTTAGAGAAAGAGGTTGGTAAATTGTAAAATGGTCAAAAGAGAGAAAAAACTCCAGAAAGGGATTGAGTCTTTGGAACAACAGAGAAATATTCATTTAGAAAAGAGAAGGAAGGCGGAAGAATTGGGCGAAGAAGAATTAGTTTCATATTATGATAAGGAAATTGAAAAGTTTGAAAGAGAGAAGGCTAAGAAAAAAGAGAAAATAGATAGATAATCTATCCCCGTTAAAAATATATGACGCCCAGACCCGGAATCGAACCGGGAAGCCCCGAAGGGCCTAGATTTCCAGTCTAGTGCACTACCATTATGCGATCTGGGCATTGAATTTTTTAGGTTGGAAAGGTTTTTAAGTGTAAGCATTTGCTTTGTTCTATGGGGACTTCATCATTAAATAAAAGACATAGATATGCGGTAGGACTTGAAGCAGAAGGAGGAGGTATTTCTCCTATTCGTTCATATCCTTCGCAAGAACAATTAGTTGAAGGTTTTAGAGATTTTTATAGTCTTACAGCCTTAAGGAGTTGGGATGGACTCGTAGCTGTAGAAAAGGCAGATAGTGCGGAATGGGATGGGGCTCGATGTGTTATTATGTCAACGCTGATGAAAAGAGTGATGGGTGAAGAAGATAGTAAAAGAGAGAAAAGAGTTAAGAGTTTCTAAGAGTTTTAAAGACTAGAGTTCTATTTTCTTTTGAGAGTTTTATCCAGGCCATAGTGGACTATGAAGCCGTCTAGATCTGCCTTAACTTCTTCTGCAATTTGTTCTGGAGTTTTATCTCCAACTTCTATTAATTTTATTCTCTGTGGTTCTGATTTTGCGATACTTAGATAACCCTGTCTTACTTTTCTATGAAATTCTAAACTCCTTGATTCTATTCTATCGAGATTTCTTCCTATTCTTTTGAATGCTTCTTCTATTGGAATATCAAATATGAATGTTAAATCTGGCGAGATGCCGTTTGTCGCTATTCTATTCACACAAGCGATGTCTTCTAATGGTATTTCTCCTTCTGCTCCTTGGTAAGCAGTTGTTGAATCAATGAATCTGTCTAATGAAGCTATTCCGCCATTTTTTAATACTGGAGTAATGACCTGATGCACTAATTGTGCTCTAGACGTTTCAAATAAAAATAAATCTGTTAGATGGGACATTTCTTCTAAGCCGTGATCTAGAAGAATACTTCTTATTTTATCTCCTATTATTGTTCCGCCAGGATCTCTTGCGCTTGTCACAGCGTATCCTAGTTTTTGTAAATAATCGGCAGCTTTTCTTTGCTGAGTGGACTTCCCGCAACCGTCGGGACCGTCAAAACTTACAAACAATCCCGGATAGGTGTGGCCTCTAGTGAATTGCATTTTATTTTTCACAATGGAAGATTATAAACGATTGTTATGCTGGAAAATATAGGTTGGAGTTATGAAAGACTTATTAGCGGAATTCTTTATAATGAGGCATGCAAGAAGAGGCAATTTTACCATTTGGACTGAATAAGACTAAAAGATATGTTTCGGAAGGGGGAGAGCGACAGCTTTTTGTAAGCCATCGTGTAGGAGAGAGCGGAAGTGTAGAACTTGTCGATTACATGGGCGGAGATGCAACCGTTGAAAGAGTTGCTACTGCAGGACATGGAAGAGGAATTTTTAGGGAACAGCCTACTCAAGAAGATTTTTTGAGATATTTAATTGCAAATGGGATTTACGAACCTTTTAAGTCTGTTCATGTTAAAGCAAGCATACAATCTCCAATACTGGCTGCTTTAGCCTTTGTTTATGATGGAAGAGTCAATACAAATGAGCATTCTGGAAGATATTCTGAAATGATTCGAAGTTTTTTAGTTCCTTCTGTTGAGCAAATTGCTAGCTTATTGTCTGGGGAAATTGGAGGCGTGGCTAGAAATGAAAGAGCAGGAAACATTAGAGACTTGATTTTGGAAAAAAGAGGTAAAATAAGAGATGGATACAACGAACTTTTAGATATGGATATGGCAAGAGAACTTGCTAGAATAGGCTTAGGAGTGGATAATGATACTAGATATTTCTGGAAAATTGATTTACATTCATTAGCAGATTTTGTTGGGAGACAAAGGAAATTGCATGGGGGGGAAGGGCCTGTAATTCCCTATATAGAAAAAATTGCTGAAATTGCTAGGGCTGTTGCTCCTTTATCTTGGGATGTGTTAACTAGTGATAATCCGATAAAAAAAGATAAAATGCGTTTAATCATGCCTAGAGATGAAGAAATCGTAGATGGAAATTTAAGTCCTTCTAATTGGGGGCCAAATAATACTCGGAGGGTTACTGTTGGTGCGCTTGAGGAACTCTTGTTTGTGCCCAGGGATGTTTTAGATCATGGGCAGATACAGCCAGTTGATTACATGGGAGACGATAATTCCATGGCTCAGGCTGCTAGAACCAGTTATGGGGAAGGGACAAAGAGTCTACAAGATAATGCAAATCTTGTAAGGAGTTTGATTAGAGATAGACATACTTCTCCTACCGAAATGGCAGAGGAGGCTTTAGAAATTAAGACTCCGGTCTTTATAGCTCCAAGACAATGGGGCAGGCATAGAACTCTAGATAACCATGGGTTTATGGGCTATACTCCTGTCGGGAGTCAATTTTATTTTCCTCCAAAAAGCGAATTTAAGTATCAGGATAGAAAAAACAGGCAGGGAAGGGGGAAAGACATGGACGAAGAGGACTATGTTAAAGCTTCTGGAATTTTGAGAGAAAGTTTTGATTCAGAATTGAAATTGGTTGGCAAACTAAGAGAAGAGGGAGTTGACGAGGGAATTATTAGACAGATAAAGGGAGTTGGATTTTACACAAAAAGATGGACTACTGGAGATATTCATAATTGGGGGCATTTCTTGGGTCTACGATTGGATTTGAGCGCTCAAAAAGAAATTAGAGTTTATGCTGAGGCAGTTGAAGAATTTGTTAGAGCTCAAACTCCGGTTACCGCTGGGGCTTTCAGAACATATGGCATTGATGGAATGAGGTTGAGTACAGTAGAGATCGATACTTTGAAGAGTTTGTTGGAAGGAAGAATAAATATAGATGCCGAAAGTTTAGAAACTTATAAAGGGCGAGGATGGGTGATTCCGGTTGATAGAGATGATCCTTTGAAAGGAAAGAAACTTAGTAGAGAGGGCGAGGCATTTCAAAATAAATTAAGAAGAATTTTAGGTAGAGAAGAATAATTTTATTTTAGATATTCTTTAACGTGCGGCCAGGATAATTTTGTCCAGTTTTCTATTTCAACCTCAGGATTGGAGAACAATGAGTCGAATTCTTGAACTGAGAGGAAATGTAGTTCTGACATTTCGTCATCGCCTTTTTCAACTGGATGAGTAGTTTCTGCTAAAGCAACAATGCCAAAATGAACTGATCCAACACTGTCTGAGTCGTCATTTAAATAACCGATTATTTTTGGAGTTGGGTAAGAATGCATTTTGACTTCTTCTTTTAGTTCCCTCATCATGGCATCCATAACTGGGTTTTGGGAATCCTCTCTTTCAATGTGGCCGCCTATTCCACATGACCATTTGTCCATTAATCTTTTTTCTGAATAATTTTTTCCTGAAGAACGTTTGTATGCTAATACACGATTCGTATTTTTATTAATGATCCACACATAAGGGATAATTTGTTGTAATTCTTTATTAAATTCTAATTCATCTCCTCTTGGATGGTAAAAGTAATTATCTAAAATTATTTTAATAAAATCGCTTTCGCCTGAAGACAAGAATCCCTGAAAATCTTTATCTTTAAAGAGAATATCTCGCTTGACAACTAACGCCTCTTTTCCCATTCTTTTTTTTAATTAAAGTATTATATAAAGATAATTGTGATCTTATTCCTAAATTTTAACGAAAAGTTTAAATATGTGTATGCACATGATTACACAAGTACAATGACCAATATAACTTTATCAATACCTGAAAATCTAAAAGAAGAGCTACAAAAGCACAAAGAAGTTAATTGGAGTGCAGTTATGAGGAAGGCGTTAGAAGAGCATCTGAAGAGATTAGAGATAGCTGAGGTTATTGCGCATAAGAGCAAACTGACAAAGAAAGATGTCGATGAATTATCTAAATTGATTGATGGCGCAGTTGCTAAAAAACTTGGCTTGAAATGAAGATAGTAATTGATACCAATAAACTCATGTCTGCATTAATTAAGGATTCTCTTACTAGAACAATAATAACAACATCGGGCTGGAGTTTTTATTACCCTAATATATCTTTTCAGGAAATAGAAAAATACAAGAATGTTATTTTAGAGAAGTCGGAGATGAGTGAAGAATAATATAAATCGATCGTTTTTACATTGTTTGCCAATATTAATTTAGTTGCAGATAATAAAATTATCGATCATTTAGATGAAGCAGACGAAATAATGGGTAACATAGACAAAGATGATGTTTCTTTTATTGCTTTGGCTTTAGCGTTTGATAATGATGGAATATGGACTGATGACGCACATTTTGAAAAACAGGATAAGATAAAGATTCTTAAGACAAGAGACATTTTGGAGTTGTTTAAAAGAGAATTTTCTGAAGATTAATCTTTCATTTCGATTTTAATTTGAACAGAACGAGGGATTTGTAATTTCATTATTGGATGGAGAATACGGTCTTCTGCAGGGATATCGATAATTCTTCTGTGGACACGCATCTCAAAACGGTCAAAAGTTGCAGTTCCATTGCCACAGGGAGATTTTCTTGTAGTGATTTTTAATTTCTTTGTAGGAAGAGGGATTGGGCCACGCATAATAACTCCTGCTCTGTCAGTGATCTCTTTTATTGAAGTTATGACTGAGTTGATAGTGTTTATTTCAATACTATTCAGTTTTATCCTTACTTTAGCCATGTCCTATTCAGAAAAAATTGCTTTTTAAAGGTTTCTTATTTTTCTGGCTGGGAAAATATAAGATATTTGGGTATATAAGTGACAATTAAGAGGTAAAAATAATGAATAAAAAATAAAAATAAATTTAAGGTTTTATGCAGCTGCTTGGCAAGTTATAGTTGTTGTTGACGGCATACAATCGTAATTATTGCCATCTACTGTGAAAACAGCTATAGCACTCACTTTGTATGGAGTGTGTGCGCCTGCAGGTAAATCTGCGCTTACAGACTTTGTTGTATACAATTCCTGTGGAGCATCTTCAGCTGTAGCTGTTACAGTCTTGGCTCCTTCACTGTCTTCCACCATTAATTTCATTAATTGTGGAGCGTCTCCTCTTGATAATTCAACATTTGCTGTAGCATCATCTGCGGTTAAAGTGCAACTTGTCGGTTTTAATTCTGTAGCAAGGCATTTAGATTGTACATCTATTTGGGTGCCTGAATTTCTCAAACTTGGAGATACAAAGCTCCAGACAATTACAACTGCTGCCAAAGCCAATAAAATTATTAATACTGTAGCGACAACATCGCTTAAACCTTTTTTCTTTAGGTACATCATTCTTTAATTATTTGACCTCCTTTCATTTTTCCTCTTTTAAGAGATTATATATTTGGTTATCTGTGACTATACCAAAATTCATATGTTTCGGCTGTTATTTGATCGAGTCTGCAGAATGCAAACCTCTCAAATTGTACGATTTCTGAGTTTTTTAATGTTTTGATTGAACTTTCTGCAATTGCAGCTACTTTTTCTCCAGTTGGCATGAGAATTGTACAATTTATTGCATCAGAAACCCAGTTTATTTTTGGGATATCTTTATTTTCTAGGGAGGTAAATTTTGCTTCTGCAGTATTATTTTTAGCTTCTTTATCAAGCTTAAGGTTATACAAATGCAGAAGTCTTATTTCTTTTCCTTTCAGTTTTTCAAAGTCGTTTTTTGAAATGAAGATGCGATCAACTTTTATCGCGCGAGTTTCTTTTTTGTCTGGATGCATAGGAACTTCTACGATCTTAGGTTCGGGTTTGTTCTTGATAATGAGCTCTATAGGTTCGGTAACGAGAGAATACCTATTTGCTTCTTGGTCTACGAGTTTTCTGTTTATGGAATAGAGGGAATCTACCGGCAAAGTAATATTTTGTTTATTTAGGCCAATGCTTTCTATAAATTCTCTGATTGCTTCTGGGCGGATGCCTCTTCTTTTCAAGGATTGCATTGACCATGTTCTTGGGTCATCCCATCCAGAATATTCTCCAGAGGCTACTTCTTTTTGTGATTTCGATTTTGACATGTTTTCAATTCCTTCTATATTAACAAATCCCGTATGAATCGTTACAGGATGATCCCATTTGAAAATATCCCAGATAAATTTTTCCATATCAGTTTCAATAAATAAATCGGACCCTCTTATGATATGAGTTATTCCCAGAAGATGATCGTCTATCGCCCAGCACATATCTAAGGTTGGCCAGACGCGATATTTGCTTCCAACTCTGGGATGAACTCTATCTGAAATTTTGAATAACACACGATCACGGAAAGCAGGGTTAGGATGTAACATGGAAGTTTTTATTCTTAAGACGGCTGTGCCTTCTGCCGCTTCGAACATATCCTTCCAACGTTTCTGTTGATCTTTTACTGGAAACTGTCTACAGCCACATTCTATTCCTTTTTCTCTATGTTCCCTTAATTTTTCCTGCGGGCAATGGCAAACATACGCATGATTTCCCTTTATTAATTTTTCAGCGTACTCATAATATATTTTTAACCGGTCTGACTTGTAAATCACGGGCTTTTCATATTTAACGCCGAGCCACTGAAATCCTTCTTCGATGAGATTGTAAGCATCAGGGGCTATTTGTTTCTCTGCACTTCCTATAGTATCGTCCATAACTAATAGGGTTTTTGCATTATATTTTTCAGAATATAACGCATTTAAAACAAATGTTTTAGCATTACCTATATGCAATGCGCCTGATGGGAAAGGAGCTAGGCGGAATACCATTTTACTTGAGGGATTTTCTAATTCTGGAAGGCCAGTTTCTTTCTCTTCTTTTTCTAATACATATTGAGAATACTCTTTGAATAGAGTTTCTAGTTTATCTTTTTTTAAAGAATTTATTTCCTTTATTGTTTTAGTGATCAGAGGCATAACTATTTTTATTTCTGATTTTTCTAGGCCGTGATTGAATAGTTTGGGCATTACCTTTGATGCATCTGCTTTGCCATGCTCTAAAGCGTTTTTTATCGCATATGCTTTTATCTCATTTTCAAGATTTACCATAGTAATGATGAGAAAAATGCTTATTTAAAGGTTTTTTATTCCCAGTTGGGAAATCTTTTCTTCGAATTTTTCTAGCTTTTCAACGAAACGCTCTAATTTGTATTCTATATTGTCAAGTTTTACTTTAAGATCTTCTACATCTGTAGGAGTTTGTGAAGGGGAGAGTTGAGGGGCGCTTTGGCTGGCAGAAGACGCTGCTAAGTCCAAAAAGTCAAATGGGGAGCTTGATTGCTGGGGAGCAACTTGCGAAGGACCGATTGATTGAACGGAATTCTGGGTTAGATCTACGATGTCTGGGGCGTGATTTGTTTTTTGAGTTTTAAGGATGCCTTTCTTTTGCATAAGTGTTAAATCTAATACTTCTACCTCTTTTCTGAATATGCCCATTTTAGTATTAGGAGAAAGATTTATTTAAATGTAATGTCTTATTAATAAATGGAAGGTTCCAGGTCTTCAAGAAAAAGTGATCGATTTAGTGCAACGAAAGGGCAGGGAAGGTTTGCTGATTTTAATGATTTGAAAAAATTAATTGAAGGCTTTCCTTTAGGAATTGTGGTTGGAAACTATAGGGAAGGGGAAGTTAACGATAAGGGAGAAGTAATAAGAAAGACATTTCTAGAGATTAATTATGTTGGGAGAAGAGGAAGAGAAGGAGAACAGAGGTATGAAAGAATGTATCATGTTGGGGAAAAATCTGTGAGGCAAAGAAGGGAAATTGAAAAATGGAAGAGTGAAGGAAGGATCAGGGAAGGGCATGTAAATCTGGAAAAGTACGACCATAACCCCGACAATCCTATTATTGATATTTAGAACGGAAGCTCGCCTGAAAGAATATGCATGGCAGGGTGAGGATCATTATCCATTATTTCTTCCTGTGTTATAAGAATAGTGTCGTATAATTGTAGATTGATATCATTTGTTTTGTATTTGAACATGCCTTTGCCTTTTTTGCTAGTTTCTAACATGCCTAGATTGAGATGATACTGTGATTCATCGTCAATGAGCCAGACTTGATATTTATGCGATGTTTCTGGAAGGAGATTTTTCACGTTTAAGGAAAGAGATGCAGAGTATTTTCCAGAAACTAATGTGGTTTCTCTCATTGTTAAAGTAGCAGATGCTTGCGATTCTATTTCATTGTTTAAAGGGATGTTTTTATGTAGTACTGCTGCAGAGGCAAAGAGACTGAGATTGATTATTGTAAATAATACTACTAAGAAGAATAGCCCTTTTTTCATTCTTTTACTTAGTGGCTTTTCTATTTAAACATCTTTCTTTTCTAATATATATTTAATTGTAGATATATTGCTCTTTAATCCCTCTTGAAAAACTTATTAAACCCTATTAACCTCTATTTTAAGTACATCAAAATGTTTTACATCTTGAGTGTGCTCAAGAACAGCTGTTCTTGACAATAAAAGAGTACCATGGCGACAGACATTAAAAATTTAGTTGCAGCTATAAACCCAGATGTTTATTGCGACCCCTCAGTAATAAGTGAGGTTAAAAAACTTAGAGAGAAGGACCTAATAGCTGCAGCGAAAGTAGCGAAACTCAAAAGCACTGATTTTATTGATGTCGGACAGACGCAAAACACTGTTGGTGCTTTTAAACTAGCTGGCTTAAAAGCTCCAGTTGAGCAACATGGGCTTGCTTACGATGATTCCGCTCAAAATTTAGAGGCTGTGTATTTTTGGATACTGGATTATGTTAATAGAGAATTTGGTTCTGCAGACAAGCTTATTGATAATTTTGTTGCCTCCCCTGGTTCAGGCCAATTTGCGGAAATGAGCAGAAGAGCCACAGTACTGCAGGATGAAGGAATGAAGATTTTTGGAACTGTGAATACTGTCCTGCGATCTATCTTGAATATTATTTATGACTTGAAAGAATTTAAAATAAGATTATCGCAATATGATGATTATAGAACATCTCCTGATGAGGGAGTAAGAAGAGCTGCGTTATTGTCTTTAAAACAAATTTGGATGGACAGAGTAGATATTACCCGAGGGAATGGTAGTATTAATATGCTAGCTCAACAACTGGATTTTGTAACCATAAGAGACGCTTTTATGGCTGTAAATAGTGTTAAGGAAGTCGACCAACTTGATTTAAATGATCGAGTGAAAAGAATTTTGATGCAGAGAGTTCCTGAATTTTTTAAATGGATAGACGAATCTGAGAGAGAATTAAGGAAGAGATTCGAGATAGAAAAAATTTATCTCAAAAGCCAGGTTAATTCGGTTAAATTATATTCAAGATGGGTAAAGCCCTATCTTAAAGCGGCAAGACAATTAGAACAAAATATGGGTGAGACGGCTCATCTAGTTAATATTTTCAATACGAGTACTTCTGAACTTGTCTTACTAGGGAAGGGGAAATATGATCCCGAAGGAGATATTGGAAAGGATGATCTGCCTAAATTTTTCAAAACCCTAATTGAGAAAAAGATGATCCGGAAATATACTCCTTTAACTTTAGTTGAATTTTTCTATCGTACCATTCCTGACAGAAACGATCAGAGGGGAGGCTATGCCTATAGGGGAAGAGTTGAAATAACTTTTACTAGTTTTGTTTTAAATGAAGACGAGCTTACTGTTTTAAAAAGAGAGGTAGAAAGAGATGATTTTGGCGAGGTCTATGAGGCAATCATGGGATCAACCGATAAAAGTTTAGGCGAGATTAACGCAGATATAGGTGATTTGCTTGGGGAAAAAGAAGAGAAAAAAGAGAAGGAAGAAAGCAAGTCAAGTGAGAGTCCGTGGAAATCATTGTTTTCTTTGTTTAAGGATGAAGAGAAAAAAGATGATAAAAATTTAAAGAAATCCGGATTGCCTAAAAAGGATAATGAATATGAAAAAGTTGTTCGTTCCCAGGCTCTTTTAGGCGCGAGATTCAGTTGCAGAAAACTCTACAACGATTATAAGAAATCATTAGGTATGAGCTCCTTTGCTCCTAGCGCCTGGTAAGATGAAATTTCCTTTAAGTTTAAATATTTCATTATCCTTGGTTTTCCATGACAGAAATAAAAGAAATATGTGAACTAACGCCTAAAATAAAAGAAGTTAAAGAAATTAAGAGCGAGAGAAAGAGTGAGAGTCATGTACCAGTTAAACCTAATGCAAGCGAAATCTTACTTGAGCGTTTTGAAGAGAGAGTTTCTCATGTAGGGCCTTCACAACCAACGATTGCCAGGAGACCTACTCAACTTGAAGAGGTAGAAGTTGAATCGCCTCAGAGGCAAGGTAGAATTGCGGAACCTAAGAAAGATAGAGAATTTTATGAATCTGTTCAGGGAGCGGCGGAAGATAAAAAAAGAGAGTATATGAGTAATACTAGTCAGAATGCGCAAGATGCGCAGACTAGATTTCATAGGATGGGCGGGGGAGATGGTCTTTTGAGAAGTCAGCCTGCTTTAGATAATACACAACTGGCCAACGCTCACCGGTGGAATTCTCCTGCAGACGAGTCCAAATACTATAAAGTAGAGAGCAGCGGCATACCAGATTCACAGAAAAAGAGGAAAATGCCCTGGGAAGCGTGAAGACTCGTTAACTTTAAATAAATCTTATTCTTATAATGCTTATGGCAAAAGAGGATTATAAAGGGAAGATGAATTTCTATGCGGGAGCAGATTATGGATTTGATGCTAATTATGGAAAGGAATTTTCTTTGGGATTGAGTAACGAATATAAATTCAAACCTTCGCAGTTTGGTTTTACAACAGACCCGAGAACTGCGAACCAAGTTGGCGCTGTCTCGCAAAAATTGAATACTGGCGCGAAGCTTATTGAAGTGACTGCTATTGCAGCTCAACAATTAGAAACTATTCCTAAACAACATTTTAAAGAAATTGAGAGATTGAAAAAATTAGTTGGAGCTGATTTGACTTTTCACGGTCCGATTGTTGAACCTAGCGGATGGGGTGAAGGCGGATGGAGTGAGACTGCTAGAGCAGGATCTGAAAGACAGATGTGGAGTGCTGTAGAGAGAGCGCAACAGCTTGATTCGAAGGGAAATATAGTTATCACTTTCCATTCGACAGCAGGAGTGCCTGAATTAGCAACAAGAATAATGACTTCAAAAGGAGAGCAGGTTACTGAGATTGTTGCTTATGATGAGCGAGCAGGTCAAACAGCCAGAGTAAAGATTAAGGAAAATAAATTATTAAATGAAAAGTTAACGCCTGACCAGGAGTTGGAAAGGATGAATAAAGAAACTTGGTTTAGAGAACTATCGCATCTTGCTTTTAACACAAGACAAGGTGTTCAGGCAATTGAAAAACCACTTAGGGAAATTGGAGAGAAAGAGAGTGAAGGGTTAAGTGCAGACAAAATTTTAGAGTTGTATAAAACGTATAAATCTGGAGGAGATTGGGAAGGATATTATAATAAACTACAGCCTGGAGCTCAGAAATATGCTAAAGAACTCATAAACAATGCTAATTTTGGCGAAGTTTATGTCAGAGATTCTTATAATGATCTACAGGACAAATTCAGTAAAGCTTTTCTGGCTACAGAGAAAGAGGGCGACAAGGGTAAGGAAGATCTAGGGAAATTGAAAGCTTATAGAGAGGAATTGCAAAAAGTAGTGAAGAACATTGATTTTAATGATCCCACAAATTTATTAAAACTAGGAGAAGAAGTGCAGAGAGGAGTTAATGTTCTTAATTCATTGTCCGCGCCTCCACAGGCATTAAAAGCGATGAATGATTTTATAATTGATAAGTCTAGTGAGAGTTTTGCTAATATTGCTTTTAATGCTTATAAAAAATTCAAAGAACATGCTCCAATAATTAGTATTGAAAACCCTCCTGCTGGAGGAGGATTAAGTCATGGAGAAGATTTAAGAAAACTTATTGAAGAAACTAGGAAGAAATTTGAGCAGCAAGCTATTGAAAAAGAAGGATTAAGCGAGAGTGAAGCTAGAAGGCAGGCTGAGAAATTAATCGGAGTTACTTGGGACGTGGGCCATATTAACATGTTAAGAAAATATGGCTATAAAGATGAACATCTAGAGAAACAAACTGAAGAAGTTGCAGAGATGGTCAAGCATATCCACTTATCTGACAACTTTGGATATGAGCATACTGAATTGCCTATGGGGATGGGAAATGTTCCTATGCAAGGCCATTTAGAGGCTTTGAAAAAACATGGAGCCCAACTAGATAAAATAAAAAAAATTGTTGAAACAGGAAACTGGTTTGAGCCTTTTAAGATAACTCCCATGAGAGAGACTTTAGTTGCATTTGGTTCTCCTATTTATTCAATGCAAATGGGTCCTGCGTGGAATCAAGCTTCACACGCTTCTGGAGGATACTTCTCCGGTTATGGAAGAGTATTGCCTGATCAACATTTCAACTTGTATGGCTCTGGATTTTCAACTTTGCCAACTGAATTAGGTGGACAAACGCAAGGAAGATCTAGAGCTAGTGGCGCACCTATTGATTAAAAATTTAAATTAAGTATACTTTGTGCTAAAGTCTTGGTTTCCTACTTCATAGCCTTTTTCAGACTTTAAGTATAAGTTCGCGGCAAGTCTTTCTTTATCCGGATTTCCACTCTTTACGAGAGAGCTCATTGCGCCCCTTACTGCGTTTGCAACTTGGATTTTATAGTCTGCTCCGAACTTTGCTTCAACATTTTTAGCGATTCTCTTTCTCAAGTCCTCAGCTCCTGCCTTCAATTCATCTCTAGATACTTCATCACTAGGCAAGTATCCGGCTAGCTTTGCGCCAGTTTCTCTTAAACTTTCTGAATATCCCTTTAGAGCATCTAACTGTTTTCTAGATGCAGCGGCGGATGCGAGTTTTTTCATTTCTTCTTCATCTTGTGCTGAAACTTTCTTTTTAGGATCACTAAGATCTTGTATTAATTGATCATATCTTGCGATTGGAGCATAAGATTCAACTAAGCTTCTTTCATCATCTTTAACATTTTCAATTACTTGTTTTACATTTGCAATTTTTAATAGTCCTTTTTCATCTGTTACTTCATCAAGTTTGCTAGCTAATCCTTTTATTCCATCCGCTTGTCCTCTTCCTTGTCTAAACTGAAATCCTTCGTTTATTCTTTGTTCTTTTTCTTGATCTGTTAATACATTATATTGGGCTTGAGTGTATCTTGGGCGACCATCTGCATAAAATGGAGTTTCTAACAATCCTTTTAATCCATAATTATCTCTTTCTGTTCTAGCTCTATCGGCTGAAACTTCACTGTCTAGGCCTTTGGCTATTACCGCTCCTTCGTGAGCGATTTCTAAACTCTTTATTACTTCTTCTTTTGTCATACTTTATTGATGTATAAAGAGTATTTAAATCTTTCGGTTTGTAGAGACTTACTAGTAGTAACACTATATAAGGCTTAGAAATCGAGTATTAAATAGTTAACTATGCCTGATTGAAGCTAGCGGGAAGAATATTTTTCAACTAAGAAGGGAGAAGAATTTAATGCAGAAGCTTTTTAAATAAGCTATACTTATTTTTAGTGATAAATACTAAAGAGGTTTTGTAGAAAGTTTAATGGCGAAAAAGAAAAAAGAGAGAAAAAAGGTAAAAATTCATCATCAGGGCAAGAAAACTCATAAAAAATCTAAAAGAGTAGTGCGACGTGATCCTAGAACTCCTCAAAGTAGCGAAGAAGAAAATAACGTAATTCTAGAAAAAGAGGAAATGCCGCAGGACAGTGACCATATAGAAAATACTGGCGAGGAATTTACACAAGAAAGTGAACCTACGACTGATGACTCTATAAGTAGTATGGAAGAATGGAGTGGCGAAGAAAAACACGCAGAGATGGTTAGCGAGATCCACAATATGGATGAAACTTCTAAAGTTGGGTCAAATGATTATGAGCCGCCTACACTTCCTCAAATGCCTATAAAGGCATCTTCTGTAAGGGCCCCAATTATGAAAGTGCGGGAGCAACTCTTACCACGAAGAAAGGTGATGAGTGAGAAAGATATCGCAATGGATTTTGCGATGAAAGTGCATAGTAAATTTGACAGATTGGTAAAAGCTTCCGTATTATTTGGCTCTCAGACAACTGCAAAAGATAATGCAGTAGAAGGATCTGATATAGATATTATTCTAATAGTTGATGATGCTGCGATCGAATGGGATTTAGAACTAGTTGCATGGTATCGAGAGGAATTAGGGAAGCTAATTGCTAGACAATCCTATGGGAGGGAATTACATATCAATACTGTTCGATTAGTAACTTGGTGGGAAGATATGATGCATGGAGATCCTGTTGTTATTAATATTTTGAGATATGGTGAGGCATTAATTGATACAGGATTCTTTAATCCTCTTAAAGCGCTACTGTTAAAAGGAAAAGTTAAATCTACTCCTGAAGCGGTTTATTCTGCTTTAGAAAGAGCGCCTTGGCATATTTCAAGAAGCAAGACTGCTACTATGGGCGCTATCGAAGGGATTTACTGGGCCATGATTGATTCTGCTCATGCCGCGCTTATGACTGCAGGAAAATTGCCTCCAAGCCCTGAACATGTTCCTGATATGTTAAGAGAGACTTTTGTTGATAGCGGCATGCTAAAGATGACTTTTGTAAAGGCCTTAAGAGAGGTTCATACTTTACACAAAGCGATAGCTCATGGGAATGTTAGCAGTATTAAGGGACAGGAAATAGATGAATGGCAAGATATGGCCGAGAAATTCTTGCTAGAAATGACTAGAATTATCGATACTTTCTTAGAGAAGAAATGATTTTATATTATTGATATATCTGTAAGAAAGTAACAAAAGAAAAAGTTTAAAAGCAGCGTTATTTTGGATTTTTAATCTAAAATGACATCAGAAAGCAAGCCTGTCCAATTGGAAAGATTTCTAGTAGACGCAGTAGCAAGCGATGATAGCAAATATGCTACTATAAATTCTCCTGTGGGGATTGATAGATTTGGGATAGGTCCTTTACAGAGAAGATCAAGAGGAAGTGGAGATTATTATGTTCCTGTTTATGATAGGCATAGCAATACCAGAGAAGAAGTAACAATACCTCAAAATAATATTGACGCTTTTGTAAATAGCGGTGGAGAAGGTTATTCAGCTTTAGTAACTAGTGCTAATGAGTTGGCTCCTTTTGAAGAAAGAGAATTTCCTCATCCTACTTCTATAACCGTAAAAACTCCAATAATGAAAAGAATCTGGAATAGTAAACCAATTAGAAACTTGAGATTTGCTACTTTAGCTTATGGTGTTTTAGGTGCTTTGGTATTTATCCCTACATATGGGGGCATTACAGGTTATAGGCTTTCTATAAGCGATTTGGATCAAGTCACGGCAGAAGTTAAGGCTGATGCAGGCCATAGGAGTAACTGGAATGGAAGGATGATGGGGGTAGCCATTAATCAATTTAAGGACAGAAAAAATGATTTATCAACTTTAGATAGTATGTTGAAGGACAAAGTTATTTCCGATGAAGAAGGAGATTCATACGAATCAGTTATGATAGGTTATCGTCTAAACGGATCTCCTATAAATAAGGAGGACTTGTTTTATGATAGGTTATGCGATTTAATAAGGCAAGTAAGAAGCGAAATACAGAATAGAAGATCGCAAGTCCCTCGTATTGATGATGTTACATCTAATCTAGGGGAATTACTTGAAAGTGAAGCTTTGACTCCAGAAGAGAAATGTCCTTTATATTCAACTTTGGGTGCATTAAAAGAAAAACATCAAAGAGCAGTTGATGCTATAGGAATAAGAATAGATTCTGGAATCGGTATGGAAATAGCGGACCAAACACAAAAATATAAAGAGTTTATGGATGATTTAGAGAGAAAAGGATACTTTGATAAATTAGTTCAAAACGAGGTTGATGCAGCAGTTAGAAATCCGAATAGAGCACCGGGAATAATACTTGGTACTCTAGCAGGTATAGTTTCATGGGCTACTCCTCTGGTGACTTTTGTTTTATATGAGGAAAGAAAATCAAAAAGAAAGAAAGAAGAACCTGTTTTAGATTATGTTATTTAGTTTTTACAGTTAACTATAAAAAGCAAGATATATTCTATTCGAAATGGAATTAAAAGATCTGAAAACTCATTATGAAAAATTAGAAACGAAATATAAATTGCCTAGTTTTAAGGACCTAAATGAAAGTTTTGAGATTGATAAGATAGAAAGAGAGAGTGATACTCTACTTAGAGTTATAAGAAAAGTAATGATGGAGAAGATAGTTAATTCCTTGGGCTTTTTAGAGATGCTTCTTAACCCTATGAGTATTCCAAGAATGTATATGTCTTTTATAAAAGCAATGAATGTAGAAGACAAGAAACTCATAGAAAAGATCTATAATGACTTTTCAGAGTTAAGTTTAGGATCTTTAGAATGCGAAGTAGATTACAGTGAAAAAGTAGAAGCCGAGTTGATAAAAAAGGTATTCAAGAAATGGCAAGAACTTAAGCCTGAATTCAGAAAAATATTCTCAAAGATAAAATTGCCTGTCAATAATAATTCAACAAGAGAAAGAAGCTATTTTGGATAATAACCGATAAAATGTTTATAAATACCTCCTTCATTATTCTTTGATGTATAGTATTTATCTTGCGAATAAAAAAGTGGACAAAATTTTAAACAATTTAATTAGCAAGAGAAAAGATATAACTGAGAAATTAAAAAGATTAAAAGAAGATCCGAGAAGAAATCTAGATGCGCATCCATTACATGGACCTTTATCGGGTAAATGGTCTTGTTGGCTAGGATCAAATTTAAGAATAATTTATATTATTAATGATATCGATAAAATAATAGAGATAGAAGCGGTGGGAACTCATAAAATATATTAAATCTTCAGCTTCTTGAACTTTATGCCTTTTTTGCGATTTTCTTCACTTTCTCTTATTTGGTTCATTAAATCTGGGTCCTGAAGTATCTCTATAGTTTCTTTCATACCTTCATATTCCTTTCTTGATATTATAACTGTATCTTGTTCCATTTTCTACCTCATACTTACTATTATTTAATCTTTTGGGTTGTTTATTTCTTTAAATATACTGTCTAAGGAAATTTCTAAAACTGCGACAGGCATTTTAATTGACCAGGAACGTAAGGACTCCGGATGTACTTCTCCTAAATAGCCGATATTTTTACTGTTTAGACTAATAGATGCCGTTCTTCCCTCAATTAGATTCTTATGGAAATGCTCTTTTAACTCTAGTTTAATGCCTAATGCATTTTCTATGTAATTGAGGATTTGCTTTAGTGAAGTGAAATTTGCTGGAGAAATTGCGACCATAAGATTTTCATTTTCTTTTGTGCCTGTTTCACTGTCCTTATCTCTCTTAAAGACTGTACCGATTTCAAATATTTTCTGGGGATATTCGTTATCTTTATTTTCTGCAAATATTCTCAATGCACTTATTAATAGATTAGGTCTTAATATTTTATATTCGGTTTTCGAGTCTAGAATTTCTATCGCTTCTTCTGTTTTATCCAGTTTAATTTCATTGTCTTTGATTAGGTGGTAGCTAGATATTTCTAACAACCCTAATCCTACTAAAATTTCTGAAAGTTTATTTTGTAGTTTACTTTCCCAGGCTTCTTGGCCGATGGTCGATATTTTAGGTATTTCAGGAACGATATTGTCATATCCATATGCTATCGCAATATCTTCTATAATGTCTACTTCATGTAATATATCTGTTCTCCAACTTGGAACTTTAACCATACCATTTTGGTAATCATATCCCATCTTAGGGAGTAATTTATCCAAATCTTTTTCTTTCAAGGCAAGTCCTAGTAAATTGTTAACATTTTCTATATTCACCTTTAGTGTTTCTGGCTTGAAGTCAGGAGTGATTTCTTTCTTTTCATAGTTTAATTCCATTTTGTATGCTTTGCCCCCCATTTCGATTAATGTAGATACGATTATATTTAATGTCTTATTGAGAATTCTGAAGTCAAACCCCGAGCACTCGACGAAGACTTCTTTAGTTTCTTGAGTTATTTTACCTATGCACTCACTATTTATTATCGGAGGCATAGAGAGAATTTTATTTTTAGAGTCTATGAATATAGGGAATTTATCCTTTCCTTCAAGCAAATGCGCATATTCTATTCCTGTGGGATGTTTTTTTAGTATTTGTAATGCATTTAATTCTCCATCTGCCCCTAGAGGTTGAAACTTAATGTCTTTAGGACTGCGGGCTTCATATCTTATCGGCAAGGTTATCTTTTCTAATGGATAAATTCCTATAGCTACTTTCTTTCTATTTCTTCCTAAGGTGGCATGTAATTTTTCTTGTAAATCAATAATTTCTCTTATTCTCCCATCATCAAAAATAAGGTTTTTGACTATGGCACATGCAGTAAAAGGCCTGACTAATTTTACGGATTTATCTATTTTTATCTTGTAATCTTTTTCACCATCATTAATCTTATATTCTTTTAGTCCAACTTCTTTCCCAAGGAATGATTTCAATGCTCGGAGATAACCCTGCATTGATAGAAGATCTGGTCTGTTAGGCGTAATCTCAATTTGGACTGTTTCTCCTTTTATTTCCATTGGCGCGCCCATTAATCTGGATTTTTCTAGTAGTTCTGGCGTTATTTTAATGTATTTTTCTATTTGCTTGATGTCTATTATTATTACTGCCATTTTATTTTATCCAATTCTTTTTATCTCTGAGGGATTTAATATCATTTGAATAAGATTCTCTTAAGTCTTTCATTTTGTAATAGTCCATGATGATTCTGTCAAAGCCTGGACCCCATGCCAGCACTTTGATGGATTTTCCAAATAAAGAGGAAGTGACTTCTGGGCGGAATATTCCTGCTCCCCCTAGCTCCATCCATTCCTTTCTTTCAGTGTGCCATACTTGAATTTCTACAGAGGGTTCTGTAAATGCATAGAAGGTCGGATAAAATTTTATCTTTTCAAAACCCATTTTATGGTAGAATTCTTTTAAGTAACCTAGCAGATGTCGAAAATTGACGCTATCATCTATTACTATCCCTTCAGTTTGGTTAAATTCAAATGCATGTTTCCAGTCTAATGTTTCATTTCTAAATACTTTTCCAACTGCAAAATATTTTGCAGGAATATCTTTTTCCTTTAAAGTTGCTAATTTTTTTGCTGAAAGGGCAGTAGTGTGGGTTCTCAGCAAGACTTTTTTTGCATCTTTTTCATTCCATGCATATTGCCAGCCTTTACTTTTATCTACGCCAGACTCATGGGCTGTTTTCACTGCTTTGACAAGTTCTTTGTCAGGTAATTTTCCTTCCATATCTTTGATAAAGAAAGTGTCTTGCATTTCTCTTGCAGGATGGTCTTGCGGTGTAAAAAGGGCGTCAAAATTCCAAAAAGATGTCTCGACCATGGGACCAGTCATCTCTTCAAATCCTAGATCTGTCCATATTTTCTTTGCATATTCTATGCTTTGGTTAACGAAATGCTTTTTTCCTCCATTTATCTTGGGAACGTTACTTTCTAGGTCATATTTTCTGAATTTCTTCCCACGTTTCCAGTCTTTTATTATTTCCGGAGTAACTTCTTCTATAAGATCTACCTTGATTTCTTTCCCTGCTAGGGATTCTCCTAGTTTTGTTAACTGGAAGGAAATAGTGTTTTTTTCTTTTATCTCTATAAGCTCTTTTCTCTTTTTTAAGACTTCGAATGCGTATTTCTGATCTTCTGTAAGCGAACTTTCCTCTAAAGGTAAATTATCTAAGAATATTTCTTCTAGTGTTTTCTTTGATAAGTGTTCTTTCGAAGTACAGATAAAAAGTTTGCCATTTTTTATCTCTATAAGGTTTTTATTTTTAAGGATACCTAAAGAAACTTTAAATTCGTTATCCGATAGTTTTGATATTTTGCTTGCTTCAGAGAGAGATAATGAATTATTCTTTTCTACTGCAGAGAGAAGTACTCTCTCAGGCAGGTGATTCTTTTTATAGAATATCCCGTTAGTTCCTAAATCTATAATCTTAGTTTTTTCTGAACTTATTTTGAGAATTTCTTTATTTTCAAGGAATTTTAAAGCTCGGAAAAGAGAGGGCTCATCAAGCTTTGACTTTTCCTTTATTTGCTTAACATCTAGATTCAAATAAGGAATTATTTTTCTTTCTAAGGGAGAGAGAGTCTCTATGAGTTCTTGATGATTTTCAGACATATTTTTTATAAGGAAATAAGGGTTAAAAAAGTATTGATTAGAGATTTTAATAGAATAGGGCTGCTTTAACTTGCTGAGTTGATGCTCCCAAAGATAATAGGAAATTAGACTGATCTCTTGAGTTTAAAAATGCGATGGAAGTCTTCGCTTTTCTGCAAATTTTGATATTTTGCCTAAGTTTAGCTAGTATTCTGGCTTTTTCCTTTTTTTGCAGATTTCTGAGAGTTTCTAGATCCATGCCTATTGCTACTTTATTTTTGGTAGCTAAAAGGGCTAGCACATGATTTAAGCCAGAATCTAGCTGCTTTGGCTTATCCTTAAAATTTAATAATTCTGGAGTAAATAAAAGAACTTCAAATTTTCCATATTCTAGTATTTTCCTATTGAAATTTTCATCTTGCGCTTTAATTATTATTGGTTTTTTAGATAATTTTATTTCTTTTTTTGCTGTTTCTATATTTTGAGTATTTATCATGATTATCTATAAATTTAAATTATTTAAGTTCTTTCATTTGAGATGGTAGAGAGAATATTATCACTTGAGGACATAAAAAGGACTTTAATTCTTCTTAGAGAAGTTTTTGGCTATTTTGTTAACCTAAGGAAAGACTTTACACTAGCTTCTATGATAAAGTACCCACAAATTCCTTCCTTTTTTACCGAATCTCTGGCTTTACATTTGCTTCGTAAAGCTATTATTTTACCAGAATTAAAAGAAATCCCTTTTTATCTTGATGGGAGAATTGCAGATATTATTGGAAAAAATGGAGAACGTAGAATTAAGATAGAAGTCAAAGCTACTGCTGCTAGCGCTTTTCAATATTTCAGCAAGAAAGACGTAACTGCTGATTTTTTGGTATGGATACATTTTGGAAGATTTTTTCTTAATGAGGAACAGACTCAGATAGAGATATTCACTATAAGAAATCCTTCTCTATTTTTCAACACTTCTTCTAAAATAACTCTACAAGAATTAAAGAATAAAGTTAAGGAAGAATTAGATGTAATCTCTTTTGATTTTAATACTCTTTAGATTAGCCTTGAATTAATGTTCCTGTGAATTTCTTGCCTTTTAAGACATTGTTTAACTCTTTTAGATTTTGCCCTAAAATATACGTTTTTATTTTATGTTTTCTAATCAAAACTGCTGCTTCCTGGTCTAGTACAAAATTTTGTCCTGCCTTATATTTTATTTTTAAGGCTTTTGACTCGAAATCCTTCCAGGAGATGAATGGAATAAATCTAGCTTTGGGGTTTGTTTTAGGATTATCCGTGTAAAGCCCCTTTACATTTGTCATATTTATGAAATTGGTATGAAGGAAATTTGCTAAGTGAGCAGCAGTTCCATCGGAAGTTGACCTATCTGCATATCTTAAAGCTCCACACAAAACTACAGAATTTTTAGGTAAGTGATCTTTTACTTCTTGCATATTCGTTGGTAGAGTTTTATTCGCTTCCTTACCAAAAAACTGCATCATGAATAAGGCATTCATTCTTGTCGCTCTTATTCCTGCTAAAGAAAGTTCTTTTTTTGATTTCCCTTCTTTTTCTAGAGCAGAAATGTATTTTCTTGCGACTGTTCCTCCACCGCAAACTATCACAAATTTATGTGTTCTGTAATGCTTTGCAATAGTTTTTTTGAAATTGTCTAGAAAATTAAAGTCAATTTGCTCTGGGACAATTAATGATCCACCTAGAGATATCACAACAACTTTTTCCATGCTTGTTAAAGGAAATGAGGAGTTTTAAATATTACTTAAAGATCTCGCCGTTCTCTTTGCTCCACCAGAGCAAGTCCAGTTCATCAACCGGAATATCCATACTATTAGAGAAGGAAAGAAAGGCATTTTCTAGTTCGAAGTAATGTTTTTTATTTTTTATCTTATCATTTTCAATTACTCCTAACTCTTTTAGGTTTCTTAGGATGTGGCGATCCAGGATAGCGATTTGGTTGTTGGAGAGGCCTATATTTCTTAGAAAGTGACCAGCTTCCTTTAAACCATATCCGTTTACTGTTTCTGCCAGAAAATTTCTTAAGTCTTTTGTATTGTTGTTTTTTAGGGCAGGCTTTATCTCTTTCCAGGTTTCTTTTGCTTTTAAGATTCTCTGCGTTTTGACATTATGAAAACGTGTTTTTGTCTTAAGGATATTGTGGATATTTGCTTCGTTATGGGCCTTTAGTTTTGAAATTTCTTCAACTGCGCTCCAGCATCTCTGTGCATTGCTCTGCGGAGTTAGTAGGCAGAATAGGAATTCATGGAATTTTTGCTCTTCTGAAAGTCCTTTAAACTGATCTAAGCGACTTTTTATCTCATTTTTCTTTTCTTTATATAAATTCAATAGGTCTTGCATGTAATAATGTGAAAGATATATTTTAAATAGATATTTGTTCTTTATGGATTATGAAAAAGAGGATGGAATGAAGAAATATTTAATTTTATATATTTGCTGTTTTTTACTTTTATCATTAAACTTAGTTAGTGCTAACAAACTTTCAGAATACGAGAACTATGAAATAAGTTTAAGTCCAAACGAGAATATTGTAAATTTTTTTGTAGTTGCTCTTTCTAACACAAATGGTGAACTGAGGATTTTAAATACAAGTGGATTTGAAATTTCAAGGTTTGATTTGCCAAATAGAATTGAAGCATTGGCTATTGGTGATGCAGATAACGATGGAAAAGAAGAGATAGTTGTAGGTTTAGCAGGTACTTCGTCGCCCCAATTAAGAATATTTAAAATAAATTTAACTAATTTCACTTTAGATGAGAAAATAGTGAGCGGAAGACTTTTTTCCCATATAGAAGCATTAGATGTTGGTGATGCAGATAACGATGGTAAAAATGAAATTGTAATTGGACTTGAGGGAGGTACTGTGTTTCCTACCCTAAAGAGTTATAGTTTTAATGGGAGTCAATGGATGGAATATAATTTTTCCCATTATAAACTTGAAGAAGACGTAAAAATTGGAGATGCAGATAATGATGGAATGAATGAGATTGTTGCCTATTATAGAGGTGGAACTACTATATTTCATAAAATTGGAGGATCTTGGATTTCTGAGGAGGTGACAATTTTAATTCCATATCAATGGGGCGATCGTATGGTTATTGGAGATGCAGATGGAGATAATTATAATGAAATTGTTGAAGGAGATCCTGCAGGGGGAGGAAATGGATATGGATTATGGGCGTTTAAAAATGTTGGTGGGGGATTTGGTGGATGGACAGGAATAATAATTAATGATAGTAGGCATAATGTTGATGGGTTAGATATAGGAAATTTTGATGGAGACTCTCAACCCGATATTGTTGTTGGATTATGGAGTGCGCCATGGCTTAGGATATATGAGAAAGATTTAATAAATAATAATTGGGATTCTATATCTCTCAATGAAAATATTGGGGGTGGTTGGGATGTAGATTTTGTTGACTATAATAATGATGGACTTGATGAAATACTTATTGCAACTGGGAATAAATTAAGAAGTTTGCAATATGGAAGTAGCAGCACGCAAATAATTTCTAATTTGGATGCTGCAATTGATTCGGCTATGATGATTAAGTTGGATTTAGGGAATGAATGTGGAGATGGGAAATTCCATATAGGGATTGAAGAATGTGAAGATGGTAATGCCATTAATGGGGATGGATGCTCTTCTTCATGTTTAATTGAGGGAAATTGTATTTCTCAAAACCAACTTAATATAGAAATTCAGAACTATTATATGGGTCAAATGAATTTAAACCAGATATCAAACTTAATCATGGATCATATGAGTTGCTGAAGAAAGAATTTTAAATGGAGATTGTCTCATATAGAGATGAAAAGCACATTTGAAAATAGGCCATGGGGAGGATTTAGAGTCTTTACGATGAATGAGAAAACTAGTGTAAAAATCTTGACTGTTAAACCTGGAAAAAGATTATCTTTACAGAAACATAAACACCGATCTGAATGGTGGAGAATTTTAGACAATAGTGTCAAAGTAACGCTCGGAAACAAAACTTTCAAGGTGAAGAAAGGAGAAGAAGTTTTTATAAAAAAGGGAACTTTACATCGGATTGAAGGTTTGGACAAAGAAGCTAATTTATTAGAAATCTCCTTTGGAAAATTTGATGAGAATGATATTACAAGGATACAGGATGATTTTGGGAGACCATGATGAAAGAAATAAAATACTTAACAAAAAAAGAACTAAAGAAGATTAAGTTAATAGTTTTTGACGTTGATGGCGTTCTAGTTAAGAGAGGAACTAAGATAAAGCAAGAAGGCAACGTGACTACTCTAGAAACAAAAGTAATTGATAGAAAACAAATTGAACAGATTAAAGAACTCAGCAAATTAAAATTTTTGATTAATATTAATTCTGGGAGAGGACTTTACATGTTGCAGGAGATGTTCAGAGAGATATTGCCTTTTGTTAGCTTAACCTATGAAAATGGGAGCGCAACTTGGTATAAAGGCAAGATATATCAGCATTTTAATAGTTTTAATTATCTTAAAGATGTTATTTTTGAACTTCAACAAGTGAAGAGCAGTAAAATAAAAGGATTTGAACCTAAGGAGTTTATTATAACTATACATTGCTGGGAGAGAGTTATGGAAATTGAAAACATTATTGCAAAGCATAAAAATCTGTACACTGTCTGGAACGGTGAGGCATATGATATTGGAGTTAAAGACATACAAACAAAAGCATTGGGATCAAGGGAATTTAGGAAAGTATTGAAACTAAAGAAAAAAAATACTTTAGCTATAGGAGATAATCTAAATGATAAGGAAATGCTAGGCGAGGCAGGAGTTACTGTTTCTGCTGATAAGAGCAAATTAAAAGCAGATTATTTTGTTCCTTTGGAAGGTGAGTTTCTGCCAGCTGATTTATTAATGCAGCAACTGCTTAGAGAGATGAGAAAGAGTTAATTCTTATTTAAAGACCAAAACGTTTAAAAGATCGCGCTCTTTCTTATGTACAGTAAAAAAGAGATGATGGAAAAAGAGAACAGTAAAGAAGCTATATGCTTCATGGGAACTTTTCCGCCAAGAGAATGCGGAATAGCCACTTTTACCAAAGATCTTTCTGATGCAATTGAGAAAAAATTCTTTCCATATTTAAGGCCAAAAATTATTGCAATGAACAACAATGGCGTGAATCTTTACAATTATCCAACGAACGTTATTTATCAGATTAGAGATAGTGAGAGAGAAGATTACAAAAAAATTGCAGAAAATGTTAATTCTAACGATGAGATAAAGATTATTTCTATTCAACATGAGTTCGGAATATTTGGAGGAGAGTATGGGGAATATCTCTTAGATTTTTTAGATATAGTAAAGAAGCCTGTCATTGTAACTTTTCATAGTATTTTACCTAATCCTGATAGAAAGAGGAAAAAAATCGTAAAAGCGATTGCCGAGAGGGTTATGGAAATTGTTGTTATGACTCCTAAAGGCATTGAGATATTAAGAAAAGAGTATGGTTTAACTACGCCGCTGCGTGTTATCCCTCATGGTATTCCTACTGTTTCTTTTGAAACACAATCGCATGCCAAAAAACAATTGGGATTCACAGATAAGACTTTGCTTGTTTCTTTTGGTATGATAAGTAGAGGAAAGGGATATGAGAATGTTATAAAGTCTCTACCTGAAGTTGTAAAGAACCATCCGAATGTTTTATATCTTATTGTTGGAGCAACTCATCCCCTTATAAGAAAACATGAAGGGGAGAAATATAGAAATTATCTTGATCGATTGATAAAGAAAAATGGACTTAGTGATAATGTTAAGTTTTATAATAAATATGTTACGATAAAGGAAATTATACAATATTTAAGAGCTTCTGATTTATACATATCTCCCTCTTTAACTCCTGAACAGATAACTTCTGGAACTTTGGCTTATGCAATGGGATGTGGAAGAGCGACGGTTTCTACTCCATTTTTACATGCTCAAGACATGATTAAAGATGATCGGGGAATTTTAGTTGAAGGATTTAAGAATCCAAAGTCTTTTACTAGCGCTATATTAAAGATGATTAATGATAAAACTTATAGAAAAGATTCAGAGCAGAATAGTTATGAATTTACCAGGCACATGACTTGGCCTAATGTTGCCCTTTCCTATGGTAATTTGATAAGAGAACACGTGACTATTCCAGAGATTTACTTCCAGAGGCTACCTAGAATTAATACAGGACACATCAAGAAACTTACTGATAACTTTGGAATATTGCAATTTGCAACGTATTCTAAACCTAAAGTAAGTTCAGGATATACTTTAGATGACAACTCTAGAGCTTTAATGTTAAGTAGCAAATTATATTCTAGATATCGTAATCCTGCTTTCTTGAATATGGTAAGAACCTATCTTAGTTATATGGGATATGTGCAGCAGGAGGATGGGAGGTTTTACAATTTTGTCAATAAAGATAAAGAAGTGGATAGGAATTCTTGGAGTGAAGAAGCTCAGGGAAGAGCTATACGCTCTTTAGGATATATCGCTTCTGTGTCTGCTCTTTCTGCTGAACTGCGAAAAGAAGCAGCAGATCTTTTGTTTAAGGCCTTGCCGGCTACAGCAGAAATACATGCCCCTAGAGCAGTTTCTTCTATTATCGCGGGACTTTATTATTATAATAAAGAAAACTATTCTAAAGATATTGTTAAAACGATAAAGAAATTTGCAGATCATTTAGTCGAAATGTATAAAGAAAATTCAACCCAAGACTGGAAATGGTTTGAATCTGCATTGACATATTCAAATAGTAAACTTCCCGAGGCTTTGTTTTATTCGTATGTTTCTACTCAAGATTCTAAATATCTTGCCTTAGCCGAAACTACTCTGGATTTTTTAATGAGTAAGACCTTTGAAGGAGGAGTATTTGTACCTATTGGACAGAACGGATGGTATAAACGTGGAGGGCCGAGGTCATATTTTGATCAACAACCTCTAGATGTAAGTTCTATGGTACAAACTTTAGCATTAGCATATAAGTTAACTAAAAATCCTGAATATGAGAAGAATTCACTAAAAGCTTTCCATTGGTTTTTAGGCAAGAATACTCTCAACCAAGTTGTGTATAATGAGAAGACGGGCGGATGTTACGATGGATTAGATCAAAAAGATCTTAACTTAAACCAGGGAGCTGAATCTACTCTTGCTTATCTATCTGCTAGATTAAGTCTGGATGAATTGTAAGAAAGTTATTTATATAAGTTTTTAATCTTAATTGAATGGTGTGGAGAAAATTAAACAATTATGTTGACATGTGGGAAAAACCAGTTCTAGGTTCAGAAGATCAAAAAGATGGTAAAAGATTTATGGCTTTATGCATCGATCCTACAAGTAAAAATCCTTATATGGGGATTGTTCGACAAGTTACCGAAAGAGTTGGTAGCGTAGACGTGCCAGGTTATACTGATAAAAGCAGGTTATTAATAGTAAAAAGCGATGATTTATTAAAATGGAATGTAGTCGGAGATTTAAGAATAGATGGAATTGAGGAAACTCTCAAAAACCTGGGCGGCAAGGACAAAGAATTTATAGGGCTCGAAGATCCGGATATTATTATAGATGAAAACGGCATAAAACATGTTTATTTTACGATACCTTTTAAACACAAGACAAAATCTACTAATGATACTACAAGATATGATGTTTATGTAGGCCATGCAGAAGGAAGAAATCTGAATAATCTTTTCTCAACGGGCCCTGTTCTGGGGAAATTAAATGATGAAATTGCGGGTTTCAAAGAAATATGTCTGGTTCCTTCTACGAATATTAAATATAAAACTTTCTTAGCCGAGACTTTTGTTTCGCGAAAGCAAGGGAAAGGTTTTTCGGCTATTGGAATTGCGAGAACAGAAAGTTTAGGAGGAGGATGGATTTATCAAAAGTTGGTTCATAGTCCTGAATTAGAAAGTAGAGGGTGGTGTGCTGGACATACTTCGCCTTGTAGAATATTTGACCCCAATTTTTTAAAGCAAGATAAATATCTGGTGGGGATTATGAATGGGCGGGAACACACTAAAATAGCTGGTTCAAAGGAAGTTTATGGAAAGTTTAGACCAGGATTATTTTTATTTGATAACAAATCAGAGGACATTGTTTGGATTGATGAGAATCCACTATTTGAAGACCCAATTGCAAGCACAATAACTTTTGCAAGCGATTTGGTGTATCTAAATGATAAAGAAGTCATACTATATGCTCATCCGAATGATTCTTTCGTAAGAGCTTACAGACTAAATGCTTTCAAATTGAAGGCTCTTCTACCTGCACAGCTCAAATAGCCTTCTCAAATAGGTTTTTATACAATATTTAATTGGTTATTAAATGAAAGATGTGACAAAAGAGGCATATAAAGAAGCTATCGAAGTTTTGAGAAAATGTTCTACTAAAAATGGATTTTATGCAGCTTATCCTGGATATGACATGGTTTTTGCAAGGGATTCTATGATTATGTCTTTAGGAGCAAGTTTAGTTGGCAAGGAGTTTAAGGAAGTCTTTGCAAAAAGTTTGATAACTTTGGCTGAATGTCAAAGTGAACACGGACAGATACCTAATGCAGTTGATCTTTACAGCAAAAGAAAGAAACACGTTGATTTCAAATCAATGGATTCAACACTCTGGTTTTTGATCGGAGAGATGGTTTACAAGCAGAGGTATAAAGATAATTCTTTGTTTAGAAAACATAAGAAGAATATTGATCGCGCCCTGACGTGGCTTTCTTATGAAGATGTTTGCGAAAGAGGATTATTAGACGAGTTGCCTACAACTGATTGGCAGGACGCTTTTCCTCACAGATATGGACACACTATTTATGCGATGGCATTATATTACAAAGTTTTAGATTTATATAAAAAAACTGAGCATGCTTCGAGCTTAAAAAAAATTATTAATACTGATAAGGATGATGGATTGTGGAAAGAGAATTTCTACTTACCTTGGAGATGGAAGAATCATGGACATTATAAAGAAGAAGGAGAATGGTTTGATTCTTTAGGGAATGTGCTGGCAATAGACTTTGACTTGGCTGATAAGGTAAAGAGCGAGAAGATATTAAATTATATTAAAAAAAATAAAGTAGATAAACCATATCCTATGAAGAGTATTTATCCTGCAATATCAAAAGGAAGCGCTGATTGGCAAGATTATTTTGATGATTGTGATGCACGAACAGAATATCATTATCTTAATGCCGGAATTTGGACTTTTATTGGAGGATTCTATGTAATCTCTTTAGTAAAGATGAAGAAGTTTAACGAAGCTAAGAAGCAACTGAATCAACTTGCGCAAGCAAATTTGCAGCATCCTAAGTTTAGTGAGTGGCTAGATGGTAAGAGTGGAAAACCAGGGAGATCTTCGATGCAAGGATATGATGGAAATCAGGGATGGAATGCAGGAATTTATATTGCCGCTTATGAAAGCGCAAAGAGAAAGAAGAGTTTGATTTAGGAATAGCAATATTAAAATAGTTATTTATTCTATACTTTTGATGGAAAAAGATATTAAAAAATTAAAAATAGCTGTCAGAAATGATATAGAATGGGGATTATATAAAAAAGAAAATAAAAATATAGATAGGGAATTATTAACGCAATTATTAGATAGTTTAGAAGATATCAAAAAAGGAAGAATCAAAAGAGTTATGTAATTCTGGATAGTTTTAAATAATATATTTATTACACTTATGCATGATTCCTATAGAAAAAGAGGGTGTTTTAGTCACGCCAGATATTATCAAACCAACTTCACCTCATTTTAACGTTGTCGGGACTTTTAACCCTGGAGCAGTAAGGTTGCCTAATGGTGATATTGCATTATATGTAAGAGTAGCTGAAAGAATCAATAAAGATGAGGATAAAAGCCATTATTTTTCTCCTAGATGTTCTGGCAATAAAAAATGCGATGTTGTTATTGATAAATTTTTGAAAAAGGAAACTGAATCCAAATCTGAAATGGATTTTGTTTTTAAAGATGGAACAAAAAGATTAACATATATATCTCATTTTAGAAGAGTAGTTTTGGACAGAACGGGATTTAAAGTAAAATCAATTGAAAAAACTCCAAGCTTTCAAGGACTATCAAATGATGGGGAGTATGGGATAGAAGATCCAAGAATAACAAAATTTGGGGATGAATATTTGATGACGTATGTTGCGCTATCAAATGAAGGGAATGTTTCAACAAATCTGGCAGTTTCAAGAGATTGTTTAAAATGGGAAAGGAGAGGGATAATATTTAGAATGCAAAATAAAGACGTGGTGATTTTTCCTGAAAAGATTAATAATCATTATGTTGCATTTAATCGTCCTGAGGGGAATTTTCAGTTTTCTCCTCCTAAAATTTGGATTTCTTATTCGGAGGATTTAAAATTGTGGGGAAATTCTCGTCCCGTTGTTTTATCTGCTAAAGGTCACTGGGATTATGCAAGAGTCGGAGCAGGAGCACCTCCTTTAAAGACAGACAGGGGTTGGCTTTTAATTTATCATGGCGTGACAGAACATCATAAGAACGCTAAGGGAGTTGCTAAGTATATGGAAAAACTCTTTGGGAAGACCGAAGAGGAATTATTTACTACATATTCTATTGGTGCTGCATTATTTGATTTGGATAATCCGGGAAAGCTCATTGCCAAATCTCCACATCCAATAGTCTTTCCTACTAAAACCTATGAGAAGAAAGGATTTGTAGACCATGTCGTTTTTACGACAGGACTTGTTACTGATAATAATGGTAAAGACTTACTACTTTTCTCAGGCGGAGCGGACCGGGTAGTAACGGTAAAGAAAGTTGCGTTTAGAGATGTGATGAGTAGTTTGGTTAAAGTTTAGAATTGGAAAGAAATTTAAAGGAAAGATTATTTATATATGGATGAAAAGAAGAGTATTTATCGTTTTTACAATCTTATTCGTTTCTTTTATTTTAAGTAGCGAAGTTACTGTTGCTCAAAGTACTTGCTCTGTAAATCAAGATGGCAAGCTGATACCTTCTGATGGTATTGCTGCTGATTATTTCGGTACAACTGTGGCTGTTTCAGGAGATATTGCAGTTGTTGGTTCACCAAATTCTTTGAGAAGTTCACTTACGACTGGAGATGGAAAAGGAACGGCATATGTATTTAGATATAATGGTGTCGAGTGGATACAAGAACAGAAACTTAATGCTTCTGATGCTACCTTTGGAGATCATTTTGGTTATTCTGTTGCAGTCAGTTCCGACACAATATTAGTTGGAGCTTGGCAAGATGATGATCGAGGAACTGACTCTGGTTCGGTTTATGCATTTCACTTTGATGGAATACACTGGGTACAAACTCAAAAACTAGTTGCATTGGATGGAACTGCATCTGACAACTTTGGTTCTTCCATCTCGATTTCTGGAAACACGGCTTTCATTGGTGCTATTGGTGATGGAGAAATTGCACTATATGCAGGGTCAGTATATATATTTCAATTTGATGGGGTAACTTGGTCACAAACACAGAAATTACTTCCCATAGGGGCTACAAATGGAGCAGGGTTTGGAAAATCGGTAAGTGTATCCGGCGAGATGGCTGTCGTTGGTTGTTATCAGGATGATACTAAAGCTAATGATGCTGGGGCTGTTTATTTTTATAAATATGATGGTTTAAATTGGAATCAACAAACAAAATTAACTGCCTCTGATGGTGGACCATACCAATTATTTGGTTATTCTGTGTCTATTTTAGATGACACTGTCTTAGTTGGTGCCCCAAAGGACGATGATCGTGGCAGTTTGTCTGGATCTGCTTACATCTTTAGATTCAATTTTACAAATCAACAATGGAACCAAACAGCAAAAATTATTGATCTAGTTTCACCAAGGCCTATGTCTCAACCAGGTGATCAATTTGGTTACTCTGTTGGAATCAATGGTGATAAGGCATTTATCACAGCCCCTTGGTGGGAAGATCGTACTATCGAATACCCAACTCCGGATAGGGGGGCAGTTTTTGAATATGATTATAATCTAACTAGTAACAATTGGAGTCTAAATACACGATTATTGGCAAAAGGTGCCGTTGGTTTTGGCGATAATATGGGTAATGCTATTAGTGTTTCTGGGGAAAAAATCATTGTTGGAGCATCTATGAATGATGCCTTAGCTATGGATTCTGGAGCAGCATATATGTTTAAAATTACCTGTACTGAAGGTTGCACACAAGATTCTGAATGTAATGACAATATTGCATGCACTAATGATGTTTGCAGTGTAGGGACGTGTTCACGTACTGCTGAAGATAGTTTATGTGATAATGATTTATTTTGTGATGGTAGTGAAATGTGCAATGATGTAAATGGATGTCAAGATAGTGCAGATCCTTGCGGTGCTGGACAGACATGCAACGAGCAGACTGATTTATGTACACAGTGTGTGAATCAAGATACATTGAATGGATATATTTATCAATATTATTCTGGAAGCAGAACGATAACGCAGATATCTGAGGATATTACGCAATACTTGAATGGATGTTGATTATAGGAAGATTTAAATATATGTATTTAATACATAATGTATGAAAAACATATTTATTGGCAGACAAAGAGAAACTAAAGAATTGAATGAATTAAAAAACAAGAATTTCTTTCTTGTTGTCAGCGGTAGGAGAAGAATAGGGAAGACTATTTTATTAAAAAATGCATTTCCTGATTCAAATTATATTTTCTTTTGGCCAAATAAATCTATAGATTGGATACTTATAGAAATATCTAAAGAATTAAATGTTCCTCAATTTAGAAATTTCAAGGACCTTATCAATTTTCTGCTAGATCAAAAGAAAATATTAATAATTGATGAATTTCAAAATATTTTAAGTATAGACAATTCAATTTATGGTGAAATTCAGAATATAATTGATGAAAGAAAATTTAAAGGCGATTATTTAAAAATTGCTGTTGCAGGATCAAGTTTTTCATTAATGAATAAAGTGTTTAATGATGCCGCTTCTCCACTTTACGGAAGGAGAACACATGAAATTAAATTATCTGGACTGTCGATAAAAGATTTGTTTAAGTGGGTAAATAAAAGTATTGAAGATTTTATTGAGCTTTGGTCTGTTTTTGAAGGAGTTCCCTATTATTATGAATTAATAGACAGAAAGAAAAATAGCAGAGAGGATATAAAATCTCTTTTAATTTCAAAAAATGCTAGACTTTTAGATGAAGGCAAGGCTATTTTGTCAATGGAATTTAGCGGACAATCAAAGACATATGATACAATATTGAGTGGAATATCAGAAGGAAAAACTAAATTAAATGAATTGGCAACATTATTTGAAAATAAATCAAATCTTGTTATAAAATATTTAAGTATAATGAGAAATGAATTTGGACTCATTAAGCGGGTAACTCCTATAATAGATGACCCAAATAAATCAAAAGAAGGAATATATGAAATAAATGATAACTTTCTGAAGTTCTGGTTTAACTTTATCGAACGGAATAGAAATTACATAGAACAAGATAGGTTTAATGAAATTGAAGCGAAATTTGAAAATAATTTTAATTCTTATGTTGGAAAGTCATTTGAGAAATTTATTATTTTATTAATAAAAGATAATTTAATAAAAGAATTTTCAAAAGGAAGATTTACAAAAATAGGGGTGCAATTTGGACAGATAAAGAGATTTCCTAAAAAATCTCTAATTGCTAAATCGGACGACTCAATTGGGCTAGGGGATATCAAACCCAATTTGGCAATAAAAAAAGAACTCAAGATTAAAGATGATGATAATAGTTACGAAATTGATATCTGCGGAGTGAATGAAAAAACAAAAGAAATTTTGTTTGGAGAGTGCAAATGGAAAGAAAAAGTGAATGCTTTAAGTATCTTAAATGGACTTAAAGAAAAAACAAAAAATGTTGATTGGAATAGTAATGATAGAAAAGAGATTTATACTATATTTGCTAAATCTTTTTCTAGAAGGGCAACGGAGTTTGAAGGAAAAAGAGTTTTTTGTTTTGACTTGAAAGATATTGAGAAATTGTTGAAGGGATAAATGATTAATGGGAAAGTATTTTAAACAGTATATTATTAATATTATTATGAAAAGAAGGATGATATTTTTAGTTCTCTTAATTGGTGTTTTATTTATAGTTGTTTTTGAATTTGGTGAAAAAGAGTCTATAATTAGTCAAACTATTCAGGAAGATAATCTAGATGGAATTTTCAAAAAATCTATAATAGATTGGGATTGTTTTGATTCTTCAATAGTACTTGGAAGTGATGGAGAAACTTATGTTTTGGATAGGGATTTATATTTAAGCAATACAAATTTACTCTGTTTAAATATTACTGCAGATAATATTATTTTTAATGGAAATGGCCATACTATCTATGGTACATTAAATAAGAGCAGTGTTGCAGTGAATGCAATAAATGTTAAAAATATTACTATTAAAAATATCAAAATTAAATATTTTGGTTCTCCTGGAAGCATATTTTTAGAAAGGACGAATGATTCTTTAATATACAATAATAGTATTAATTATGGCTACAAAGGAATAAGATCATTTTACGGATCTAATAATATATTTGATAGCAATAATGTCAGTTTTCTTAATGCAACTGCAGGGACTTCTGGATCAATAGCATTTTCAATATCTAGCGATAATAATTTGATTATAAACAATATAGCTAGCAATAATGACGATACAGGCATTTGGATTTTTGGCACCAATAACACTATCAATAACAATGAGGTAAATTCAAATATAGATTCGGGCATTATATTAAGCGGAACTGGAAATATTGTTGATAGCAATGAAATGGCATACAATGGACAATTTGGAGTTATAATTCTTAGCAACAATAATACCGTAAAAAATAGTAGATTACATCATAATAATTTTGGAATAGGTATAAATAATTATCATCACCAGCTAATTATGAATAATACCATATTTAGTAACAGTTATCATGGTCTATATATAGATAAAGGAACCAATAATAAGATTATTAACAACTTATTTATTAATAATTTTGGGAATGGTTTGCAATTAAGAAATTCTTCTAATAATATTTTTATGGGCGGTATAATATCTGCTTCTGTAGGAAGTGCTATTCTTCTCCAAGGATATTCTTTAAATAATACTTTCTCTAATTTAACAATAGAAAACACTAATTCTTTATACTATGATTTTACAGCTGATACAAATGTCTTTCCTTATTTTTACAATTTTGTTGGAATAAATCAGACAATTTTTGAAAATATTAGATTTGGAAAATACAATTTTGGAGGTTCTGGAGGTACTATTACTTATAAAAATAATTTTGGAGAAATAAAATTCTTGGATGAAGTTAATGGCTCTGGCATGAATTTTAGTGAGGATATACAATTACTTTATAATTCTGCAATTGTAAAACCAGAAAATAATCCTGGATTGCAAAGGAGTGCAAACGTTACTCTAAAAGAGTTAGCAGGCAATTTCGTTGATCCAGCGATATTAAAAGATAATGTTAAATGTCCAATAGAAGTTTGTACTAACTATACTGATCTAAATTCGCAGACCGTGGTGTTTAAGGTAACTGGCTGGTCTGAATATACTATAGGTTCTTTGGGTTGTATGGGTGAAGAAGAGTTGGAAGATTATATTGATATTTATTATTCTGGAATTATAGATATTAATCAGATGTCTGACGAAATTATAAATTATTTGAATGGATGCTGATCATTTCTTTATAACATACTTCTCAATTAAATCTATCATGCGTTTGGCAGTGACTTTATAATGGAAATTATCTAATGCATGCTGTGCACCTGCACGACCCATGGTTTCTCTAAGTTTGTCATCGTTTAGAAGCCTTAGAGTATAATCGGCTAACTGATTAACATTTCCACGGTAGGCAAATATTTTTGGTTCTGAAAATAGGACTTGATGTTGGGTTTCAAAGCCCATCCAGGGATAGGCCCATTCTTTGTCGAGTTTTATTTCCTCGGCTACGTCTACTAGAAATCCTGTTTTATTATGGATAATAGTGTCTTTAGGGCCGCCTACATTAATTGAGATCACTGGCTTAGCGCAGGCTTGAGCTTCTAGTTGAATCATACCAAAACCTTCTAGTCTTGAAGGCGCCGCATAAATATCGCAGGCATTGAGTAAAATTCCCATGAATTCCGGAGAGAGCTTGCCTCTTAGATAGGTTATTTTATCATGATCTAGACCAAGTTCAGAGATCAGTTTTTCTTCTTCTTTGCCGTGATCATCTGCTGAAAAACTGTCCCAGGCTTTTAAGACGTATTTCCATTTTTTGAATTTACTATCGACGATTTTTAATGCTTTAAACATTTCCTGAGCTCCTTTGCTTGTGACGTCTCCACCGACAGTAAGAATCATTTTTTCATCATCTTGTATGTCTAGCAGCCTACGTAATTCTTTTATTCTTGGATCTGAACGAGGTATGGGGTGGAATGCTTCTGGATCAAAACCGATATGGCAAACATGGACATTGTCTTTAACCCCATCTCTTTTATAGGTGTCTTTTACCCAGTTGCTTGTTGCAACAACCAAGGGTAATTTATTTAGAGTATCGTGATAATTTGCAACCCAACCGTCTGCGTTAAACCAAGGAACAGGCTGGACTCCATGTTCTTGAGGATAGAAGATTAATCCAGGAGCATCTGCCCAGAATCCAATTCCTATAGCAACATCTGGTTTGAATGAATGCAAGGCCCATTCTTTTTCAATATTGTTTTCACGGTCGCATGGCATTACATCTACTCCGTTTTCCTTTAGACCCCGGATTAAATAATGTCCTTGCATACTAACTCCGTCAGGTTCAGGAGGATGCGGATATAAAACGAGTATCTTTAATTTTTCTGTCATGTTGTCAAGAACCTCTCAGGGACTTAGAGGAGGTATTAGGTGCTTGAGCATGATCAAGAGGCCTATGTTTTCCAGCATCTTGACATGTAAATGTTTCTATGTTATTACAGCTCAATGCTTCAAAACTATTATCCGCAAAGCCATAGATATCTGTTATTATTTGTATTTTGCCCTTATGCTCTGACTTAGTTAGTTCTGTTTTTAGTTCATAACCTTTAGTTGGCCAGGGTATTTTTCTGCTTTTTAACTCGTAAGAGAAATAGTAAACTTCTTTTGCTTTTAACTGCTTATTTTTAATCATCTTTTTTACGGCCGTGTAAATTTCCTTATGCCTTAAATGTCCATATTCGCCGTTTTCTCCATGAGTGAATATAATATCATATTCTAATTTAGGTAGAAGGGATTTTATTTTTTTTACTATTGACTGAGTTGTCAAAGGTTTTAGTTTTTCATCATCAAGATCTGAAATAATTGACTTTGCTTTGTAATAATCACAAACTTTTTTAAATTTTGGTGAGCGATCGAGATCGTTTTTTCTGCAAAGACAGATTATTGTCCAGTTGTAGTTATTTTTCATTATAGTTCCTCCCATCCAAATTGTTTCGTCATCGGGATGAGCGACAATACATAAAGCAGTTTTATTCATGTACTGAGGGGATTATTTTTCTATTTAAATTTTGTTGTAAGACATCAAGATGTGAAACATCTTGATTGCTAAGAAATCCTTTGGATTTCGAGGTGCTCAAGATTTGAGAAATCTTGACATGCTCAAGAACCACTGTTCTTGACAAGAGAGGCAGCATCACGATCAAGTATTAAGAGAGTTTTTCTATGCCTTTTTAGAAAAGAGGCAGGGATTAAAGGGGAGGGTTTAGCTTTAAGAGTTTTTGCAATTATTTCTGCTTTATCTTTTCCTGTTGCAATTAGGATTATTTTCTTTGATTTTAGAATTGTAGTTATCCCTAGAGTAACTGCACGCAAGGGGACTTTTCTATCTTGAAATAAATGTGAATTAGACGACCTGGTAGAATCTGATAGTTTGATTACTCGAGTATTACTTTTTTTTGAAGAGCCAGGTTCATTAAAGGCAATATGTCCATTACGACCTATTCCGAGAAGAGTTAGATCAATTCCTCCTGATGTTTTTATCAATGTGTCGTAGGAATGCGGATTTTTTTGAGGAGGAAAGTTTATATTTTTAGGTTTAACATTTACATTTTTAAATAAATGGGATTGCATGAAATAGTGGAAGGAATTTTTATCATCACTATCCAATCCCAGATATTCATCCAGATTGAAAGTTTTGACCTTTGAAAAGTCTATTTTTTTATTTTGATGTCTATCTGAGAGCTCTTTGTATAGGGGAATTACGGTTTCGCCTGTTGGCAGACCAAGTATTAATTTAGGATTATCTTTTATTTGGCGAGTTATGATTTCTGCTACTTTCTTAGCAACGCTCTTTTTATCATTTAGAATTAAAACTTTCATCTTAAGAAATAAATATTTTAGTGATCATGTATGCTAGAAGCCCCAGGAGTATTGGGTATATCAAGAATAAAAATATGAGAGAAAAGACGTTTAAACTAGAAAGCAAACTTGCTATATCTTGATGCAATGCAGAGGTTAAAAGGTCAGACCAGGTAGGGATATCCAAAAAAATTGCTACCAAATTGATAAATTGGGCCCCTATCAAAACTATCGCGCCAATGAGATAAATATAGATCGGCTTATAGTAGTCCATTTAAAGATAAGACTTATGCTCTATTAAAATCTTTGGAAAGGAGTTCTTTTTTGTATTAGGAATCTAGTCCCTATATAGTCTGATACTACAGCAGTCATTACAAGATCTTTAATTGCTGCTCTAAAAACTCCTCCCGAGATTAAAGGTATTCTAGTTTTATCTGAAATTTCTTTCATGACCAGGTCAATTTCTTCTTTATTAAGTTTTAGAGTCGAAGTTTGTACTTTGCCTGCCCTATTCACAATTAAGTTTTTATTAGGTCCAGGAGATTCGACGCTAAAAACAGAGGGATCTCCTAAGATTGAGCTTATCTTTCCTAGATTTATTATTTTTCCTTTGCTATCTACTATTGCTTGAGGCAGTCTCTGCGGAAGAGGTATGGAGGATTTGGTCGGGAAGTTTGGTGGAGCTTTGAGCGCATTTACTGTTGGTTTGGGAGGTAGTTGCGGCATTGTCTGAGGTTTAAGTTGCACTTGCGGTTTGGGGATTTGGAACTGGACTTGTGGCGGAGACAACTGAACTGCAGTAGATACTTGAGCTGGCTGATTGGATTTGTTTGGGTTTTCTGGTTGAGTATAGGAGTTTTTTATTAAAACTTCTACAAAACTACTTAAGAATAAATCTCTTAGCTTATTTTCTTGATGCATTTTTAGAAATGAGGCAGCGGCCTTTTATTTGAAGCTGGAGGGAAACTTGTTTCTTCTTCACTAGCCATTGAAGGCTGGAAATCTTCTTCTATAGCTGGGAGTTGGGGGGGTTGAGGCTGTACTGGAGGTCGGAATTGCTGAGCAGGCATTTGTTGTGAAGGCAAAGGCGCAAATTGCTGAGGCTTATATTGCTGGGCAGGTGCCGGAGAGCCAGAAACCCTTTCTCTTAGTCTTTCTTCCATTAATGTTATGCCCTTTGCCAAGATTTTATTTTGTTGCAGTAGAGTGTCTATTTTCTCTAGAAATTCTTGGTCTTTTTCATATTCTCCTAAGGCTGCATGGGAGGAGAATCTTTTGGCTGTTAATTCAAATAAACCTAATAACTGGGAAATTTCTTTTGCTAGTTTGTCAAATTTTTCTGCTAGGTCGACATGCACTTTTTGAATTTCGACAAGGTTTTTTACTATAGCTTCTTCTACAGGAGTTCCGCGAACATGGGTTTCGTGGTGTGTATGTTCATGATGTGCGTGATGTTGAGGGTGAGGGGTTGCATGGTGCTCGTGATGTTGTGTTGCATGGGGATGACTAGTATGCGTGCCTTTATGAGAATGAGTCTTTACACCTTTCTTTGCCATGATAAGGATAAATAGAACTAATTTATAAAGATTCCGATGTGTTTTTTTATTATAGTTTCATTTTTATTATCAAGGGGCTACAGTTTAATGGAAATATATAAATAGTACCGTTATATATTTTATTGATGTTAAAAGAGGAGTTAGAAAGGAGAAAAGAAAAGATAAAGGAATTTATTAGAAATAATCCAACAACGACTCATAAAAATATAAAAAATAAATTGCGCCTTAAAGTAGAAAAAGTTTATTCTGGGGGAATGGCAGAAGCTTTTAAAGAAGCTGGAGTTAAATTTCCTAGGACATTTAAAATTAAAACTAGAGAAGAAAAGATAAATATCTTATTAGAATATGTGAGAAAAAATCCGAAAGCAGGAGGACACACCATAAGAAAAGCTACTAAAATAAATTTTCAAACTATTTTTAAAGACACTAAAGAATTGTTTGATGCAGCAAGTGTAAAATATTTAAGAGGAGAAACAACCAAATTACAAAATAGGAAAGTAGAGGATAGAAAAAAGGAAATTATAGGCCTGGTGAAGGCTAATCCGTTAATAAGTATAGCAGATATAACCGTTATAACTAAAACACATCCTTATAGAATTTTTAAAAATATGGCTCAAATCTATCAAGAGGCAGGAATTAAATTAATAAACCGTTTTGAAAAGAGGAACTTCAAGAAAAGAATGCAAGTTATAGATTTTATAAAGAAAAACCCTTTAGTTACACAAAGAGATATAAATCTTAATTGCAAAACACACGTTCAATTACTCTTTAGGGAAGGTATTTTCGACGCTTACAAAGAAGCAGGTTTAAATTATCCTTACGAAAGGCTAAATTTGCATGGATGTGCCATAAAGGCTATTGGTGAAAGAGCTAAGAATTTTGAGATTGATATAGCCACTAAACTTTCAGGTTATGGAAGAGTCAATAGATTAGTAAAGATAAAGAGGGGGTTTGCGGATATAATTTTTGAAAGAAAAGAGAGAAAGGCAATATTAGAGATAAAAGACTATTTTTCTCATGAAATTTCTATTTCACAAATCAAGCAACTAAATAAATATCTAGAAGATTCAAATTGTAAACTCGGTTTTTTAATCTGTAGAAAAAAACCTAAAAAAGATAGGTTTTTAATGGGTGATAATAAGATTATTATATTAGAAGACTCTGAAATAGGCAGGATTCCAGAGATAATGGATTTGGATCTGTAGGATAATGGTTTAATCTTGCTGCCTCCAGAAATTTTTGGAGCAAGCAGTCGATGGGGGTTCGATTCCCTCCAGGTCCATTTTTATTTTAGCAAGATTTATATTCTTAGATGAATAAACAGTTTTATGATTAAGAAGAGTGGACTTTATGATATTAACAAACTTCCAACTGATGGATACATAATGTTTCCTATTTCGATGAGTCGAATTACAAATGCTCAAAATGCAGAGGAATGTTATAAAGCAATTGAATTTTTAGAGAAAAAAATGTCTGCAGTGGGTGTTGACGGAATATTTTTGTATACAAATGGACTTTACTATAACGATGATGAATCCGCACTCACTATTAGAAAAAAGACTAATCAGCAGATGCTAGATCATAAAAATGCTTTGCTTAAGTTAGTTTCTAAGAACAAAAAATATATCCCTCAATCTATGCATTTTATACCTTGGGACTATGTTCTGTTAAATTCCCCAGATTTTCCAGAATTTTTTGCAAAACTTAAGAAAGCTTATGAAAAAGATGCTTCTTTTGCTGAATTAGTTAAAGAATCTCTTAAAAACAGAGAAGAGACCGATGCGAATATTAGTTTTCTTCTTGAAGAAATGGCTTTAAATTACATAATTAGACAAAAACTTGTCGAGTTTCCTAAAACTCTCGTAAAACATGATAAGTTTAGACTTTTTGTTTATCCCGGACCTTATATGAAAGCAGACCTATATATATGGAAAAATAAGCTCCTACCACAGCAACAGACTAAGCAATCTAATACTAATCCATATTATGCTTCGCAGTATGATCTAGAGAAGCATATTATTTATAATTTTGATGAAATGAAAGATTTTTAGATTCCAATTGGATAGTTTTAAATACAAAATTTATCTGATTTAAGTGTCAAAAACTTTCAGTTCTTGAGCATGCTCAAGATTTGGGAAATCTTGACATAACAAAAAGAGCAAGATGGACAGTGAAATTATTCAATTAAAAGGAGTTACAAAACATTTTAAGAAAAATGTTGTTCTGGAAAATTTAAATTTGGTTATTCCCGAAGGCCAGATAACTGGAATCATTGGAGCTAGCGGAGAGGGAAAAAGCACTATATTAAAATTAATTATCGGATTTTATAAACCTAATAAAGGAGATATTCTTTATTTAAGAAGAAGTGTTTTCAAAAATATACGGGAGATAGAAAGAAAGTTTGGCTTTTCTACGGATGAGGGCTCTTTTTATGATAATCTAACTGTACTGGAAAATGTGCGTCATTTTGCTCGTCTGCACAAATTAAAAAGAAAAGAAGTGAAGAAGCGAGCAGGCGAACTTCTTGATTTTGTAGGATTGACTTATGCGGCCAGGACGAAAGCTAAAAATCTTTCTGCTGGGATGAAGAAGAGGCTTGATGTCGCTTGTTCTCTAGTGCATAATCCTGAAGTTTTAATCATGGACGAGCCAACTGCTGACTTAGATCCTTTGCTAAGAGCACAAATGTTAGGTTTAGTTTTAAAGATTAAAAAGCAGGGAACTACTATTATTCTAACTACTCAACTACTTGATGAGATGGACAAGGTCTGCGATAAGATTGCAATTTTGCATGAGAAGAGAATTGTGGAAGAGGGGCCTCCAATGAAAATAAGAAATAAATATAATGCCTCAGATTTAAACGCGGTTTTTGAGAAGATATTCTCAAGAAAGACAAAGAATGCTCCTGAGAACCCTAAGATCAATACCCAGGCTATAAATGAAATAGAAGAGATTGAAAAGGTAAGAGAAGAGACAGAGAGAAGGGAGAGGTCGAGATGAAAAACTTAATAAGTTGTATAGGAAAAGACTTGAGAATATTTGGAAGGTCAAGATTTTCTGCGTTTATAACAGTTATAATTCCGTTGATAATAGTTTTGCTTGTAGGCACTGCATTTAGTTCAAATTCTTTGCAGGGCATAAAAGTTGGGACTTATTCAGAATCATATTCAGAATTAAGTGAGAGCATGCTGAAGAACTTTGAAGAGCAATCTTTCATCGTTATAAAATCTAATTCCAAGGAAAGTTGTATAAATTCTGTAAAGGCCGGAGAGGTACAACTTTGCATTATCTTTCCTGCCGACTTGTCCGAAAAAGGAAATGAGGAATCAATAGAATTTCATGTTGATGAATCGAGAATAAATCTTGCATACTTGTTGATAGACGATTTGAAGGGCAGTATTTCTGCGAGATCCTCCGAGATAGGGTTAGAACTTGTCGGGGATTTAATTTCTGATTTAGACACAATAAAGAATGAGTTGGCTGAACAGCAAAAGGAAATAACTTCGGCTACCGAAGGAGTTTCGGATATTCAATCAGGAACCTCTGAACTTTCTTCCTCAGTTCCTGACGTAGGAAATTTATTGGCAAAACTTAATGAAGCAAAAACTATTGCAGACGACCTCAATGATTCTAACTCTGATGTTGTAGATTTGAGGGCTCAAATAAATTCTGCAATAACCGAGGTAACTTCAATCAGCAGCTCTTTTGCTGATTTGTCTTCGAATGCCGGAGAAATAGAGAGTCAAAGCACCGAAGTCAAGAATAAATTATCTGCGGCATCATTAAAAATTGATTCCGTGGTGACACAACTCAATTTACTTTTGGGAACTGATGCAGAAAAAGTTACTGCTCCGATTAAAACAGAAATAAAATCAGTTAATATAGAATCAACGAACTGGGATTTCTTTTTCCCAACTTTATTGGCTCTGATGGTTTTGTTCGGAAGTACTCTTCTTGCATCTGTTTTGGCAGTAAGAGATAAGAACTCAAAAGCTTATTTCAGGAACTTTATAACTCCGACTTCTGATTTCACATTTTTAATTGGCATGTATATTACTTGCTTGTTAATTTTCATAGTGCAGCTTTTAGTTTTATTTTCTGGACTTGCTTTAGTTACTGACTTTAGTTTTATAGCTTCTATAAAGGCCCTACCATTGATATTATTTGTTTCCTCAACTTGCTTTATATTCCTGGGATTGTTCATAGGACATTTGTTCAGGTCTGAAGAGACAGTTGTTTTAGCTTCTATGTTTGTCATATCTTTTATGATGTTCTTTTCTAACGCAATATTCCCTGTCGAAGCTATTTTAGGGAATTTCCAGAATATTGCTTTTTATAATCCTTTATTTGTGGCTGCTAGCATGTTAAAGAAATCAATGCTCTTTGGCTTGGGGATAACCAGTATGTGGCTTGAGTTAGCAATTTTGGCAGGCTCATTAGTTGTATTTTTCGTCTTAGCTGTTATTGCAAGAGAAGTTACAAAAAGAGTTTTATAATTTTACCTATTTCCAATTTCTAGGAATTCTTCCTTTGATTGTATTAATTAATAACACTGAGGCTAAGGCATATATTAAAGCAAACTGACAGAATATTGAAGAATAATCATTTGTGAGACTAGGAATGAAGAAATATAAGAGCAGAACAATTAGAGAAGATGACAGAAGAATTATCATGTTGACCCAAGCAAAATATTTCTCGGCTTTTTTCGTCAGAGTAAACGTTAAAATAATCATTAGTAAAGAGCTGAATAAGATAATGAGACTTGTATATATCCAAGTGTTATAGGCATTATTTATAATAACTGAGATAAAATAATATAACATTGCGCCCATTATTGCTAATGGTCCGCTTGCTAATACAAATTTCATTTTCCCAATATGTCGATCAAAATTGATTTTTCTAGACAAAATATAAAATCCATATATCGGAGCAATCGCGTAGTAAAGAAGGTATAATATCATTAAAATTAGATTCCTATTGAAAACCAGGCTTTCAACCGATACATGCATAAAATTGCAGCTTGTATAGGAAATAAAATTTGGAAAAAACATTGCAATTGAAGCAAATACTATGGGTATAAAATAAAGTTTTTTGATTAATCTAGTTCTGGAAAGATTTACAAATAAGTGATAAAGAAGAATTGGCATGAATGTATATATGGCAAAACCTATTCTGGCCCAACTTTGGGGATCTGAACCTTTACATAACATAAACTCTGAAAACTGATACATTCCTAATAACAGCACAAATATAGCGAGCGGATAGAGTTTTTTATCCTTGATTTTTATAAATAGATAAAACGAGATGGAGATTTCTATAATTGCTGTAAGAATAGAGGCCGCGGGCGTAAAGCACATTAAAGATAAAATAAATCTTGATTTAAATATTTGATCACTAATTATAATTTTTTCAATTGGTTAATTTCTTCGAAGGAAACGGAGGAGCCATGGAACTTTGTTGCGAACAAAGCGGCTTCCAAGACTTTTGGACCCGTTATTTTCAGAAGCCCTTTTTTGTAAGCAACGTAAACTAATTCTGAGGAACGGATAAATCTAAATTGAGAAAATTCCTTTAACTTGTCTTTTTGGATAGAGATTGATTGGTGCAATTTGTCAGACATGAGATGCTCCATATTCTGCGGCTTTTCCGCCAGTATTCTCGTAGTACGTTCATCTAAGCCGATCATATTTTCTATTTTTTTATCGGTCAGCAATTTGCTTAGCGCAAGGCAGGACATTTCTGCATTGCTGACTACCTGGATATATTGGCCGCGGGATTGTACTGCGTGATTTGCCAATTCCATGTATTTATTGGTTAGGGGATTTATTTTTTCTTCTGTTATGCCTATGTCTTGAGAAAGTTGGACTATGCCTGATTCTAGAAGATATTTTATACTTAAAGCTCCTAGCTCAAATCTTGGAATACCAATTGGCCTGTCTACAGTTTCATATTTGACATCTTTGGTTATTACAAAGCTAACTCCAGAGATTTTTTTTAGACCTTCAATTAGGTAGAGTAGTCCATTCATTGAGAGATTTATAAGAATCCCTGAATCTAGAACTAAGATTTTCATGAAAAGAACTCCATCGCCATCTTTACTCTTTTTTTAATATCAATAGTATTAACATGTTTGTGGTTTAATGGTTTTTGCCCTATATATTCTGAGAGTTCCCATTGAGTTATTCCTAGTAGATTGGCTGTGTGTTCTAATGAAAGTCCATGCTCATAGATTCTTGAGCCTTTATTTATTGCAGCTTTTTTTAAGACTTCCTGAATGTATTGCTTGAGATTGATTGAATTGGACTGGAGAGCTTTGCGAGCCATTTCTATGTATTCTTCATACTTTTGCTGATTATTTTCTTTTATTGCCATTTCAGCTAGAGATAGGACAGAATTGAATTTTTTTATGAATGTCTCCCAGTTTTTTACTTTATTATAATCTCTCCTTTCGATCAACTTGCTTAATGCATAGGCTATCACTGAGAGGGTTATGCTGGCGGAATCCTGATAACTACAGGAAGAATGAACTGTTTGATTTGATAGATCTGCAAGCTGCGCTGAATCTTTGTTAAGCAATGCAGCCTTTATTCTTGACAACAAATCTGCCATGTGCACGCACTCTTTCTTTTCTAAAAGCATATATAAAAAAGAAGGAGGAGTTATATAAATTATTCGGCTATTATCTATAGGCAGAAACGATTAAAAACAGGCAAAACAACTTAAATGGTATTATGAAAAAAGGGGTATTGTTCGGTGTTGTTATAATTTTAGTAGCTATAATATTTATTTTGGGAATTTTTAAAGCTAATATAAACGGTTTTAGTATTTATGGAGACGACGGCAAGAACGATATAGCTTTAGAAGAAAACGGAGAAGTAAGTTTTTCTCCGGCACAAGACTGTAATGATTGCTTAGGTTTTATGTCCAGTTTGACTAAAGTCCAAAAAAGGAATGGTCCATCAACTCCGCCCATGCATATAGCACGGGAAAACAAGATAAAAGAATATTTTATTAATCCAGATTTAAAGATGATGAAAGACGATACAGAGACTTTTATTGTTGCTTTCTATAATAATGAATCTGCGGATTTCTCTTTGGATTATATTATAAAGAATAATGGAATAGAGAATAATGATTTTGATGTTGAACTTTATAGAATAGAATATGCAAATATTAGTAGTAATTATTATGATAGTCAAGGAGATTTAGATTTGGCAGGATATTATTTAGATCCTCTTTTATCCTATGAAGAAAATGAATTAATATATTCTGCTGAAAGCGTATTCTGGTGGGTTACTATAAGATCCAAAGAAAATACGCCACATGGAAATTACAGTATGGAATTTAATGTTAAAGCAAACGGGCAGCCTAAGAATAGAGGTTTTAATTTTACAGTTTATAATTACACTATGCCGAGGAGATCTGCTTTACAATTTTATTTAGGCATGAAGTTTTTTGAAGAAAGTGAAGGTAAGCCTGGATATATGCCTCTAGATTATCATCATGCAGAACTGATTGAGCAGAAAAGAGAAGTTATTGACAATTATATGAGTTACTTAAGTAAAAATAAGATAAGCGCTACACATCCTTATGTTGATCCGGCATGCACTAGTTGCATTTATAGTTCTGAAAATACTTCTTTTAATCTGCCTGTTACTGCTCTGACCGATGATAGCATAACTGTAGATTTTAGTTCTTTCGATGTGGCCATGGAAAAATATTTTGACGAAGGAAGAATGAACTCTGTTTCGATGGGAACTACTGTTGAGGGCTTTTATAGGATACATCTGCCTTTAGTATGGCTTGATAATCATACGATAACTCAGAATAACGATCCTACGGAATATGAGAGAATTCAGAGACTGTATTGGACAGAAGTAAGCGATCATATGAGGGAAAGAGGATGGATTAATTATTCTTTGATAGATTTTGATGAACCATTTGTTGATTATCCAAAAAGAGATGAAACAGGGATAACTAAGTGGAATATCTTTATGGACATTTTTAGAGATGTGAATACCGAAACTGAATCTATGGTTTTTCTTTCTAATTGGATAAATATTACTTTTTGGCAAATGATGGACGATGAAATGCAGAATGTTGATATTTATGCACCTATAGAGTATATACCAAGATATTCGTGGGCAAATGGCAATTCCAGTATTGTAAATCCACGCGCTAACTTGACATCTTTGATTAATGAGGTTTTAGAAGAAGAAGATGAAGTTGGAGTTTATTGGACGGCAAATCAACACATGCATATTGACAGACCTGGAATAGATAATAGAATATTTGGACTGAAGTATTGGAATGAAAATGTAACAACGTTACACCACTGGAATGTTTTGGCATATGTATTTATCAATAGATCTGGAGATATAGTAAATGATAATCCTTGGAGGGCCATTAATCATGACAAAGGTGCGGGAGGGAAAACTTTATTCTACCCTCCTTGTAAATATGGTAGATGCAATACTTACAATGCCACAATAATTCCTTCAATAAGAGCTGAATTATTCAGAGAAGCGTTAGAAGATTATACTGCCCTAGAGGAACTTGATAAATTGATTAAAAATGCAGAATCGAATGGAGTGAATCCTGTAGCTGCTAAGATAACTTTGAGTAAATATCGGAAACTAGCGGAAGATTATGCTAATTGGACAAATAATGCTTCTCTGGACGTTGTCTTGGCTAACTCAACAAGAAATATAACTTATTTTGAAGATTTGCACCGAGAACTTTATATTAATATGGAATTTCTTAAAAATAACCTATATGGATGTGGAAATAATTTATTAAATCCTGGAGAACAGTGTGATGATGGAAATACTGAAAATGGAGATGGATGCAGTAGTAGCTGTGCAATAACTCCAGTATTTTTAGTATCAAGTTATCCTCCTAATGGAGCAATTGATGCTAGAATACCTCATCAACAATATAATTCTGCAAATACATATGGGTGGAATTCAATTAATCTGACTTTTTCAGGATATGCTTATGGAATTATTCCAAGTGATTTTTCTATTACCACTATCGGGGGTGCTTCAGCACCTTTGATTACATCAATTTCTCAAGGAGCAGGCCAAAATCAAATTGTTTTAAATTTAGACAGACAACTATCTCCTGGAAATAGGACCATAATAACTTTCAATCCAAATGGTGCAAATATATGTTTAGGGTATTTGCCTGGCGATGTTGATGGTGATAGGACAAGTTCTCCTTCTGATATAAGTGCCATAATTGATCGATTTAATCAATATCAATCGTCTGGAGTTTTATCTTATCCTTTATATTCTGTTGACATTGATAGAAATAACTTTTTTAATATTAATGATCGATTAGCTGAAATTGATATCCTTGGTGGAATTATTTATGGAGCTTGGAGTGGAAGGTCATTAACTGGACAGTGTTCATGCGGTGATGGAATAAAAGAAACTGGAGAGCAGTGTGATGATGGGAATTTTGTTAACGGAGATGGATGTACTAATATGTGTTTAAGTGAATGTAATACAGAGGCGGATGAAGCGCCTTATGGGAATTGTGATGGAACTCTTTCTTGCACAGAAGTGGATAATTATATCAATGCTTATTATGGAAATAATGTCAACATAGCTGAAGTTTCATCTATAGTTTCGGGATATCTAGGAAATCCTAGCTGTCCTTAGAGTTACAATACAGATAATTTTATAAATGCAAATATTGCAGTGTTTTTATGATATTAATTGACATATTAAATGCATTCAAGTCAGCGTTGGATGGGAACTATGACCAAGAACGAGGATATGGTTTTTATGCTAGTTGTATGGATAATGGAGAAAAGACGCCTGAAAGAGACAGCTATGAGGGAAGAGTCATAAAAGAAGCTAGCGCGCCTGTAGTCAGAATGAATTCTACAAGATTACCTTACAGTACTCGGCGCGATTAAGCAATCTATTTAAATTGAACTTTCTGATATAGAGTATGTTACCGAGATGGCATATTGTACTAGGGGCACTCTTTACTTTATTATTTTGGATAGTTGCTCCTCAAACACATTGGTATTATCTTGCTGTTTTATTTTTATCCTCTTTCCTAATAGATTTTGATCATTATGTCTGCGCAGCCAGTAAGGGAGAGAATATTAGTTTAAAGAAATCATTTGATTATCATAAAGATGCACAAAAAATTGAGCAAAAGGAATATAGAAGAGGCATAAAGAGAAAAGGCGATTTTCATTTATTTCATACTGTTGAGTTTCACCTTTTGATTGGAGTTTTAGGCATTTTTTGGAGCGTATTTTTTTATATTTTTATCGGGATGATTTTTCATTCTCTAATTGACGTGTTTGATATGGTAAGCAAGGACAGACTTTATCGAAGGGAATATTTCTTTTTTAATTGGTTAAGAAAGAAAATTTAATGAAAAATTAACTATTGGAGTATTATTTCAAAAAGCGTAATTCTTTTAAAGACTGAATTTCTAGATATAACATGAAAAAGGGGCATTTTTTAACAATACTTTTACTTTTAGTACTTCTCGTATTTGCTTTTTTCTTCGCTAACACTTATAATTTTATTAATAAACTTGGCCAGCAAGTTGATGCTCCTCTTGAAGAGGGAGTTTTTTATAGCCCAACAACATATGTAGTTTCAAGTTACCCTCCAAATGGAGCAATTGACGCAAGAATACCTCATGCCCAAGGCAATCCTGCAGTAACTCATGGATGGACTTCAGTTAATGTTTCTTTTTCAGATAATGCACAAAGTTTTACGACTGGCGACTTTTCAATAACTACTATTGGCGGAGCAGCTATCCCTATAATATCAAGTATAACTCCAGGAGCTACTCAGAATGATTTAGTTATTAATCTTGATAGACAGTTATCTCCTGGTAATAGGACTATTATAACCTATACTCCAAGTAGTACAAATATATGTATAAGCTATTTACCTGGAGATGTAAATGGAAACGGGGCGACTAATCCTTCTGATATAAATGAATTGATTGATGTGTTTAATGGAGTTAAGAGTTATCCAATCTATTCTACCGATATCGATAGAAGCGGAATACTAGCCCCTGCTGATAATATTGCTATTGTGGATCTTATGAATGGGAATTATGGGCCATGGAACGGAAAAATTTTATCTGGACAATGTTCTTGCGGAAATGGAGTTGTAACTGCCCCTGAACAATGTGATGATGGCAATTTCAGAGACGGAGATGGGTGCAGTCCTAGTTGTGTCATAACTCCTGTATGGAAGATTAATTCGAGTTATCCTCCTAACAGGGCAATTGATGCAAGAATTCCTCATGCTCAAGGCAATCCTGCAGTAACTCATGGATGGAATTCAACTAACCTTACTTTCATTGGAAGCACTCAAGACATTCTTGCCAATAGTTTTTCAGTAACTGTTCTAGGGGGAGCTGCAAGCCCTGTAATAACAAGTATAGTGCCTGGTGCAGGACAGAATGAAATAGTTGTCAATTTTGATAGGAAACTTTCTCCAGGTAATAGGACTATTATAAAACACCTTTTAAGTAATACTCAAGTATGTCTAGGTTATTTACCTGGAGATGTAAATGGAAACGGGGGGACTAATCCTGCTGACAATCTGGACTTAATAGATGCACAAAATGGGGTTAAGAGTTTCCCAATCTATTCTACTGATATGGATAGAAGCGGGATACTAGCACCTGCTGATAATATTGCTATGGTAGATATTTTGAATGGCAATTATGGTTCTTGGAACGGGCAGAGTTTGGCAGTATGCATATGTGGAAATAACGTTGCTGATTCTGGAGAACAGTGTGACGATGGAAATGCACTTAACAATGATACGTGCACTGATCAATGTTTTAATAATATTTGTGGAGACGCATATGTTAATATTGGCGTTGAACAATGCGATGATGGCAATGCAGTCAATACTGATGGATGTAGAAATACTTGCTTGCTTCCAATATGCGGAGATACTCTAATTGATTTAGGTGAAGAGTGTGATGATGGGAATACTAATAGTAATGATGGATGCTCAAATGTCTGTATAACTGAAGTTGTTGCTGGACCTGGCCCTAACAACGACAACAACAATAACGGCCCTAGTGGAAGCAACCCTGGTTCTATAACGTTATCTCAATGTAGGGATAGAAGAGATAATGATGCAGATAGTTTGATTGATTATCCTAATGATACCGGATGCGAGAATGCTAATGATAATTCAGAGATAAATGTTGTAAGTTCTTCAGGAGGTAGTGGGGACTGCATTGAGAACTGGGACTGTACCGCCTTTAGCATATGCACAGATGGAATGCAGGCGAGATCCTGTACAGATGTCAATAATTGCGGAACTGTTGACGACGTTCCTCTATTAGAACAGGTTTGCGAGACTAGCGATGTTGATGGTATTGGAGCTGATGGACTTGGAGCTGCAGGCGGTGCTGCAGGTGGGAAGAAAGCATTACTAGGAGTTTCAATCTATTTGTTATTGGTATTAACTTTCGTTGTAACTGTAATAATCGTCTCTTTGATTGTTAAGGAAGCAAGAATGCTAAAAACTTCTAATGAAGCAGTACGTTCAATGTCGACTGCACAGACAGTTGGGCAGAAATCAGTGGTAAATCAACCTATGCCAAAATCTCAGCTTGCTACCTTCTTAGTGCTTGGATTAGGAATGGTTTACTATTTTGTATACGTTCTAGCTGGCTTTAGTGACTCTGGAATCTTACTTTCTCCTGCTAGCGGATTATTTATAGGGTTTGGAGCGGCATTTTTAGTTCTCGTATTGGCTTTGATTGTTGTTGTATTAGGAAGTTCAAGACTTGGTAATGATCACCCTCACCACTATCACAGAAGGAGATAGTAATAATGGAAGTTTTACTAGATACTAATTTTATTATTTCTTCATTATTAAAGAAAATCGATTTTCTAGGAGAGCTAGAGGGGATGGGTTTTAAGATTATCTTGCCTAGAGAAGTTTTACAAGAATTAAAAGATTTGAAGACAGAGAGAACAAGCAGGGAAGAGAGAACTGCGATTGATGTTGCCTTTAAGTTATTTAGCTCTTCAAAGAGAGTAAAGAAAATGAGCTTAGGAAATAATATAGTTGACGACGCTTTAATTGAGAAAGGCAAAGCAGGATACTATATTGCTACGCTGGATAGAGGTATAAAGAATAAGATTCCTAATAGGGTTATTATTGATTCTGCCCGTAAGGGATTGAAGATTGAAAGAGATTAATTGTTACTTACAATAGTAGTAAACAATTCCGACTATCAAGGTTTAAATATGAAACTTGATAGTAATAAAGATGCTTAAAGAGTCTAAAAACCTGAAAGGAGGTAAATGAAAATGGAAGGAAATAAACACATGTATGGCCATGCTCTTTTAAGAGTATTTCTAGGATTATTATTCATAATCCCTGGAATTGGCAAATTATTGAATCCTGCAGGAGCTACTGGGTTTTTAACAAGTCTAGGATTTCCAGCACCAGCATTATTTACCTGGATTTTACTCCTTTGTGAGATAATCTTTGGTTTAGCCGTATTGATTGGATGGAAAGTTAAATACACTGTATGGCCTTTAGTGATAATTCTAGCAATTGCAACAATAATGGTAGTAATACCTAGCACAACTGCTATGACCGTAACTAACCTGCTTTTCCACTTAGTTGGATTAGTAGGATTGATAAGTCTAGCCTTAACTGGCCCAGGCGCAATGGCTGTCAGTAAAGACTAAACCCACTCAAATTTTTTATTTTTTTATTTATAATTCTTAAGATGTCAAGGTGTTTAAGCACCTTGAGCACTATTGAGAATCATAGACTAATGATTCTCAAAGTTTAAAAGAGTAGAATCATTCTAATAGAAATGAAGAAAGTTGTTGTTATCGGAGGAGGCTTTGCAGGAAGTAGTGTTGCTAAAAAGCTGGAAAAGAGTTTTGATGTTACTTTAATCGATTTAACTGATTATTTTGAGTTTACTCCAGGAGTATTAAGAACAATCATTGAACCTGAGCATATGGGTAAAATACAGGTTAAACATCAGGATTATTTGAAGAAGACTGAAGTTATTATTGGCAAGGTTAAGGAGATTGCAAAGACGTATGTTAAAGTTGGAAGTAAAAAGATAAGATTTGATTATCTTGTTATCTGTTCCGGAAGCAGTTATAGTTCTCCTATCAAAGATCAAAATCTGGTTATGGATTTAAGGGCAAAGAATCTTGTGAAGCATTCTAAGCAGCTGGACAAGGCAAGTAATGTTTTAATTATTGGGGGAGGGTTAGTGGGGGTTGAACTTGCTGCAGAGATAGTGGGGAAATATGGCAAGAGCAAGGAAGTGACTATTGTTCATTCTGGAGAGAACTTAATTGAAAGGAACAGCGAGAAAGCTATTAACTACGCTGAGAAATTTCTAAAAAATAAGGGTGTGAAGATAGTGCTCAAAGAAAGAATTATATCAGATGAGAAAGGACTTTGCATTACTAACAAGAATACCTGCGTGAAGGCAGATATCGTGTTTTTATGTACCGGAATCGTACCTAATTTTGAATTTATGAAAGCGAATTTTAAGGATAAACTTAATGAAAAGAACCAGATAAGGGTAAATCAATACTTGCAGTTAGAGAGTGAGAAAAATATTTTTGCTGCAGGCGACGTCAATAGCATAAGCATTGAGAAGACTGCGCAGAACGCTCAGAGGCAGGCGGCAATGGTTGTAAAGAATATTATCGCCCTTGAACGTGGCAAAGGGCTGCAGGAGTATAAAGCGAAAGCAACTCCTTTAGTTATTAGTTTGGGAAAGTATAAGGGAATTTATAGTCACGGCAACTTTGTCTTTAGCGGCATCATCCCTGCAATAATGAAAGTAGTTATTGAACGCAAGGAAATGTGGAAGAAGAGAATTTAATTTATTTTCTAAATTTATTAATAATAGAAAAACTAACTAAATTTATTATTATCCAAGTTATTATATCAAATACTAGCATTGAAAGTGACCAGGAGGAAGGGAAGCAATTTCCTGCAATACCTCCGCATATTTCTTGTGTATAGAAATTAGGATAAATAGATATCACTTTGTGGACTAAGTAATCTGGACATGTAGTAAGCCAGTTACAAGGCTGGAACAATGCAGGGATATTTATGAAGAATATTAGAATGAACGTTATTACCAAAATTATTATTTTAAGTTTATTTAACCTGAAAAACTGCGATTTCATGATGCCTCAAAAATTCTTAGATATATAAATTGTTCTTTTACTTCAAATGCAGAATTATTTCTTACCGATAACTTTTTTACCGTGCATATACGGTTGAAGGACTTTAGGGATGTTGATGGAACCATCTTTATTTTGATGATTCTCCATGATTGCTACTAAAGCTCTTGAAGTGGCAATTGCTGTATTGTTTAATGTATGTACGAATCTACGGTTGTTTTGTTCATCAACGAACTTAATATTTAGGCGGCGGGCTTGGGCTTCTTCCATGTTTGTTACTGAAGTTATTTCAAAGAATTTCTTCTGTCTTGGTGACCAGGCCTCTAAGTCTGCTCCCTTTGCCTTTAGGTCTGCAAGGTCTCCTGAACAGGACTCTAGTTCTCTGATTGGTACTTGCAGATTTTCGAATAATTCCTTTGAGATTTTTATTAATTCATCATAATATTTGTAAGAATCTTCTGGCCTGCAAATAACTACCATTTCCTGTTTATTGAACTGATGTGTTCTGTATAATCCTTTTTCGTCTAAACCATGAGAGCCGATCTCCTTTCTGAAACACATAGAATAGGCAGTTATTTTCAAAGGCAAATCTTCTTTTTTAAGTGTTTTATTGATGAACATGCCAATTACTGGATGCTCTGAAGTTGCTATTAAGTATAAGTCTTCTCCTTCTATTTTGTAAGCCATCTGATCTATTTCTGCGCTAGAATAAACGCCTTCTAGGATTTTCTTTCTGATCATCAAAGGAGGTTCCATGTAAAGATAACCTTTAGTGACCATGAAATCTCTCGCGTAGCTGATCAATGCCTGGTTTAGCAAAGCTAAATCGCCTTTAAGATAGTAGAAACCGTTTCCTGAAGTTTCTGCCGAAGTTGTAAAGTCCGCAATTCCGAGACGTTCGGCTAGTTCTCCGTGGTTTTCTATAGGGTAATCAAAGTCTTTTACTTTGCCGATAGTGTCTTTTTCAACATTTTGCGTTGCATCTTTTCCTATCGGTACTGACGAATGAATAATATTGGGTATTTTTTTTAGAGATTCATCAATAATTTCTTTTAATTTATCTGCTTCTGTCTCTATTTTTGCTATTTTATCAGGGATGTCCTTTGCTTTCTTCATTAAAGCGGTAATGCTCTTGCCTTTTTTCTTTGCCTCGGATATCTCTAGAGAAACTTTGTTCCTTTCGCTCCTTAATTTGTCAACTTCGGCTTTTAATTCGCGCCATGTTTCATCATTTTTCTTGATTTTATCAACAAGAGCTATTTTATCCAATTGGAATTTCTTCTTTATATTATCCTTAACTAATTGAGTGTTTTCCCTGATTAGTTTAATGTCTATCATACTGGGGATAAGAATAGTGGTTATTTAAATTTTAATATGCGCTTTTATGATAGGATAGTATCTACTATTGCCTTGCCTTTTCTGAGATTTTCTTGATATTCATATTCCGCATTGGAGTCCACTACGATGCCTCCTCCTACCTGGATGTATCCTCTATTGCTTTTTTTATTAATGGCAAGGGTTCTAATTATGATATTAAATTGCATTTCGTCAGATGGAGTAATAAATCCTATTGAACCTGTATAAGGGCCTCGGGAAACAGGTTCTAATTCATCTATTATCTCCATAGTCCTAATTTTTGGGCACCCTGTGACTGTTCCTCCTGGAAACATACTTCTTAGAAGATCAAATGAAGTTTTGTCTTGATCTAGATTTCCTTGTATAGTTGTTACTATATGCATAAGGTTTGCATATTTTTCTAGGGCCATTTTTTCAGCTATTCTTACCGAGCCTGGAACGCAAACTCTTCCTAAATCATTTCTTTCTAGATCAATTAACATGGAATGCTCTGCAACTTCTTTCTCATCTCTGTAGAAATTTAAAGCGATTTCATCGTCTTCTTCTGGGTTTTTCCCTCTGGGATATGTTCCTCCGATTGGCCTTGTTTGCGCGACTCTCCCCTCTAACCTTATCAATTCTTCTGGTGAGCATGAAACTAGAACAACATCTTCCAAATCGAGATATGCAGCATAGGGAGCAGGATTGGTTTTTCTTAATCTTAGATAAGTTAAGAATGGATCTTCTTTTAATTCAAATTCATGGCGAATCGATATTTTAATCTGATAAGTATCTCCAGACAATATGTATTCTTTTGCTCTTTCGAATATTTTTCCATATTGTTCTAATGAGACATTTGTATCTATTCTCTTTAGGTTTTTTCTTTTCGAAACCTCTTTTTGAATTGTTAGATCCTCTCCTCTTAGAATTGATTCTAATCTTGCAATTTCTCTATTTGAGGATTCTTCTGCTGTAAGAAATATCTTTTTTTCTTCATTATCAAATCCTATGATTACACGCGGGAAAGCCATGTACATATCCCAGAAATGAGCATCATCATGGGCGTTGGTCTTTAATCTTGGCACTATTGAATTTTTTAGATTGTAACCCAGATATCCTATTGCCCCATCGTAAAATAGAGGAAATCCTTCAGGCCGCACAGAGGGTCTTCTGAGTGTAGTCTCTAGAATTGATAGGGGGTCAGCTTGCTGAAGAGTTTCATTTACCCATACGTCTTTTCCTTTTGACTTGACAATCGTATGTGGATCTAAAGCAATATATGAAAACCTTCCATTCTTCCCGACTCTTGTGCTTTCTAATAAAATGTCATTAGTACCTTGTTTAAGTAAGGCAAAAATATATGCGGGGTTTTGGACTTGGGGATCTATCCACTCAAAAATTTTGTTATACATGTTGGCTAAGATATTTGACTGCGAAATCGCATCTTTTTTGATATCCTAATGAACTATATAACGATCCTTGTATTCCATCATCCATAAAAGATGCGAGAGATAAGCGTTTACCTCCTCTTGCTGAAAATATTCTTTCCATTGTTGTCATCAAGGAAGAGGCGACTCCTTTTCTTCTACAGTCTTCTCTTACATACATATCTCTGAGCATGCATTCATAACCGTTTACATGGAGAGCGGGATGGATGTTTGCAGACAGATGTCCTATGAAATCCCCATTTTGTTGAGCTACTAATAAACTGGTATTCGGATCTTTGAATAAATCAAACCCTGTAGAGAAGGTTCTTCTTACAAATTCTTCTTTATCTTCTATTCCAACATGCATTGATTTTTTTAGAAAAGCATGTGTGAATGCAAGGTATTTTTCTAGATCGTGTATGGATGGTCTTCTTATGAAGAAACTGTTAGCTTCAAAATGCGCGTTTAATGTATTTACTGTTTGTTGTGCAGGGCAATTTTCTTCTTCAAATATCTCTTCAAAATTAATAAGTGGCGAGTATACTTCTATTATAGAAGCATAGGGAAGTTGGACATGACCTACTTTAATCTGAACTTGTTTAACAAAACTTTCCTTTTGAGGATGATTAAATATTGCCTGTAGTGGGGAAGGTAATCGGTAGACAAAGGCGTTGCTTACTTGTCTGTGGACTGGAACTTGATATCTTTTGAATGTTTCTCCTATAAATCCTCCATCTAGGATTTCTTTATGTGCTTGCGGACATATATCTCCTCCATTCTGGAGCTCTACGATTGAATATCCTCCGATTACTCCATTTGCAGCTTTCGCTAGAGTTACTCTTTTACCCCTTACTTGGGTAATAAGTGATTCTATTTCTCCTAGTCTTTCTCTTAAGACCTCTGTTCCGAGTTTATGTTCTTTCATATTTTTGTTGCCCCTTTTAGCCGCCCAAAGAACTGGATTTAAATTATTGTTGTCCTAAAAGGTCGACAATAGGAACTTTTAAAAAGTCGCATTTATTCTATTTTTTATGAATGTTGAGACTGCTTTGAAAGAATATGGTTTGAGCGAGAATGAGACTAAGATATATTTAACCTCCTTAAAAATAGGAGAATCTACGGTGCAGACTATAGCTAAAAATGCAGGTTTGCCTAGGACTACTGCTTATCATCTGCTTGATGCCTTGGTAGAAAAAGGGTTAGTCGGCTCGGTGATTAAAGAAACGATAAAGTATTTTCAGGCAGTTAATCCTAAGAAGATGATAGATCTTTTAGAAGAAAAGAAAAAGCTAATCCAGGAAATAGTGCCGCAATTGGCAGAAATGACAGAAACTATAAAAGAAAAACCTAAAGTTACAGTGTTTGAAGGTTTGAAAGGAATAAGGGCCATATTAAAAGATGTTTTAGAGGAGAAAAAGATGATTTATCATTATGGTGATCTTATTTCCATGCAGAAAGTCTTTTCTCATGCTTTCCCACAATATATTAATGAAAGAGTCAAGAGAAAGATACCTATAAGACTGATGGGTAAAAGAGTTGAACAGCATGATGAGTTGATAAAAACCGCTAAGAAGGAATTTAGAGAGTTTGTATTTGTTCCGGATAACTACAATTTTAACTGCAGTGTTTTTATTTATGTAAACAAGGTAGCTATTTTTAACATAAAAAAGGAACCTTATTATGCAATAGTCATTGAAAATGAAGATTATTATCAAACTCAGAAGAGTTTGTTTGATTTGGTTTGGAACTTGGCTAAGAAATCTAAGCAGTAATTTTACGGCAACGTTGGGTTTAAAAATCTCCCCCTTTATCGAATTGTATGTTGCTAGATTTATTAATGAACAGGCATAGGGAGAGGAAGTTGAACAGGCCACTTTATCCTACGGTGTTAGTTGGCGCATCTGATGATCAAAATATGCCCTATGTTAGACTCATTGAACATGAAATTCCTGAAGGATGTTTATTGATTCTTCAAAAAGAAAAACCTAGTTCTATTGAAGGCAGTTATTTCTCTTTTGGGAGGACTTCAGGTTTTAATTCAATAAGAACTTCTGAAAGGCTGATGGGGAAAATTGGAGTACTATATCTAGGAAACGATCTACCTTTAAAGAAGGGAGCAGATGTTTATGAAGGCAGTATAGATTCAGGTCTTTTTGTATTTGCAAGAAGTGGAGAAATATTTGTAGACCAGGCACATATAAGGGAGTATCTTGCTACTCCGGAAAGAGCAACGTCTGCTTTAAGAATAGCGAAGAGAGTTTTTGATTCAAGGTTTTCTTATACAGGAAAGAGAAGACATTTAAAAGAGCTTCAAGACCAATTAAGGCAGTCATAGAGAATATTTAAAAGAGCTTTATGTTTTATTTTTCAATCATATTCATCCCGCTTTTGGCTGGGATGAAAGGACCCCACATACGCGGCTTGTGGGGTCCACTCATTTAAACATAAATTTCTGCTTTTTGCTTAATGCGACTATTCCATAAATTCCTGCGATAATGAAAGCTATTCCAAGGATGTTGGTTGTTAAGGATTTCTCAATGATATTTAGTGCTATTATGCCAGAAATTAAAAAGAGCGTTATCGCAGCTTTGTCTTTTGAATTACTAAATTTTACATCTTTTTTATTTTTTTTCGCTCTCTTTTTCATAACGTGATAATGGAATGATTGTTTTTAAATTATAGGGTTTTCATAGTGTATGAGTTTTTAAACTTACAATTGTAATGTGTTTATTATGGATAAAAAATTTGAAACAGTCGTACTTTCTGTAGGGGGATCGATTATAGTTGGCAATGATATAGAAACACAGGTAACATATTTGAGCGATTTAAGGGAATTAATAATAGATTATTTAGAGCAGGGAAAAAGATTTGCAATTGTATGCGGGGGAGGCAGTGTTTGTAGGAAGTATCAAAAGGCTGCTAAAGCCATAGATGGTAGTTTAGATGATCCGGCTATTGACGAATTAGGTATTAGGGTTACTAGATTAAATGCTTATTTCATGGCTACAATTTTTGGAGATTATGCCTCAGGAGATATTATTATAGATCCTACGAAGAAGGTAGAATCTGATAAGCCGGTGTTATTGGCTGGCGGGTGGAAACCAGGATGTTCAACAGATAAAGATGCGGTTTTGTTAGCAAAAAATTTAGGTTCTGGAAGGATGATAAATCTAACGAATGTTTCTCATGCTTATGACAAAGATCCTAAACAATATCCTGATGCCAGACCAATAGAACAAATGAAGTGGGCTGATTTTAGGAAGTTGTTGCCTAATGAATGGAAACCTGGCCTAAATGCTCCTTTTGACCCTAAAGCTGCAGAAGAAGCGGAGAAATTAGGAATGGAAGTTGCAATCATGGACGGGAGAAATCTTAAAAATTTGAGAGCTTATTTAGACGGAAGGGAATTTGTAGGAACGAGAATATATTAGAAAATTATTACACTAATTTAATTTCTATAGTTTTATCAATCATCAAATTTGATAATCTAACGCGGGTGCTGTAACTGGCGGAGATACGGCATTTCCACTCTCTTTATGGATCTGTGCTGCTACCTTTTCAAGGATGGATTCCTTAAGCAAAGGTCTTAATGCCTCTCTTACATTTTCCAGAGTTCTCTGATCATCAGATGTTTCAGGATTATTATAGAAATGTACTCTTGGACCATTACTATTTTTATATAATTTAGGATCAGTACAAAAGGTAAGTGTTTCACCAAAAAGAGGGGTTGGTGTGGAATATAAAAGTAGAAATACTCGTGAAGGAGAGCTTTCCGGGTTATATTTTAAGTCTTTTCTCGCATCATAACTTTCTAGCAGATTTTTAAGCCAGTTCACTTGATCGTCTTTATCCTTTAAAACACTCATCGGTAATGCTCCATATCCCTCAAATCCTAAAACACTAGAATGAGATATGTATCCAGCTGAGGGAATTACTCCCTTGTTTATATCAGAAATTACTAATGTATAAAATCTTTCCATTTTCTGGACAGGCGTTTCTTTTTCAAAAGGTTGTTTTAATAATATATCATATGAACCAAAATTACGGTCATGTACTAAATTACTAAATTCAAGTACGTCTTTCAAACTTACGTCGGTAATTATTTTTCCCATTTTTTTATTTTTAATCTTCCCTTCATTAATTTAATTTCATCTTATGTGTATTGTAGACATTTGACTTTTCTCTGACTTTTTGAGGATTGAGGCCTAGAGTTTTTACACAACTTAAATCGCCTGCCCATTCATAACTAGGTATTACTTCTGTTCTAAAACCGCCTTCCGCCAAGAACTCTCGTGTCTCTTCATCACTTTCAAAGAAAGAAAATTTTCTACCTGTTTTTCTTTCTAGTTTTTTTATTCTCCATTTCATTAATGGATTTGCCATAACTTGATCTCTATTTAAGGCCATGTCAGGTGTAATCCACATACCTTCTGGACTATATTCGCTTAATACATGGGCTATATTGTCTCTTGTTAACCTTTGTTCATCTCTATCAAGATAAGGAAATAATCCGGCATGAACAATAGCTAAGGGTTTGTCTCTAGCTGATTCTGCATAAGGTTTTGCTGCAGCAACAAATTGTTTTCTATCAACTGCGTTTAATGGAACTAGATGATAATTTGGAGTACTTGCTAAGCCTGCAAGCCCCTCATCTTTTCTTATATTGTCTGCGATTTCTCTTTTTATTTCTTGTAATCCTGCTAAATCTGTTTCTATATATATTTGGTTTGGGTCTCTTATTGTAAAATCTAAACCTCTTGGAGAAAGGCCTGCTGCTAATTCCATCACGTGAGGATTTTCTTCAAAATCAAGAGCTCTATTAACTGCAATATATCTCCCTTCTAAAATGGTTCTAATTCCAGACATTCCCGGTATGTATGTCATTAATCTTCTGAAAACATCGTTAATTCGTCCCTTTCCTTCTTTTACGACTTCACTATCATACGATTTAAGTTTCTGCCATATTTCATTAGCGTAAGGTACATTAGATTCTTCTGCTAATTGTTTTGCACATAATACGGCTGTGTGACTTACTTTTGCAGGATCAGGTTTTGAACTTGTATCAGCTTCCATGAAAAATTGCATCGATCTCGATATTTAAATCTTTCCTTTAAATGTAACTCTAAAGTAGCTAAAAAGATATCCCCCAGCCATACCCGAGATATGAAATATCTCGGTAACTCCAATTTCACTAAATGCAAAACAAGAAATTGAAGTGAAACAAACTGGCATAAAGATTAATTTAGTTGGACTGTTCGATTCTGAAGAATAATTTAATATCTCTTTCAGAGATATTATTAAAATCCCCCCAGCCAGAATCGAACTGGCATACATCGGGCTACAGCCGATTGCACTAACCATTGTGCTATAGGGGGATATAATGAATAAAATCGAGGCGTTTTTAAATATAGTGTTTAGCCTTTTTTCATTTTAATGTTATATTATAACTATAAATCTTGTTGTCTGCCTTTATTTCTCTGGTCAAATTCGTTTCTTTATCAATGTCTAATCCTTTTATTTCTGTTAAACTTCCTGTTTTAGTAATTACGGTTTTACATTCTTAAACGCATGAGGGAATTCTGATTTTCTAATTAACAAAAGTGTACTTAAGTCTTTGTGATTTTATAAGAATAAATAAACTAAGAAGAATTGAACCTGAGTAAACAAGGAGATTATATGAGCTAAAGTTTGTTATCAAACTTAAAATCATTATAAAAATTTGAGTAATGATATAAACAATTGGAAACAATTTTCTTTTATTTAACATTAATACTAAGTTAAAAACAAGTATGCCAGCAAGAATAAATCCTAAGATAGAAATCGGGAGGGGGTTTTGGGGATTAAGATTATTATTTCTCTCAAAAATAAAAAATATCCATCTCGTAATTATCCCTATCAGTATAGCCAATGGTCCTGTAACAAGTGGCACAAAAATAAAAATTAACCATCCCTTAATTCCAGTAAGTCTTTGTTTTTCATTCTTTATGTTAAAGGCTTTAGTAGGTGAAAGTAAGAAAAAATCTTTTATTCCTTTATAGCCTTCTATAAATGATTTTTTCATTAGACTCTTATTTATAAGACTCATTTACTTGATATGGACGATAAGTATTAAAACCTTCTGATACGGTGGTGAGTATGGTTTACTTTTTATCCTATGGGGCTTGCCTGCCTCTTTTAAAATTTGGAGGATTTTTAAATATGACGATTATCCTTTTTTCATCAGAATTGAATACAATACTATTTGATCCTCGCCTTCGTCTTTATTGCCTGACAAGAGAGTTATTTTGAATGTTTCATAAACTGGGGAGTAATTTTCTTTAAGACTCTCTTTTATTCTTTCTGTAAAGGATTCTTCTGTGTCTGAGATTAGAGATATTTCTGTCATATTGTGATTGGGAGATATTTGTTTAAATAGTTTGTTAGTTATTCTTTTTTATGAAAATAGGAATTGACTTTGATGATGTGATAAACGAATTCACTGGATCTCTCATGAGTTACTACCATAAGAAGTATGGCAAGAAAGTTAACAAGGAAGAGATATTGGTATGGGATTGGGGATTGTATTGGGAAATACCACGAGAAGAGGCAGTTAGAAGAGTGGATATCTTTCATGAAACTTACGACGTTAAAAATATTCTTCCACTAGAGAAAGCAATAGTTTCTTTAAATGAACTAATGAAAGATCATGAGGTGGTGATTATTACTTCAAGACCTGTAAGGTTTAAGCATAAGGTTGAGGAATGGTTAGATTATCATTTAAAGAAGAAGTTAAAAGTTATACATGCAGGGGATTTTCATAAAGGACAGGCAGCCAGTAAGGCTGAGATTTGCAAAGAGCTTGGAATAAAGATTATGTTGGAAGATTCTGGAGAGACTGCTATCGATTGTGCAAATGTTGGAATAAAAGTTATTTTGTTTGATAAACCTTGGAATAAGAAATTTAAGCATGAAAATATTATAAGAGTTGAGGGATGGGATGGGGCAAGTAAAGAACTAGGGAAACTGGAAGGACAACTTCCTACTTCTTAAGTGCGAGCTCAACGAGTTTAATTGCGCCTTCTTTTGATTTTGCTACTGCAAGAAACAAGTTTTTATGGCAGAAAATTGCGTCTTTGACTCCTGTAACTTCTTGTAACTCTTTTCCTGACAATCCGCCCCATTTTTTAGGCAGGTCTTTTCTATTGGTAAAGCTATTAAGAGAAACTGGGATCGCATGTACGCACCAGTCATCTTGGACTGGACTATATCTTACAACATATTTTAATTTTGTGTGATTTGTAACTGTTTCTTTCCAGGGAATGGCACTGTCAAGAACGATATAGTCTTTTTTTGACTCTTTTACTTTTTTTAGTATAATACTTTCTGATTTGAATGTTTCTTCTGCTTTCCTTATTTCTCTTTTTAATAAATTAGAAATTATTTCTACTGCACTGTAGAAGTTTTTGTCAAAAAGCTCATTAGTTATATCTGGCCAGGATGGATTTAAACTTGCAATAAAGTCGGCAATAGTATAGATAGGAATTTCTGACTTGAAGGTATCTACTCCGGAATCGCCTGCATCGATGTATTGGATAATTCTTTCGTCAATATCTTTTTTTACTTCGGGACTTGTAAGTTTATCTCCAAAATGTTTCCAGATTAAACCTGCGGAGGCGTAGGGTATCCCATTACTTCTTTTTTCTTTAAAAGTTGGCTGATGGTGGTCAAAGTCTCCTGTTTTTGGATCGTATTTTCCTCCAACGTCTATTCTCATGTCAACGGACTTTAGTTTTTCTTCGTCTCTTGTTCTTATTATTTTTATTTTAGGGAAAACTAAGGTTAATATTGCTGCGGCAAATACGTCGTCTGCGTGGAATTTTCCTTCATGAACTGCTATTTTCATTAAATAATATGGATAATTAGATTTTTAAAGCTTAATTCTAAGGATTTTATATGAAATATGTAACAGAAAACCATAGAGCGTGGTTAGAAGGAAATAGGGATAGTCCGATGACTCGGGAAGAAGCTATTAAGGCACATATTGAATTAACTCAAAACCCTTCTGATGATATCTTAAACGGATTTTATAATAATCCTATTTCACTAAAGATTATCAACCTTGGGTTTACACCAAAAGAAATAAAAGAATTAAAGGGAAAAAGAGTTTTGGATATCGGTTGTGGATCTAAATCTTCTTTAGTATATTGGATGAGGGAGTTGGAGATTGAAGCTGAGGGGATTGATCCTCGTGTAGAAGGGGCTGAACAATTTTTGATTAAACAGTTTATGGGGAGAGGAGATAATATTCCACGTGATAATGGGCATTATGAACTAATTCTAGCTCATTCAGCAATACCCTTATTTAATTTTACATATGAAATTCATCAACCAACTGAGCAAGGCATGTTGGAGGCGATAAACATGCTTTATGATAGTTTAAGAGTTATGCATCCTGAAGGTTCTTTTAGAAGTTGGCCTGCATTTGGAAGAGATGATTACGTAAGGGCTGTTCTTGGGAAGGAATATGATTTTACATTCCACCGCCTACATTTGTACCCTCCTGATAAAGATAAAGGCCATTTTAATATTATAAAAAGAAAATCTAAGTAGTAATTATTTTATCTTTTCCTGTTATGATGATTGTATGCTCGGCTTGAGCAACTTTCTTTCTTGAGACTTCTATTAATTGAGCGTAATTATGGAGAAGACCTGCTTCTTCGATTCTTTTGAGAGCTATTAGGGCTCTTGTGCCGAATTTTTTTACAAGCCAGCGGGAACAGAAGGGGAGTGTTTGGTAAGTTTCTTCAATGTAGTGAAGGACTTCTCTGGCGAAAGGGTCTCTTACATTTCCTTCTTTTTCTAAGGCATAAATTCCTGAAGGTTTTCCATCAATGACTTTGCCTGAACCCAAGGTTACGAAAGGCTCTATTGCATAAACTCCTTCTTCTAATAGTTGAGTTGAGGAATTATCATAATTAGGAATAGTGACTCCTGCGTGTAGATTATATTTTGTTATTGAATGGCCGGAGAGATTGATTATTGGTTGGAAGTTGTGAGAATGGGCAGTTGATTCTATTTGTTTTCCTATATTTCTTAATTCTGCATTATGGATTGATTCTTTAAGAGCATTTGCTAAACATAATTCTGCACATTCGATTAATTTTTTATTTTCGGCAGAGTTATCTAGATCTATTGAGAGAGCCGTATCTGCAACGCAGCCTTTAATGTGCACGCCTACGTCTACTTTTAGTAATCCTTCCGCTTTTTCTGTATCGTTGTATGATGGAGTAGAGTGAGCTGCAATTTCGTTTTTTGAGAGATTTACAGGAAAAGCTGGTTGGCCCCCAAGCTCTACAATTTTTGCTTCGATTTTTTCAGCGATTTCTAATAAGGGCATTCCGGGTTTGATGAATGATTTAGCGTAGACTTTTACTTGCTGGGCTATTTCGCCCGCTTTAATGTATAGATCTACATCTTCAATGTTATTTTCTTTGGTTGTTGATTTCTCTTTTTTTGTTTTATGGTCTGGAGATGCGTCTTTTTTTGTTGTTGAGCTAGTAATATCTTTAATTGCATGAGAGGAAGCCCCGCCGTATTGTTTTTCTGTCATAGGGGAAAGAGAAAATAAGGGTTTAAAGAGATTTGCAATTTTTAGGCTCTGTTGAAAATCTCTAATGTTTTAGCTTTAAATTGTAGGCTATTG
>CAYHCG010000002.1:0-150446 GCA_964355135.1 Candidatus Woesearchaeota archaeon | reverse complement strand
GTAAGGCAATAGCCTACAATTTAAAGCTAAAACATTAGAGATTTTCAACAGAGCCACCCAGACGCAAACGCTTTTAAACACTCTTTTATTGATAAAACTCTACTACTATGGGAGAATTTGGAGATTTTGAAGAAGTAAAGGAAGATATTCCGGAGAATGAAAAAACTGATAAGCAGAAAGAGCAGGATAGTGCTCAGCAGCAATTTCCTACAAGAGCAAGGCTCCCTAGACAAGGACAATTAATCGGAGTAGTTGTTCAACGCTTAGGCGGTAACAGAATGTCTGTAAAAGCTACAGATAACAAAGTAAGAAACTGTCGCGTTCCAGGAAGATTCTCAAGAAAGTTCTGGCTTAGACCAAGAGATTTTGTAATGATCGAACCCTGGCCAGATGACGATGATAAAGCAGATGTAGTCTATCAATATAGGGGCGGAGAAATCAATTTCATAAAGCGTAAAGGCTTTACAACTAATCTAGAAATGGAGTTTTAAAGTTTATTAGAATATTTATTCAGTTTTTTTAGATAAATATTTACTTGATTCTAGAATTGCACTCATATTTACTGGGGAAACCCTATCCGGATCCTTTCCTACATATCTCGCAAGAGCAGAAAGAAATTCAAGATATTTAGGGTTTATACTAAATCCTATAACTTTCGGAGAATACCTTACATATTCATTATTCTCTTCTTTGATAACTTCAAAATCCGCAGTTGAAAAATTAGGATCGTCCATACTAATTATCTTTTCAACTCCAACCGGAATTACTCTGCCTGCATCTTTTAATTCCTGATATGTTGCACTTCTAATGGGCTTCTTTGAATCTTCTATACCTATTGTTCTATAGGCCATCTTTTTGTTTAAAGAAGCTTTAGCGCCATCTATTAAAAATTGAGCGTCTTGTCTAGACAAATCAGGCCTTGCCCTATAAACTCCCCTGTGCACTCTATCTCTCATTAAAGAAAAATCTCTAGAATATTGATTCTCGGTTAAAATATCCGCTTCTCTTGTCGCCTCAGCAACCTCTGCGTTATCACTAGAATGAACTTTTTCAATAAGCCCTTGTAGAACTTCCTTTCTTTTCCTTGCAACAGCTTTATCTATGTTCTTAAGGCATCTTGCAACAGAACTTCCGCTAACGACCTCGTCAATACCTAAGATTTCTGGAAATTCATGAAAATCTGTGACAGTAGAATTTAAAAAATTATGATACCAGTCAACTATTACGTTACTTACATCTTCAATTCTGCTTGATGCAGGCATATAAACTACTCTTGAAGTATCAAAGTCATCATCTACTACGGCCATAGCATCTATAAAAGGTATAGATCCTGCCATAGGCGCAACTAAATAATCGGGATTTCTTTTTCTTATAATCTCACTAGCTTCTTTCATTGCATCTACATATGATGCAAGTCTTCTTTCCTTTATGCCATCCATAGTACAATGTTGCTTAATAATCATATTTAAACCTTTCTATTTGTAACCCTTAATGAGTTACAACACACACTCTAATCAATCAAGCCCCAATCTCTCGTTCAATTCCCCAGCCATATTTTCAAGCATTTTTTCTCCCGTCTTGCCTTTCCAACCGTGATGGCCCAACACAAAGCCTAATTTCACAAATGCTGTCTCTGCCAGCATATCTTCTAGAAATATAACTCCACTATCCAATAACTCTCTTCCAGGACTATAAACTAAAGGATCTAGTCTCCCATAGATAGTTTGTGCAGCGGCACAAATGATAAAACCATTGCGGATGTGTTTTTTTATGGCAGGCGTCCAATTGTGAGTTGCTTCACTTACGGGCAAATGACCGAATCCGCTAGCTTCAATTACGATTCCTTTATATTTCAAAGCATAAAAATCTAAAATCGAAGAGTCCTGTCCAGGATAAAATTTAACTAATGCCACTTTATCAGAAAAATTAACGTCCAGTTCAACTTGACCATCATTCCTCGGCCTATACCCAGAAATAAATTCCACTTTATCTGACCAAACTTTGGCAATAGGTTTATCATTAACAGGCTTGAATGCGTCTCTTCTTGAACTGTGCAATTTTCTCACTTTGGTTCCTCGTAAAGCATAACAATAATCATCGTTAGTAGTCGCATGCCCAACAAGCATGACTTCTGCGCAATCTGATATGGCCATCCTCACAGCGCACTGCAGATTCAAATCAGCGTCTGAACTTCCCCTGTCAATACTTCTCTGACTGTAAGTCAGTACGACAGGTTTATTCAAATTTCTTAAAAAGAAAGATAATGCCGCAGAAGTATAGTGTAAAAAATCAGTTCCATGAGTTACAATAACTCCGGTTATTTTAGGATCGTTTAACATCTGTTCACATGACTGAGCAATTTTAATCCAATGTTCACTCGTCATTGATTCTGAAGCAGTCATAAATGGAACTTCAATCTTCTTTACGTTAGCGAGTTTAAATATCTCGGGATACGAGTTTGCAAATTCGCTAGGATCTGTGAGCCACGAAACCCCTCCTGTTTTAGCGTCTAGTCTAGCGGCAATAGTTCCTCCAGTCACAATCAACCCTATGTTTGGCAATCCCTTACTTTCAGGCAGTTCAATCTCTTCCTTCTTCTCTTCCTTAAACTTCTTTAGAACTCTCCCCCCTAAAATATTATCTTTGGGTACCCCAATGTTATAGCCAGAATTTAATTTTAGCAATAAAATGCCTGCCTCAGAACTCTCTAAAACTCTTCCCTCTATTTCTTTGAGAGCCAATCTTAGTCTGACATAATCTCCGGCTCCAAAATTCAGTTCAACCATTTAGATAAAGAATAAAGTTAATATAAAAAGGTTATTGAGGTCGCTATTCAATTAATAAAGGGAATGCTGCCCAGCTTAAACGGCCTAGGAATAGAATCATTAGATCGATAATCTCCGCTGCTGAACGGTGTTCTTGATACAGCTCTCTCGTAAAGTCCGTTAGATCCTTGCGGTTGCCTTACGGAACCTACATAACCGTCATCTTCTCCATCCATAGATCTGCCATATCCCCTCATGGTTGGAGCTCGTGCCTCACTATATCTACCACTTTCACTATAGTCCCCACTGCCTTCATCAGCCCTTCTCAGACTCTGATTAATCTCTTCTCCACACTTATAACTCATACATACCATAAAAAGTCCATTTATTTCAAATTTAAAAAGTTATCTATATCTTTAAATAAAAGATAAGATGAAGTTATTAATGCTGCCATATGTCTATAGCTACTTAGAGGAGAACACTTCCCTATTGATTCAGGATGAAGAAAGTACATATTTTATTTCTGTATGTGGAAAGACGACATTCACATCTAGGGGTATAATAGAAGCAAGAAGAGGACAATCAATAAATTACGAAACATTAGAATTGATAATTGAATAAATCAGTAGCTTTTCCCAGTGAAAGCAAAATAGTCTGCCTTCTTTTCACAAATAATACATTTAGCTTTCACAAGTTTAGTAGGCTGCTCTTCAGGAATGTTCAAAACTTTTGCTCCCCCGCTCTCAAACTTTAAAGTATCTTCACAAACTTTACTATCACACAAGGGAGAAAATCCTACTTTCTTTCCCTCTACGGCCCTCTTTAATTCTTCTACCGAATTCACTTCTATTATGGCATTATGAAGCATACTATGTGCTTTTTTATACATATTTTCTTGCATTTCTTCAAGCATCTCGCTAACTCTAGATTTCAAATCCTTGACTTTAACACTCTCTTTCGTTCCGGTGTCTCTTCTATAAATAAATACGCTATCTCCTTCCAAATCCTTAGGCCCTATTTCTATTCTCAACGGAATTCCTTTCAGTTCCCAGTCATTGAACTTATACCCTGGTTTGTATTCTTCTCTATCATCTAATATTACATCAAACCCTTCTATTTTATTCATTAGTTCTCTTGCCTTCTTGAGAACTTTTTCCTTAGAATCTTCAAATAATATCGGAACTATCACAACTTTAGTAGGAGCAATTTTAGGAGGCAAGATCAATCCCTTTGCGTCCGAATGAACTGCAAACATTACTCCAAGCATCCTGGTAGTAATCGCAAAAGTATTTTGTTGCGCATATTTTTCCTTTCCATCTTTATCTAAAAATTTAATGTCATACGCTTTTGCAAAGTTTATTCCATCATGATGAAAATCAGGTCCCTGGATGCACTTTCCATTAGGCATGTAGAATTCCATAGACACAGTATATTCTGCTCCTGCAAATTTCTCTTTATCGCTTTTTCTACCAATCAATGATGGCAATGCTAAGAAATCCTCACATACCTCTCGGTAAATCCCAATAATCTGATCCTTTTCTGATTCTGCTTCTTCTTTAGTGGCATATACTGTGTGCCCCTCATTCCATAAGAATTCTCTTGTCCTCAAAAAAGGAACAGGGTGTTTAAACTCCCATCTTACAACATTATTCCATAAGTTCAATTTCAAAGGTAAATCTCTCCAACTTCTAATCCATTTAGAATAAGATTCATACATTATAGTCTCGCTAGTAGGTCTGATAGCTAGTCTTTCATTTAGTTTTGTGCTTCCTGCTTCGGTAACCCATGCGACTTCAGGCGCAAATCCCTCTACATGTTCGGCTTCTTTAGCCAAAGTTTTCTCAGGAATAAACAAAGGAAAGTATGCATTCTTTATGCCTAATTTCTTAAACCTCTTATCTGTCTCCTCTTTAATCTTCTCCCATATTGCATAAGCGGTAGGTCGAAAAACGATACATCCCGATACAGAACTATAATCCGCTAAATCAGCTTTAAGCATGATCTGCGTGAACCATTCTGAGAACTCATCTTTCTCAGCAGTAACTCCCTTAGCAGCCTTTGCTTCTTTCTTCTCTACCTTAGTTTCTTTCTTGTTCATTTTAAAGCCAAAGAAATAAGTTTATTAAACCTTATCATTTCAAAAGACAATCAACCTGACATCAGGGACAGCCTTAATTGATTTCGTCTTGACTGCAGATTGAAAAGCCGCATTTAAAAAGCTACTCGCCACATTCCCAAATTCAGATATCTCTGTAGAAAAATTACTTTCCTCGCTCAACTTCCTTTTGACCGCTCCTCTATCTCCTATGCAAATCAAATAATCCATTCCCTTCCCACCTATTGTATAAAGGATATCCCTGGGATCATCCTGCGATAGAATATACCCTCTGCCGTTTTTATCAATAGGAAACCACAATTTTTGATAAGCATGCTTCATGAAACTGGGTATTCCACCAATAATCCTATCTCTCATCGCTATAGAGCTTCCATTATAATCTCTTACTGTAAATACAAATTCACCGGAATATGTATCTTCATCTCTGCAAAATTTATAATTGCCGCTAGCAAAAGGAACTGGCAAGGGAATTGGCGAGCCATGAAATGCAAAATGAGCCAGCTCAGCAACTAAAGGAGCAGTTTTTACCGAAGAACCCATCTTTGCTCTTTCATCACTTCTCTCCGTAAGTGTTAGCAAAGAATGTTGATGGTGTAATTGCAAAACCGGATTCCTTAACCTTTCATAAACACTGCAAGGTTCGATATCAATTTTCATAAATATTCAATCTCTGCTCTATTTTTAAAGTTTTAGATATTCTCGATAAAAATAGATTTAAACAAAAACTTATTAAATTCATGGTCTATCAAAAATCATGGAAAAATATGAATTCTCACTAAGACAAAAAGATGAAAACAATCTCCTTGAGCATCCATTCACTTTAGAAAGTCGTGCGGATGAAGTCCAACTAATTCATTACGAAATATACTCACAAAAGCCGAGAGTAGACCCTGCTTCCGGGGCGCCCATAAACACTGTTTCCAGAGGGGAAATGCCTCACGGAGTCGAAGCATACTATTTGACATATCATCATCAAATAACTATGCCAGCAGACGTACATGAAGGCTCTACTAAACACACTTCTAATCTAAAACATGAGAGCATGCATGCAACTTATAAAACAACCAACGAATACCAAACAGATTATCTAGAAGCAAATGAGACTGGCCATTTTGAATATGTCAGAAACGGGATAAACGAGCATAAAAGAATATAGGCCTACAGGGAATCGAACCCTGATTTTTCGGTCCGAAGCCGAATAGTCTGATCCATTGACTTATAGGCCTATCAAAATATCAAACAAGTAGCTTTTTTAATCTTATTTACAGTACATATTCTAGTCAAATATAAAAAAGAGTAAAATGACAGGTAAATTTGCAGCAGTTTCCACATTGATGGGGACCATTATTGGCGCAGGAATACTCGCGATTCCATTTGTAGTAATGCAAGCAGGTTTTCTCATTGGTTTAATACATTTAGTTTTAATTGCTGCAATCATGTTAGTTGTTTACCTCTATCTCGGAGAAATTGCGTTAAGGACAACAAAAGACCATCAACTTCCAGGTTATGCCCAAAAATATTTGGGGCAAAATGGAAAAACCTTGATGTTGATCTCGATGGTATTTGGAATGTATTCAGCGTTAGTTGCTTATTTAATAGGCGAAGGTGAATCGCTCTCTTTCCTTTTCTTTAATACAGGAGCTTATAATTTATACATGGGGATATTATTTTGGCTTGTGCTCTCAGGCATTTCTTATCTAGGGATAAAAGCCTTAAAGGAAAGCGAAGAAGTGGCGATTATGCTTGTTTTCATTCTAATAATTTCCATCACAGTATTATTCTGGAATAACGTAGACGTCTACAACCTTAACTACTCTATCGTCTCCAAGTTTTATGTCCCCTTCGGCGTAATCTTATTTGCTTTTCTCGGTTTCTCGGCAATACCTCATTTAAAAATGATCTTGAATAAAAACAAAAAAAAGATGAAGTCTTCGATAATTCTTGCTCTCATCCTTACACTTATAATATATATCATTTTCACTATCGTAGTAGTAGGTTCAAAAGGCACTCTAACGCCAGAGGTTGCCACTTTAGCCTTGGGCAAACCATTTATTTTACTCGGCATATTGACTATGTTTACTTCTTACCTAGCATTATCAGATGCTCTAATCAATACCTTCCATTTTGACTATAACATTTCAAAGAATAAATCATGGCTACTTACAGTCATCCCGGCTTTATTCCTCTTCATCTTCATGCATATTCTCAAATCAGCTTCATTTATTAAAATCCTGGGCATCGGCGGAGTACTTTCTGGAGGTCTTGCTTCCATATTGATTCTGATGATGATAAAGAAAGCAAAGAGAGTATCAGACCGAGTTCCAGAATACCAAATACCCTACTCTAAAATTCTGGTTTGGATAATTGCAATAATCTTAGTACTAGGAACTATCTTTGAGATAATTAATTTATTTTATTAATTATTTCAACATTTTTTCAAGCAGTTCTCTAACAACCTTAAAATCAGCTCTCTTCTCAGTCTTCTTCATTACCTCTCCAACTAAAAAGTTTAATAATTTTGTCTCTCCTGCCTGATATCTAATAACTACGTCTTTTTCTTTCTCTAGCACTTCTCTGCATGTCTTTTCCAGTTTTCCCGTATCTGATATCTTGCCTTCAATTCCTAGTTCTTTTAAGGAAAAGCTCTTAGGATAAAATTTATTTAGAATTTCCTTGCCTTGCAATTCTGTAATTTTCCCCTGCTTCACTGCATTTAATAATTCTGAAAAGTGCTCAACTTTTATTTCCACTTCATTTAAATTTGCTTTATTATAGTTTAAGTGTCTCAATAACTCTATAGTCACCCAATGTAAAGCAAATTTCGCTTCTAGTTTTCCACGTTCTACAACACTTTCAAAAAATTCAACAATCTCCAAGTTTTTCGCTAAAACTGCGGCATCATCTTTTCCGAGTTTATACTTCTTTATCAATTTCTCAAGTTTAACTTCAGGAGTCTCTGGCAATTTCTTTTTCATCATAGAGACAAATGCTTCATCCAGAACAATATCTCTTAAGTCAGGATCAATAATAAAGCGATAATCGTCTGCTTCTTCCTTGCCTCGCATTCTTAGAGTCTTTCCCTTTCCTTCATCAAACCTCCTTGTTTCTCTCACGCTCCCCTCTTTGGCCTGTCTTTCTAATTCATATTCGATAGCCGCGCGTATATTCTCTATAGAGTTGACATTTTTTATCTCAACTCTTTCTGTTTTTCCTTTTATATTGACATTCACATCCGCTTTTATCCCTGCATTCTCTGCAACCGCTCTCAGATACATTAAATTGTGCAATAGTTTGTTTAACCACGCCCCAACTTCTTCACTAGTTATAAAATCTGGTTCAGTCACAATTTCAATAAGTGGCAGTCCGCTTCTATTATAATCGACTTTGCCCGTATCAGGTTCCCATGAGGCAGGGTCTTCTTCTAAATGCATCTCCCGTATCTTAATTCCATAAAACTCCCCGCCCTCTCCAACTGGAAAAGCGCGTGATCCAGATAAGGTATTTTGATATCCTTTTGGCAAATCAGGCCAATCATAATGTTTTCTCATCCACCCCATCTTTTTATTGATTTTGCATCCCAACATTAAGGCTACCTGTACTGCTTTCTCCACAGCAGACTTATTGGGTAACATGGGCTTTGCGCCAGGCTGTCCTGTGCAGATGGGACAAATAGAACTATTTGGTTGAGTGCCTTTTTCTCTTATAGCTTTGCATTTGCAAAATAATTTTTCTTTAGTCACTAAATAAGCATGTACTTCTAGTCCAATCATACCAGCAATTTCTTTCATACCATTTCCAATAAAAAATCATATAAAAACATTCCTAAACCATAAAGGTAATCAAAATCCAAAGAAATCTTTTAGTTTTCCTATAAATCTAGACAAAATACTCTCCTCCATTGGAGGGCTTCCCGATACAATAGTACATAATCCCTCACTGCAGGCATATCCGCTAGCGCATTCATTCGAGTCCCCACACTCACAATTAGGCAAGCTATGCCCGTTCCACTCACCATATCCGTTTCCGTTCAATAAATCTATATATGTAAGCTGATCAGCAGGAGCAAATAGTCCGCTCCTATCCATGTCAACAGAATAGATAGGTAGACTCTTGACGCCATTGAGGTGGTCAATAAAATCTAAATTGTCTGAAGGATTACTGATTCCGTTCCCATTGATATCACCAGGTAAATAACCCAGACACGTTCTAGTATTGCTTGCAACGTGTTTTATCACCATTCTATTTCCAGGAGATATTTGCTTATCAAAATTAATAACTATTTCATTTTGATCCGATCCAGCTGAAAGAGAAGATATGGCTGGAGGAATAGCCCCGCCAACAACGCTTACCACAAAATCATTTGCAGTTAAACTCCCTGCATCACCAGAAAATATTAGATTTATTGAATTCCACCCATATGTTTCAGAAGGATTGTTTTGAGCATGAGGCTTTCTTGCATCAATCGCTCCATCTGGAGGATTACTCGACACGATATTTATCATCTCAGGGAGATTTTGTGCGCACTTCCCGTCTGAACATTCATAGTTAGTAGGGCAGTCCATACTCTCATTTTTCAAATCTACCCCAGAGCAATAATATTCCGTAACTTTCGAGTCGCTTATGCAAAAGTCGCTAACAGTCCTAGATTGCCCAGATTCATTCTTAGTAGTCCTGCCTTTTTCATAGATATTCTTACCATCCGGATAAGTACTAGTTATATCATTATCATGACAAGAAGGCTGTTCAGTTGCCTCATTTCTGCATTGTGAATTGCACCCATCTCCACTAATTAAATTTCCATCATCGCACTGTTCTCCATCCTGGCCCTGAATAATTCCATCTCCGCAATAAGGCCCCTCGACATTTATTATGTTACATGTAGAATCGCAAAATCTGCAGGTTTCCCTATAACCGCAAACTTCAGTAATAGTGTTTCCATCATCACACATTTCACTGCCTTCTTTAACTTCGTTCCCGCAAACAATAATAGTCCCTGTTCCCCCACCCGTTCCCCCGTTCTCGCCAGAATCATCAGAATTTGCGTCATTTGAATTTGATTCAGAATCTTCTCTTATGACTCTTTGGGCAACAAATTTTGCTGCTTGACCAAAAGAAGTCTTCTCCATTACCCTTCCAAGCGCAACAAACAAGTTATTGGCCCGATTGTTCTCAATATTTCTTTTTTCCGCTGAAAGAATAGGAGTTATAACTAAAACCACTACAATGCCCATAACGATAAAGAAAACTAACGCAAATATGGCTACAATAGCATAAACGGACTTGTCACTCTCCATGGTAATTTATACAAATGAGAAGAAAAACCAATTTTATAAATTAATCGGTAAAAGAAGAATTGCTACTTAGCGTAAAGTAGAATCTCCTTTGTTCCCCTCATAACAGTATTAAATTTAACTTCTTTTGCTTTATAAAAATCTTTACAAAATTTAACCGCAACGTTCCCATCAAATTCTTTACAGCTAAAAACGTCTATAAACGCCCTTCCGCCTTGATCATCTAAATGAGTAGTTATTGTAGAAGTTTCAATAAACTGAACAGCAGAAAGTCCAAATAAATCGCCCTCTCCAAACCTATCAACAATGGCCTTCCCATGAGGCTTCATGCCTATTTTTTTGCATAATGCCAAGCTAAACTCCGCTAACTTAGCTTCACTTAGAAGAAGTTCTTTATCACAATCGAACAAGTCGATATGTGTCAATTGTCCCCAGCATTCACTTCGATTCATTTCTACCTTTATTTAAATTATAATCCTAAAACAATTAATTTCTACTTTTTAAACTTTTTCCCAACTCTTACTTTGTCGACGCGAAACTTTCTGCCACAAGCAAAGGAAAAACTATAGTTGCGTCAGCAAAAACCTTAACGCTCTTCGCTCCTCCAACCAGTTTGCCCCAACTTAGTGCCTCTTCAGGCATCGCTCCAGCGTCGCTACCATCGAACTCTGCTGCAGTATTGATATAGACAGCATAATCAGCTCCATTCCTCAGCATATTTGCGTTTAATATTGCGTGTTTCACAACTCCTCCTCCTAAAATGACAACTCCGCACGATTTTAGTCCAATGGTCATATTGTTAAATTCAACAATGTCTTTGACAATATCAAGTGCAAAACCTTCATGCTTGAATTGGGCAAAATAGATATTATCTCCTAAGGCTCCGTCAGTAATTGCAGGACAATATATTTTTATCTTATTTCTCCAAGCCCAGTAACAAATACTTCTCTCATCATTTATCTTTTCTCCAAGTTTCCAGATCAAATCTCCCGGGCTAAATATCTTTCCAGTTTTTTTCTGCTCTTTCGCCATTTCTTCTATCAAAGGCTGGACAAATTTCTCAAATTCCACATACCGATTATTGGGGGCATAAATATTTCCAATCCTGTTAATCCCCTTTTCTCTCAATTGGTTTCCATTTGCTCTAAAATCTCCTAGAGTAAAAGTTCCAAGACATTTTATGATATCTTCTTCGATTCCTCCCGCGGTTGTAACAATTACATTTACTTTCTTAGTCTTTACAAGCCATCTAAAAATATCGCGTAGCCCAGAACTAACCATATTCGAAGTATAGCCCAAAAAGATGAAAGCTTTCTTCTCAATCATTTCTCTAGTTATATCTATAGCTTGGGAAAGATGCGATGCCTGAAATCCCATAGAAGAAAAGCTCTTGATGAGTTTCTTATAATCTATCCCCTTATCAAAATCATATCCCTCTATCTCCAGCCCTTTAAGTTCCTCGCTCTTTCTAAGGAGATTTTTCCTTGCAACTTTTTCATTGTCCATATTAATCTCCTCCAAATTTCCTTTCAACACCGTTAAACCAATTAACCGCTTTTTTCAATTCATCAGCGTCAAAATCCGGAAAATAAATATCTGTAAAATACAATTCAGAATAAGCATTTTGATAGCTCATTAATCCTGAAAGTCTTCGCTCTCCTCCCGTTCTGATAATTAAATCAGGGTCGGGTATTTCATTAGTATCTAAATACTCTTTGAAAGTTTCCTCGTCAATTTCTTTTTCTCCCTTTTGTATTATCTTATTTACAGCCCTGACAATTTCGTCTCTCCCGCCATAATCTAGTAAAAACTGAACATTCAGCCCCTTGTTTTCTGCAGTATTTTGTTCAAATTCCTCTAGAGCCATAATAACTTTCTTAGGCAGGCGATCTTTTCTGCCAATATGTCTAAATTTTATTTTTTTCTTCTTTGCATACACTTTTAAATTTTCAATTGACTTAAAAACTAACTCAAAGATAAAATCTCTTTCAGTCTTGGATCTGCTCCAATTCTCAGTAGAAAATCCCCACATGGATAAAAATTTTATCCCTAACCTGGAAGCCCCATCCAGTAAGGAGACTATATTATCTAATTCTGCAGATTTTTCAACTCCTTTTAGCATCCCTAATCCATTCTCCTTCGCCCAACGCCTATTTCCATCGGGTATGATCACTATGTGAACTGGTATTTTGCTCGCCATACTATAAAAGAACCAAATCATGTTTTTTAAAGCTTTTGAAAGTTAAATTCTTCTAAAAATGCCTTAATAAATTTCCTAGTGCTTTTTCTTTATCTTTAAGATAAGAATACTCTTTTACAACCCTAAAATCATCATATATTTCCTTTGTTGTTACATACGCGACTTCTACCCGGTCGACTCTTGCAAGTCCTGGATTTTTTTCTATCCAACCCATAAGTTCCATTAATTCCTTTTTACTACACTGCACAGTAATTTTCACACTTCCACTCTCCAGATTCATCGCCCTGCCCTTTATTCCGACACTATCACAGAAACCCTTAACATTATTCCTAAAATTCACTCCCTGCACCCTTCCATAAACCTCAATTTTTACTGTATTCACCCTAGTTCCCTCTCTAAAACTTTCCTGAATTTATCTAAATCCCCCGCCTTAATTCGTGCGCCAACAGCATCTTCATGCCCTCCTCCGCTTCCCTCAACCTCCTTAAGTACACGTTCTAAGGCCTTCTTGACATTTTTTCCTCGTAAAGAAATATTAGCCACGTCCCCGTTTTTGAAAGCTACAACCACTATTTTATTGGGATTTCTATAAACTAATTCATTAGATAAGTCAGAACTCATGCTTAAATCTCCAGCATATTCAAAAAATACAATTTTCCCCTCTACTATCTTCATCGCTTTCTCAATTAATGTGTCATATTTCTTTTTGACTTCAGTATATCTTTTCCTGAAAAGATAATTGCCCGTATCCTCCGCGAAAACCTCGCCAGGACCCTTGCAAGTTATCAAAAAGTTCTGTAGTCTTACAACATTACTCACACTATCCTTAAGACCAAAATTAAAAGACCGCGCTATTTTTCCAATTTCAGTATTATAATAAGCATCAAATGGAGTTTTTACTTTACCCCAAAAATCAGGATAGTCTTCTTCGAAATCAGACGCAAAATCAGGCAAAAAATGATCAGATATACATCCAATAATACCCAGCCATAAGTCTTCTTTTCTGCGACTTACCCTATAAGATAGATAAGTCACGGGCTCAAAACTCTCACCCTTGCCTTTTAGCAATGCTGGATTATAAACGAACAAATTCTTGAAATCTTTCTCACTGATAGTTGTCTGAATATCGTGATGATCAATCCAAACCATAGGCAGTCCTAGCTTATCAAGTTCTTCAACAAAATCTCTGGAAACTACAGGCTTATCCAGTACAAAAACATAATCTGCGTTCAGCTCCTGCGCTTTTTTTGCATATCCTGCGTTTAAATCAGGGAAACTCCTCACCGCAACTCCCTTTCCCCTACCTATAAACTTGCGCAATATGATAAAGCTACATAATCCATCTGCATCGTTATCATAGTAAAAAACAGGGTTCTGAGCCTTCTCTAAGTGTTCCCTTATTTCTTGTAATTGTTTCTCAGATAACATTTAATTTAATGATTTAAGATATATTTAAGCTTGTCTGATAAAAAAAGATCTATGTGTCAAAATTTATCTACGCTGTGGCATCCTGTAAACCGCCATTAGGTAATACTGAGGTGCTAGGAAGTTTTTTATCTGGAGTAGGTCCACCTGGAACATTAATCGGTGTTCCCCCTCCTCCAGGTGAATGACCTCCTCCACCATAACTAGGTTGTTCAAAGCAATATAATCGTCCACCAGATGAAGGACTACAACCCTTAAGGCCCCAGTAAGTCCATTTATTATCCATATAATTAAAATAACCAACTTCGCCTAATTGAGACGCTGAATTACTCTCCCAATTCAAACAATTTTTATCTACTACATAACTACCATCAATTTTTGTACCTGTCCAAACCTGCCCTGTAGATGAAAAAATATTACCGAATTCATCTAAATTAATAGAATTATCTAAACTTCCATCAGTTAAATCGATCCAGTTATTTGCAACAATATTTCCATTTAATAATCTATATGTATCCGTTGAATGATGAAATCTGCTACTGGGCATATTGCCTAAATTATCACTTATCCAAACTTTCCAAATTCCACCCAGTCCTGCAGTATTTGCAGCAGCCTGACATTTTGCATCAGCGCCCATTACTCCACCCAAATTCCCATCAAAAATTTGAGATGTTAAAAAAACTCTAGTATAAGGTTCTATATTACAACTTTGATCACATCCATCACCGGCAATAGTATTTCCATCATCACAGGTCTCACCAGAGGTTGTAAAAGTGTCTCCGCAAAATGGAGGGCTGCATAAATTCGTACACCCATCTTGATTATTTAAATTCCCGTCATCGCATTGCTCATTAGGTTGATTTACTGTGCCATCACCACAAAAATTACCTGCGCAAGCACACATCCTCTTACCTCCACCTGAATGACTATTACAGTTTTGATTTCCAGTCCCAGCATAAAGGCATGTGTTTGAAGAAGTTATATGAAACGGAATATAAGTAGCAGCTTGAAATGCACAAGTAGCGGTAGAACCTTCAAAATGTCTGCAAACAGCACATCCAGTATCATCCCAACTAGCTTGTACACAACTCTTTCCTACACTCGCACATGCAGTGCTACAGGGAACATCTGTTCCTGCTTCATACCAACAATATCCGTTATAAGAAAATCCTCCGCAATTAGGATAAGGAATATAAAATTTAATTTGATGTATATTAGATTCCGCGTCCGAAAAAGCACTTAATCTAACATTATAAAATCCTGCGAGATTTAATGAAGAAGTATCCAATGTACCTAATATTCCATCAATTGTTTGCCCGCCAGATCCGATTTGAACCCAGTCAGAAGATTGTTCAAATTTATATTCTAAGATATAACTATCTCCAATAATAGTACCATATATATTCAATGGATTAGTTATTGGATCTATAACCATGGGTGATTTGATAATTGCAAAAGTTTTTGGAACTAAATTTGAATTTATAACATTTAATGCATTAATTCTTGGCCCAATATAATGATCTGTATTAATCTTATCTCCAGTATACTCAATAATTTTCTTTGTAGTTTCTGCATCAAACTCCGGATGTTTAGATACAAGTAATCCTATAATTCCTGAAACAAGTGGAGTTGACATGGAAGTCCCTGAAATATAACCATATGTCCCTCCCGATTTAGTGCTCCAAACAAATAGTCCCGGAGCAGAAACATCAACCCAAGAACCATAATTAGAAAAACCTGCCCGATCATTGACATGTCCGGTTGCGCCAACACCAATAACGTTGATTAATGCGCCTGGATATCTCATTGTACTTATTTCATCATTTCCAGCACTTGCAACTGAATTTATACCATTTATATAACCAAAATTGATCGCCTGTTCTACAGTTGTATCTGGACCGTATTTATTAATTACATAGTTTCCAAAACTCATACTAATTATTCTTGCCCCATTATCAATTGCATAATTGATTGCATTTGTAACTCCTTGTGTTGTAAAAGGCATTCTTATTATCATTAGTTTACATCCCCAGCAAGCACCAGCCACTCCAAGGTTGTTGTTCGTTTGTGCCCCTGCGATACCTGCACTATGAGTTCCATGATCGTTGCCAGTAGCATCAGGAACATTATCGTTACTAACAAAATCCCACCCATATACATCATCATCAAATCCATTGTCATCATCATCAAATCCATTATTTGGAATTTCATTTAGGTTTGTCCAAATTTTATTAATCAAATCAGGATGATCAAGATCTGCACCGCCATCATCCAATATAGCAATAACAACATTCGAGCTTCCAGTTTCTATACTCCACGCCTCAGGCATCTTCACAACGGGAAGACTATCCTCCTGATCAGGATAGTCCGGATCATTAGGTATTAGATCAGGAGAATAAATATAATTTAATTGCGCAAATTCTACATTTGGATCTTTTTTATACTCTTCGAGTGCGCTTAAAGTATTAGTATTTAATTTTAGTAATTTTGTTTTCTGAAAATTATTAACATTATTTCTCAAACTTTCTTTTTTATAGTTTTTAGTATTATAAAATTCCTTAATTTCCCGAACATTATATTTTGTGCCTAATTTATCAAGTGATTTTATTCCAGTTATTTTATTATTTCCTACATCATTCTTAAATTTTATAATTAATTCTCCTTCGACATATCCTTTAGCATTAGGAGGACTATATAATACATTAGAACTTTCTCCTTCAATTCCTTCCGATGCGATAATTTCATCTGAAGATAAATTAAAATCAAAAGCAATAAAACCAATCAATGTAACAAATAATATAATAGCAGCTATAAAGAATGAACCCCTTACGTCAACCCCTTTTTCTTTCATATTATAATAACTTATCAATTAAAAGAAAACGAGTCTTTTTAATTGTTCCTTTTAAACCGCTCTGCCTTCCGCATAATAAATAGGGCCGCCATTGTACTCAATCTTAGGCAAGTCAATGCTCTCTATTTCATCCACAGTTTCTAAGTCATTAGCCTTTATCTTTGTCTGAGATATGGTATATAGCACGTCATCCATATACAACGATCTTTGAATCTGACTGTTCCAGTCATAGTACCCATATTCATTCTTCTCTTCATTATGAGTTATCATTCCCCGCACTTTCAGCTCTTGCGGACTAATATCAAATACATAAGCTCCCTGCCAGACAATGTCTCCATATGCCCAATCAGGAATCTCCTTGTATTGTTTCATATATTGAGATTTATTGATTTCAGCTATTTGTATTGGTATCACAAGCAAGTTCTTCTCTCTGTCAAATAAAAATGCCTTGTGATCATATAATGCGGAGCTGTCTGTTCCCCTCTCACCAAGTTCTATCTTAGCGACTTCCTTAGGATTTGCAACATCACTTACATCAAACAAGCTTATTTTCAAACCTTGATAGTATGCAAAGTTCTCTCCGCCGCCCGCCGTCTCTTTCCCTATTCCAATAATATGATTCTCATCATAGAAATGCAGATAATCACTATACCCCGTTACCTTCAAATAACCTAAGACTTCAGGATTTTCTGCATCACTTAGGTCTATGACAAATAAAGGATCAATTTTCTTGAAAGTAACCAAGTAAGCTCTATCTCCCATGAATCTTGCAGAATAAATTCTTTCACCCTCTGCTAGATTTTCCACTCTGCCAACAATATCTAGTTCACTGTCCAAAACATACAAGTGATTATAACTATTCCCGTTCCATACGTCTCCGGTTGTAGTAGCAATCCTGAAATACCCGTTATGTTCATCCATTGAAAATTGATTCAATACGTTTCCAGGTACTTCGCCCTTATTTTCATATTCAATATCCATTCCATCAATATGAATTTTGTTCACGACCGTTTTCATTCTCTCCTGTTCAATCTTCTGCTCGATTTCTTTTATATTATTTCTCAATTCCCTATCAAAATCGCTCTTTGCTTCCCCTTCTAAAGAATCTGAATATGCCCTAACAATTTTATTTATTTGATCATATTTCTCATAAATACTCTTTTCACTTTCCATAATTGCTCTAGCTTCTTCTTTCTTTTCTGTAGATAAAAGAGGCATAATTCCTTCTTCAATTAATTTCTCTGTATAAATGGAGTTGTCGATCCACTTCTGATAAGTCAAATATATATTATCCTGCGAGACATAAATACTACCGTAACTATCTAAAAGATAAACTTCGCTCTCAAAGTCCCCATTTTCTATATCTATTGCTGAAACGCTTGTAAAACTATAGCTAGATGCATAATCAAAATAATAAATATCGCTTACAGGCATTTCTTTTGCCACTCCGTTAACTTCATACATAGGAACAGGATAATCGTAACTAGCATATTCATTTGATATTACATATACATGGTTATCAATCATTCTTGCATCTCTATAATTTCCATCAATTTTATAATTATTTTCTAGTTGAGGATCTTCTCTATCACTAATATCATATACATCAACTTGTACTTTACTTACAGAGTATCCTCTAGGAGGCATTATGCCTATCTTAGCAGCAACACCCTGCAAAGCATCAACTCCACTTTGTGTGTCGTACTCAATATAATTATAACTCTGTGAAAATATCACTAGCCTATCTCCGTTCACAAATATATTAGTGATGCTTCTATTCAAATCAATCTCACTTATAATATTCATTTCATTAGCAGGAAAAGCGTTTACAATTACTACTTTGTTTCCAACTACCGTGTAGATATATTTCCCATCATTCTTTACTATATCAGGTTCGTCAACTCCTTCAACCTGTATGTTTGTTGTAGAGTAATCCCCCGCGGTTCCTCCCCCGCTATTATCGAATGAGGACTCTGCTTGGGCGGTGGAAGGCATTGCTGCGCTGGTAACACTGTCTCCCGCTTTGGCATATCCATAATTATTTCTTCCTTCATCTTGATTTTCTTTCAAAAACGTCTTTAATTCATCAATAGATCCAAAACTCTTCAATCCTTCAATATTACTATTTCCTTGTTCGCCTACAATTACTCCCCCAGGAGTATTTCCATTACTTTCAAACATCCCGTTATTGTAACCTATAGCGACAAGGGCCACAGCCACCGCTACAATCAAGAAAATAGGCAATATACTCTTCAAGTAATTCAAACTAGGTTTTTTATCAGGAGAGATGATAATATGTTTTCGTGCTAATTGGTACATGTCAATTCTCTTCCCTTTTTCGCTCCAATATATTTTATCAGATTTCTTTACAAGTCCAGTCTTAACAAGCTTATTCAGATTATATTCTACAGTATTCATAGGCATTCCTAAATTATCTGCAATCTCTTTCTCACTTGCTTCCTTTCTGTCAGCTAAAAAGTCAATAATTTTCTTAGCAGTCTTGCTTTTCATAATCTCGGCTATATCTTTAGAATTCTCATCTCCCAGGCCCATCAAAATAAATTTGTCATCCATTATTTATCTAGAAACTTCTCCTTTATAAATAGTTTTAAGGGTTCAACTGCAGTTGAAGCTACCTTATTTTCTCTTCCCTTTTCTAGCTTGGAAAATAAAATAAATTATGTAAACAGCCACAGTTAATATCAGTAAATCGGCAACTACGTAAAAAGAGGAAGGTAAAAAAGAATCACATCTCATAATGCACATTTCAGATTCCACAAAATCTCGTGGTTCAAATGGAACCAAAAAACTAGGATGAAATTCGCAGGGGCTTTTGCATCCAGAATTATCTAAATAAATATAACCAGCAATTATCAATTCCAATACTATCAATATAATGAAAAATATATGAGTTTTCTTCATTTAGTAATTAAATGTTAAGATTATTTAAGTCATACTATTAATTCCGCTTACTGTAAAGCTACGCAACTTTTCTTAGTAGCGTTCCACGTACATCGTAAAGTAAAGTGTCTCTTGCGGGATGATATCCCGTTGAATATGGTCTTAAAACCTCATCAGAATCTATAGTTAAATTAGCTAATCCTTGACAACCCCTATTTTGAATTTCTCGAACTACAATCTCTCTAAGTCTTTCTCTTCTTATCCCACTATTAAATCCTTCTACAATTTGGAGAGTAAAAAACTGTCCTCCAGAAACATAAGTATCTGAACTATGGACATTGAGCGTCTTTAATCCAGATTCAGAAATAAGTACTCCGTTCATCAAAATAAAATTATCCCTTTTTTCTTTATAAGCAATTATTTACTTGAAAGTATATTTCCAAGATCGAAAGTCTTATTAATCCTAGAATACCTTATATTTTTTTGTTTACACAGAATTATTAACTATTTTTAATATTCTTTTCATAAGTTATTTTCCTTTAAAAAAATCCCTTGTTACACGATGTTCTCCTGAAAATAATATCTCCGCCTCGTCATAACATTTGACAGTAAATCCTTCTCCCAAACCTTTTTTCTTTAAATCTTCTTTAATTTTCTGTTTTTCCACCCAAAATTTTAATACTTTGGGATTATCTTTAAAATATTTATTAATATCTTCCAATATCTCTCTCATGAAATCTGCAGGATCGTAAACAGTTTTAGAGTCCAGATAAATATAACAAAGAAAAGGATATTTTTCAACCCTTTCTTTCAGTTTTCTCATTGGATAAATCTCAAAATCAATTTTAATGCCGTATCGATCCTTATTTTCCAAAGACCAAATCGTAGCACATTTGGAAACTATTTGAATATCTATATCTGAATTTAGTTTCTCATTCCCTTTTGCAAGGCTACCAAAAACATTTATTGCGATAATGCCTGGCTTAATTTTCTCCTCTTCAATAATCTCTCTAACAATTCTTCGATGTATCTCGGGCATATCCCAGCCACATCAAATAACCTAATAAATATTCCTTCTCAACTATTTTCACCACTCTCTAAAATGAAAAAACCAAGCAAAATATTTAAATACCTAAAAGTAAAACTATAGATATGAACAAATGGGCTGAACTACTGCTTGGATTGATTCTTGTAATCATACCAATATTGATTGCATGGTATTCACAAAGCTGGGGAATCTGGAACTTCTGGCGTGCAGCTGGATTATTCTTCCTGGGCGGATTATTCTGGGTAGTTTTATTAGTTGGAGTATTATTCATATTATTAGGTATTTCTGACCTTAAAGGTTAATTATCTCTGAAAGATATCTTTAAAAAAGTCTTTATGCATTATAATTTATGGAAATTGACTCTAAACTTCTTGTAAAAGATGCAAATTCCTCAAAAAGAGTCTTTACTTTTTCAATAATTACAGTAATATTCTTTATCTATTTATTTTTACTCGTGTTTTATTTTAAACTTGGTAAAAATATTTACGTCGTTTTGATTACATTTGTTTTGTTGTTAGGAATAATTATTCTATGGTGGAAATTTCCTCGAAAATGTAGTATGGATAGTCTTCCAATGAAATATACTAAAACAGAGAGTAATTTAACTTATTATAAAGCCATTTATAAATGCCCTAATGGACATTTCCTTGAAAAGAAATATGTCGGACGAGGAGCATTCCATCCTAAAAATTAACCTATCCTAAAAATTTCAAACATATCAACCGCCAATAATATAAACCTCTTTTCTTTCTTTACCTTATGGTAAAACCAATAAATGAGGAAACAGCAACTTTCGGAGCAGGCTGTTTCTGGCATATAGAACTAGCCTTCTCAAAAATACCTGGAGTTTTAGACACTGAAGTCGGCTACGCAGGCGGAGACACAGACAATCCTACTTACAAAGATGTCTGCACAGACACAACAGGCCACGCAGAGGTAGTTAGAGTGACTTTCGACCCAACAAAAGTCACTTACACAGACCTCTTAGATACCTTCTGGAAAATCCACGATCCAACCCAATTAAACCGCCAAGGTCCAGACACAGGAACACAATACCGAACAGTAATTTTTTACCATACTAAAGAGCAAAAGTCACAGGCAGAAGCGTCAAAAAAAGCACTCCAAAAGAAACTCTCTAAACCCATCATGACAGAAATCCTTCCAACAAAAAATTTCTACCGAGCTGAAGAGTACCATCAAAGATATCTCATCAAACGCGGCAAGGATAGTTGTTATGTATAATACTTCTCTCTTTTTCTCATTTTAGACATATGCAGCTGAACCTCTATAAATAAAGCTAGATTTTTCTTAGTTTCGTACACCCCTAAAGCTCTTCTTTCTATCTCACTTTCTATCTTTTCATCTCTAGCTATAACATTTTGCCATAATCCTCCGGTATAAGACATAAAGTCAGGATGATAGTGCATAACTTCATGTAAAACGCTTTTCACTTGCTCTTCTTTACTATCCCTACCATTAACAAAAATTCCAAATGGCATAACCAATCCAAACCCAGGAGTTTCGTAATCTCCTACGTCTAAATTTTCTGCCAAAGTATACTTTAACATCCAATCATAAAAGTCGGTCATAAAAAAGAGCCACAATAATCCATATAAATAGTTTTCCCATATCTAGACTATGGAATGTCAAAAATCTATAATTTTTGAGCATGCTCAAGATGTACAAATAGGGGGACAAACATCTTGACATGTAAAATTTGTGGCGAAGAAGACTGCAAAAGACACACAATGTTATTTGCAAAGGCAAGAAAAATAACAGAATTCTCAGGCGCTTCTCCTCCCGAGATTTTTGTTGGTAAGTGGAACTATCCAAATGTCTACACTGGAATTTTATCCCCGGAAGAACATGGAGACACTCAAGAACTTTCTTCATATGAAATCTGGCAGAAAAAGAAACTTCCCATAGCAAATGTTCTGGAGCTCAGAGACAAACTTATCTATGGAAGAACGCAGACAAACGTCCACAAGCCAAGATCTCCTTCTCAATCAAATTCTGCTTCTAAGTTTCTAGGTACAATGCAGGAAGTAGCTATGACTCATAAATCCATCTCCGCAGAATACAAATTAAAAAAACCCGTAACAAAGCACGATGAGAGAGAATCCAGAGTCCCATTAATTTCTAATGCCGCACCTGTTGAATCCGTCCGTCTTGAAGAAAACGCCAAAATTCTCCCAAAAATTGATTACTTAGTAAATGATACAGATGTAAAGTCAACACAATCCTTAGTAGAACTAGATAAATCCTCAGTCCCCACTTCAAATTTAGTAAAATTACTTTCAGCTGGTCTTCTTGGCCTGAAGAAAAACAGAAAATTAGTCCCAACAAGATGGAGTATAAGCGCTGTCGATTCAACTCTGTCAGATAATAAAATAGCTAAAATTAAAGATTATCAACAAATTAGCGAATATTTAGTATTTCATGATGAATATGTTGGCAACCATTACGAAATACTGCTTATCCCGAGATTTTGGAACTTTGAAGTTATTGAAATTTCCCTAAAAAATGGAAAGATTTGGAAAGATTATGAATCAAACTTTAAAAGAAAAGATTACGCGGATGAAGTAACTGGAGGATATTATGCCGCAAGATTGTCTGTGGCAGAATATTTAGAAAGAATAAAGAAACAAGCATCTGTTTTAGTTTTAAGGCAGATAAGTCCCCAATATTATAGCCCTTTAGGAGTCGGAATATTGAGAGAAATAACAAGATCTGCCTTTAAGAATGAACCTAGAAAATTTAGTACCTTAAAAGAAGCATTAGATGATATTCAAGCAAGGCTGAGAATCCCAACTAGTAATTACTTAAAAGAAAGTCAATTAATGAAATCTTTGCAGCAAACAACTATAACTAATTTTATTTAGCTTCCCATTTTCTGGGACGAGATCCACTACATATAATTAATCCCTGATTTTTTAGATTATTCAATATATCAAATACATATTTTTGATCTATATTTGTTCTTTCTGAGATATCTAAAGTACTCAATTTATCCTTTGAAAGAATATTAAGAATCTTTTCTCTTTTATTAATTAGATTTTTGCTAGGATCGCGCCATAACGCAGGCGAACATCTTGAAGTCTTGGCAACTTTTCCTTGCTTAGCTAAATCTAAGAGATGAAAAAGTGCTAATTTTCTATTAATTTTATTAATCTTTGCCACCTCCAGAGTATTAATCGGAGCTTTTGCATTAAGCACAGTTTCCAATACCCTCCTTTTGGTAAAACCTATATCCTGATAGCTTTCAAGCAGACTACTTATTGACTTTGCTTTCTCACTATGAGAAAGGCCAACATGTTTATAAAAATTTTCAAAATTTTTCTTGCCGTAAATTCCAAATCTGAGAATTATATTTTCTTTATATTCTTCTTGGAAAGTAATACTTCCTGTCTCTATATCTAATTCAAGCAACATTTTCTTTATAGAATTCAAAAATTCAACTAAAGAACTTTTTAGAATTTTAGTTTTACCAAAAGCAATAATAATTCTCTTTCTTTTATAATCTACACAAGATTCATCATCAAATATCCCTTTAAGAAAGCTTTTTTTCATTTCTATATCTCCGCCAGTAATCCATTTTGGTATTATCGTGATTTGGTTAATTTTATAACTTTTAGGGGCCCCCAGTTTATGCATGATAAAACCAATTACAGGAGAAAATTTTAAATCAAAAGCACGATTTTTTCCTTCATGTAAAGAATACCTAGATTTTCCAATTGATTTTTCAACAGCCACAATAACTTCTCTGAGCAACGCTTGATTATTATTCTTATAATCTAGTCTCCAATCTGAGCAGATACAACCATCTCCAATGGACTTTGAAAAAAGTAAAGCGAGATAAGGGGAAGACAAGATAGGTAATCTCATGTCTACAGACCGCGTGCTTCTTCCTCTTCTTATCGCTATAATTTCAGGTTCTATTTTTCGAATAGATAATCCAGAAATATTTATTAGCTTTTTCAATATTTTAAATGAAACAAATCTTTTTCCATATTTAATAGTATATCCCTTTAATATTTCATCTAAAGTCTTCGGCGAACATCCAACCTCTTCTGCTAATTTTTCCATGTTAGTCTCAAAACTAAGACATTGTTGGAACAAATATTCTCTCCCTTCCTTTGATAAATAAAAATAAAAAGGTTTTTCTAAAAAGTCTTCTAACTTAATTAACTCTCTCATTTTTCCCTCTTAACTTATAAATCTTAACTAGGTTAGAAATAGAGAAAGATTTCACCTCGTTTTTCATATGTTTAGATAAATAAATCGAAACAGTAGATTTATCTAAACCAGTTTTTCTCGCAATTTCTCTAACCCATAAGCCATTAGGACTATTTTTTAATACCTCTCTAATTTTATATGCCTTATTTTCATCAACATTTCTTACCATAACTATAACTAGACAATTGTCTTATATAAATTTTTCTATTGGGAGTTATCTAGACAGAAACGTAATAAATCATTTAAATTTCTCTTCATAAATTTTAGTAAGCTTTTCCCTTGCCTTATGTAACTGTTCATCCGTAGTCTTTCTTTTTGTTGAACCCTGTCCTTGTGCAGCCGCCCTTAAGAGTTCGTCTTTTTCCAACTGAGTTAAAGTATGACGTATTGCGTCTCTGATAAACTCGGTTCTCGTGCTATACCTATGCTTTTTCAGTTTATTGTCTATTTCCTTAAGCATTTCACTTTCGAGCTTCAAGCTAATCATTTCCATGGTATTACTTAGTATATACAAAGTATATAAGCTTTCCTATGAATAAAACAGTATCAAATTATCTAATTTCTTTTAATAATTATCTAAATTAAAGAGAGTATGCCAGGTTTAATTTTTATAATAAAATATAAAATGATCATAGCACCCATCACAAAAAACGCCGATATAACTAAAGCAGTAATTGCATATCCTTTCCCTTTTAGTTTATTTTTTCTAATAATAAATAATGAAATAATAGAAAGAACTAGCCCAATAAATAGCAAAACAAGTCCAACGCCCAATGCTGTTAAAATCCATCCTTCATCTAGAGGAGCATTTGGGCCCATAAAATAAAATATTGCAAATAAAGAAATAAACACAACTAAAACTGAAATAACTAGAATGAAAGAAATAACTGCTAACTTGCTTTTTTCGCTCATCTTCCGCTTTGATTTTCTCCTTTATTATTAACTAAAGCTCCAACTATCGCACCCAAAATAACCGCAGGAATCAAACCAATTAAAAATAAAACAAAAGACAATACAAAGCATCCTCCAAAGCTATTCGGTCCAAGAAAAGGAACAATGGAACAACTACCCTCCCCCGAAATTGCAAATGCAAATCCTAAAATTAAAGCCAATCCTATCAGAATTAAGAATGCTACAATACTTCCCTTCAAAACTGAACTATACTTTTTCTTGCTAACTTCCTTAATCAATGAGATCATAAACCACATCAATGTTAAAATTGATATTATCATTAATACAGCTGAAAACCAAAAACTATCGCTCAAGAACTGGCTAAATGCATTTGTACATCCTACATTAAAACTGCTTACACACTCTCCTCCAATACTTCTTACAAGTACAGGAAGAAAAATAAGAATAATAAAAATTATCACTTTTGTTCCAGAGATGTTAAAAAATTTAAAATTCATGATATCTAAGTGTCTTTCTTCACAGCTTCTTTGATATTCTTATTCAATTGTCGCATGCTTTCTTCAAGCTGCTCTTTATTCTTAGTTCCTGTGCAAACTAATTTCCCGTTAGAAAACAACAAAAACGTTGCAGTAGGATCTACAAGTTTATACACTAATCCTGGAAACTGTTCAGGTTCATATTCTGTATTTTCTAATTGTAATGCCAAAATATTCAAATTCAAATTCAAATCAATGCTTCCGGAAGCAACAATATTCTGTACTGTTATCTTAGGCGTATCAGTTATCTTCACTCCAATCTTCCCAATTTGTTTTATAACCTGCTGTATAACTTCTTTAACTTGGGCAACGCTTTTAGTTCCAGTGCATACCAAATTACCGCTAGAAAATACTAATACTGCAGACTTAGGTTCCTTTATCCTCAAAACAAGCCCTGGAAACTGCTCAGGATTGTATTCAGTATTGCTCTGCGTCCTTGCTAGCTTAGTCAAAGAAACAGGTTTACCAAGAGACGTAGTAGCGACGATATTTTGTATTTTAAGATTAGATTTTTCAGCCATTCTAAATAAAGTATACCCTTTATAAATGGAATTGCTTTATAAACCTTTCTTAAACTACATTTCCAGTTTTATGAGTTTGCGCACCTTCAACCCATGCCCGTATACTGTTTTGCTCTTTGTGTGATGCTTGTAAAGAAATCTTACGACAAAGAACAACAGTGCCAAAGACACTAAAAATATCCCTAAAACGGATAACCTATTCTTGATAGTATCTGAAATTGACAACCCCGTAGTAGAGAAGCCAGAAGGTAAAAATATTGTTCTGTTGGTGTCTATTACAGTTAATCCATCATTGAATTCGATCTTGAAATCGAATTCACCAAATGAATCTTTAGGAAGCTTAAATTCTAAATCCTCTTCCTTAGCTTCCATAGGCTCTAATTTAGTATTTGTCTGCCCCTTATATCTAAGTATTCCATCAAGAGTTGTCATAGTATAATCTAAGAATATCTCATGCTCTATTCCTGCATTTTCTTTTAAGGAGTAACTTACCTTCAAATTTCCCCCATCTTTAACATATGTTAAAATGTCTCCCTCAAAGGTATTCCTGTAGACGCTAATCATCATGTTCGTACTGCCTGCGCCTTCATCACATTCTAAAGTTATATCTATAGGATAATTGTCAGGTTCTGTATCTCCAGTAACATCAATAATTATACTATAAACAAATTTTTCTCCCGTAGACAAACCTTTCAATTGGGAGTTACTCATCCACCCTGCACTATCTCCCAAAAATTTCAATTTACAGTTATTTAAGAATACTTTGCCCGTATTCACTGCCTCTAATTTGACTTCTTCTCTGCTTCCTTGCTTAATGTTAATATCTTCTACTGTTAAATTTAGTTTAACTTCTTTGCTTGCATTTCTAGGAAGGAATCCGCAGCCTCCGCCACCGCCGCCTCCGCCACCGCCTCCAGAGTCATCTCCTCCAGAACATTCAACCGGGAGGCTTACACTGAAACTAGAAGAGGTATAGTTAGAATTTCCAGCAGAATCATTCAGATAAAACTCAATAATATAATTTCCTTCACCCGAAACATCAAAACTTGTTGAAATGCAATCTATAGAAGTATTTGCTATTTCAAAGCTGGCCCCTTTCATAACATTATACGTGCATGCCATAGGTGAACTATCGCTAGCGGAAAAAGTTAAGGGGATTCCGCTTAAACTAGAATAACTTCCACTAGGGGCGCTCAGTATTAAATCCGGATTTACCGTATCTACAACAAACGTTCGGTTTGCAGAAGTAGCCCTGTTTCCTACAGTATCATTACAGCTAATTCCCCAAAGATAACTCCCATCATTTAAATTTAGATTAAACCTACTTAAAATTCCTGAAACAAGAGTCGTATTAGTCTGATTTCTAGAAAACGTTCCATCAAAGTTCCCCCATAATTCACAACTCTGCAAGTTAATATCGCTAGCAGTATATGCAAAACTTATATTGACAAAATTAAGATAGGATCCAGATGCAGGAAAACTTATACTTATTGCAGGAGCGCCAATCTGAATAGAAAAGCTACTATTGCCCGTCCCCACATTTCCATTGGTGTCGTTTGCGTAAACAAACACGGTGTGACTCCCCGCACTTGTATTAAAAGTTATATTAAGACAATTTGAAAGAGAAATATTGTTCCCGCTATCAATTCTATACCAGCAGCTTTGCAAATTATCTTCAACAATAGAATAATTCAAAGCAAGACTTATATTAGTGCCAAATGTAGAGCCATCAGAAGGAGAGACTATTGAAACAACTGGTGCAGTTGAATCTGGCGCAGGAGTCACATTTACATAAAGTCTTATCCCGACCTGATTTGCGCTGTAATTTGCATTCCCACTCGAATTAACAAAATATTCATAATAACCTGGCAGCAAAGTTACGTTTAACCCGTTTTGCGAAGTAACTGTACTGCCATTTCTGAACAAACTTAAGACTCCACTTGTTGAAGTAGCGCTTACATTGACTTGCTGAGGATACTCCAATGTGAGATTGTCCGCATTTCCGTTAATCAATAAAACTAAATCGTTTGAAGCCTTATTGATTAATAAAGTAGCATTAACACTTCCCGAGCTATAATTCTGTCCTCCGCTCGTGTTAAAATAGTAATTATAACTTCCTGCACCCAAAACCATGAATTGCTGTTCCCATGGGATTGCGCTCGCAATTAAAGTATTGTTCCTGTAAAACCGATAAGTTAAATCGGAATCCCCACCATTACTTTCTGTTGCAGCTGCAGTAGTTGAAGTCCCGTAATCTTCATTATTGGAAGGATTAAGGCTAATGCTCATGCTTGCATTTGGAGTTGCTTTAGTAACATTTGCATAAAATAATTTTCCTGCTGAATTATCGCTATAATTTTCATTTCCGGTCGCGTTTACCCTATATTCATAGTATCCTGCTCCTAGGATATTATTCTGCGCATTCTGCCCAGTGATGTCTACTCCATCTCGATATAGGCTCAAAGTTCCTCCTGAAACACTTGCCGAAGCATTCACATTATTGAGATAAACAACACTTAAATTGCTTGCAGCTCCGTTCAACAATAAAGTCACAATAATGTTTCCCTTACTCACATTTGCAAAATAAGTTAGACTGGCAGCAGTATAATTAGCATTTCCGCTAGAAACTGCAGTATAATTGTAATAGCCTGCCCCTAAAGTAACATTCCTTGCATTGGTACTTGTAACATCGCCTCCCTCCTTGTACAAAGTCACACTTCCGTATAATGTTGCAGCGCTTGCATTTACTTGCTGAGGATAATTAATATTCAGGGTGCTGGCAACACCGTTAAGCAATAAGCTAACGTTTCCAATGGCCTTGTCAATAGTATAGCTGCTCGTATTTTCTGCAAAGCTATAATTTTGTGTTGCAGAAACATTGCAAGCATAATTATGAGTTCCAGCTCCGAGTGTGGCGTTCTTCCCTAGTTCATTACTCGTCACGTCATTCCCGTTTCTAAATAAATTTAAGTTTCCTTCAGTGCTTGTTGTTGTGCAAGAAGCATTTACTGCTACTCCGTAAGTGACTGGAGAAACAGGATTAAAATTTAAATTTACAACTCTGCTTGCTTTGGTTATATTCAGCCAGTAAGTAACACTTGCGCTAGAATGATTCGCATCTCCCGAGCTCACAGCAGTAATATTATAATACCCTCCACCCCTAGTCACGTTCAATGAATTTTCAGAAGTAATCGCAGTTCCGTCTTTATACAAAGTCACACTTCCATATAGTGTTGCCGCGCTAATATTTGTTTGTTGAGGATACTGCACAGTCAAATTATTCGCATTTCCATTTAATAATAAACTAATATTCCCTGTTGCATTAGTAATATTCAACCAAAAAGTTTCCGTGCCAGAACTGTAGTTTTGATTTCCCGCATGAAATGCAGTATAATTGTAATATCCTGCAGCAAGTGTTCTATTCAAGCTGTTCTCGCTCGTCACGTCAACACTATTTCTATATAATACAATTCCGAAAATATTTGCGCTTGCAGTTGCATTGCTCTGTGCCCCATATCCAATAGTTAAACTACTTCTTGCTCCATTTAGGTACATTCTTACATCTGGATTAGCTTTTGCAACAGTATAACTCCTTATTCCAGAAGTATTGTAATTTCCATTCGTATCGTTAGCCCACCAATAATAATTATATGTTCCTGCAGCTAAATTTGTCCTATTAAACATATAGACATTTGAAGAATTAGTAATATTTCCTAAAGTATAATTTGTGCCGTTAAACTCAATTCCAACTCTACCCACAGACGTTTCAGTCACAGTCACATTAAATCTATAAGTAGCTCCTGAAACATATGCCGTATTATTAACAGGATTTTCCACATAACCTGAAAATGTTGGCATGGTCACATCTATTACATTTCCTGTTATAATAATATTATCAACTCTGCAGAACTCACTCACCGCGCCTGCAGTACATTCAAACTTTATCTGTAGATTTGCATTGTTATCCGCACTGGAGCTTAAATTAAATTCTTTGTAAACATAATTTGCATCATCTACTCCACTTCCTCCGCTTTGCTCTAGAATTGTCCATCCTCCACCATTATTCCATTCCATCTGGAATTCATCTGCCGCATCTATCCCTACAAGTTTTCTATAATATTTGATAGTTATATTATTGTAACCAACGGTACTGACCGTTTCTTCCATCACGCTTGCGGGCTCGCTCGTGCTAGATGGCTGAGCGGATGCATGCCTCGAGCCTTCCTGTGGATCTGTAATGGCATTGGTCCATGCGTTTGCTCCACCAGCAGTAGTCAATGACCATCCAGCCAGATCTCCATCCTCAAAGTTATCAGAATAAATTGTTGCAGCGCTTGCTAAGGGTAAAAGCATAAACAAGCACATAAAAATCAAGAACATCATTTTCTTTCTCCTCTTCTCTCTCATAATATCATTCATGGCTATCTCAATTTTTCTGGAGAGCATTATAGCATTCTCATTGCAATACTTCTGAAAATCATCATACGTCTTAGACTCTATGCTCAATGTAACCTTCTTCTTGCCCATGCTCCTTCATCTATAAAAAAGTAAATATATAAACATTTCTTTATACTTCCATAGAAATAAATATATTTATTAATAATTATAAATAAATATCACTCTTTTAGAGCTCCATCATCAATCATAATTACTTCACTAACGCCCCTAACATTCTTATAATTGACAATGATTCCCTTTACTTTAGATTTGTGTCTCTTGTCTAAATTAACCTTTAAGGCAGTTACCTTATTCCCCATTAAAATCACATCACTTACCTTTCCTAAATAGTGTCCGTTTTCAGAATAAACTTTCTTTCCAACTAAGCCTTTCACGCTGTTTTTTGGATGTTTTTTACCAAGTTCCCCAAAAAAGTTCCTCGTGTGCTTCCATGCCGGCACAAATCTCTTTCTTAATAAAAATAAAATGAATAAAGAGAAGATTATTAAGAATACATTTATCCTGCCTGAATTATACGATCCATCATCATCAACAACAAGTCCTAGAATTTTTAAATTGGTTCCTGCATCTCTTAAAAATTCAAAAAATCCTTTCTCTTCGGGAGCTGCTTCGCTTATTTCCATTTCACCAACTCTAAATTTCTGTTCAGCGAAAGCTCTCTGTAAATTCCCATAAAGAACATCTACCCGTAAAATGTATTCTCCATCGCCTAAAGTTATTTCTTTTATTTCCTTTTCATAAGCCAGGCTTTGCTGTATCGCTTTAGTTTCCAGCTGGCTGAAGACTTCATTGTTTTCATTATCAATAATAGAATATTTGATATGTACATCTATTTTATCAACACCTATCTTTTCAGTAAGTTCAATGCCAAACTTCAAAGTTTTATTGACAGTCAAATTGATGTCATTAAGCCTGAGGCTGATATCAAATAATGCTTCTGAACAAGTTATTTCTTCTTTGGGTTTGCTCTCTGTTCCCTTGCAAGTCCCAATATTATTACATTGTCTTTTTTGAATTCCTTCTGAACAAAGACTCCACGGCGTGCAATCCCAATTATAGGTGCAACTTTCTATAACTGTGGTTGTTCCACCTCCTCCCCCGCCGCTACCGGAGGAACCTCCTCCGCCTGGCACTACAACTTCAATTAAATCAAAATGATCTATAATACTGGCAATATCACCTGCAGAATTATTTGCGTACAAAATTACTTCATATGTTCCCACAACAGAAGGGCTTGGAAGATAATTCACAGTCCCACCGTTTACTAGAGTTATTGTTTGTTCCTGATCATTTGGAGAAGTTATTTTTGCCCATACACTTTCTGCATTTGCAGCAGAAATAGATAGCCCAATAGTTGAACCAATAGTCGCAGAAGCTGGATTTATGGAGTAAGTTGTTATACTCACACTAACATGATAAACAGTATCTCCCCAAAAACCAATATTTGCCGTTAAGTAATCGTTTCTTGCATTTCTTGTTCCTACATTTTCAAGGAGCACGGCCCTGCCCTCAAGATTATCAGAAGCCAAAGCAGACGCCTGCACTCCAGTCCCAAATCTACTTACAGTATAATTATCAGATACTGCAACAATGGCAAAAACATTCGGAATAAAAATCAATACTATTAGCAACTCAAAACATGCCTTCCTCATCTTACACTTCCATTACAAAAGACCACTGTCCTCCGCCCACACAACTTCCTGCAGCTTCATCAAAGAATATCCTCATGCATTCTCCTGCAGATATTGAACCGCTACTGGTCGTATCGCTCGCAGATTGAACTGCATTTACTGCACTAACAACCAATATTGTTGACCAGCTCGAACCAGATAAACAATCGCTTGCCTTTTGCACTTCTATTTCACAAGTATCCCCAGAACCTTGCGCCCCGTCAAAATACACAGTTATATTGTGTACTGTTGCAGCCATAGGAACAGCCATACCAAACTCTTCATCATAAGTAGATATTCCCGCCTGGTATCCGTAAGGGTGGAAAAACATATCCACAGTCAGCGATGTAGAAGTTCCTCCGGAAATTATCGACTTTGCCGTCCCGCCTCCGCCACTAGAAGGCAAGTTAGTAAGTAAACTTCCATCTCCCTTTACATATCTTGCAGAAACATTCTCACTTGTTTCTATATTTCCAGTTGCATTTATCTCCACAACCCATAGTTTGCTCACCCTATTAACCACTGAACCCAACCACCCAAATAAGCCACTCCCAGATGAAGTAATATTGTAAAAGCTGACATTAATATTTTGGTTTGCATTTGTTCCTGATAAATTAAGTGAATTTGCGACTTTCGAATCGGCATAAGTGTTCGCAGGAGTTGTTTGATTATAGTTCCAACTTGCTCCAGCATATAATGAATCAGTGAGTGTTTGATTAAAGCTTGCATTATTAATATTTGCAGCGTATGTAGCATTATAAGTGCTAGACCATGAAGCATTAAAGGAGTCTATTTGACTTTTGTTATAAGTTTGAGTCCTGTTCCAGAATCTACTATTAATATCATTAATAGCGGCAAGAGATTGATTGTATCCCCACTCTAATCTTACATATAATCCATCTGTCAATGTTTGATTGAATGAAAGATTGTTTAAATTCGCAGCATATGTTGCATTGTATGTGCTTGTCCATGAGGAATTCAATGCATCAATCTCTGTTTTATTATATGCTTGTGTCCTGTTCCAGTATCTTGCATTAATATCATTAATCGCAGGAGTCGTTTGATTATAAGAGAATATTCCAGTTTGGTTATATCCCCAGATAGCTGATGCATAAAGCGAATCAGTAAGTGTTTGATTAAAACTATAGTTATTCATATTCGCAGCATAAGTTGAATTATAAGTAGACAACCACGCAGCCTCATAAGAAGAAATATAATTCAAAACTGGTGTTGATTGATTGTACAACCATTGTCGTGCTGCGATATTTCCAATATATAAATCTCCAGTAGCATTCACACTTTCAAAAGTCACATTAGAAGTCATATTTAATACTTGATTGAAAACATCGCTCACTCCACTCTGATCTTGCCTGCAAAGCGCAGTTCCATTTGATTGTATCGAATAAACATAGTATCCGCTAGCGCAAGTCTGATTCAAAATACTAGCATAAGTTACATTATAACTGGATAACCAATTCGCAGAATTCGAATTGATATAACTCCATAACGAACTATTAACTCCTAGAATATAACTGCTATCATTATATAGGCTTAATCCGCTTGCATTAATAAAACCTGAAGGGTTTGCAACTGGATAATAGAGAGTATCTGCATAAGTTTGATTCCAGCTAGCATTCCCTCCACTAATTCCATTAAGTAAGCTATCAATCTCTGTCCGATTATAGAATCCTAATCCTCTTATATTAGAACTCGTATTAATTGACATTATCAAAACGCTATCATTATAGTTCTGATCACTAGTATTCAGCTTTCCGTTCAAAACATTCCATAGTGTTGAGTTCATAGCAACAAAAATAGGATCACTCTCACTTCCCGCAGGCAAATTACTAAGTAAGCTTCCATCTCCCTTTACATATCTTGCAGTTACGTTTTCATTAGTTTCTATATTTCCCGTAGCATTAATATTTACGACCCAAAGTTTAGTTATCCTATTAGCCACTGAACCCAACCATCCAAATAATCCCGTCTGCGTAGTCGTTATATTCCCACTAAACGTCTCTGATTGATTCTTTAGTGCATAATTAGTCAAATCACTAGAGCCCGAACCAGAATCATCACTTTCACATTCCACAGTGCCATTTGCATAAATCAACCGTATTGAACTTCCTGCAGGGCAAGCAGTTATCAATGAAAAATTAAAAAATGATGCATTATTGATTAATCCCAATGGAGATTGAAATTCCATTCTCTCATTTCCATCAAAATCTAGATCCTCGCCATTTATAGAATAGTCTTTCCAATAGCTCTTCCCATATTCAAGGTTAGGTGAGATCATTAAGTTCCAAGATCCATTAATAATTGCATTTCCTACCATCTGACTAAAAACAGTATTCCCTCCACTAGAGCTATCATAAATAGTTATAGTCAAATCCCCGCTCGCTAGAAGAGTTCCGTTTAGTCTCTCTCTTACTTCAGTCCCTTGGTCAGACAATAATACTGCAGAAGCTGAAACCAAACTGAATAATATTAATACAATAGTAAAAAGCCATAATAATTTATTATTTCCCATTTTTTCTTCCCTCCTTGTCAAGTAGGTCAATCAATGCTTTATTTAATGAAATAGATCTAGGAACATTATTCTTCCACGTATTCCAGATTTCTTCTGGAATCTCCAGCAAAAACTTCTTTTGTTTTCCTTCTTTTTTCATTTTGTGTATATCGTATAAATTTGTCCTTTACTGAGTATTACTTAGTAAAAGTTATCTTAGCCAACTACTAGTAATAATCACTTAGTAAATTATTCAGTCTTTTAAAATCTTTCCCCGAATTAACAAATAGAAATAAATTAGTTAGAATGATCATCAATATCAATGCAATGGTCGTTTCTTGATAATCCCGCCCCGTACTTCCTTTATTCCCTGCTCAATTATGACCGCACTAGAATCAATATTGATAATCTCCTGTTTTATCTTCACAACTTCAAGTCTGGTCACAACCAAAAATAATATATCAATTTCTTTCTTTCCCGCATACCCGCTTCTTCCCTTATATATCGTAATTCCCTTTCCAAGATCCTCTGCTAATTTCTTCCTTATTTCCTCACTTTTATTTGATATTACCGTAACTCCAATATACTCTTCAATTCCCTGTATGAAGAAATCAACAGTTTTCGAGGCAATTAAGTAGGTCAATACCGAATAGAGTGCAGCTTCGATACTCAGTAAATATGCTGCAAATGAGAATATCACAAGATTAATTGCAAATATGATCTCCCCTACACTCAATCCAATCTTCCTGCTTAAATAAATAGACAACACTTCAGTCCCATCCAGAACTCCTCCCCCTCTAACTGCTAGTCCAATTCCCGCTCCAAGTAAAAATCCTCCAAAAATAGAAACAAGCAATTTGTCATCAGTCACAATAGGGTAATTCACAAATAACAATACTAGCGCCAACCACAATATCGCTAAAAATGTCTTAAATGCAAATATTTTTCCCACTTGTCTCCTGGCTAAGAACATAAAAGGAATATTAAGAATAAATATCAATAAAGATATCGATATCGGAGTGATAAATGAAATCAAAAGCGATATCCCCGTCACACCGCCATCAATAAAACCTGCAGGAATCAAAAAACTCTTCAGTCCAAATCCCGCCACAAATACTCCCAGTATCAATAAAAAGAACTCCTTCACCAACATCAGTCCAAAATTCCACACCTTTTTCATGTCGTCATAAAATAATCCTTATTTTATAAAGCTTTATTAATTTATTTAACTCGAATATTGAATGCTAGATCCAAATAAAATAAAAAAAGAGGTTGCAGTAAATAATTTTATCTCCTTAATAAGAAAGTACTCTCCGGATAGTATCGAAGACAGCGGGCATGCATTCAAAAGATTAAGCCAAAGACAGAGAGAACTCTTCACTATTGAAGAAATTCGCAAGATTTTGCTAAAAGAAAAGCCCTTTCTAATAGGGATCCAAGAAAACGGCAACCATTCTGCATTTTACAAGCATCTAGGCAAGAACCTCCGGATAATACTTAAATTGGAGGCTACAAAGGTTAAAATAGTTACTTTCTACTATATATTAGAATGGCAAATACCAAAAATATGAACATGAAAAATAAAGAAGAAAAGGTATTAGAAGCAAAAGGAGAAATGGATTACGATTATGTAAATGATATTCTTTTGTTTAAAATAAAAAATAGAGAATATGATTATTCCTTAGAATTTCAAAACATGGTAATAGACATAGATAGTGAGCAATTTATTGTGGGTATTCAGATATTTGATGCCTCTGGGTTTCTAAATATGAGTAAAGAACACTTAAGAAAGATTGTAAACTGGCAATTTAAAGCCAAATTACAGGGAAACGAGTTCAGAATAGATCTACATTATCAAGTCGTTGCCAGAAATAAGACAATAACTAATAACATCTATCCTATAATCGTCCAACACGATGTAAACTTGCCTAGCCCACAAATGGTTTCAACTGTTTAAGAAAAAGTAATCTAATTTATTTCGCAATACTCCACAATAATTCAAAATGTTTCCTATACGACTCTGCTACATTCTTATCTTTAATTAAAAATGCATAAGGATTAGCTGAAAACACCGCAATAGCTACATAATCTCCAACAATCACCGTTTCCTGAAACTGTGCAAATTCCTTGCTCACATATCTTATTTTAGTTAAAGGGTTTTTCGCAATGTCTTTCCCCTCCACTTTAACAGATTCATCAAATACCTGCCGTGAAGGCAATTTGTTAGCAACTCTTCTCTTATGTAAATTAAGCCACCATGTAAATCCCATAATCTCAGAAGTAATAGGCCCACCCCCAAAAGTATTATACTCTTTCCCGCCAGCACTAATCATAATACTATACACTTCTTTAATTCCCCTAACTCCCTTGTACACAGAAGCGCTCCCTTCCTCTTTCTTCAGCCGTTGTTTCGCTTTAAGTTCAGGCAAGATTTCCTCAAATCTCCTTTTCTTATCTTCTATAAATTCAAAGAAATGTTCGGGATTAGTCGCCTTATACACTTTCTTCTTTCCCTCTAAAATATATCCCACAAGTCCCTTGCTAATAAGTGAATTCAAATCCCTATGCACAGTAGAATTAGGCAATCTCGACTTATCCAATAGTCCTCCCGCATGACTCGACCCCAGTTCCAATAAACAAACATAAACTTTAATCTCAGTACTTGTCAATCCCAAGTCTTCTAATATCTCCAAATCCATTCATCTATCAAATTCCTCTGCTATAAAAATATTACTTATATCCTACCAATTTGTAGGATATATCTTTATCTACCGATATTTTGTGTGACTACTATGAAAGAACAAATAAGACAACAGAAAAACAACCTAATGAAAGGAGGTAATTGAAAATATGGAAAATAATATCATAGAAACTAATGTAGATCAAGTAATGAATCGGTCAACTTCTGCCCTAACGTCTAGATTTTTGCACAATAAGAAGATAGTCTTAGGTAGAGCAAAACACGATGAAAATGTGCATGTTGTAAGCCTTGAAGGATCATATGGTCAGACAGAAGAAGCGGCAGGCTCATCAAACAATAGATATGACGAATTCCTAACCTGCACAGGTTACAACCATAAAAGAACTTTAAGACATCCCTTTTCAAGAGAATATGTAATCTACGGTCCAACTAATGATTTTGCCAGAACAGAATCACAAACGATTGCAGACTTTATTGCTTATTCCGTGGCCCATAAAGAAGGAAAATCAATAGCCGAAAAGTTAAACCTTCCTTTTGTAGTCAGGTCAGAATAATTTTTTATTTTTTTATTTTATTCCCTTCTCTCCTTCCCCGCTTTCCAGTAATTCCAATTTCTTATCTGTAATCGTGCCAGGGTTTCACCCTATTCCCTCTTTTTCCAACCCATAAAGAAATAGTAGGCAATGATGGAAGTAAAGAATTCCATTCATAACTATTATAAGTAAAAAATATCGCATCTCTAAATTCTTTACCAACAACAATTTTATCATATTCTGAACATTGTACGTAATTCATAGCTCCTTCTCTCGCTTTTCCTCCCCGATAATGCTTCTGTGCAGCATTGAGCATAAAAGACTTGATCTTAACATTGTTTAATTTACTTCTTTCAAGAACTTTTAAAGTAAATCCTTGCCTCTTCCACAATTCACTCAAGAAAACCGTTTTAATTCCAAGACTCTTACAAATATTTTGTATTTCTGCATAATAATTCTTTATTATCTCTAAAGGCAATTTATTCAATTTACCATGAATATCTGTCAGTATCAGGACCATCTCTGTATTCGCATAGTATTTTCTAATTCCTTGGTGAATTTCACTTAATTGCTTTAAGGCTTCGTAATCTACCTTGTTCACTTTCTCTTTTTCCACGCCCCAATAATTGACAATGCTAAGCATTTTACCTTCTTTCATCACATTCCCTATTTCTTTTTCTAAAAAAGCAGAGCCATTAAATTTGAAAGTTTCAGCCCGATCAGTAATCTTGTTGTTCAATAAAAAACTATTAAGTTCCCTAGCCAGATCATCATTGACAATATCTAATAGATTATCTTTCATAGCCAATCTCTGCTCCCCATCCCTAAATTTAGTATAATTAAACTTAAGATAAAATAGAAAATAGTAGACTTCTTCCTTGGTTTTGAAATTATATTGTCTAAACTTGCGTTTTATTTCATTAAACACGCTATCAGATACTCTCTTCTCTGCAATTTTGCCTATGACCCCATCTCCTTTAGTAAAATTGCTTCCAATATCCATTCCTGCTCCATTCGCGAATGGGGCTTTGTATCTATAAGCAATATATTTAGGCAAATAATCTAAAGCTATTTCTCTTAAAATATACTTGGTAATCAGTTCATTTTTTATTTTCTTTAGCTTCAATTCGCTAGGCAAAGAAAGAGCATAATTGACTAAATCCTTATCAAAAAAAGGGCTCCTAATTTCAAGGGTATGTCTCATAGCCATTTTATCAACTCTCATCATATGTCCTTTCGACATGGATTCTAGTAATTTCACACAACTGGAATTTACCTTTCCAAGAGGTAAATCCATAAATTCATTATAACCTGCAAATAACTCATCCGCTCCTTCTCCCACTAAAACTATTTTCAAACCCATTTCAAAAGCATGGCGCGAAACAAGATCATTTGCAAAAGAATGTCTTACAATATTAGGTTCATAAGATTCAACATAGTATACAGCACGTTCTGTTTCTTTCTCATAATCTACCTCGGGCCTTACAACACTATACTTCCAACCCTTTTCCTTACAAAGTCTAACCGCATTGAGATAATCGCTAGAAGTTTCCGTTCCCAATATAATAGCAGTAACCTCTTTATGATATCTCGTAGCCAGTTCCATAACCAAGCTACTATCCACTCCCCCACTTAGAAACACCCCTATAGGCAAATCCGTTTGCACTCTTTTGTAAATAGCACATTCAATCAATTTCTTTAGAGTTCTCTTTACGGTTTCTTCTGAATCGCGAGTAAGTTTTTCAGCAAATGAATAATATCTACTAAAACTTCCTTTGTAATAATAATGCCCAGGAGGGAATTCCCTTATTTCCTTGATAGTTTCATAGTCCGCAAGCTGCTTTATTTCAGAAGCTACAAAGAACCTTCCTCCGCTATCCTGCGCATAATAAAGAGGTTTAACTCCTAAATAATCTCTTGCAATGAAGAAATTTCCTTCTTTTTTGTCATAGATCACAAAAGAATACATTTCAGAGTCTAATTTATGGATCATCTCAACTCCATACTCTTCCCATAAATGGACTAAAACTTCAGTATCGCAATCTGTCTTGAAAATATGTCCTTTTCCGATAAGTCTTTCTTTTAATTCTCTATAATTAAACAATTCTCCATTGAAAACGGCAAATACGGTTCCATCTTCATTTGCAACAGGTTGTTTTCCCCCACTCCGATCAGTAATAGCCAATCTATTTGCTCCCAGTGCACATAAAGGAAAAATTAAAGTCTCGTAATTTGAGTTACCTCTATGTTCTATCTTCTTTAGGGAGTTCTTTACATCTTTCTCCAGCTCATCGCTTCCGAATATTGCTATTATTCCACACATACTAAAACTGCCAAATCGACTTGTTTTAAGGTTATACGCTCCCAATTGAGACTACTATAGTAAAGATTAAATATCCCTCAACTTTATCCTCAATATGGACACATCCGTATTCGAAGATCTCGGACTCACAAATGGAGAAATTAAAGTCTATATCTCGCTAGCAGAGCTAGGCTCTAGTGCAGCAGGACCAATTATAGAGAAAACAGGGCTGCAAAATTCAGTAGTTCATCGTGCCTTACACGCGCTAATCTCAAAAGGACTTATTACTTATATTATAGAAAGCAGGGGCAAAACCTATCAGATCTCAGATCCAAAGAACTTTCTGGAATACTTAGATGAAAAACGTCATAAATTTGAGAGGATCATTCCCGAACTACAAAGGAGAAAAGAAGCAGCAAAAGAAAAGAACGAAGCAGTAACATTTCTAGGAAAAAAAGGAATAACGCAAATGTACATGTCCCTTCTTAATTCAGGAGGAAAGGAATACAATACTTTCGGAGGAGGAAAAAGAGTAGCTTACGATGCGATGGGAGAACTCTGGTGGAAAAACCTCCACGTAAAAAGAATAGCCAAAAAGATCCGTTCCCGTCAAATCTTTGACGACACAATCAAGGAGCTCGGCTCTGAACTCAATCAATTAAGCTATACAGAAATCCGCTTCCTCCCAAAGGAATTCGAGCAACTCACAGAAACCGTCATCATAGGTGATTACGTAGCCATCGCCATCTTCACCCAAGAACCCTACGGCATCCTCATCCATGATAAAGCTGCCGCTAGCAGCTACAAGAAACAGTTTGAGCTCATGTGGAAAACTGCTAAAAAATAAACCCACTTCTTCCCCTTGCTCGCCTTCCAGTAATTCCAAGTGTGCAGCGCCCTCGTCACCGCTAACGTTCCCTAAAAACGACGCTCTTTTAAAAAAATTATTTTAATTTCTATATATTACATCATGATGATCATATTCTTCTAAAGTAACTACTTTTGTATTCTCATCAACGGAAAATAATAAAACAAAGGACTTGCCAATATGTACTCTCTTCAAATGTTGCAAAGGGGCCCTTAAGTTCTTATAACGCTGTGGATTCTCCAGAATTTCCTCTATTTTTCTAAAGATAATTTCCATCTGCTTTTTATCTTTCTGCAATATCTTCTTAAACTGAGCGTCTAAAGAGGGTTTAATAGATAGAGTATACATGTTGCTTAAAGGCCATATCTCTTCTTGAATTCCTCAAGGCCCCCAATAAATATCGCTTTTTCTTTTCTGGTCTTCTCCATTTTGGATATGAATTCCGGCCTAAGTTCAGGTTCCAATATCTCAATACCGTAATCAGTCACAACTTTGGATATTGCTTCGCTCTTATCTTTCAAATTATACCTTGCTTTAACTATGTTTAAAATATGATTCACTTCTTCGGGAATTTCTATCATCGCCTGTATAGACTTATTCTTTTCTTGCATATATATCATATATATCCCTCATATATAAATCTTACTATTTCCGTCCAGCCCGCTAGTCAATTCCACGTATGCTGCACCTTGAATTATGCCTTGTCCGGCAAAAAGTTTAAAAATAGACTTCTTAACCACATTATATGAACGAAAGTACTCAAAGTCGAACAGCTCCAGAAAAAAGTAAATACGGGGTAGTTCTTATCAGAATTGCAGGAGACTATAGTCACCGAGCCTATGAGCACGTAGAAGCAACTGATACAAGACAGGCTAAAAAACTCGCACTCCAATGTTACAATTCAGCAATGTATGAAGCAAGAGAAGTCGATTACTTAGGCCCTGTTGATTCTTCCTAGTCACCGCTAACGTCCCCTAAAAAACGACGCCTGGTTCGAACGCGAAGTATGAGTGTCTCAGTTAGAGAAAGTTCATATACGACAATCTCTAACTGAGCACATGGCTAATATTAAAATAGAAATTCATAACAGAAGCATTGCTCCTAGAAAAGAGATCTTGATATCATGGAAAATTTCTCAGGATGAGAAGAAGCAACAAAATTATATGAAGATTGGAGATGTTCATTAATTCATCAGGGATTTATTGCCAAACCTTGGAACACATTAGAAAACCCATAGAATCAACAGATAAACTAGAGGATAAATAAAATGAGATCGTCTACCAAATATCCACCAGAATCTGTAATTGTTATTTATGAAAGCAGGATTGAATATTTAGAAGAATTTTTCAATAAGATAAATACTAAGAAAGTAGAATTTAGCACTTAATTTTGCTTATTTGACGATTTTTTGGCTTTTAACCTGCTTATCTGCTCAACTTGTTTCATATCAATATCAAACTTCTTTTCCATAAAAACGCCTTTGAAAGAATCAACAAAGTTCTTATCTTTAACAACAGTAGCAAGTTTCTTCAGAAGATCATTCAAAGCCTTTTGGTCACCGATAAATAAGAATCTTTCTATCTCTGCTAAACTTGTATCTCTAGCCAGAGCAGCAATATCCCTAAAGTCTGTTAATCTACCTGAATGAACCTTCATGGCAATTATGAGTTCCTTTGTTGGCACTTTGGCGGAAATCTCCTTTTCAATCCCAATTATCTTTTTTTGAGTTGCATTATCCGTTAAGAGATTATAACTAAAAGAGGCCCCTGTAGCTCTTGCCGCTACTGCATCAATTAAGAAGTCTACACTTGCCCTATCTTTTTCATATCTTACAAATTTTGAAGAATAAACATTCTCAAGTTCCTTCTCTCTTGTTTTCTTAAAATTCTCTTTCTTGACTATTGCCTCAAATTTTTCCAAATCCTCAGATTTAATGACAACATCAGCATCTATTGAGAACCTATGCTTAAACGCAGAAACAGCATAGCCCCCAACAACAACGAAATCTAAGTTAGCATCAATGAATTTCTGTAAGATATCAAATATTCCATTTTCCTTTTCTATCATTTCTTCCATCTTATAAGGTGTTTATCTCCTTATATTTAACATTCAAACCCTTTTTATACATCTCATCTACCATCTCTAATGCAGGTTCAAAATTATAGATATTTTTCTTCATGAAATTTATTGTTTCATCTAACGGTTCTATGGAATATTCTCCTTTCTTTGTAAACTTAAATTTATCAACTATTTCAGGAGAATAAAAGACTCCTTTTTTAGCATTTATCTTCAAATTTAATTTTTTGCAATACCACAAAAATATTGGATAGTCCTCAGATCTAATGTTGATGAAGATAGGATAATGTTCTCGATATCGGGCAATATTATATCTTCCCTCTGTCCAGAAGTAAACTGCATCAGTTTTAGTGAAACAATATTCTATTCCGAATAAGTTTAATACAGAATAATACAAGCTTGTCTCACTTAAATTATTCCTGATAAACTTTAATATCTCTTGATACGACTTATTTTCTTCCTGTAAGACTACGCCTTTCCACTTCTCTTTTAATATCCCTTCTTTTACTAATTCAGTAATCCATTTGTGAGTCCATCCATAAGATAAGTTGATTCTTTTTGAGATAGAGCTAATGCTATCATTTTCTCTTACAGAGATCAAAATCTTGATTACATAGGGGTTTATTGTGTCAATATTCATACTATCACTATAATGATAGCATTATTTAAAGCTTTTGGTGAAAAGATTTAAGTATTTTCTCCGTCATCGAATAATATGAAAAAGAAACAAGATTATGAGATCAAATTCTGGAAAGACTGGTTAGAAAGTGATTTATTGAAGAGAGAAGAGCTAGTTGAAAATCTGCCCATGGTAAAAAGTGTCTGGGATCTTAAGGAGATGCCAGAGAACTTGAGAAAGAGAGCATTAACGACCATGCTTAATGGATTCTTTGAAGATTTGGAATCTGCCGTTTACACCAAAATAAGCTTAGAAAAGAGCAAAAATACCTAATTTTTCAGTCCGAAAGTGGAGCAGAAGTGTCTCCAGCGTGATCCGAGCGTCTCAAACATCTACATTGCTCAATTAGATAATGGTTTAATGATAACTAAAAAACTCTAAACATTTACATCGCCGTAATCTTCACGTCATCAACTCTGCAGAACTCACTTACTGCGCCTGCAGTGCACTCAAAACGCACTTTGAAATTAGGATTATTTGCAGCGCTTGCTGGCAAGCTAAACGTCTTTAGAACATAATTAGCATCATCAACTGAATTAGGAGTTTGCTCCGCAATTTGCCAGCTGCTTCCATCAAACCATTTCGCTTTGAACTCATCTGCAATATCAATTCCTACAAGCCTCCTATAATAACTAAACGTTACTGTAGAATATCCAACAGTACTTACCATTCTTTCCATAGTAGAAGCAGGATCACTTGTGCTCATTGGGTTTGATTGAGCGTGTCTAGTGCCTGAAAATGGATTAGTTGTTGTGCTGGTCCAAGGATTTCCGCCGCTTACTGTATTTAATGTCCATCCTGTAAGTCCTTGCTCGAAATCATCAAATAATAAATCTACTGGACCAGTAACATCAGTCTCATCATTGTCTACTGCATTCAAACACCCGCTATCTGCCAAATCTACTAAAGTATCATTATCATTATCTAATCCGTCTGCGCATTGCATTGGTAATGGATCAGTTTCATCATTATCTCCAGCATTACTACATCCCGCATCATTCATATCTACTAATAAATCTCCATCATTATCTGCTCCATCTGAACACTGTGGGGGACTAGTATATGCAGGCACATTGAATGTCGTTCCAGCCACATCATTAATAGCATTTGCAAGCCATTTGTAGTTCTCTATTCTATCAGTAGTGGATAGTCCAGTTATTCCATCTCCCTCAAATGCCTCTGCATGTGTTGACATTAGTAACATATTATCTTTCTTTATAGCTGCAGGCAAGTTTCCACCAATACTGCTAAACTCCAAAAGTGTTTCTCCAGGATGATTTATACTGGTGTCTCTCCATCCCCGTGTTGGACCTCCATAATAAATCATATTGAATCTATTTCCTACATTTGTAACTGCATATCCGGGATTTGCGTCATAATCTGCAATCGTAGTTATTGAACCTTCAACTGTCGGGAATCTATCTAATAAATTAGGCCAATTGTAAAATTCTCCCTGCCAATAATAATCATTAGCAGCATAAAATGCTCCTGCGCAGATTCCTAAATATGCTCTTCCAGCATTCAAGTAATTATTTATCGCAGTCTTTCCAGCGCTCCCTAAAGCATTCTGCTGATAATATGCATTTCCGCCAGGTTGAACATATAGTTTTACATTAGGATAATTAGCTAAATTGCAATCTGTCTTCACGTCGTTTCTATCAAGGAAGACATATTTCAAACTTGGATCTTGTGTTTTCCACCAGTCAAAAAAATGTCCAATCCACGATCTAGATGGCACTCCAACTCCGCCGTTTCCAGTATCTCCATACACAACAATCTGAGTATCTTGCTGAATCGGGCATGCTCCTGCTCTAGGGGCAGCATTTACATTTGCAAATCCATAAGCAATTACGCTAATAACTAATAGTGAAAGAACAACTATCAACCCTTTTCTCATCCTCTATAAAAACAATCTCCATATTTAAACATAATTGTAAAAAACAATATAATAAATTTACATTTAAACCTTAATTATCTATCATTATCTTTTTTATTAGAGAGTTATCTCAACCATACGTTACCATCTTTATCATTATCCCATAATTTATTCATACTATCCTAGCAAATTCCGGGTGACCATACAATCCCTAAATGTAGTCACCTAAGCACCCTATTCCACACTTTTCACCCTAAAAGTTGGGTGACTACATTTACCTCTATTTTCCCTTCCCGTGTCTACATTTTTTATTTATACGTCTACTCAAAACCGTTTTATCTTAGTTGTGTAGACGTATATCATTCCCGTTAATATTCCCCAATCATGTCTTTTTCCCCAGCGTGGCCCCGACCCCCACCCCACATTTAGCCCAAAAACGACGCCCTATTTGCACTATCCGCATTTAAAACAATTCTAAAACTTTACTTAATATAGGAAGGCTTAAAGAACAAAAAGCATAGGGTAAGAAGGTCCGTCAATCCTACTAACCACGTCAAGCGTGGGGTTCGTCAGGTCCTGTTTCCCTATATAATTAGATAGGTTTTTAGGATATAAACTTTTCTATTAGTGAATTTGGGCCCGTTTTTCCTTAATTTTCCCCATTAAAACCTCTAGCTTTCAGCAGTTTTTTCCTTTTTTTCCTTAATTTCTCAGGAGTTTCCAGAAAATTCTCATCACTAACAATGCTTTCTCCTGTCTTTATCTCGAGCTCCCTTCTTGCATTGCCTGCGACTTCTCCGCCCTGCTTTGCAGCAATCTTATTTTCCTTAAATCCCTGAGCATCTTTTGTCTTAGTGATTCTAGTCGTTGCAGCCTCTCCGAGCATAGTAAAAATTAACTCCAAATCATCCATATGATCTCTAAGATTCTCTTTTTTCAATCCTTTAAATTTCTTGTATTCTTCTACTGTTTTTCCAAAAGTTGCTCTGCTTATTTCATTAGTTAAAATTGCAAAATCTACTTCTTCTTGTATATCTCTGCTTTTCCACTCATCAGTTAATTCCTGCCTTACCACAATGCCCCTCAATCTTTTATCAATCCAATCCTTAGAATAGCCCTTTAACTCATAAAGTTTTTTCATTCTTTGCTGTGCTAATTCCGGATTCTCTATTTCCTGTATCCTTTCATATCCTACTCTAGCCAGCCATAATTTGAAAGGCTCTGCTTTCTTTGAAGGAATTGACTGAATTATCCTTAAAACTCCTTCCGTATCAGCACAGTCTGTTTCATACTCTTTCCCATCATCGGATTTCAATTTCAGTTGTACGATTTTATCGTACAACTCGAAGCCTTCTTCTTTCAATTTAATCTTTAGATCAGACCAATATCTCCTAGGAATGGTACTATCTGTCAAAACCCCTACAACATCTACAATAGAGAAAAACCATTTATCATTTACACTCTTTCTCCTTATCTTTTTTCCATTAAAAATCGCGATATGTGTTTCTCTTTCCTCTTCCATGGTATATCGAAAACTCCATAGTTTAAAATTCTTTTTCCCCTCCCGCCAGTTCGTCAATTCCCAGTATGTAACGCCCTCGTCACACCAAGGGTTCCCCAAAACGACGCTCTGTTTGAAATGAGATTTGTATATAAAGTCTAAATAAAGACTCACTTTTTACACAGATATTGACTGCAGTAAAGAATATAAAACCCTCAATTAGAAGAAAACAATGGACGAGGAAAGACTCTATTATATTGAACCTAGCGACCCCTTGTTTCATGCGAAAAGTGTGTCAATTCAAAGTCACAATCAGATAGTTGATTTAATAAAAGAAAACAAAAAGGGAATGCATGATAAACTATACTATATTTTTTCATTATATATTGCAATTATTACAGGACTATATTTCCAACTCGCTTTGACTTATTTAAGTTTTTTTATCATTTCTAATGTTTTTCTTATTCTGCCGATTTATCCAGCTTGGAAGTTTTACTTTAAAAGACGAGACTTAGCTAAAGAGAAATATAAGATTGAAGATACCTTAAATGAATTTGGAATCCCTCTTGCGTAAATTCATCTTCCTCTGCACCACTCACAACCCTTCTCAGGACAATCCCCATTTAACAATTTCAAGGCATTTTTCCATATCTTTTCCGCATTGCCCTTGTTTTAAATTTTTCTTCTAGAGAGTGTCAGATTAATGTAAATAGTTATTTGACCAACTCATTCAATTTATCCAGAATCCAAATCATTCCTTCTGTATCTTGTCCGCAATACTTATCTAAATCTTCTCGAATTTTCTTAACTTCTTTCTGAGTTGCTTTTTTGCCTTCATAAGAACCATGTGTGATGTAAAGATAAGAAATAGATGCGTCTGTCCCATTACTTATATCCATATCATCATAACTCTTGCCTGTAAGGGCAGGCAGAACCCTCTTTAGCGAAGCAGAACCTTTTTGTGATGGATGATAATATGCAAAATTCTTAAAAGGATCATATAAATCAACCATCCTCTTTATTACATCTTCGACCCATTCGGATTCTTCGGGGAAGAACTCTGCTAGTTCTTTCAACCTACTTCTCTCAAAATATTGATAATATACAAGAACAGTACCATAACCATTTATTACTCTTTTAAGTTCCTTAGCAAATTCTAATCTAGGATCTTCATTTCCAGAAGCAATGAACGAGTAATGTTTTGGCTTGTCTCCAGGTTTCTCAATTACATGAACCGAAAACTGAAAAGGTATTGCTTGATAGGGTTTTAGATTATCATAAAGAGGTATTGCAGTTGCATACGTCTCAAAATCCATAAAATACAGCGGATAACTTAGTTTTTTAGTAAATTGAGCTAATTCTTCTTTGTCATGATGATGTTCTCCATTTGTATGAACCTTATGCTGTATCTTTTGTTGTTTTCTTTGTGGCCTGGTTGTAAAGTGGTCTTCTTCCATATCTTTAATTGATAATATTCCCGAGTTAAACAACTCTATAGCATTTTTACCTCCATAGTATAAATCTAAGATATCGCACTCAGGGTGATCGTTCCAGAAATCGTCTTTATCATGAACTCCAAATTCATCATCATGGCAATCTTCTCCTTTTTTGAATTGCGGACACTTTGTTAATCCTATTATTTTAAATAACTTTTCGATATTTTGCTCAACATTTTCTATTTCTTCATTAACCTCATCATCTACTTGTGCAGGCACAAAGAACTCTTTTGGTTCAATGTTACCTCTTCTGACATATTGATTATTTATATGCAAAACAAAACAATTTCTTATCTTTAGTCCAGCAGATTCATAGACATACTTTTGAAAAGCCACATCATGAATATATTGTTCTTTTACTCCTGTTGCACCCTTAACTTCATAAATATCCCATTCATCATCACTAACCGGAACAAGAATATCTGCCCTTGCATAACATTTCCCATTCTTATGAATAAAACCTGCTTCGAATAGCGTTTTTCTTTTCTTTAGTAATTCTTTAGATTCTTTATCATTCTTGATAGGATCGAGTTGTTCTTTTATCTGTACGCCATCTGGAAAAAGGCTTTTAGCAAATTCCCCTATTTGATGACCCTCATTAAACCTAAATTGTGCTTCTTTACTAAATTGAGGCAGTTCTTCTGGTTTATTGAACTCAAGCCATAACCATTTAGAACATTTTAATCCATTGACATAGCGAGATTTAGTGAGGAGTTTAGGAGTTGCCATTTTATTTTTTATATACTAGAAAAAAAGGCAGTTTATTTAATCCTACATAGCGAAACATTTTATAATTCGCTCTTTTTGCAGTTTCAGACAATTTATAGCTTTGTAGATTAAGTCTAGGTATAAAAGGATAAAACCTTATTTCCTGATTATCTCCATTATTCCATTTAAAATTGAAAAAGGTAGGTGGAATCATATAACCTGATTTTAGAACTTTATTCATAATCTCCCATCCAGCACCAAAGCTAACATCTTTTGGACTAGAACTTATTGTTTTAACTTGTGCTCTAAAATAACAAGCAGTGCATTGAACATCCACCAAAGGATAATTTTGAGGAAGAAGCATCAATTTTTTTTTACAATTTGGACAAGGAACTAAATTGATTATATCTTTTTCGCCTAAGTCTCCAGATTCTTTATTATTCATTTTATTAATCCCAATTCTCTCAATTTTTCCATTCTTTCTTCATGATCTTCTGGAGTAATTTCGGCTTTCTTCTCTTTCTCTTGTCTTTTTTTTAACTCTTCTCTTGTTTTTCTCTGTCTATTATCAATATCTGTTTTGCCAGCTCTGCGTCTTAGTGGTGCTACTGCCATTTTGAAGGGTAATGAATTGCCTTATAAAAAGCTTATTAAAAAGTAAATCCTCTGCATGGACTATGATAGAAGAGCTTAAAGAGTTATTATTTTCTCAGAATTTTGAAACTAGAAAAAATGTGCATTTTCCTCTTATCGACAAAATTGAAGTTCTATTAAAAAATAAAGGATATTTAACAAAGAAAGAAAATCCAATTAGTTTTATAACAAAAAGAGTAATAGACTCTAAAGAAATAGCTCGAAATGGATATTCTGATCTATATGGGATAAAAAATGAGACTCGAATAGCTATAGAATTTGACTCGGGTTCACATTTAAAGTTTAAAAGTATCGAAAAATTATTGCAATCTAATGCAAGTATATGTATTGGGATTATTTTAGGTAATAAAAGGAATTTAGAAATTATTAATGAAAATATGGGCAGAATTTCTTCAAGATTGGAATTCTTAAATTCAAATAAAAAAGAATTCTGGTTATTTATTATTTCTGAGAAATTTGCCAAGAAAGTATTTTAAATCAAGATATATCTTAGACAACAATATTTAAGTTATAGATTAAACTATAAAAAGATTAAGTTCCTCAGAGTTTTATGAAAATAAAGGATCTTCCAGAGCAAAACAGGCCCAGGGAAAGATTCCTTAAGCATGGCCCAGAAGCATTAAGTGATGCAGAACTTTTCGCAATTCTTCTAAGGACAGGAAGCAAAGAAAACAATGTGATTGATATGTCCAATAAGCTTATTTCTGAATACGGCTTAGACAAGTTGTTTGATTGTTCATTAAAAGAACTTCAGCAAATTAAAGGCATTGGTCCAAGTAAAGCAATGCAGATATTGGCAATGGCCGAACTAGGAAAAAGATATTCTCAGTCTAAGAAACCTGTAAAAAAGATAAATTCCGCAAAAGACGTTTTCAATTATTTCCATGACAGATTGAAAGATAAGAAAGAAGAATACTTTTATGTGATAATGCTAAATACAAAGAACAATATTATCGGTGAACAGTTAGTCAGTAAAGGGATATTAGATGCTTCAATAATACACCCTAGAGAAATATTTAAGCCCGCAATTAAAAACAATGCCAGCAGGATAATACTAATCCATAATCATCCAAGCGGAGATCCTTCTCCAAGCCAAGAAGATTTGGATATTACAGATAAACTAATCAAATCTGGAGAAGAATTAGATATTAAGGTCTTGGACCATGTTATTATTGGGAAAAGCGCCTATTGGAGTAACTCTGACGAAAAATAGTTGCTTAGAAAATTATAAGGAGATTTATCTTTTTTTCAACCTTATTTCTCCTCTAATTGCAGTAGCTTCCAATTCATCACCTTCTTTTACCTCTGCCTTTTTAATAATATTCTCGGGAATATTTATCCTATATCTATGGTAATTTTTTCCTTTGTATTCCCTAGACTTTTCTCTAAGAACTTTCATTTATTTATTTATTGCTAGAACTTTATAAATTTAGGGGTCGAAAGATTTAAATACTTTAGGGGTCTAAAATTAAGATGAAAAAAAATATAAACCTGCAAAAAAGCAGCATTATGGGTAAAAAAGAGAAAATGAATAATTTAACTTTCATCGATCTATTTGCAGGAATAGGAGGGTTTAGAATAGCCTTGGAATCATTCGGCCTTAACTGCATATATTCTTCAGAATGGGACAAACATGCTCAAAAAACTTATTTCGAAAACTTTAAAGAAATGCCCCATGGAGACATTACTAAGATCAAAGAAGAAAGCATACCTCCCCATGATATCCTTTGCGCAGGATTCCCTTGTCAAGCATTTTCAGTCTCAGGCAAACAAAAAGGATTCAAAGATACTCGAGGGACATTGTTCTTTGATGTTGCGCGAATAGTAAAATATCATAAACCAAAAGTCCTCTTTCTGGAAAATGTCAAGAACTTTGCTAAACATGATAAAGGGAATACACTCCAAGTGATACTTAGTACATTAGAAGAAATTGGATATACTCCTTTTTACAAAGTCCTTAATGCAAGCGATTATGGAGCCCCAACTCGCAGAGAAAGAATATATATTATAGCTTTCAGAAATGACTTAAAAATAAAAAACTTTGAGTTTCCAGCCCCTATTGAAAAGGAAATATATGTAAAAGACATACTGGAAAATAAGATAAAAATAGAAGAATTTGAAATAAAAAGAGAAGATATATACATAATAAAAGATCAAAATCAACCCTTATCTATGAGGCCAATTCAGATAGGAAAGATAAATAATGGCGGGCAAGGCGAGAGAATATATAGCATAAACGGCCACGCAATAACTTTATCTGCCCATGGCGGGGGAGCAGCATCAAAGACAGGAGCATATTTAATTAATGGAAAAATAAGAAAATTGACTCCTCGAGAATGCGCCAGATTAATGGGTTTTCCAGATAGCTTCCAGATCCCAGTATCAAATGCCCAAGCATATAAACAATTTGGAAATAGTGTGTCAATCCAAGTGTTAAAGAATGTCTCTAAAGAGATTTTGGCCCATTTAAAAGAGAAATAGAAGAAACAATTGCTTTCTTAAGAGAATCAAATCCTTCAGTTTGTTTTTTGCCCGAGTAGACTAAACTAAAAACTGCTTGAGGGTTGTTGGTTATAGCCCTCTTTTTAACTTGATAAATTTCGCCTTTGTCATGGGCAATGTAAAATTTATCTCCTAAATAGGAGTTAGTAATTTTGCCCCCGTAATACCTTAAATTTCCATCTTCCTTTAACTTAAAGTTCTTCCCAACTTTGACTTTCAATAATTCGGAAACCTCTAAATAAAATTTTTTAGACATATCTCTAGTCCCGCTTCTTTTTCTTCTTAATACCAAACTTATTTCGAAGTTTTTTCCCAGTTCACTTAATGGAAGGACTTTAATAAAAGTTCTGTCAAAATCTGAGGGGCTATTTGAAACGATAATAAACTTTACTCCTTTAATCTTATAGTGTTCAGTTATCCACCCCGCCATAACCTCGTTATCTATGTTTATTTTTATGCCCTTTGTCCCACAATCCCTATATAAACTAATATTTGAATTAAGATAAGCAATGATCTTCTTAACAAAATCATTCTCAGGTTCTTTGCTTTTTTTAGAATAAACATAATTATCATTTTCTAACAAAACCACTATTTGCCCGCTTTGTGAGGGGCTAAGTTTAGCTTCTATAAGAAAGAGATTTTTATCTCGATATTTTACCCCTATATCTGATTCGGTGGAATTGCTTCCCCCTAAAGACACAAAACTAACACCAGATAACACTATCTCTTTCTTTAAATATTCCATAGCGTTTTTCTCAAAATTTTTCCAATTGCCTTTCATAATGCCCTATTTCTTATTCGTATCATTTTGTCTTCCTTTAAGTCATGTTCCCAAACCGTTATTATCTTATACCCTTGAGTTCTTAATTTTTTCTCATTTTCTTGATCTCTCTCCTTATTACGTTTAATTTTAGATTTCCAATATTTAACATTGGTAGCAGGTACTCTGCAATGCTTGGAGCAACCATGCCAGAAACATCCATGTAAAAAGATAGCGATCATTTTTCTCCTATTAGCGAAATCGGGGCTGCCCTTTATTTTGGGGTGATATGAAAACCCTAAACCTCTAATTCCTTTTTTAAGAAGAAGTTCTGGTTTGGTACCTTTAGAGCGTATCAAAGACATAACTCTGCCCCTTTCCTCTTTACTAATATTGTCTACCATAAATTAATAATAAGCATCTAATTTAAAGACTTTTTGTGCAAGAATTTATCTTTTTATAACGCCCAGCCGCAGCAAGCTGCGGAGTAAATACGATTTAATTTACCCCTTATTTAAATAAATTTTCAGGGAGACTTTCATATAATTGTCTGATTTTATCAGATAGTTCTTGTTTATTAAGAATACTGACATTAGTATTTTCCAAGTGGGCTATAATTTTCTCACACAATTGATTTGGAGAATTGACTAAATATTCTTTAATGCTTGCATCTGATTCAATTATCTTATTAATTTGAAAATGCAAGTTAGTAGTTTGGTACTTTGGCATATAACTCTTCATCGTTTCTTCATTTTCTATCAGAACAAATTTCCTTAAATTAGGACTATACAATTCTTCATCTAATAAATATAATTTATTGGTATTAGTATGATTTAGAGTGATATTAATAACGTCGTTCTTGTATTTCAACCAAAAGTGCGTTGTTACATTCTCATTGTCTTCATCTTCAGTATGACAAAAACCATTGACTAATTTAGTATCTAGGTTATATCTTTCTTTTAAGTAGTCATGTAATAAAAGATGTAGCATTACACATGAACCAAGCAAGCCGAATTCAACTTGTAAAGTTATTAATTTTTTTGAGATGCTTTTTATTATCTCAATGTTATTCATCAAATTTTAGTGTAAATGCGAAATATAAATGTTAGGTAAGAAAGATTGAAGAAAGCCTAGAAAAAATGAAGAATACCTGCCTTACTGAGAAAATTCAGTTCTTCTATTTTTTAGACTCTTGAAGAAATCCCCCATATCTTCTTCAGACTTGATCTTGCCTTTGTCAAAAGCATTTAGAAATTTATAATGAAACTCCACAAGTTCAAGATTTCTCATCCCATATGGAGAATCTGTTTTTTTATGTTTCAAAAATGTCAAGTTCTCAAGATTATACTTTATTTTGGGCGAAGAACTGTGCCACAATTCACTATGTGTTCCATCTTCATTGGCCCTACTTCCGACAACTTGATTTATGGTCTTTTGTCCAGGTCTTTTTGATTTAATTTGTTTATACTTTTCCAATACCTTCCCTTGCATTTTAGGGTTACCAAAATAAATGTGTTCGTTACAGAATATTATTTGTAGTCCATTTAACCTTTGTATATCTGAATCTTTCAGTATAGTTATCTTTTCTGATTGGGAAATTTCGTAGAAATCTTCATCAAAAATCAACAAAGCAAATCTTGGGCTCAGTGGAAAGTAAATCTGCAAACCTGTAGAGGCAAAACCTTGAGTCCCATGGGGAACTTTATCGTTAAAAAAGGAATTATAAAAGACTACTGGATTATCTGAGAAAATAAACTCTGTTTGAGTTTTATTTTCCAATAAAACAATTTTCAAATCGGACAGTAATGGTCCAGAGAGCATTGAAATCAGTACCGAGTCCCTTAAAGTTGATTCTATCCTAGCACCTTTTAGTTCTTGAGGAACAATATAATTTAACAAAGCATTTGCCATTTCTTCTTCAGACTCTCGTGCATATTGAGTTCTTCCATGTTGAAGTAAAATGTTGCTCTTAAGATGTTGTTTTTGCTCTTCATTCACTTCTGAGAGACTTTCTTTTTCAATTATTTTGGAAATTATTTCTCTAGTGGATCCTTCAAGTGAAGAAAAAACTGTCTCAATGCTGGTATCTCTACTGTAAAAATAATCATCAGAACATTGTCCCTTGATGTTTGCATTATAAATAAACCTCTTATTTTTTAAATTAAATAAACAAATTGTAGTGCCATCTGATGAAAAGTTCCTGAAATAAAACTGCGGGACGAAATGCTGATTTTTACCGTGCACCATAAAATTGATTCTCATAGAAATATTTAAAGATTTATAAGAGAAATCGCAAGCATTCAACTTAAAAAGTTATACCTTTCTCTCAAACAATCCCATAAACCTTCTCAAAACCGACTCCCCAAGCTTGCGATCTTCTTCCTTAGCCTTCTGCTTGTGATAATTACTAATCTTGTATGCTTCTTTGGACTTTAAACCGAGAGATCCGATAAATAATCGGGAATGATTCATTTTCATCAACCTAAAAAGGAACTTCCTATCCGTTTCTTTATCTACCAAGTCTGCCTTATCTATTTCCTTAATAAGTTTCCATAATTCGCTAGAAGAATCAATAATCTTTTCTTTCAATCTGTATCCAACAAAATTCTTTATCGCCTTAATCTTATTCTGCTTCTCTTTCTCACTTCCAAAAGCCTCTTTCTTGGTATCTAATCCAAGAAGCAACTGATCGAAATGAAATAATAAGATCTTCTGAGTATTGGTAGTTATTTCAATGCGTATTCTTTCTCTATCTTTATCTTCCATTGCATTAGTATTAGGATAACAGATTATAAAATTATAGTTTCTCTTAGCAATATCTATCTTCAATGTGCCGATAATCTCCAAAAACTATTTATAACTGATTTTATGCGTTTAATTATGTCAAAAATAAAAATATCTTATAAAACCCATCCCTGGTTACTTAAAATAGCTGCAATCGGAGGAATATTGTTTTTTGCTTCAATTTTCACTGTTTTTCTTGGAGATTTAGTTTTCTATACCGCAACAGCACTCTGTCTTGCGCTTTTCTTTAACGGTTTTATCTCACTTGGCTTTAAATACAAAAACAATAAATTCATTTTGCTTTCCTGTTTGCATATTATTCTCACCGCTCTGTTATTTCTTATACCTTTAAGAGGAAATTGGTCTCTTTTACAGATATCGCTTTACTCAATCTGGGTCGGATTTTTTGGAATTTCCTTTGGAAAGCTTAAAATATTTCTCTCTAAACCGGTTAAAATTCTACTTATAATATTTACTATCGGAATAATTTTATTTAGTATAACTATGTTCCTAACATTACCAGACCATCCTATGACCAGACCTCAGGTTGAAGCCGTATATCTTAACCCTCAGAATATAAACTTTGTTTTCTCATTTGTTCCTTTGCTAATTTCAGAACTTGCAATTTTCACCACACACATTCTTATGATAATTATCTTTTTCGTGGAATCAGGCAAACCTCATAAAAGACAATAAAACTCACTTCGTCTCTTCCCAAAATTCCTCAAAGAAATTCTTATAGTCAAATTATGACTTCCTTTTCCTAATAGAAAGACTTATATATGGTTTTTAACCATAATACTATGGTCAAAGATGGCTAATGAAACTATAGAGATTTTAAAAGTTCTCATGGGCAATAAAGAAGTAACTTACAGCATACGAAAAATAGCTTTGCTAAGAAAGATTAACTATAAATCGGCCTATAATGCTGTAAAAGCTCTCCAGAAAGAAGGAATTATTGAATTAAAGAAAGTAGGCAACACTGTTGTTTGCTCATTTAATGATAAGTTTAATGAGTTTGTGTTCAAAGCAGAATATCTTAGAAGAGAAGATTTATTCAGAAAAAAGGATTTTCTACTAATCTATGATCATCTTGCAGAGTTAAAATTTCCCTTTATTGCTCTTTTGTTTGGAAGCCACATCAAAGGTACAGCGACTAAACACTCAGATATAGATTTACTGATAATCTCAAGTGATGAAGAAGCAAAAAAGGTTGATGAAAGATTAAATCTATTGCCTTACAATATTCATCTAACTCCTGTAACTTACGAAAGTTTTATTCGCATGGCAAAAAGCAAGGAGTTTACAGTAGTGAGCGAAGCAATTAAAAAGAATATTATTCTTTTAGGCATAGAAGACTATTATAGATTATTAAAAAATGCTCAGTAATGATAGAATAAAAGAAGCTGAAACAAATGTTAGATCCTACTTAAACGAAGGTTTAATTAAAAAAGAATCGTTCAACACCGATGCTCTTCGGGTTTTGTTAAGAAATGCAGAAGAAAGTATTGCTTCTGCGGAAAAATTGAACTCTGAAAGGACTTCTGATTTATGGGTAATTGTTTGTTCCTACTACTCTATGTTCTATATTGCTAACGCTGTCCTTCGTAAATTAGGCTATAAAGTCGGAGAAAAGATTGCGCATAAGGTAACTGCTGACGCCTTGATTGTGTATGTTCGAGGAAAGCTCAAAGGATCGCTCATTGAAGAGTATGAAGCTACTAAAGATGAAGCACTTAATTTAGCAGGTATAAGGGCAGATTCATTGATTGAATCATTTGACTTTGAGAAAAACAAAAGAAGCACTATCCAGTATAGTACAGACGATGTTGAAAAACAATCAAAAGCTAAGACTTCTCTACTAAGAGCTAAAGCTTTCTCTCAAGAAATGAAGAAATTCCTTGTAGAAGGCGATAAAAAGACAAGATGAACGATTTTACAAACTTATAACCTTCGTTGAAACTGCCGCCTTCTTGGCATTTTCTTCATAAATTTTCTTTCCAATTTCTTGTGATACTCTATGTATGTCTTGGATTTTTATCTTTATTGCTTTAGTATTATTATCATTTACTAAAACCTTTAATTCTTCAATTTCTTTCGTAATGGTATTCAATGTTTCATCATCTACTTTACCTTTATACATTGCCACTAGCTTTGTTGTTGCATCAATCATTGCATGTCCCTCCAGGTTCGTCTCTATGTTATCTCTCTTTCTTTGATCTTCTTCTTTATATTTTTCAGAATCTTTAATCATTTTTTCTATTTCTTTCTCTGTTAATGCTCCACCTGTAACAGTAATTTTTTGTTCTATGCCTGTTCCTATGTCTTTAGCAGAGACTTTTACAATACCATTAGTATCTATATCAAAAGAAACCTCAATCTGAGGTAAACCTCTTGGAGCTGGAGGAATTCCTTGTAAATCAAATGAACCTAGTGACTTATTATCTTCAGCCATTTCTCTTTCTCCTTGAAGTACATTTATATTCACAGATTGCTGATTATCCATTGTTGTTGTGAATATCTGACTTTTTTTAGTTGGAATTGTTGTATTTCTTTCAATTAAAGAAGCCCGCAACCCGCCCATTACTTCAATTCCTAAAGTTAATGGAGTAACATCCAGTAATAATATATCTGCTACTTCTCCGCTGATTATTCCGCCCTGTATAGCTGCTCCTAAAGATACCGCCTCATCAGGATTAACTGAAGTATCCGGAACTAACCCAGTTATTTCCTTAACTAATCTCTGAACTTTAGGTATTCTTGTACTGCCCCCAACTAAAATAACTTTGTCAATTTTAGCTAATTTTGAGTCTTTTAATGCCTGTTTTGTTGGACCCCTAAGTCTCTCAAATACAGGTTCGCAAATACTTTCAAAAACCTCCCTCGTTAAAGTAATATCAAGGTGTTTTGGCCCCGCATCATCAGAATAGATATATGGAATTGTTATTTTTGTGCTCTCAGCTGAACTTAGTTCAATCTTAGCCAGTTCAGCTGCATCTCTAAGCCTTTGTAAAGAAACTAAATCTGACTTTAAATCAATATCATTTATTTGTTTAAATTCATTAGCTAAATAATCAATTATGATATCATCTATATCATCCCCGCCCAAATAATTATCTCCGCTTGTAGATTTAACTTCAAATATCCCTCCGCCTAATTCTAAAATAGAAACGTCAAATGTTCCACCGCCGAAATCAAACACTAAGATCACATGATCGTCTGATCTATCTAGCCCATACGCTAAAGCAGCAGCCGTTGGTTCGTTGATTATTCGTTTAACATTCAGTCCAGCAATAACTCCTGCATCTTTAGTAGCATTTCTTTGAGCATCCCCAAAATAAGCTGGAACAGTTATTACTGCGTCTACTACTTCCTGACCCAAATACAATTCCGCATCTTTCTTTAGTTTCCTTAAAATCATAGCAGAAATTTCTTCTGGAGTGTACTCCTTTTCGCCAACTTTCAGCTGGGTTTTCATCCCCATTTTTCTCTTTATACTTCTTATAGTGCTTAATGGGTTTGCGACAGCTCCTCTTTTAGCTACGTCTCCAACTAGAATTTCATCTCCATTAATAGAAACTACACTAGGCATAGTGCGTCTTCCTTCACTATCAGGTATGATTTTTGGCTTTCCGCCTTCCATTACGCTTACAGCTGAAAATGTCGTGCCTAAATCAATTCCTATAATTTTACTCATTGTTTGTTTCCTTTACGGTTGTAATTCTTACTTTTGAAGCCCTTATAAGCTTATCATTTAGAAAATAACCCTTTTTAATCTCCTCTAAAATGAGACCATGGGTTTTTCCCTCTTCTTTTATAATTGCCTCATGAATTTTAGGATCAAATCTTCCTTCTGCTTTAATCTGCCTTAGCCCTTGCTTTTCTAAGATTTTATAGAACTGTAAGTAAATTAATTTTATACCTGGATCAGAATTATGTTTTAATGATAACTCAAAATTATCTAATACTTCAAGGAGTTGGGTGATTAAAATTGAATTTGCCTTGATAGAGTTTTCTCTTTGTTCGTTTTCATTCCTTCTTCTATAGTTTTCAAACTCTGCTTGTAATCTTTGCAATTTTTCAATATACTCAGCTTCGCTAACTTTCTCAGCCGGTTTATCTTGGTCTATCATAATTAATTTGTTCTTAAGTTGATTTATAAATGTATTTAGAATCAAAAAAGATGACCCATAGACCATCATTTATAATTCAACAAAAACCCCTCAAGTGTAGATTTATAAACGCATTTTTGGCTATACTAAAATGGTATTAATTAAAGGTCATGAAATTGTAGCTCCAGTTATTCGGGATTCTTTTGGTAGAAGAGCAGTTCAAATTGAAAATAATATAATTTTAAATTTAAAACAAATAGGAGTAGAAAGACATATGATAACTATTCCGATGCAGACAATTGCTCAGAAGAAATTTCCTGCTAGTATAACTTGGTATTTTAACGGTAGAAACCTAAAGTATAGCTATGGATTAATGTCAAAATTTGTTGAAAACCTAGCAATAATAGAAAAAATCCTAAAAATTGAGGTATCCCGCTTACTTACAAAAGAGATATTAGAGGATGATTTCGTGCGTGAATTTTCTGAGGATGATGATCTTGTAGAGCAACGTATAGAGGCCAGAAAAACTCTCTGCGTTAAACCAGACGAAATGGACTTTGAGGTAATCACAAAAAACTATAAATTATTGGCTAAAAAATACCACCCAGACATGCCTCAGGGAGACCATGAATCATTCCAGAAGATTAATGCTGCCCATAAACTCCTTAAAAAAGAATTGACCTGATTAGTTAGTGATTTGGTAAATTGTAATAATGAATATGAAAAATCTTCTATTTATTTGACGCCCTCTGTCTAAGCAAACTTTCTACTTCTCTTACAGTCAATCCGTCCTCAGCAGTATAATCCTCTCTTCTTTCATTTGCATATTTCAAAAAGGCTAAAAGCTCTGGACCAAGCCCCCTTTCGATAACAAGCAAATCTGTTCTCCTTTCATCGCGGGTTTCATACCTAGGAAAGCGATTGTATAAAATTGCATCAAAAAAACTCAAAACCGGCCCTAAGGAAATTTCCCTGCTAATATGGGCGATTTCGTGGCCCATTCCGCCTAAAATTACTTTTCTCTTTGCATTTTTAAGTGAAGTATTTACATCTAGCAGATATCTTTTTCTTGATAATCTGGTAAATTCCAAATACGCATCAGGCATCTTATGAAATCTTGTAATTATACTTACAGCTCTAACTTCTGGAAATGCTCTTTCAATGACTTCTGACTTGCAGTCTTCAAGGTTCATAAAAGAGGGCAAGAGTATGGCTATTTAGATATATCTTTACGGCCCAAATGGTAAAAAAGTCAATTATCTTCCCTTATGAGTTCAAAAACTCTTGCAGAGATTTCCTTTAAAATATTTGTTTTTATTTTGCCTATTTTTTTAATGACAAGTCCCTTCTCGATCTTCAATATATTCTCAGCTTTTATGCAGCATAGAGTAGATAATTTTCCTTCTTCTAATCCATTGTTGGTCAATCCGATAGTATATTTATCTTTAGAAATATTTGAGGTTACTCCAACAACAATAATATCTTCTGAATAAGTGTTAAAATCATTATTGCTTATCACAATTACAGGTCTAACTTTTCTCCCGGATTGATCTGAAAAAGGAAAAGGTACTAATAACAAATCTCTTTGTTCCATTATAGATATTTACCCCATACTTCATCATCTTTTTTATTATCCCACATTTTTTTCATTGATTTCTCAGCTAAAATCATCCATCCTATTTTTTCTTTTCGATTTCTATCGAGTTTTTCCATGATAAGATGCCTAATAAATTCCGATTTTGAAGGATAATTTCTTTTTTTCACAAATTCTTCTAATTCCCTTGCTTCATCTTCAGGAAGTTTTATAGTGATAGTCTTCATAGTAATCCCTAGGGATTACCTATTTATATATTTTTCCTCTAAATCACAAACGCCAGTAAAAAACTACACACTAACGCAATCGCAGCTCCCGCATACTGATGAGCCCTTATCCTTTCCTTGTTTAGCCACACTCCCAATAATAATGCTATCGCCGGATAGCTCTCAGTTATTGCGGTGGTGATTGCGATATCATTCTGGACAACTGCGAATGCATAAAATACCCAAGCCAATGTATCAAATATCCCCATTCCCAAAATTAACCATTTGAATTTCCCTGCGTGTTTGACAAACTTTCCAAACTCTTTCTTTTTAACAATAACAACTAAACAAAGTATAGTAAAAATAACCCAAGGGAACCAGACTGCCAAAAAAGGAGAAATCGTCTTTGATGAAGCGCCTGTAAGAAAGTTTATTACGCCCATTCCAACTGCAGCAATTACTCCAAGTAAAACTCCTCTTTCAATTCCCTTAATGCTAAGTTTCCTTGAAAATGACTTGACTGCCATTAAAAGTAGTCCAATAAAAATAAAGAAAATAACTAAAAACTGCAATCCGGATAAGACTTCCTTAAAAAAGATAAAACTAAGAACAATAGTCACAGGCAGTTCAAATTCTAAAATCATATCTACAACAGACAATTTCCCAACCTTCAACGCCTCAAAATTAAATAACGCTGCAATGAAAGTAATAACTCCAAGTACGCTCAATAATAACAAGTTAGGCAAAGAAAAAATAAGATCTGCATCCTTCAGGATAAAAGGTATAAGAATAACACTCCCTATAATACCAATAAATGCAAGTGCCTCAACATCTCCAATCTTTCTCACAGTTCTCTGTATAAAGAAATCTCCAAATCCCCAGCAAAGCATCGCTCCAAATGCAAATAAGATGCTTAATTCAAAGATCATTATAGCATGAAAATCCCAATCTATTTAAATCTCGTTTCCTTCTACCACTTATGGAAAAGATAAAAATAACATTTTTGGGAACGGGCAATGCAATCCCCACAGAGAAGCGCAATCATACTGCAATCTTGCTTACTTATAAGAATGAAAATATCTTAGTTGATTGCGGTGAAGGCACCCAAAGGCAATTTAGAATTGCAAAGTTATCACCTGCAAAACTAACTCGCATAGCGATTACTCACTGGCACGGAGATCATATCTTAGGCTTGCCTGGTTTATTCCAAACCTTAGCGATGTCAGAATTTCAGCGTACTCTCGAACTCTACGGTCCCAAAAACACACTTTACTTCATAGACGCCCTCAAAAGATTAATTAATATTAAAGTCCCTCTTAATATCAAAGAAGTGTCTGGAGGAATAATATTTGAAAACAAAGACTTCTACTTAGAAGCAGCCCCCATGTCACATGATACTCCAGCGTTAGCATACTCCTTTGTGATAAAAGAAAGGAGACATCTAGTAAAAAGTAAAATAAAGAAGCTAAAAATCCCCCATTCTCCTTTATTAGGAGAATTACAAAGAGGAAAAGACATTACATTAAACGGCAAAAAAATAAAAGCCAGCACGGTTAGTTACGTAGAAGCCGGAAAGAAAATAACGATCATTCTTGATACCTCTCCTAATGAAAATACAATCAAGTTAGCAGCAAATGCAGACTTGCTCATCTGTGAATCAACTTTCTCTAAAGAAGAAGAACATATTGCAAGAGACCATAAACATCTTACTTCAGCAGATGCAGCTACAATCGCAAAGAAGGCAAAGGTAAAGAAATTAATCTTAACTCACATCTCTCAAAGGTACGAACACGCCCCCCAAATTATTCTTAAAGAAGCTAAAAAAGTATTCAAGAATACTCAATTAGTAAAAGATCTGGACACTCTACAGATTTAAGTAGATTCATTTTAAAATTCTAAAAAATTCAAACTTACTTCATAGTTGAAGCAGGAGAAATAAAGATTATGGTGTCTCCTCGCAGGAAAGTTAAGCCAATGTTTTTCTTGACTTCTCCGTTCTGCATTTCTTTAGCATTATCTAATGCAACATTGATATGCATATCGAATGCCAAAAGAGTTCCAACGAACTGTTTTTCTCCCTTAAGTTGTATCAAAACCTCTTTGCCTTTTGATTGATTCAAAAGATCAAGTGGCCTCTCAATTCCGTTTACCATATCTGCTCTCATTTCCTACTGTATTTAAACCTTCCGTTTTTAAAACGGAATGGGGTAAAGATTTCTCTCAGGAAATCTTTAGATCTTCCGCTTGACAAAAATTTTCTTCCTTATTTATTGTATTTTCAAAACAAAAAGATTTTTAAACAGTCTTTATCCCGTAGTATTATGAAATTAGGAAGAAAAATAACAGGCGGAAAATATCATCGCTTTATGAAGAAAAAGAAATTCCAAAGAAAAAGACAGGAAAGACCTGTTATCTTGAAGGAAACAAAAAGAAAAACTCTTAGAGTTAAGAGTGGAATGATAAAGACAATTCTTCTTTCTGCAGACATTGCTAATGTTTACAATCCAAAAACAAAGAAAATGGAAAAAGCCAAAATAAAAAATGTTCTAGAAACTCCTCAAAACATTTTCCTAGCAAGGCAAAACAGACTATTAAAATCTGCAGTAATTGAAACTTCTCTAGGCAAGGCAAGAATAACTAATCGCCCTTCACAGGAAGGACATATTAATGCCATTCTTATAGAATAAATTAGCTATCTCTTAAAGCTAGTTCCATTCCCCTCTGAATACAATAAGGTTGTTTTCTTCTGCATAAAACTTCATACAACATTCCCCTAAGTTCTTCATCTTCTTTTGCAATTGCTCTGAATCTCAAATAAGTTCTATACGTATATAATCCAGCATTAGTAAGCCTAGTGGCTATATATCCTCCGGCAAGAAGTCCGGCTTCTGCAACATTAAAAATAGTTTCATGATGTTCACCCCCCAGGTCAGAGAGGATAACAGGAACAGCCGCAGCTAAAAAAATTGCCCCGCCTAGTGTAAATTTATTTGCAACAACGCATTTTGCATAATCCTTAAGTTCCCCAAGCATACGGATTTTGATCATAAATCCTTTAAAAATCTTTGCCCTGTTACCCTCGGTAAGTTTATACACAATTACCCAAAGCTTTAAATATCTTCCTTGACCACAAATCTTTTAAATCTTTCGATTAAAACAACCAAAAACCCTCGGAGAAAATGAAATGAGCTTTGTAAAGAGATGCCCTGAATGCGGAAGTATTGATTTAACATATGATAGCCAAAAGGGCGAGATAGTTTGTAATGATTGCGGTCTTATAATTGAAGAAAAAATGGTGGATACCGGTCAGGAAACTGGAGGCCAATTTGATAAAGGCGAAAAAAGAGGCCGTGGCGGAGCCCCTATTTCTATGCAAAAATATGATAAAGGCCTAACTACAAATGTTGGTGAAATCTCAGATATCTATAAATTAGAAGCAGGTCAAACTAGAAAATTCTTAAGATTAAAGAAATGGCAGGAAAGAGTTTCTACTTCTATTGAAAGAAACTTGCGTTTAGCCATGTCAGAATTAAGAAGAGTTGCTTCATTCCTTAATCTTCCTTCAGTAGTAAGGGATGAAGCTTCCAGAGTCTACTCATATGTATTGCAAAGAGGATTAGTAAGAGGCCGTTCTATGGAATCAGTTATTGCAGCCTGTATCTATGCTGCCTGTCGTTCATATAACATCCCTAGAACTCTAGATGAAATAGCAGAAGCTTCAGACGTTGAAAGAAAAGAAATAGGAAGAACCTACCGTTTCATAGTAAGAAAGTTAAAAATCAAAGTCAGGCCATCCTCTCCAAAAGACTATATCTCAAGATTCTCTTCAATCTTGCATCTTTCCCCTAGAATCCAAAATGAAGCTTTAAAGATCCTTAAAAAAGCAGACATTTCAGAACTAACTTCAGGAAGAGGCCCAGCAGGAATTGCAGCTGCAGCTTTATATGTTGCAGCTTTATTAAACGATGAAAAGAAAACCCAACGTGAAGTAGCTGATGTAGCAGGAATTACAGAAGTCACAATAAGAAACCGTTATAAAGAGCTCTCAGAGCGCCTAGGCTTAGAAGAAAAACTTAATTCTAAAGTCTTATCTTCAGAAAAAGCTAAAAAGAAGAAAGCTGAAAAATGAAATTTATCTTCATTTACATTACCTGTAAGGATAAAAGGCAAGCCAGCAGAATATCTCTCCATCTTCTCAATAAAAAACTAATTGCCTGTTCCAACATCTTTCCCATTGAAAGCATATACCAATGGAAAGGCAAGCTAAATGAGGAAAAGGAAATCGTCCTAATAGGCAAAACAACTTCTGAAAAATACAAATCAATAATAAAAGAAGTAGAAAGTGTTCATTCTTATGAATGTCCTTGCATAATTCAAATCCCAATACATGTTAATAAAAAATACGGCAACTGGTTATTAGATCAATTAAAGTAATTAGGCCGCAATCAAATAAGGTTCTGCTATCAGTTTTTTCAATTCTTTTCTGTAAAGTCCTTTATGGCCTTCTAAACATTTTTCATAAGGCCTTTCTATATATTTGCGAAGAGAAACAACGGCCGCATGATCGCGCATATAATCCAATTGTTCCTTCAAAATTTCTACTGTTCCGGATAGATCTCCATCACTAGATATTAAAATAACATTTTCGCCTCCTCGCGCCATCTCCATTAAACAACTAACTTGTTGATCGTCAACATCGCCCATTAATCCATTTTTTCTAAAAGTTTTCCCTTCACCCAGGCTCTTTCCGTTTGCAAGAAGTCTTGCAGCATACTCTTTTACAGCCCCTTTTATTATGAGCTTGTCTTCCCTTAAGATATTATGATCAAAAATCTGAGTACTGGGTGCGCGGATTAATTCTCTAGCATATGTTGATGGAATAACATTTTGATGTCTCCAAAGTTCATCAACCACTCCAGAAGTTATTATCAAATCATATTCTTCAGCCCCTATAACATCAAAGTTAAAAAAATTAGTATCTAGTACCAAGTTAGTTCTTTCTCCAGTTCCAACTAGTTGGGGACATTCTGTTGCCAATATCTCGGATAAGTACATGGATTTTGCCATTTTAAGTAGTGAAAAACTTCTATCCAGATGAGAAACTGGGTAATAACGACCCCTTTTAAGCTTAACGTTTTACCTAAGATTGTCAAGAACTCCAGGTTCTTGATCACAGTCAAGATTTCTTAAATCTTGATGTCTAAAGTGCTAAGATATCTAAACTCTCTATTTTCTTAAAATCTTTATCTGCAGTTAGGATAGATAAATTGTTTACTAAGCAAGTTGCAGCGATAAAGATATCCAGTTTGTTTATCATTTTTCCTTCTTTTCTCAATTTTTTTTCTATTTCAATGCTTTTATAGGAAGATTTTTCATCAAAAGAAAAAACGTGCATTGATTTTAATAAATTTCCAATTTTTTCTCTTTCTTTCCCTTCTGAAGTAACTAATAATTCATTTATCGTAATAGTACTCACAGCAGCAATTTCATCTTTCATGATATCCTTAATTTTCTCCCCAGTTTCAGTCTCTTCGAGAAATTCTATTATTGAAGAAGTATCCATCAGGATCATTTTTTTCTCCCCAGTATCTTTATTCTTTTATTTTCTGTTTCTTCATCAATTTCTTTTCTTCTGTCTTCTATCTTCCTTTTAATAGTTTTAATTTCATTTTTACTGGTTTTTAGAGTCCCGTAAAAATCGCTTATATCTCCTTTTCTTTCTTTTGAAACTCTTAGTATGACCTGGCTAAAGCTTTCTTCGATATTCTTCAATCTCTTCAAAGCATCATAAGCTCCTTCAGTAATAGTAATGGTTTTAACGGCCATTTAAATCTATGTTTAAACATATATTTAAACTTATTGTTATATCTCACCCAACACCGTTTAATAAGGCATTATCTGCCTATTTAGAGAACTAGTTTTGTTTTTCCCCTCGGCACAACTATCATTCTTATTCCCTTGTAATTAATATCGATTATAGATCTTGGGTGAAAGTGTCCCATAACTATAATCTTTGCATTATTTTCTTTTGCTAAAGCATACATCCTTTCAAGATATTTGGCCTTCAACGGATTCATTCGTGATTCATAAAATGTTCTTAGTATTTTCAATAATGCCCAATATAAGGCAGATTTTCCTCTGTGTTTTTTTCTTACTTCTATAGCCCTTTCCTTCCCATAATGCACAAAGTCCCCATGTGTAAATAAAACGTCTCCTCTTTTGCAATACAAATCTTTCATTTGCACTGAATGATTGCCTGAGAGGTAAATTCCTCCCTTTTTCAGGCATTTCTTTCTTACATTATCTCTCATAGAGCTAAGCTTATCTAGCCGGTCTATTTTTGAATTCTTAATTTCAAAATTATCTCCAAGCAATACTGTATTTTTTGTTAAATGGAATTTAAGCTTAATTTCATTTGGAGCCCCAAGATGTAAATCAGAATATATGGTAAACTCCTTAGGCATTAAAAATATGAGATAGAATACTTTAAAAATGTAATTTATTCCCTATAAAGTAAGCGGAGATGCCGGAGCGGTCAAACGGGTCAGGCTTAGGACCTGATAGCTTAGTGCTTACTTAGGTTCGAATCCTAATCTCCGCATATTAAGATTCGAACATTACACATATCTGCCACGAAAGTGAAAAGTCTGTTCTTCATAATTTTTTATAGAAATTAAGTTTAGAAAATATCTTATCCAATTTATCTAAAATATTTATTTAATCTTTAAGAATAAAAGTTTCTCCACTTTTTACAATTTTCTTTTCGTTTAGTTCTTTTAATTTAAATCCTTTAAATTCTTTATCCATTTGAGCAGGTAATATTTTTATCAAAACGTATCCTCCATCATCTTTTAGTTCACTTAAAGGCTTATCCTGAATCATACCAAAAACTTGACCATAACCTAAATTATCATCAACATTAAAATAATTAATTTTTCTATCTTCTGAAATAAATAAATAAGTATATTCTTGTTTTCCGTCATCACCTATATAATATATGCGATAAGCTCCTGAACTAGCCAGATTAATTCTTATCCTATCAACAAAAGTAAGTATATTTGAATTAATTGTTTCTTCTTCGCCAAACCCATAAATTGTTTTTCCATTTATCGCTCGATGATCCGGCTGAGTATAGGTTTCTAAATAAGTCTTGTAAATACTTACTTTTCCACTGCTATCAAAGCTTCCAATCTCAGTATAATGATGCACATCGCTACCATCTATATACTCCCAATATACCTGGCTATCCTTTACAAAATAATTGCCAGACTTTCCTTTCTCTAATATACTTGTATAGCCATAGGAATTAATTTCTTCCGATAAATAATAGTCCGGCCTGCCATTACTTTTCCAGTCGTTTAGATCTTTTTTCTTTATTAATAAGACAGTAACATATCTCATATCTTCTTCGTTATCAAAATACGCGTCTCCATTAATATCTGCATACTCATCATCACTTAGAATTAAATCCTGATGGATCTCATCAATAAATTGTTTATTATCGGAATATGTACTTAATCCGTCTTTCTTCTTAATTTCCAGTACAGCACTGTCTAAAGTCCACCTCATTCTGGGAGTCACACTTTCAGAACCATCACTTTTGCCAACTTGCAAATTATCAGAGGTCATTTCCCATTTTCCAGTCTCTTTTACCTTTGCAATAAAGTAATAATCTCTCTCATCGTCTTCTCCCCAATCATCGTCAGACGCATACTTCCACTTTGCAGTCCAAGGTACACTAAGATAAGATACGTTTTTTGTTTCACTATAGACTATCCCAGTTATACTTTCAACCAGTTCATCTTCTTCCAAATCATCTTCATAAATATCAAATTTTATTTCAACACCTTTACAGTTATATCCATCAACTTTCATTATTACTTCATGGCCTTCTTTTGTATCTGTAATGACTCCGTCCCGATCATACCAAACAGCAGTCTCACTTCTTAGAGAACATTTACTGCTGTCTCCACTTACAACGCTCTCTTCGTACAATCCTTCGATAACTTTACCTTCAATCTCTATGTGTTCCTCAACATACTCTTCCTTTATCTCAACATATCCTCCATTCACTTCTCCAACTTCTACATGGGGTGGTCCAAACACTCCCTCGGTCTCTTCAGTTTCTGCAATAACTTTATTGTCCTCAACGTAATACTTCGTGATCTGGTCCCTATCGTAAATCTTCATTTTTCCAGCTGCATTTCTTCGTAAGGTTAAAAATCCATTTCCTGGGATAATTGTTCCAGATCCAGTTCCTGTCGTGCTACCTGCAGAACTTCCTCCGCTAGTAACTATGCTGCCCTGTTTATTCTGGTTTTCAATCGTTCTAAAGTACATTGCGGCTTTGTCACTCGCTCTTCCCTTAATAAACAATAAATTAGCCTTCTGATAATTAAAGAATAATTTAGTTTGTAAGGCATCTGCTTTTCCAATTAGCTTATTATAATCCACAACCAGAGTACTGCCCTTGCCTAATCCATTAACTTCATCGCCTAGTTCCTTAAGTTGTGCAGCTGCATCTCCTTCTGATAATATTTCTTTATTTTCTATCAAGCCCTGCATCGCCCTATTATTCAGTGCCTCTAGAGTTTCATTTTTCATCCCAATATTATTCGCAGTTAAGGCCTTGTCAACACTCTGCTTATCAAGCCAGCATCTTACTTTCTGATCACTACAATATCCCATGTCTACAAACCTGGTAGGATCAGTATTAGACCCTGGGTTTGAAGTAGAACAAATCCTTACAATTCCTCTATTGTATTCTTCTGGGAATGCTGTCTCTTCTACGCCCTGTTGTAAGTTAGGATTTAGGAGTGTTCTTGCGTCCCTACTTCCACTGATGCATTCAGCTTCAGTTTGTATATTCGCATTTTCCAGTTGATCTTTTGCATACGAATCCCTAATATAATTGACAGCAAAACTACTCGATACCTGTTTGAATCCGCATTCTTCTTCATTATCAATCCTTACACATAATTCTTTATATCCTTCCGGAGCGGTAAAATCTTTCGTTTCAGAAGCAGATTCCCCGCGGGCAATAAATCCGGAAGCTACGCTCACTCTTGGCGCAATGGAATAATAAGAGGAATCAGGAGCATCTCTTAAGTAAACACTAAAGGAAACTCCTTTATCTTTTCCTGCAAAAATATGATAAAATACCTTATACTGTGAAGTTGCAGGAACAGTTGCGTCTGAAAATCTCTTTGCGTCAAACCATGCATTGAATTGTGGAGGTGAATCTGACTCAATCAAAGTCTTGAAAGCATTGGGAGCTTTAGCAGAAGCAAAACTCTTGCAATACTGGGCGCCAATTTCAGAAACTCCTCCCTCTAGTAAATAGCTGCTCCCTCCAAACTTCTCTCCGCTTCTTGCCTGGAAGGATTTCAATGAATTGACTGCGTAACTTTGTGTAAAGTAATTTACAGAGTTCTCCATATTTTGCCATGCTGCGTTTACAGTCAAATACTCTGCGCCTCCGCGAGTACCCTGCCCATATGCAACTTCCAGTAATTTAGGAAGAAGTACATTTGCAAAAGGCGCAACCTGTCCCCAGAAGAAATCACATAAATAAATCGAATACATTTCATCACAAATACCGACTAAATTGCCCGTGTCGACACTTTCCTTCAAGCAATCCCTATAGCTCTTCATAATAGAAATCCATCCGTCTATTCCTGCTTTTATTCCTGTCAAGCAAACAGGAATTACAATTCCTTCTCTTATATTAGGTAAACATAGTAGGGCGCTTCCTGCAATTCCTGTTTGCGCAACATTTGCTACAGGGAACTTTCCGCCTAAATCACATCTACTACTAGGACAAACTACAGGATCACAAACATTAAACATTAATTGACAATCTTTAGGCGACATAAAGTCCTGACATTTAGTTCCAGGCACTCCAACCGCAGGCTTTCCAACTTTCATTTCCTGTCCATTGATTGTTAATTTATTCTTGCTTCCATACTTTCTTGCAGCTTCTTCTACAGCGCTGACTGCTTTGTTAATCAATGTTCTTGCTTCATTATTCTCTAGTCCAGGGAAATATCCTAAAGGCTGTCCAGTATTGAGATTAATCTGCTGGCAAATATCATCTCCTAATCCACTTTCAAATTCAACTCTTTTATTACTTCCAACATTGCAAAGCCAGAAACTAGTGACTCGTCCACTCGAGTCAAATGCCCCAATACCTCCGAAAGCAGGCAATGTCTGTCTTGTTGCTGCATACCATCCTTGCTTAATATCAAATGGGACTACAGCAGGCATCCCCTTGTAAGGTTCGGTCTCATAATATTTAACAACTCTATCTGCAGAAGCAATTTCATTATGATAATCCACACTTTCAGCAGATTTTATTGTTCCTATTTTATAAGTAGATACAAAATCAGCAGTATTGACTTCCTTTTTAGTTTTTTCATTCCAGACTTTTTCAACATTATAAGTTCCTGTAGCTGCATCAATCTGCCTCAACCCTAAAACGTACTCCCCTGCATCAAAATTACTAGTGGTAGTCCCATCAGGCCCCTTCGTTGAAGCAGCAGATACCGTAACAGTAGAAGTATGAGCCAGCTCTCCAAATCCATAATTTTCCTTACCAACAACTCCTCCTGAACCAACAACATTCATTACCCTGCTCTGTTGCTCATTCGCAGTTAGAATGGTAGTTTTTGCCAAGCCTTTTTCAGTAAATAGAGCTTCATTCTTTAAACTTTTATCAAAAACTCTATTATCGTTGACTCTTACAGCAGTATCCTGCATTCTACGTTCAATATTTTTCTTCTGATCAGGACTTAATTCAGGGTTATCTTTCAGTTCCGCATATAGCATCGCCTCTCTAACTCCCTCTGTACTGACTAAATTGTCTTTAGCATTTGCATCGCTTAAGAATTCATTTACAGTAATTTCATTAACTTCTTCCCCTTTATCATTGATCCATTTCTTATCTCCCAGATTAATAGTCTTGCTCCCGTATTGTTGTCTCGCATCTGCAGCTAATGCGAGTCTCGCTGCATCTGTATTAACACTGTTTCCAAATACATTTGCAGCTCCTTCAGGGTTATTCTTATTAGCATCCTGAATCTCCTTCATTCGTTTATTGACTTTATTTATTGCATTAGTCTGAGTGCTGACATCTTTCTCAATCTTATCAGAATTAGCATTAAAGCAAGCATCTAAAGTAGGATATTTATTCTGTGCCACCATATCCTGGCAGACACTCGTCCATCCATGTTCCCCATTCATAATCTGCTGTCTTGCTAATGCCTTCCCGCTTAGTCCTGTCAACAAATTCTTAAATGTCAAAGCAGCGCTGACTCCAAAACATGCAGTTTTCAAACCCGAAACAACATTTCCTAGTTTATTAGAAATATCTTCCCATTTCTTTATTGTTTCATTCAATCTCTCAACTTTCTCTAGTGCCTTATCAGGATTAAGTTTTATAGCTCTCTTTTCAATTCCAATGTTAACACTAAAATTAGTCACGCTCTGCGTCCCTTCTGCAAAAGGAAGCAATCTTATTTTTGCAATTTGTTCTACATTTGACCTATCAAGCCTTACAACTAAGCCACATATTGGTTTGCCATCTTCATCAATTCTTAATACTTCACTCCTTCTCTCCCCCAGTAAATTATTTCCATTCCTATCTCTGCTGACACAATAATAATTCACGCGTGCTTGCTCAGCATCCATAGAGTTAAGAGTGATATTTCCTGCATAGAAACCGCCATCCATTAAAGCTCTTGTCTCTTTTAGCTTTATTTTCTCTCTTCTTGAATCAACTATGAGTTCAGCGCTTGCTTCTTTATTTGGTTTTTGCAAATCAACTAAACGTATCGTTCTAGTTCTATCTTCAAACTCTATTGAGGTAACTGCATCTGAATAATCAATGCTTTCAATATTTTTAAGATCATTTTTATAAGTTGAATTAAGCTCTGAATCAGGATAGAGTTCTATAAACTTGTTGAGTAAAATTCTCTGATCTTCAGCCCTGCCAAAATTCTTGGCCAGAATTATAGCATTCCTTAGTGCCTGCTCCCCATATTTTTCTACTCCCGTAACATCAACTTCATTAGTATAATCCTCTGCCGTCTGTGTGTAATAGTCTAAAGCCTGATTGTAATACTGTAAAGATTGAGGGGCATTCTCTGAACCTGTAATGCTCTCTAGAGGCATTACTTTAGGAGCAATCTTATCCGCAGAAATTACTGCTTCGTTCAACAAGTGATAATTCTCTTCAGTTGTCATCCCCATAGAAATAGCTATCTTATACTTTCCGCTACCAACAGAAGATATTCTTCCCACTACATCCAAATTAGAATCTACAACGTCTGTCTTATTTATATAAAGCCCCAATATCTCTCCGCTCTTGCTATTCAAATGAATATTGTTCAATGGGTCATCTCTTGGGTTATAAGTCCTGTCAAGATATAAAACGCTAGCCTGGGCATTAGGCAAACTTCCTACTGTTCCATTACTAAGTTTACTATTATTCAGACTAAGTTCAAATCTCTTCCCATAGCAACTTCCTCTTACAAACCCTGTTTTCCCATCTTCATTAATATCTATTGTGCTAATTGAACATACTTCGTTAAATCTCGTGCCCTCGTTAACATCGAATACATCTGTTCCTTCACTTGAGGAAATCTCTATTCTGGCTTTCTTCTCTGCAGAGACATATCCATCATAAGAAATCTTTAGTCCTGCTCTGCAGTACATTCCTGGAACATATATTCCTGCTGACTCTTTCCCCCTCTCAACTCTAGTCGTTCTAATTTTCCTATCTCCACTGTAAATAGTCACGTCAGCAAAGTTTTGTTCAACATGTTCTAGCCTTACAAAATATCTTCCATTCCAGAAGCTGTTTTTTAATTTCTCAGTATCCCAATCAGAATCAGCCACGGGACTTAATGAGAATTCTGTCTTACCAATGCCATAAGCATTTCCAGCAATGTATTCTAGCTGCGCTCCCAGAGTAAGATTAATATTATCAGGCAGTTTGCTTTCATCAGGCTGCCTCTTTAACACCACCACCACATATCCAATATTATTTACTAATGGGCTGCCTAGCAATGTATCTCTAGTTCTCAAAGCAGCTTTGGCAGGATGGAATCCAACTCCTGCAACTTCAACTGGATACTCTCCATTAAATCTTACGTTTCTTATTTGATTAATATCTATTAAGGGATTTATTTTAGCCGCGTCAATTTGACAAAATACCGGAACGTTTTGTTCAGCTAATAAATCACTTCTTACAACAGCAGGCTGACAGCCAAAGGGGGCAACTCCTAAAAGTAAATCCTGTCTTCCCTCACACATTTCTCTATCGCCTAAAATCGGCCAATAAGTATTAACATTCGATCCATAGTAAGTCTCATAATTAGGCCTATATTGAGAACTATAATATCCTGCGCTGCTACTTGATCCCAGAAAGGATCCGCCACTTCCAAAACTGCTAGAGCTAGTCCTATAATCGCTTATCCCAGCAGCGCTTTTAGCCTCTGCGCTAACTCCAGTATCAGGTTTTGGAGGAGGCGTAAAAACACGTGCTCCTCCAGCTATCTGCGCTATTGCAAAGCTACTATGCACAGTAGTTCCTACTAATAAAACAATAATCAAAAATGCATAAAACTTATTTATTTTCATCATCTGAATTCTAAGTCAATCCTCCTTCCTTCAAATAATTCAAAATTATTAGCCAGTTGGTCAATAGATCTAGGTGGAGGCAGACTCTGCACCCTTATGATTAGTTCTTTCTTCCTTAAATCAGATTCTAAAATATAGGTACTTGTCTTGCCTCCGCCAATTAATGCTGTTTCTATCTTAGTCTCCGGCATATTAATATCAAAACATTTCTCTTTTGTGCTTCCAAATAGCCCTAGTAAACCTTCTTTTGGAACATCCACGCATTCTGTTTTGCTGCTTGCAGGTATAGTAATTGAAGAGTTTCCATATACATGCGCGCTGACCTCATAATTTCCTTCAGATAGGGTAATTGTTTTCTGTTGTGGGAATGCTAAAGTATAACTTACTCCATCAGTTCTCATAAATGAGACAATTGTAGTCTTGTCAAGTTTAGAGCCGTCCATGAGGGCACTAACATTTAGTTCATATTCCCTATCCAGAATAACATCAATGAATTTATCTTTGTTAGTGGAGAACAATTCTTTTTTATCAGTATAGCCCTCTGCCCTTACACTTACATATCCATTTAAGCATGCAGGAGCTAAACTTCTCAAAGTTCCATCTGTAGTTTCGCCTAAGCGACATCTCTGATCAAAGCATTCAAAAGTGATATTTCCATTGACTTCATTTAAGTTGACATCGTACAAATTAATCTCTACTTCTTCTGTTTTCTTGCTGCAAATGTCTTCTTCACTAGTATCTTCATAAGGCAATTCACTCACAAGAGCTTGCCTAGGCACATTATTATCAATAACTACAACTACAGGAAATTGGAACATTTCATTTTCGTCATAAATCTGTATTAAAGCAGGGAAACTTACATCATATACAAAATGATAAGGCACATAGCAAAAGCCCATTGCCCCCATTCCTTCCTGTGTCCCCACAGGTTCAGCCATCATAACTACCTCATCAACCCCTTCTCCGTTGATCTCAATTTTTGTAGGCCACTGCTTGGAATACATGACATTCACCGCTTCATCCACATCATGGTCAACTACAAAATACTCTTTCGTTTTATTGCTTAAACTATAGTAATTTCCTCTAAACTTTATGGTTGCAAAATTCTGCTCTAGTCCTGCCCGAATATCATTCATAACTCCCGGGGTATTCCATAGTAACGGTCCGCATTGTATTTCTACCCCATCAACTGGTGCATTAAGATATAATACATCAGCCGCATAATACTCTAAAAATGAATCTCTTTTCTCCTTACTATAAATTTCTAAGGCTAAATCATAAAACTTACCTAGTTTAGTGTCAACAGTTTCTGCAAAAGTAGACTTTGTATGACCTTTATCCTCTCTCTGCACACTCAGTGGAGAATGTACATTTACGTCAACAGTATTCTCATTTATTATTACATTAACTTCTGCCTCATCTCGCTCGATTACGAACCCTCTTATAACAAAATTCTCAAAATTACATTCACTTAATCCTTCTTCTATAAAAACAGCAAGCTCTCTTTCTATATCGCTCTTGCTAGGCACTTGCTCTTTTATTACTCCGTTTCCAGAGATATAATACCAGTAAGGAACGGGGAACCCTAAAAAGTTAAGTTGTGAAGAAAATGGCGCATAATCACTTCCAGGCACATAGTCTGCAACATCTATTCGCCCTCCCTGACTGCCCGCTAGTTGAATAGCGTTTTCCGTCTCTAGTCGAATACACCCTTGGTAATAGTCGTACACTTCTTTAACTTCTTGAGGAATCGCTTCAGTCCCTAGTAAGTTATTCCTCAAAACAAAAAATAATACAATTCCTACAACTAAGACTATTGCAATAATTACATAAATAGTCACCTGTCCCAGTTTTCTCTTAATCATGCTTATTCCTCTTTTTTCCATTTTCCACTTTATCCTTAATCAGCCCAATTATTTCATCATTGATATTTTTTTCAATATCTTCTTTAAACTTCTCCCATAATTTCTCATCTTCAATTAAAAGTAAGTATTTCTTCATTATTTTCAGGTCTCTTTATCAAATAATTCTAGCCAAGTAGAAATCCTATTTAAACTTTACTTAGTAACTTAATTACTAACTTACTTAGTTACTAAGTAAAAATAGCTTACAATATCAATTAAAGTAAGAAAATTGGCCCTGCGCAGAATCGAACTGCGATCTCGCCCACGTCAAAGGCATGTTCTGAACCATTGAACCACAAGGCCTATCAAACCTCAAAACTGCCCCCTATAAAAAGCTTTTCTAAGCTAAAGCAGGTTGAGGAACTATTCCCCCTAGATCAATATCCTTAACTTTACCAATTAATAAATTAAATCTATCCGTCAGACTTTCTCTTTTTCTATCTCTACTTAATATTTCATCATTGGATATGTGCTTTATAATAAGCCATCCCCTAGAGTCATCTGGAGAGTAATTATGAATATATTTGAAATAGATTTTCGGAACCCTTACAAAAGTCTCCCTATTCATCCCAAAATTTTCCATGTCCTCAAAATAATTCCTTGAATTGCCAACCATCCAAGTAGCAACTCTTATACTGGTCTCATCCTTGACAACAAAACAAGGAAAACGGCAGCACTCATCTAGCTCCGCAGTAAATGTAGAATCCTCTTCATCAACATAGTCTGGATGGAGTCTTTTTATTTGAACATCACGTACTAGAACCATGGCTGCATTTGCTCGATTAAACATGAAGGATTCTCTTTTCCTAGGAGGGCATATTGCAAATCCTTTTTCAACTGCAGCCAAAGAACTTGCATAATAAAAGTCCAGATTAAAATAATCCTTCGCTCTTGTTAAAGATAAATATCCTAAAGTTTCATGATCTTTCTCAGTCAAGTTAATTAAGGTCATGGAATAGTACTATTTATCTTATTTAAATTGATTATGCTATCAGATAATAAACGATACTCGGCACAAGCAGGCAACCCATCAAGTTTATTCTTCTGCTTCCTGACAAGATCGTAAAAATCCCTAATGCGCTTCCAGTCGCTAAAACTAATAAGCCGATCCAGTTGCTCAAAATTAAATTTACAATTAATAATATTATTATAATCGCCAGTGAAATTTTTCCATAATCAAATTTACTTATATTTCTAGAGAAATACTTTGCTAGTTGAACCCCAATAAGAAAAGAGAGCAAAGCAGAAGCAATAATAACGAGTAAAATAACTATTAAATCGCTAGAGGTTATCTCCCCTAGCAGTTCCTGCACTGCCGCAGCGCTGCCTGTTCTGGTCTTCCCAATTGCAAAAGCAGTCACAAATGATAAAGACATGACAATAGTGTTTATAGCGCCGATTAAAAAAAGAAACGCTTTATTATTCTCTTCCTGCTTCCCCATAAGTTCCGATCCAATAATGCCTGCATGTCCACTCCCAATTCCTGGCAAGAAAGAACAAAGAGGGGCTGCAATAGCAGCAGCAAGTCCTGTCCTTAAGAAAGTTTCCTATCTAATTTTATCTCTTTTAATTTCATAATTTTCTGCGCAGGAACTTTTACGCTTCCTTTAACGCTCAATAACAATCCTGAAATTCCGAACAATCCGCTAAGTAAGGGCAATAATGGCTCTTTCACTGGCAACTGAAAAGTCAATAGTCCTAAAAATCCAGCTAAGACAAACACAATTAATGAAATTAAAATCTCTTCCTCTCGCAGTATCAAATACAAAGAAGCGAAAATTAAAATAATTGCAATAAAATTACTAATAAAATCAAAAATCCAAGGAAGAACTAAACTAAAGATAAAACTGAAAACTAGCACAACAAGCAATGCAAACAAACCTCCGTACAAAGTTAGAATAACTGCTTCATATCCTTCGCCCTTCCTTAATAGTTTATGTCCCGGCAATACTGCCAGAAAGCTTTCTTCTTCAGGAGCCCCTAGAAATATAGAAGGAATAAAATCAATAAAGGTATGTGTTATTGACATTGCAACAATAAACACGACCAAAACCAACGCTTCAACTCCAGAGAAATATCCAATAGCCGCAAGCAGTCCTGCGGCCACAAGATTAATATGTATTCCAGGAAACAAGCCCGTGAAAGTCCCAGCTAAAACTCCCAATAATAATGCTAAAATCAGTTCGAGTATCATTTTATTATCCCAGAGTTTATAAATCTGTAAATTTTTAATTAATCATGAAACAATTACTATATTCTATCTTAATAATTTTTCTACTAACTGTGGTTTGGGTAGGTTCTAATGAATATGCCGATTATCAAAAAATGAACAGTTATACTCCTGAGCAAGTTGAACAAATTCATCAAGCAGGTAATCTTGTCGAAATCCCTCCTTCATATTATACTTTTCTTAATCTAGGGAAATATCTATTCTACATAACTATTATTGTCACATTTCTATTAAGTCTCTTTTATATTTTAAAGAATAAAAATTTAAAAGGTTATTTCAAAAGTCTAATTATTCCAGCCAGTTTAATTATCTTTTCTATTCTAGGGATAGTTATAATCTCCAAGACTACTTCTTTATTTTCTGGAGAAAGTGGGATGGGAGCATTCATTATCCTAGTTATTGAAGGAGCAGCCTTAATTTTATCTGGTTTGGTTAATCTAATTATTTATTTTGCAAGAAAAAATTAGAGAATTAAATTTTTACAGTTCTTTAAGAAAATCGGATTTATGTATTTCTATTCCATAACTATTTAAAGTATTTTTTCCTAAATTATTTATTAAATAACGATGAAAGGAGGTACAGTATGATTTTCTTACAAAGCGCAGCGTTCAACCCAGATACGATAAGTTCAGGTGCTTTCGCCGCACTTGTCGGAGCATTCCTAGTGGCTTTTATTATATATGCAGTAGTGATGTACATTTACAGCTCATTTGCATTTATGGCAATCGCAAGAAAAGCAAAATACCCAAGTCCTGGCATAGCCTGGATTCCAGCAGTAGGCCCAGCTTTAATTGCAAGTAAAACAGCAAAAATGCACTGGTGGCCTATATTATTATTGATCGGGGCATTGATTCCATTCATAGGAGGAATTTTTGGCTTAGCTTTCACAGTTTTCTTCATAATATGGTTATGGAAGACTTTCGAAGTTATAGGCAAACCTGGTTGGTGGGCAATCTTGATGATAATTCCTATCGTAAATATAATAATTCTAGGTATCGCTGCCTGGAGCAAATAAAGACGATTTTTTATTTTTTTTATTTTTTTTAATTTTAAAAGCATAATTTTTTAAACCATCCATAATACGATTTGGTATGAATAAACTCCATCCTGGCGTTAAATGGCTCTTTAGATTAAGGAGTTATAGTGCTCTACTATTCATTTTTATTTTTCTAGGAGCATTTGGCCTATCTTTCTACCTTGCCATGTCTGGCTCAGGAGCAATTCTCTATTGGTTAATCCCTTCGTACATCCTTTTAATCATCCTAATAAGCGAGATCTATGCTCAAATGGCTTATAGTCGCTGGGTCTATGAATTCACAGATAGCGGTCTGCGCTTAGAAAGAGGCATTATCTGGAAAAGGTATAGTAATGTGCCCTATGAGAGAATTCAAAACGTAGACATACATAGGGGAATAATAGCTAGAATGTTTAACTTCTCATCAATATTGATACAAACAGCAGGGTATTCTGCAGCAGCATATAGTGAAGGATACATCCCAGGAATAGATACTCAAGAAGCAGAAAGAATCCGCTCTTTTGTAATGAAAAAAATCACAGGCAGAAAACATGAATAAGCTACACCCTGGCGCCAGATGGATTTTTAGATTGAATGCTTACTCTCGTTTCGGAGTGTTATTCTTAATCTTAGTATATCTCAATCTGCAACTAATCTTTATTCAAAGTTTTGGATTAGACTTAGGTTCTACCTTTTCTTACGGCCCAATCCTGATAATAGTAACCCTTCTCTTATTAATAATACTTTTTGGAGAGATTTATTCAAGAATGGCCTATAGCAGATGGTTATATGAATTTAACAAAGAAGGAATGAAAATTGAAAATGGAATTATCTGGAAGAAATATACTTCCATTCCCTATGAAAGAATACAGAACGTGGATATAAAGAGAGGCGTTATCGCTAGAATGTTCAGCTTTTCAACTCTAGATATAGAAACTGCAGGGCAATCAGGTCAACCTTCTTATCAATTTAGGAGAAGAGGGTATAGAAGATACAAAAGTGAAGGACATCTTCCTGCTGTTAACGTAGAAGAAGCAGAAAAAATCAGAGAATTCGTAATGCAAAAAATTAAGAAAAAACATAGTGGAGCAGGATTAGGCTAATATCTGTATTGTTAAAATTCTCACTTGCCTTTTTCCATTAAACTCCTCAACAAGCCCTTCAATAATAACTTCTTTAGTTTTCAAACTTTGCTCACAGTCACAAACCGCCTCAAGTCCATTATCCAAAATGACTATTCTAAAGTCATTTCTTACAACTCTTTCGCTAATAATCTTTCCAGAAACTATTACTTTGGAATTGAGTTCCAAAGTCTCCAGCCCCTCATAATTATCAACTCTAGTTTCTTTACCATAAACCATTAAAACAGAAAGTAAAAGCAATCCACACAGAGCAATCAATAATGCAAGTTTCTTCATCCTATACAAAACATCCAAAACTTTAAAACACTTCCATTTCTTTAATAGCCATGAATACAGAAGAAAAACTAGAGCTTATAACAAAGAATACGGAAGAAATCATAACTCTAGAAGAACTTAAAGAATTAATAGAAAATAAAGAGCCATTAAAACATTATATCGGTTTTGAAATATCGGGAAGAATTCATCTCGGAACGGGTTTAATGGGAATGTCTAAGGTAAAAGATTTTATGCAAGCAGGAGTAGAATGCTCAATTTTTTTAGCAGATTGGCACTCATGGATCAATGATAAGCTAGGAGGAGATAGAGAAAAGATCAAGGAAATAGCTGTAGGCTATTTCAAAGAAGGATTAAAAGCCAGCCTCAAATGCGTAGGCGGAGATCCAGAAAAAGTCAAGTTTGTATTGGGATCAGAATTATATCATAATCACGATGATTATTGGGCAACTCTTATAGATGTAAGTAAAAATACAACCTTGGGAAGAATGCAGCGTTCAATAACAATACTGGGAAGAAAAGAAGGAGAAAGTGTTGATTTTGCAAAATTAATGTATCCTCCGATGCAAGTAGCAGATATTTTCTTTCAAGGAGTAAACCTAGCACATTCGGGACTAGATCAAAGAAAGGCACATGTGATCGCTAGAGAAGTTGCTCTTAAAATGAAAATTTCGCCTTTGACAGACAAGAAAAAAAATAAAATAAAACCCATAGCTGTTCATCACCATCTTATCCTCGGTCTGCAAAAACCTTCTGTTTGGCCTGTTCCAAAAGAACAAATGCAAGAATTATGGAGTTCGATGAAAATGTCAAAAAGCATTCCAGATTCAGCGATATTCATCACAGACTCGCCAGAAGAAATAAAAAGAAAAATGAATAAATCATTTTGTCCCGAAAAAGAAATAGAATTTAATCCTGTTTTAGACTGGTGCAAAAGCTTAATATTCAGAGATAACAAATCAAAACTTGAAATAAAGAGGCCTGAAAAATTTGGAGGAAATAAAGATTATGATAATTATCAATCACTTGAAGGCGACTTCGTCTCAGGATCTCTTCATCCTGCAGATCTAAAGAACGCTGTAGCTGAAAAGTTAATTCTTATCCTTGAACCAGTTAGAAAACATTTTGCTCAGCCTAAGATTAAAAAAATGCAAGAAGAGATGGAAAAGTTATTAATCACAAGATAATTATCTAGTATGAAATTCCACAATATCTAAATCTTTTACCCCATGAGTTAAGCCAACTTTCTGATTGGGAAACTTCCCGCTAGGGCCCGTTACCCTAGTCTCTTTGACTCTTGCTGAAAAACCCTTAAGAATACTCTCTGCTACATCTTTAACGATAGATCCTTTAGGCAGAACAACGGGATCGCCCGCGGGCTGTTTTCCTGGCTCTTTTGTATAAACTCTTATGACTCCCATCTCCATGAACATTTTTTTCTTTAATTCGTCAATGCCCTCTCCAGTCAATGCCGAAACCATCACTCCATTGACCTTCTCGCTTCGGAGTCTTGAAGTAAATTTTCTTTTCTCGCTTTCATCATACCTATCAATCTTATTAAACACATAAACAACTTTGCCTGCAACTCTTTTTAGATAGGGATCTATTTCTTTCAATTCACTAAACTCTTCAATAACTATCAATAAACAATCTGCAGTATTAACCATTCCAATATCAAAATACTCGCTTCCTATTGAGGGCATATCAATAATCTGAGCCTTAGCCCCATAATAATGAAAAGTGCCTATCTCCAGCTGCCTGGTGGTAAAATCATAATCTGCAACCATGGGGCGCGCATTTGTTAATTGCGCCAATATAGCGCTCTTTCCCTTATTTGTCTTTCCCATTAAAACAAACTGAAACCCTTCCTTGCGTACTCCCTTTTTTCCCTTCCCAGTTTTCTTGGCCTTCTCTTCTTGACCCTGGAATTTCTTTAACCTTTTTTTCAATTCAGATAATAAATTTTCGGTACCCTTATGCTTAGGCGCCGTCTTAATCATCTCTTCAAGCCCCTGTATTTTCTCGCCTAGACTTTTAGCATTAAGATAAGCCTTCTCTGCATTAAGGTATTCATAATTTGCGTTTATTGGCATATCTTTATCTTTATTTGTAAATATTTAAATCAACTGTTTTCTATAGGGGGCCTTCATGATGCTTCTGAAACTAATGGAATTTCCCGTCTATAATTTAGTATTTTATCGACAACGATGCTTTATTAAAAAGTTAAACGCCTTGATAGTATGCAAGAGAAAAACATTAAATACGACAAGAGAAGATTTCCCTCATTTACCTATGATTCCTTCAATAGCAGAAATATTACATCTCGATTAAAATAATTCTCAAAAACATTAAACTTATTAACCTATTTTCCGAATACTACTAATGGTTCCTAAAAATTTTCAAAAAAAAGTATTATCAAATGGGATAACTGTAATCCATGAATTCCGTGACCTGCCTGTAATTTCGTTATCTATTACAAACAAATTCGGAGGCGCATTTGAAGACTCAAAGATAAAAGGAATTGCTCATTTTATAGAACATTTAGTATTCACAGGCACTAAAACAAGAACTCATGAGGATATTTCTCGTGAAATTGAAAAAAAAGGAGGCATCCTTAATGCATTCACCTCGCATGATGTGACTTCATTCTATTTTAAGCTTCCCGCAGAGCATATTTTCGCGGGGATGGATATACTTGTAGACATACTCAATAATCCTACTTTTGAAATGGAAAGATTCAACAAAGAAAAGAAAGTAATCATTGAAGAAATAAAAATGTACCACGACTCTCCTCAAAGATACGTCTTTGAACAAATAGAGGCCAATCTATTTGACAAGCCATTCGGTGAAGGGGTAATAGGCTCTGAAAAAACAATTAATGCTTTGAGCAGGGATTTTGTGGCTTCTTATTTCTCAGAAATGTATAATCCTAAAAATTTCATCGTAACTCTAGTAGGCCAAGCTGATTTCAAGAAAGTCTGCCAATATCTAGAAGATAATTTTAAACCTAAAAAAGGCATCCCCTCTCCAAAAATTATAAAAAAACATAATAAAGATACTACCCAGTCCCGCCCAGGAATAGATCAAGCGCATTTTGTCTTAGCTTTCCATGCCCCATTACAAACAGAAAAGGCCCACACGGTGTTAGAAGTCTTAGACGCTTATCTTGCAAACGGCATGTCCTCTCGCTTATTCTTAGAGATAAGAGAAAAACGAGGTTTAGCCTATGCAATTAAAAGCTCATTAAACACTGAAAAGAGTTATTCTTACTATTCAATCTATGTAGGAACAACAAAGGAAGCAGTTCCAGAAGTTAAAAAGCTCATACTTGAAGAGTTTCAAAAAGTTAAAGACATGACCGCTAGCGATCTAGCTGAAGCAAAAGAAAGACTTATTGGTTTAGAGAAAATCTCTCAGGAAGAAAGTTCTAACGTAATGAATAGTCTCTTATTCAGTGAACTTATAAAAAAAGCAGAAGACTATTATGATTTTGAGAAAAAGATTAGTGCAGTCACCCTTAGTGAAGTTAAAGCCATGGCAAAGCTCAAATCCTTTAGCACTGCAGCAATAGTTCCGAAATGAACACATCACAACCCCTTCTAAGAACATTCATCTGCATTGAATTTCCTGAGTCGGTTGTCAAAGAAGTCGCTCGAATTCAATCTCTTCTCGATAAAAAATTCATAGGCAAGTTTACAGAACTAGAAAATCTCCATCTCACTCTTAAATTCCTTGGGGAAATCTCACCCAAACAACTAGAAGAAGTAAAACTTGCATTATCTCTAATTGAGTTCCATCAGTTTAACGCTCATCTTTCCAGCATAGGCGTTTTTTCATATAGAACAAATCCTAGAATAATCTGGATAAAGGTCGCCTCTAAATATATCCACGATCTGCAGAAAAGAATAGACCATGCTCTAGCTCCACTCTTCAAACCAGAAGAGAGATTTATGTCTCATCTCACCGTAGCAAGAGTCAAGCACACTCCAGACAAGAAATATTTCTATGAATATTTCAAAAATCTATCGGTGAAAGAAGTCTCCTTCCCAGTAAATTCCTTCCTGCTTAAGTCCTCAGAACTAATGCCGGTAGGACCAGTTTACACAACTATCCAAGAATACTCGCTAAAAGAAAATTAAACAAAACTAAAATAAATTCCAAGTATTATAAAAGCAATCAAAGTAATAATAAACAAAATTACCAGGGTATAAGTTAAAAGAGAGACTGCTTCTTTTCTCTTCCCATCCAAATACCACATTACAGGTCTTCCAAATACTAAGAATCCAGTCAAGGCAGCAGAAAAAACAAAAAGCAAAAGCATTGCAATAGGAATAAGTATATTATCTTCTGCTTCTGGAAAGAAACTCCCAAGGGAGAATCTAAGCGATACTACGAGTATGATATATAGAGTCGTTCCAAGTGCGTCAATCAGCGCATTTCTCATTATCCTGTTCATAAAATATCTAAGTGTCCAATAGTTTTATAGATTTAGTTAGAAATACACAAATTTATGCTCTTTTGAAATTGTGATAATATCTAAATTCTTTATTATATCTGAAAATTCATCTTTTAAAAGCAAAATAATATCATCAAATTCTTTTTCCGAATAAACTTCAAATTCAGGCTCTAAATCCCAGTTTCCTAAAACTTTGACATGATGAATTACATTCTTGTTCGTTTCAAGATAATTTACTAATTCATCTACTCTTTCTTTTTTAGGGGAATCCAAATAAACAAAAGCCTTATAAAATTTTATTCCAAGTTTTTCATAATTTATTGCAATCTTAAAACCAAGGATAACCTTATCCTTTATCATTTGTTTTATCCTATAATTTACAATCCTAACGCTCGTTTTTAATTTAGTTGCAACATTCACAAGAGACTCCCTAGCATTTTTACTTAATTCCCTTAAAATTGAGAAATCTAAGTCATCTAACTTAATTTCCTTATCTCTTTTCATTATTGTTCTCTTTCGTTCCGTTGTTTTTTCTCCCGCTAGTAAGTAGTCCCTATTGTAAGTTGAAGCCTCAACAAGAATAGAGATAGATTTTTTATCAACATAATTAGAGAATCTCCCTAAAACCTCGTTTTTTAGTAATTCTATATTCTCAATAGAATCTGTTTCTAAAGAGATTATCAAATCCCAGTTTCCCTTTGTAGACACTATCCATTTAACTGCCTTATTTTTCTTCAGTTCATTGATAATCTTATTTAGTTTTTCAGAATTAATATGTTGGAGAGTCAAACACATCTTAAACTGTAAAATTCCGAGCTTAGACAAATTAACTATTAATTGATATTGCGTTATTATCTCCTCTTCAAGTCTTTTAATTCTATAGTTAACTACTTCTGTAGATAGCCCTACTTTCTTCCCGATTTGGGTACAAGATAATCTTGCGTTTTTATCAAGTTCGTACAAGATTCTTCTATCTTTTAAGTCTAGTTTTGCAATTCCCTCAGTCATATTTTATAATTATTACATTTTATTTATAAATCTTGTCATTTTCTTGCATTTTATATTAAAAGATTTTAAATTTGTTGTTTTACCCGCCTTTTTATGACAGAAAATAAAATGATCAATATCGCTGTTGGAGGTAAAAAGAATATAATGTTCATTAAACCTCCCCTAGTTACAGATGCAGTCTGGGACCCAATCAGAACTTGTCCTTATTTAGGCATAGCTTTTTTAGCTTCCGGTTTAAAATTAAAAGGCCATAGAGTAAGATATCTCGATGAAGTTGTTAGAAAAAATGGGCTTTCAAATCAAGAATTATTTATTAGAGAATTAGATGGAGAAAAAGCAATGGAAAGTAGTTTAGACGTTTCTTACAGTAGTTTTAAGGCAAGTAAGATGGAAGATTACTGGAAACTTTCTCCAAAAAAGTTTGTTGAGAAGTACACTGCCTTTCCTAAACCAGGAGTAGTTTCTAGAACCTTAGTAAGAACTGGAACGCGTTTAGAAGATACCCTCGCAGAGATTGAAAGTGAAATGCCGGATATTATAGGAATTCCCCTAATTGCAACAGCCAATTATCTTCCCGCAACAAATCTTGCTAAATCTATTAGAGACAGATTTCCCCAAATTAAGATTATATTTGGAGGACAACACATCAGCGCCTTACCAGATCTATTCTTCTCAGAAAACAAAGATTACTTCGATCATATCGTAGTGGGTGATGCAAATGGAGTTATAGATGATATTGTTAATGGTAGAATAGGGGATAAGATCATAAATGGAGGGGTTCAACCACTTCGAGATTTCCCAATATTAGATCCAACCCTCTTAGATGAAAATGATTATCCGATTATTCCAACATATACGCCTCCAACGGATGGGAGAAAAACAATAGACTTCATGTTTACTAAAGGGTGTTTTAGAGATTGTGCTTTTTGTTTAGCCGGACAAGGAAAAGGAGATCGAGTAACTGCTATGGAATTTGATAGATTAGATAAGCAATTGAAATTATTCAAGGAATCTGGAATTGAAGAACTAGTTGTTCAGGACGATGCATTTTTGTGGAAGCCCAATTCCCATTTGCCTGAAGTATTAAAATTAATGAAAAAATACGGTTTTTATTGGCAAAATAATGGTGGAGTAGAGTTTGAGTCTTTAAGCGATGATGTGGTTAAACAATTCATAGATTATAACAGCCATGGAGACGGGAAAGTTACTGCGCTATATATTCCCTTTAATCCGAGAAACTGGAATAGGAATGAAAGTGCTTCAAGTTCAATGTCAGCTAAATACGAAAATAGATTGAATAGCTTAAAAAGATTGAGAGAAGAAGCAGGTATTTACGTTTTTACTAGTGCCATAGTGGGTACCCCTGAGCAAACTGTTGAAATGTTTGAAGATGAACTAGCTACAGATAGAAAACTTATTCAAAGAGGTTATCTAGATGCCGCATTATGTTTATCCGCAACAATGTTGCCTGGAACAGAATGGTATAAATCTAATGGCCACAATATAATAAATCCAAAAGATTATTATGGTTTTTCTTTATTCACAACACACGATAGAACAGAGCATTTAGAACCAAGACAAATAGAAGAATTTATGATACGATGGACAAAAGAACTTTCAGATGTGCAAAAAACCTATAATTGGGGTACCGCATTTCCAAATCCAGAGTTAGTTAACCTTGCTTGATGAAGTAAAATTCAAACTTAACCCTTTGCCTCAAGTAATCTCCTAAACTCCCCTGCTCTATTTCCCAATATTTCACCCAAATCTTCCTCACTCGCGTTAAAAACTCCTCTTAAACTCCCAAACTTTTCAAGTAATTTCTTTGCCTTTGCCGGCCCTACATGAGGAAAACCTTCTAGAATGAACTGTAATTGCTCCTTCTCTGTCAAAAATATCTTGCTTGCCCGCAAAGAATTCTCTCCTTTTTCTTTCTTAGCTAAAACCGAGATATATTTTGCACTGTCTTTTTCATCATGCGTAAAAATCACGGGAACATTAAATTCTAAGGCAACGCTCAACAAAAATCCTCGCAAAGCATTCTCATGTATTCCGCCTTCATACATATCTCTGCCTATTCCTTCAATAAGGAGGATGCACTGTTTATATTGTCTTAATTCTTTTAATTGAGTTATTATCCTCTTGTCAATAATTGATGACTTAAAATCAGAAATAGTCTTGCGTTCAATTGCAATTCCCTTGACAATGTAATCTCCTACTGCTAATTGCTTAAATTCAACATCAAATCCTAAGGCAACCAGTTCAGAAGGAAGTAGGGAATTCTTTTCCCGCGAGTCTACTTCTATCTTTATTTTTTCTTTTACTTTCTGCTCTACTTTCTTTTTAGAAAAAATGTCTAAAAAAGCCATAAACAGAGTACTCATTTAGAATATATAAAGTTTAAACAAAATCACGCGGCAGCTTTTCTAAAAATCTCAAGAGCTTGTTCTTCAGTCACCTTTTGCGCATGTTTATCTTGATGAGCTTTCTGAACCAATACATAAGCAGGAGCAGCTTGATTAACAACCATTGGAACTCCATCAAGTAGATTGGTTAACCCTTCATTCTTTGCAGTTCGTAAGGTAATAGAAGGACGTCCCTTAGGCAAAACTATATCTGCAACAATAATATCTGGATTAAGATTAGCCAGTTCCCTGGCAATATCTCTTGAAATATAGCCATTACTTTCGCCAGCTGCGGCAAATGCGCAAACTCCTACAAGAGTCCCATCAGAACCTTTGTCTGTTAAATTAATAACTGCATCTGGAGGCGTAAATGAATTAAGTAAATATCCTCTGATAATGTTTTCCCCCCCTGCAACTGCTCTGTCTCCGAAGTTCCGATTTATTTCATAAGCTAAAGATACTGCTTTAGAGGCAGTTCTGTTTAATAGAGCCATTCTCTTAACTCCCTTCTCTGCTAATAATTTCACAACTTCTTTTGCTACTCCTCCGGCTCCTAAAATTACAATATTTGACCCTTCAATGTGCTTACCTATACCGTTAAATTTATCTTCTAAACTTTTTACAAATCCTTGTGCATCAGTATTATATCCCATAAGCTGTTCACCTTGCTTAACTACGATATTTGCAGCGCCAAGATCTGCGGGAACTACGCCATCAAGTCCCTGAATTCTTTCTTTAAATCCAACTCCAAGTCCTCCGCCAAGATATTTAGGATCTGCCCTAAATGCATCAAATATTAAGCCCGCGTTTTTTGGATCAGCTATTACCATTATATTTCTTATATGCAATCCAAGCTGAGCATAAAGAGTATTCCACATAAGCGGAGTTTTTGCCCCGTAATCATGGGCAATTAAAGGCACAGTATAACCTATCAAAGTATCAAGTTTGTTATAGTCTACTGCCTTGCCAGTCCCCGCCAATAAAAAATCATTATCTTTAGGAAGCATTGCTAAAGAGACGTATCCTTCTTCCATTAACTCTCTGAGATTTTTAGGAGCCACGTTAAAATATTTTATAGAGTCTATTTAAGGTTTTGGTAGCTCACGGCTCACTTGAAATCGCTCAAAGTCTTTATTTTCTTTCCGTACTTAATTTCTTTCCTTACGCTCTCTATAGTTTTATGCATCTTTTTTTCCCTAGCGGTGGAAGCATAGTGATGCGTAACATCCGCCGTATCTTTCGTAATCAATATAACTAACTTCCCGGGAGCCAGTCTAGCTGTTCTGCCAGTCCTCTGGATTTTCCTAATAGCGCTTGGTATCGGTTCATAAAAGACAACAACGCTAACCTCAGCTATATCTAGCCCCTCTTCCCCAATAGATGTAGCTACTAATACATTGAGAGTTCCGCTATTGAGTTTTTCAATTATCTCTTTCTGCTCTTTTTGAGATATTCCCGTATTTCCTTTCTTTGCTTGTCCAAAAAATGTCGAAGCCCTCACTCCCGCAATTTTATTTAGTCTTTCAACAATTGTAGTCGCAGTTTCTCTAAACTGTGTAAAAACAATAATTTTAGAATTTTCCTTCTCCTTAAATTGCTGCTCAGTCAAAACAGCCAGCTCTTCTATTTTAGGATGTTCAATTTTTTTGGAGATTAATTCATTAATAGATATCATCGCGGCATTAAATTCAGGCATCTTCACGAGATTTTGCACTGCCTTAGACTTTCCCTCATTAGATTGCTGTATTAATCCTTTAAGATATATATGCAGTCCGGAAATAGTTTGAGTTTCTAATAATTCTATAGCGTGGGAGATCTTTATGGCGCTGGCAGTTAACGACATTCCTTTCATGGCATTAAAGTCTCGCCCGTTCTGATACCTCATTGCAAGTTGACCTTGCAATTTTAATAAAACAAATTTATTAGCCGGTCCAAAAAGCAAGCTTCTGTTGCGTAGTTCTTCAACATTCCTATCAAATATCTTTCTCAGTAAAAACTTGATCTCTTCAAATTCTTTCGGAAAGGGCACCATGACCTTATCGAATTCTAATTCTTGCAAGTATTTCTTTACATCTTCAGAGTCCCTTGTCCGCAGTTCAATCTCTTCAATTGCCAAATGCCTGCAAATCTCTTTTACCTGGTCCATTTCAGATCCAGGGCTCGCAGTCAATCCCAAAATTCTTTGTTGTTCTCCCTGTCTTTTATAATAATCTACAACTTTGGTATAATCATAATTCTTTAAGCACCTATGCGCTTCATCTATAACTAATAAGGAAACTTCATGCAGACTATATAATCCCGCATTGAGATCATTCGCAATGCACTGAGGCGTTGAAAAAATGATTTCTACGGTCTGAAAAATCTTCTTTCTCTGAGTAGCAGGTACTTCTCCCGTAAAAATTTCCATTTCTGCAAATAATTCCGGCAGGTTTTTCTTAAAAGTCTTGAAATGCTGCTCTACTAAGGGCCGCGTAGGAGCAAGAATTAAAATCTTTGACAAAGGGTATCTTTTTTTTCTTTCAACCGCTAGCATTAAAGCGATTAGCGTCTTTCCAGTCCCAGTAGGCAACACAGCTAAAGTATTTTTATCTTTAGCTGTCTCATAAATTCTCTGCTGGTAATCCCTCGGTTTTAATTCAATCTCTTTAAATTCCATTTCCTTCCTCAATAATCCATTAAATATGGTAGATTAAAACTTATCTGTTCAGGAACATATTCCAGGATGCTTCATATCTCTGCGCAGCCCTTCTAGATGAAGCTGGCAATAATCTCTGCCCTGTGGTCTATCCGCTAGTGGAGTTTCATATCCCGCTTGATTTTCATTCACAGTGGTTCCTTCTTCCCTTAAAGTATATCCCCTATCCCCATTTTCCTCATCTCCTCTTTCATCTACCATTTAAAATGTCGCTCCAAGCATAAATGTATACAAAGCAAAAATTAAACTAATAAATGCCAAAACGCTCCAGATTATTCTGCTGCCAAAGAAGATCTGAGTCCCATCTAAATTAGAAATAGGAATCATATTTAACAATGCAAAATATGCTGCCATCTTAGACAAGTATTCAAACCCAAAAATATATCCAATGATAGAAACTAAGAGCAAAGCAACAATTGCGCTTGCTCCTATCAAACCATTATCCCAGTCAGTCATCTCTGTAAAACTATAGTAACCGTATCTTTTTGCAGCCCTATGCTTTAATGCCCTGCTTTCATAAGTCAAAACAGTTGGAAATTTGAATATTCCTAGTGAAAAGACAGATAGAAGCAGAGGCAAGACTATCCCAAAAGGCACTTCTTTCTTAAAATGATAGTCTGGCTTGAACCAGAACTGATAAACATTCCAGACTTTATGTTCCACACTGGAATCGAGTAAATAAGCAGTCCCCTTCTTTATAAAAACATAGACAAAAATCAGTATCACAGAATAAACAAAGATCTCTAACAATCTGCTTAAGTCTCCTTTGAAGACAAATTCTAAGCTAAAAATGACAAACAGCATTAATAGTCCAACAATAACGCTTAAGACTTCTTTATTACTCATTAAAAGATAATGCGGGCAGGTTTAATAAAGATTATGGCATTTAAAAAAAGGCAGCAATCCTCAAGAGACAAATACTATCCACAAGCAAAAAGTATAAATACTACCATTTTCAGAACTTATCATGTTAAAAATAAAAAAGATAACTGAAGCAATAGGAAAGAACGTTTACACTTCCGAGGGAGATTTCTTTGGACAGGTAGAAGAAGTTAACTTAACTGATAATAAAATAGAAGGATGGAAAATTAGAGTAGGCAATTCTTTCTTGTCAATGTTCGGCGGCGCTCGTGGCGTTGTAATTCCTCATCAGTTTGTAAAGACAATCGGAGAAATAATGATCGTAAATAAAGGATCTCTTCCAATGAGAGAAGAAAGCGAGGAAATGTCTCCTCAGCCAATGTCACAGAACTTAGAAGAATTCTAATTTTTCGCAAAGCAATTTATCAATAAATTTAAATAAGGATATAACTATTTTTAAGTATGGTGAATACTTTTACATATGGAGGTCCGACAATACTTTCTCATCCGGTTTTTGTTGAGACAATCCTGCCTTTTATCTTAGTATTCACAATTGTCTTTGCAATTCTACAGAAATCTAAAATTCTTGGAGATGGTAAAAGACAAATAGATGCAATAGTCGGTTTAGTAATAGGCTTGCTAGTTATTTCATTTGGTCAGGCGACAGGCATCATTCTGCAATTAATTCCATTTCTAGCAGTCTCTCTAGTAGTAATTCTAGTACTATTACTTCTCTTAGGATCTTTCACAGAACCTGGAAAATTCTTTGAGAAATTTCCAAAAGGAATAAAATATATCCTAATGGTCGCAGTTACTTTAGGAGTTGCAATAGCAGTAATCTATGTTACAGGATTTTGGGAAATTCTGTATACCTGGGTATTCCTTTCTAGCGGTTCAAGCGGCTTATTGGCAAATATCATATTCATGGTAATAATTGTCGGCGCGATAATCGCAGTCGTGTATGGAAGCGGCAAATCTTCTAGCAAATCATGATAAAAAGATGAAAAATTTCTTTGGGCAAATCTTTATAAATAAAACTTCCCAAACTATATTATGGCAATAGGAAGTATTATAGATATTTTATTTCAATTAGAGAATTTAGGGTTCTTTGATTTCATCCTACCATTTCTTTTAATGTTTGCAGTTGTATACGGTATTTTGCAATATATGAAAATTTTTGGTGAAGACAAAGCAGTCCATATTATCATTGCAGTAGTACTGGGATTAATCTCTATTCGCCTTCCATTCTACTCCCAATTTCTAACTGAAATGTCTCCACGTTTAGCAGTTGGATTAATAGTACTACTTGCCTTGCTTATCCTTGTAGGGATGTTTGCGCCTAATCAATCAAGGGGAACAATAGGATGGATCTTATTCGCAGTTGGCGCAGTTATCTTCATAGTAATCGCAGTCCAGACATTTAACGCATTGAGTTACCTAAATGGTTACGTCGATTCCTCTGAAATCATAGGATGGGTGGTGATGGTTGCAATCCTTATAGGAGTAATAGTAGCCATTGCGGCAGGAAACAGTAGCTCGACTAAGTCATCAACACATCTGGTTCCTCTGTTTGGAACAAAAGAAAAATAAAATGGCAGCCGATACATCCGCTATTGCCTATTTTGCACCTATTGCAGCTTTCCTGGTAGTCTTCATAGTTGTCTATGCAGTATTACTAAAAACAAAAATTCTTGGAGATAGCAAATGGGTATCTCTCTTTGTTTCATTCCTTATAGCATCAATCTTCATATCCATCGCAGGTGCAAGGCAATATGTTCAGACAGTAATCCCCTTATTTGCAATCTTAATTGTTTCTTTAGTATTTCTTTTGATGCTAGTAGGAATCATAGGCAAACCAGCAGAATCTTTCCATAAAGGAATAGGTTTAGCCGCGATAATAATTTTCGCTCTTGTTTTCCTTATAGCAGGCTTTGTTTTATTCTCTCATTTAATAGTAGGTTATCTTCCTGGAGCAACTTTTGGTTATAATGCAAATCCTGATGCCCTTCCAGCATTAGACTGGTTATATTCCCCTAGAGTTGCAGGTGCAATCCTATTAGTAATAATTTCAGCCGCAGTCTCCTGGGTTCTAGTTAAAACAAAGTAAAGTCTTAGAACTGGATTATTTCTGAAGAATCCAAAGATGCTTTTCTATAAATCCAGCTTTTTCTCTTCCTAGCTCTATAACTTTGTGCATTATTATTTTCAAGCCGATTTTTTCAAACACTTTTTCAAGTTCATTTGGATAATAATATCTAAAAACCTTCATTTTGTGCCCGTCATGAATTTCAATATTTACATATTCGTCATACTCTTTAGCTTTTTTATGATCTGTCTTTTCAGTCGCGACTTCTTCGCATATTATTATCCTTCCAGAACTAATTCTTGCTGCCTCTTTTAAGACTCTTTGAATCCCTACCCTTGAATCTATATGATGAAGTAAAAATTGCATGAAAACAACATCAAAAGAACTATCTTCATAAGGCAATTTGTTTGCAGAAGCAAGCCTAAATGGAAAATCGTTTATTCCCCTTCTTCTTAAATCGACAATATCACAAATAGAAATGTTACACTTAAATTCTTTATATAGAGTCTGAGCAACCATCCCATTCCCACATCCAACGTCCAAAACTCTTTTTCCCTTCAGATGTTTTTTAATGAAGGGCATGATTGGCTTCTTTTTTAATAAATCTATGACTTTCTCAAACTCCAACTTCCCCATTCTTAAATTAAAGATTAATGCTTTTTATTATTTTCTAAAAAGTTATTTCAATTCCTTAACGATCATCCTATTGCCCTTTCTATACAAATCTTCAGGCGGAGGGCCCATAGAAAAAGTCAAAATGTCTTGATTGCAACCATGTTCAGCGCCCGAAGATAGAAACGAATGAACTATCCCTTTATTTAGCATCTCAATTAATGTATTCATGCCTCTGAGAATATCTTCGCTTCTTCCAACAAGTCCACCCGAATGAGGCCTAACAAAATTATTCCTGTAAATCTCTAAATAACTTCCTGTACGATCAACAACAAATTCATCTCCTGCGTCCATAAATCCTCCTGCAAATGCCCCGATTCCAGAATCACCAATTTCCCCTATTCCAATTTTTTCATTTCCCTTACCAAAAAACCAGGTAAAATCCGCAGTCATCAATTCTTCTCTCTCCCCGAAATAGGCCGCTTTAGTTCTATACTTCGTCAAATACCTTTGAATATTGTTCATTTAAATTAAATTAAGTTCTATTTTTTAAATATTTATGTTGAGAACTTTTAGCCCCTAATCGTATTGTCAATGAATTGCTCATTTATTTTAAGATGTATTCTCTTAAAGTCTTTTTATTTAAATTCCACTTTTTGAGATAGATTGGGATCTTCTTCTCTATGCCTGGTGAAGAAGTCCTTACATTATTCTGAAAATTCCAATAATCCGCTTCATAACTGCTTTTATTGCCAAACAAGTCTCGAAGTACGTGTATACAGACAATGTCTGAACATAATTCTGTCCTCATATAATTTTTTACTCCTTTTTTGTCAAAAATAAAACTATTACTTTTAGAATGGAAATCCGATTGGAATTGATTAATATGAGTTAATTCGTGAATAAGAATATGAGTTGCTCTTTTGTTAGTTCCATATATTCTCTGCACTACTCCAGGAGTATTTTCCTCTAAATTGCTTTTCGCAAAACTAGGTATGCCTCCATTAGGGATCATGTAAACAGGAATTATTTTTTTAGACCACCTAAATCCGGAAAACTTCTCAATAGATATCAACACCTTTTTTTCTATTTTCTTAAAGTGTTGTATAAATTCCTGATTTTGTTTATAAAAGTCTTTTTTATTTTCAAGCGGAGGCATAAATATCTGTATTAACAAATCATGCATTTGATAGTCAAGTTTAGGAATCATTAAAGAACAAAACAACTGAATTATATAAAGTTTAAGGATGGTGTTTCTTCTTTCCCTTATGTGCAGCATGATGAGCCGGATGTGTATGATGCGTACTGTTTGCATGCTCATGATGCGCACTAGGATGATGTACTGCAGAATTTCCTGAATGATGGGCATGAGGGGCCAGTGCCTTGAAAGATTTCTGTGTCTCGACTAATTCGTTTTTCATATCTTTAACATCAGTCACATACTCACTAACTTTTTGGATTAATGAAATTTGCAAGATATCGATAATTTGCTCAATTCTTTTCAGCCTTTTATCCAAGATATTAAGTTTAGCTTCTGCAGCCGTCTTAAAATCAATTGCCTGCTCAACTCGATCCTTTATTGTAGATAATCTTTCATCAACGACCTGCTCTGAAATTTCCGTTATGACATCAGATCCCATTCCTTCCTGATAAGGCTGATATTGTTGATAGCCGGTCCCGGCCCCATAAGCATTTCCTGCGTAAGAAGCATCCTGTCCTTGCTGTTGTTGATAATCTGCATATCCCTGCTGCCCTGCCTCAGAAACATAAGTCTGTTCTGTTCCAGCTTGTTGTTGATAGTCTGCAGGATAACTCCCTCCGCCAGCATCTTGCTGCGCGTTATATGCTTGTTCTTGACCCAACATTTTTTCTGATGACTGAGGATTGCCATTTGCCTGCTCTTGACCTAAAATAGAAGGCTGCATTCCTTCATAACCTCCGTAAGAAACAGGCTCTCCTGCATTTGCAGAACCTTGCTCTCTAGGATTAGATAAAAACTTCATTGCTCCAGGAGAAGGCACGAAAACTTCCTCTCCCGCCTCACCGCTCCCGCTAACTGCATCTTTGATTAAGTCTCTTTCACTTCTTCCATCACTTCTTCTCATTTCTTCAGCCATTGTTCATCCTCTAAATAAATCAAACTGTCTTTGTAAGATCATTAATTCTTCTTTCCTTGCAGACTTGTCCATGACCTCGCCTAAACGGGATAAAATATCTTTCATCCTTTTATTTTCTTCTTTTATTTCGTGTACACTCTTTTTCATTTCCTGCAATTCTTTAAAATTCTTGTCTCTTTCCTTAATAAATGTCTCGCTTATTAATACCATCTTATCTTTAAGAAGTCTTTGCCTCTCCTCTAAATCCCTTATCCTTGTATTGAGATCATTGAAAAATTCCCCGTAAGCATTCTGCTGCCCATATTCATCTGCCATTATTTTATTAAGTAATGTCTATTTAAAATAGTTTCTTATTTAGGCATATAAAAATCCAAAACTATTTTAACCTCCGTACACCACACTCTCTGTTTAAAAAAGAGACAAAATGTTATTCAAGCAAGGCTCTCCCCCATATGCAACAGAAATCGCCCGCGAACAAGGCGAAGATGTCCTATATATTAATGCGGTAGGCGCGCCCATAGTCCCTTCTATAGCGGAAAATCCCCAGATAATGGCCCGATCTATTGAACTGTTAGCGGAAAATCCTCAAGTTTCTAGGATAGTCTTCGTACAGCAGAGAAATTACAACTATCCAGCCGAACAGGTCTTCCTTCTCTCCGAAATTGCCAGATTGTACAACTTCCTGACAAAGACGGAAGAACTACTCTCTCATAAGAAACTAGTACTATTTGGAAATATCTCAGGAACATATGAAGATCTGCAATATCTTCTCGAGTTACTCAAATCCGACCCGATTGCATGTTATATGGAATTAAAATCTCATATAAAGAATCTGCGCGCCCAGCTTGACGAAGGAAAATCGACAAGCAGATCATCTTTGATTAATTATATTAGGACTCTTGAAAGAATTTTCTCTCTAACTGAATCCTCTACTTTGATAAAAAATAATCTTATATCTCTAGTAGACTATAGAATAGGGAATCGGGACTTATATCAATCAATCTTCCGAGCTGAAATTCTTCCTAATTTTACCTTTACGCGTCTAGCCTCACAGATGCCTAAAGATGCTGAATTAATAGATCAATATAGTATAGAAGATGAATTTGAGAGTACAGTAGTTACAATACTAAAAAGAAAAAACGATTCAAAATATTTCTATCATATCATGCCTACAGAATACTCTCTTTCAGAAGAACATCATCATATCCTTAATCTTGCTAGAAATGTCCTTTCAGAGCATCGCCCCAAAGCGGGAGAGCTCACAGATCCTGAAAGAACAAGACAGGTTTTCTTTAATATTGCTAGAGACATGGTTTCAGAGCTTGCCAGTAATAAAAAAATAAATATCACAAATAGAGAATTGAATAAACTGGCAAAAATTCTGGTAAGACACACTATAGGCTTTGGATTAATCGAAGTCCTTCTCTCAGATAATAAATTGCAAGATATCGTCCTTAATGCTCCAATTACCCAAAACCCTATTTTTGTAAGACATGAAAAATATGAAGAATGTGTTACAAACATCATCCCAAGTTTTGAAGATGCAAATTCTTGGGCGGCTAAACTAAGATTGCAATCAGCCAGACCACTAGACGAAGCAAACCCTGTTTTAGATACTGATCTTTTATTTGAAAATTCCAGAGCAAGAGTCGCCGCAATTGTAGAACCTCTCTCTCCTAGCGGCATAGCTTTTGCATTCCGCCGTCACAGAGATAAGCCATGGACATTGCCCTTATTTGTCCAAAATAAAATGTTGAATTCTTTTGCGGCCGGGTTATTGAGTTTCTTTATAGACGGTTCCAGAACATTGTTAGTTGCAGGAACTCGTTCAGCGGGTAAGACTTCTCTGCTAGGCTCGCTATTACTGGAAATTATGCCAAAATATCGAGTCATTGTAGTAGAAGACACTCTGGAATTGCCGGTAGATGCATTAAGAAAAATAGGATACGACATCCTAAGAATGAAAGTGCGCTCAGCCCTAGTTTCAGGCACTACAGAAGTGCAGGCTTCAGAAGGAATAAGAACATCTCTACGTTTAGGCGACTCTGCTTTAATTGTTGGAGAAGTAAGAAGTGAAGAAGCAAAAGCATTATATGAAGCGATGAGAATAGGCGCATTAGCAAATGTAGTTGCAGGCACAATTCACGGAGACAGTCCATACTCTGTCTTTGACAGAGTAGTGAATGATCTGGGAGTTCCCGTTACTTCATTCAAGGCAACAGATCTAATCATAGTAACAAATCCTATAAAAACTTCAGATGGTTTACATTCAATAAAAAGAGTAGTCCAGATAGCAGAAATAAGAAAGCACTGGAATAATGATCCTCTAGAAGAAAAAGGTTTTATTGATCTGATGCGTTACAATGTAGAAAAAGACGAATTAGAACCGACTCCAGAACTCATCAATGGAGATTCTGAAATAATAAAAAGCATCGCAGGCTCAGTCAAGGGATGGGCAGGAAACTGGGATGCTGTCTTTGATAACATCATCTTGCGAGGAAAAATAAAAGAGGAAATCATCAACGCTTCACTCAAACTCAATAAGCCAATTCTCTTAGAAGCAGAATTCAATGCAATTGCCAACAATGCATTTCATAAAATCAGTGAGCAAATAATTGCAGATTCAGGCATACCTCTTTCAGATAAAGTATTACCAAGATTTATCGACTGGCTCTACGAAGAAGCCGAAAGATTCTAGAAATTTCTACGAGAAACTCTATAAGCAGCAAGCCCAAACAAAACAAGAGCACACGCAGCGATACCTGCTATATCCTTAGAGTCCAATTCAGAATTTTTAATTTCATCTTTTTCTCTCTTAATTTCTTCTTCCCAATATCTTAAAGTTTGTTTATGACTATCATCATCGTAGACCTCTCTTATTTCTGGCATAGGAGGTTTATCTCTTCCCTCTTTATCCATTCTTGATCCAGAAGAATAATCTACTTCGCCTGGAAAAGCATAATCTCCTCGGTCATATAAATTTTTATCAACAATTAATTTTCTACCTGTGTTTGGCTTATCTAAATTTGAAAATCTACTTCTCAAGTCAACATCTATTAATGGCCTATTTACTACTAACTCTCTTCTAAACTCTCCCCATAACTCTAAATCTTCCTTCCGATTTTTTCTATATTCTGCATAATTCTGTATCTGCAATCGCATTTGAACTGCAAGATTAAGTGATGAAGGATCATGAGCCAAACTATCTATGGCCCTTAATCCGCTAGCAAAAGTAGTTTTATCAATATAGGGATCAGAAACTACTATTGGCGGACGAGGTTTATCGGGAACATATGCAGAAACATCTTTCGGAGAGTACATTGCTCCGGCCAATAATGCTCCAGTAATAGCGACTGTTTTAGCTAAACTCATAAAATCTTTATCAAATAATCTTATTTAAAATAATGTGACTACTAACCTAGATAAAAATCTAGTGGGAATCCTCTTCTCTTCTCCATTGTCTAAACATAGAATAAAAAAATATTCCTACACTAGTTCCCATTATGCCTGCTGCAATAGGTTCGAAATATGGGGGACACATATCTTCTCCTAGTCTTGATTTCAATCTTTTTACATCACTATCTAAATTATCATCCATGTCTCTGCCCCCATGAATTTCTACAGGTTCATTTTTTTCCAATTGGTAAATATTAGCTTGTGCGCTTCCACTATAAAAAGTTCCTGCTAGAATAACTGCGCCTATTCCAAAACTGCTTCTTTTCATAAAAAATCAATCAAAAATGCCTATTTAAAATTTTATATTTTGCCCACTAGTTAGCCTGAACAATAACTCTCTGAAGTTTTCCGTCTTTGTATATTTCTTCTTTTCTTAGGTATTGTCTATTTTCTGTTGGGACAGGTTTTCCTCTCACAGCAATTCCAGCGGCTAACAATAAACCTCCAAATGCAAGAGCTGAAAGAACTCCTGTAACAAACCGTCTTGTAGATAATGGGATAGCAGAATCTAACTGTTTTTCCATTCCTCGTAGTTGGCCTTCTTTTTTATTGAGCGCATCAGTAGATTCTCTTTTCAAAGTCCCATATTCTTGCTCTGAAACCCTTAGCAGACGTCTTTGTTCTTCTTTAGCTTCTTGATAAAGTGATTTGTAAGGTTCGACAGTTTGTAATTGAGTCGCGGGCTTTTCTGCAATTACCCAGTAACTAACAGGACGAGCAGAAGATGTAGTGGGTTGTTCAGAAGCAACATAAGAACTTGGAGGCTCTTGCGTATAACTTACCCTGCAAGTAGGATTTATGCTACATCCAGCCAACATACTTTCTGCAACTACCACAGCAGCCAATATTTTTGCGAGAGTCATCAATTAATTAACCTAAAAATGTTATATAAATTCATGTCGTTAAAAATATACTCCCTCAAGCCTTATCCTAAGCTTCCTAGGGCAATATTAGCGAGTAAGCTTAAAGCAACAATGGAAACGAGCGCAGTCATTAGATAAAGCAGGACTCCGCGCTTTAGGTTCTTTGCTAGCTCACTCTTCTCTCTTAATACGTCTCTGCCTGCATCAACAGTAACTAACGCTCCTGTTAAAATAAAGATAATTTCTATGATATAAAGTCCAATCGAAAGCTGGATAAAGTAAGGAGGAATCATCTGCGTTAAATCAAATATAGAAAATAAGCTCCCTATATTTCCAAAACCAGCCGCATCCGTTCCACCTTCTAATTGTAGTGACTGTAATTTATTCAAAATGAAAGTGATCATTCCAGCCAAGCCCACTACAATTCCTGCAAGTAATGGCGCTAAAAATGTCATGTTCGATTTCATATCAGAAACAATTTCTGCAAGTAAATCTCTAAGTCTCTGATTGATCTTCTCTATATTTTTCACATATTCCGAAATAGACATTAGTGATCTTGCTGCAACTTGCAAACCTTTTCTTACAGATTCTATAAGTATCCTCATACTAGTTGCAATCAAAGCAGAAGGGAAATAGGTAATAGCTCCTCTTCTCCCATCAAATACCGCTGATTCGACGTCCATCCCGCCCTGTTGAATATTCTTGCTCACAACAAGGAAAAACTCAGAGCTTTTCTGTCCAGTGGTGGATTCTGCTACTCTTCCAAATGCAATTTCCGCAGGCAGACCATCTCCAAGTCTATTTCCTAATTGGAATAATGAATTTGCAAATTCATTCTCCAAAGTCTTAGTATTGTTTCTAGTTTTTATCAGTTGTTTTGTTTTCTTCGAATAGGATAAAGAAAAGAATAAAGCTATAGACAAAGGCACAAACATACTGAACAATACTGCCAAAGGTCCAAAGGGCCCCACAGTCTTCCCGTTTTCCAAATGTTTAAAATCAAAAACTTTTGACTCCCCCATGAAACCCATCCCTAGTTCTGAAAAAGTATAATCAGTCTGCAGTCCAAAAACATTATTTCCTGCTGCTATACTTTGCGGACTCATAAACCATGTTATCTGCATTAAGAAGGGTAAAATTCCCAAAATAAATAATGGTAGGGCTATCAAGAAAGCCTTTGTCCATGGCTTTCTAGACCTATAAGAAGCATAATCAGGATTAAGTTCCAAGCTACGAGTCTCCCCATAACCTCCAGGCCTTTTTAACAAAACTTCGCTAACCATGTAAAAAACAAAAAATGGAATTATTACATTAAATAAGACAAAAACATGGGGCCATCTAAAAACTCCTCCTAGTAAAGTCGATGCCAGAGGTAAAAGCGCTAAACCTAAAGTAGGCAAGATAATTCCAAGCATGTATAAGTTAGTAAGGGGGGATCGTATCTCTCGGGAATATTTCAGCATCTTTTCATAAACGCCATCAAGAATTACTTGCAAAGCCTTCTCAAGTATCTCAACTCTTCTTCCTTCACCTGATTCAAACAAGCTGGATTCAATCAAATGAAAGCTTTCTACAAATTCAGGCGCATAATCTTTCCATTCAGTTAAATAATTCTCTAGAGATTGCTTGATAGTGGAAAATTTTCCAATTTCAACATCATAGAAAATCTTCTTAAAATCTAAAGCCAAGGGCCCTTCTAAATGCTGGGAAGCGAATGCAACAGCTCTTTCCAAGTTAGAGGTATGTTTCATATAGACTACGACATACAATATAGCTGGGACCATCTGTGCGCTGGCAGATAGTCTCCAAACATTGGCCAGTCTCTGCGGCATGCTGTAAGTATAATAAAATACAAACAGGCTTGCAATAACTCCTAAAAATCCGAGCAAGAGTTGCACGCTTCCGTTAATCAGATATATTGCAACAATGATCATAATCGCTGCAAAGAAAACAGCAAACATGGACATTACAGCCAAAGTCAAGGCTTGACTGGCGCTGACTTCCAGATGGGCTATATCCAAAAATCTCTGTACCCTAGTCCTGTCTTTCTCGGCAATCTTTAGAGTCATGACATTCCCCAAAGATTTTGCCCAGCGTTCATATCTGCTTAACTGCGGAATCATTTCAGCTCTGAAGCTAGTATACTCTTTAGAATAATTTTCTCCGGCCGCATTCCCTGTGCCAAGTTGTGACTCTAATTTCCTAGAATATTTATCTATAATTGCCGCTGCAGAATCATCTTCATATGCCATATTTACTCCTCTTTTTATTCTCTTTCACTTTACCGTTAGTTCTCACTAAAAATATATAACAAAAAGATGTTATAAATTAATCGTTTTGCTCATAGAAGATAGCCCTTAACATTTTTATACTCCTTCTAACTATTTTTAGTATGGAAAAAAGAGGTCAATTTGAACACTTACTCCCTTGGATAATTATTATAGGACTCATATTTTTTTCACTAATACTCTTCATGATGACTACTGGAAAAGCCAGTGGAGCAATAGAGTTTCTACATAAAATAATTAGAGGCGGAAAATGAACAAAAAAGCATTCGAATTCAGAACAATATTCATTGGACTAGTTCTATTCATGGTCATAGTGGGAATCTGGGCAGTGGTGGCTTCAGGTGCAGCAAGAGACACATTAGTGCGATGGGGCATTATCGTTCCAGATTTAAACCACACAACAAATTTATCGCAAGAATCGGAAATAATTAGATACAACATCACAAACAATAAAGTCGAATGGTTTGATAATACTCATTTCTGGGAATTTGATAAGAATGGTGAAGCTTCTTTTAATGATAAAGTTCTAAAAGAAGCTCAAATAAAAGAAGACTTAACAGAAAACTATTACTACAATTCAGCCCTCAGAGATCGCAACAAATGGATAACCCTTGGACCGAGAGAAAATGTCTTGATTTACGACGCAAAAGATCAGAAGGAATTTATAAAAGCATCTTCTAAAACTCCTCCTCAATTAGACCTGTTTCTAACAGGAATACAATATCCCTCTGGAGACATAGATTCTTTTCTAAGAAGCAAGAATAGAGAAGACAGAAAATATTACGGAGAAATAATACTAAAAGGAGATAACTTAGAATTAATAAAATTAAATTATAATTTTGAAGGTTTAAATGAAAACTCAAAGAAAAATATAGAAAAGTCCAGTGAGCTCTACAAGCTAATAGTTCCTCAGTTAAACAATTGGCGCTTCTCTATCCTTTCAAAGCCAGTTCAACTTCATTACAAGGAAGACAATGTAGACACTTCAAACTATTTCTGCGTAGCTTTCTATAATCCAAATTATCTCAGAATAGATTTGTCTAAACCAGTCAGCGCAGAGCAAATCTGCCCAATTGTAGCAATATGATCAAAAACAAAAAAGCCCTAGAAATAGATCCTCTTCTGCAGCTAATTATATGGATAATTATTTTCATCGCTGGAGGATTTTTAGTTATCCAATTGATAAAAGGCTTCACGAACCTATCTTAAATCAAATACGTAATTGTTATAAATATAACTTTCTTCACTGTTCAATGGAAAAGAAAGGTGATGGAGGGATGACAGCAAGACAGATTGCTATAATACTCCTCTCATTAGCAGGTTTTGTTTTAGTTTTAATGCTTGTAGTTCAACTTTTCTTCCTCAATGAACTCTCTGACTATGAACTCTGTCATACTTCAGTCATTGCGAGAGCGCAAACACCACAAGCGGAATCTCAATATATTCCCCTTAAATGCAAGACAAAAAAAACTTGCATAACTTCAGATGAAAACTGCAATCAATTCATCGGGGAAGATAAAGTGACAAAAGTAAAAATTCAGGAAAACGATCCCGTTTCGGTAAGAAAGATAGAAGAAACACTTGCAAATGGAATGTATGATTGTTGGTCAATGATGGGAGAAGGCAAACTGGACTTATTCAATGGCGGAGTAAGAAAGTATACTAACTGGGAAAGCCAAAGGGTAACGTGCTTAATTTGCTCAAGAGTAGCTATTAATGTAGAAGATGCAGCAATAATGAGCCAGATAGATATAAATGAGTATCTGAAAAACAATCCTGCTCCAGGAACATCAACTAGTTACCTAAGTGCGTTTACAGATAGAGGTACCAATTCATATGCCAGGGCTACAATAGCTCCAAAACAAGAAGATATCGGAGGGACATTTACAAAAGAGTCTCTTAATGAATATGCAATTGTCTTCACACAGATAAAACCAGAAGACTACTCCACTGCATTCGGAAAGCTAGCGGGTTTTGGAGCTTCAGTGGCAGGAGCAACATTCATGACTCCGGGCATAAAGGCACTTGCATCGACTCCTTTAGGAGTAACAATTGCAGTGGCAGGAGGAGCAGGAGTAACTTTGTATGCGATGTCAAATGTTTATGATGGAAAAGTTGCGTCCGCCGGTTTCTGTGGAGATTTTACAAGTACTGACGATGCAGAACAAAGAGGATGTTCTACAGTGCAGATTCTGCCCTACGAAGTAAACACTATCAATTCAATTTGCACTCAGCTCGAAGGCAGCGCTTAATATGAAATCAAATAAGAAAGCTATAGTATTAGAAAACACGTTAAGTGTTATTGTAGCAGTTATAGGATTATTATTATTGATTTATAGCGCATATTATCTCTATAACAAACTAACTACAAATATAGAAACAGAAAGCGCTAAGGATGTAGCGACATTAATTGAAGGTAAAATAAACTCTCTTCCAGAAAACCAAGGAGCAAACATAACTCTTAGGGGAGTTAACGGAGAAGGTTGGGCCCTTACGGCATTTGATAAATATAATCCCTATCGTGCAGATGCTTGTTTCTTCGAGCCTTGCATCTACGTTTGCAAAATAAGCGACCCTTCCGCCGTCCCCACAGGCGATTCTCTAAAAAGAGATTGTGAAACAAAAGGATTCTTTAGAAAATTAGATTTCGACAGAATCCAGTTAGTAATTCCTTTTGTTGCAGAAGTAAAAAGTCCAGGAGGAGGCAAGGCAGTTCTAGGATATACGCAAGGATATGATAAGACGATTTTCTTACCTAATCGCCTAGTTGAAATTCAAATAGAGAAAAAAGTAGAAAGTGGAGAGAGAGTGTTAGTCATAACGCACTATTCGCAAGAATATCTTGCTAACAAAGATAAACTCCTTTCATTCGGCAAAGGGGGAGAATTTGGCGGTAGCGGCGGTGGAGGTAGTTTCCAATGATGGAGAATACAGTTCAACAAAGGGATTCTCCAGGCAGAGATTTTGCAAATGGCAAAATGCTCTGGAATAAAAAAGCAATGGACCTAGTAATGCAAAATGCATTATATGTTATACTCGTAATAATATTTGTTGCAGGAATGTTCTTTTTTATCCAAGGCCAGCAAAATGGCGCTTCAATATGGGAAAAGTATTATGCAAAAGAGATCTCCAGAGTAATTAACCTTGCCCAGCCAGGAGATAGCATAACTCTAGATATTCAAAAAGCCACAGAAATAGCCCAAGAAAACGAACTCCAGACTTTCTCAGAAATTTTCCAATTCGATAACATAAACAACGAAATCTGTGTTAAATTATCTTTAGGAAGAAAAAGCTGCTACTATTATTTCAATAATGTGGATATCGTTAATACCCAGATAGAACTTGCAGTTCCAGAGAACATCTTAAAATTTAAAGTAATAGAAAAACAAAAAGAACAGAATGAATAAAAAAGCAGAAACAGAGGCAGGAGAATTCCTAATGCTCATAGCATATATGATGGTCATGGTTGCAATAGGATTTGGTATTTGGGCAGGCACATCCTTCTTCTTTAGTGCTGAATACGATTTTCGCACTGTTGACGCAGAACTATTGAATAATAAAATAAGTGCTTGCATCCAGAATAACAATATAAATTGGGATCAAAGTGACAAAAATACTCTAACCCAAGAGTTTCTTACAAAATGTCAATTAAATCAGAAGATACTCAATAGTTCTCTTTTTATTTTGGTAAAGAGTAATGATCTCCAATTAATAAGACTAGGCAAGGGAGACGAAGTTCAATGTAATCTCTCAGATAAAAATAATCTATATCTTCGCTGCTTTAATTCTACCTTGCAGAACGAAAATAGAAAATATTTTATTCAGACAGGATCTAATCAAAAGTCTGAACAGAGGTTAACCGGAGGAACTACCGCTCCCTCTTATGGTACAGGGGGGGAATTTGGTGGTGGCGGTGGCGGAGGTAGTTTCCAATGATGGAGAATTCGGTTCAGCAAAAGAATTCTCCAGGCAGAGATTTTGCAAATGACAAAGTGAAAAGCAAAATGCTCTGGAATAAAAAAGCCCAATCAGGACACATCCTCTCAGCACCCATAGTCTTCATCCTAGTTGCATTAGTAATGTTAGGATTTGTAGCTATCGCAGCAGGAATTGCAATTCTTCACAAGCCTGCTCCTCCACAGATATCGAAAGCATCATCTCCGTTAAGTAGTCTATCGTTAAAAGAAGTTTCCTTAGAAAACACTAGTTACCTGATATACGATCTAGTCTACCTCAGACTCTCCGGAAAAGTAAATGAAGATGATTTTAAAAAATATCTCTTATCCCTAAGGCTAAAAGAAAATGAGTGCTATTATCTTTCATATAACACTTATTCTTCTTATGTTCTTATACCCCACGAATATTCAAATATCATGAATAAGCCGGAGCATAACAGTTTTAAAGAAAGGATAAAAAATAAAATTTTAACAGTAAAAATAAAAGTAAATGGAAATAGTGAAGATATAAGGGAATATTTCGGGAGTTGCCAATGAACCACAAATCCCAGATAGCAATTATCATGCTCTTCCCCCTGGCAATAATACTGTCCCTAGCAGCACTCTTCGCAATGGCATCTTTTAATAATAATCTTGATTCACAATCGAAAAATCTCTCAGAAATGATGTCTAATGTAAAATTTAACGAAATCTATGTCCGTCAACAAGCACACTTAATTTTTAATGAGTCACTAAGCTCCTGCAATGGCTGCTCTCTAGAACAAATAAAAGAAAAAGTCATAGTTGTCGCAGCAGAAAGAGAAACCATCCATCTCTACGAAGGCGCAGGCAATCTCTATGCAAAACTTCGTAATCCAGCAGAGTTTGAAGTAGAAAAAAACGAAAACGAATATCTCTTAAAAATAGGCGACTTATTTGTTCAATCGCAAAAAGGACAGAACAGAATCCAGAGAGATTTTAACGTAACGATTCAAATAACTTCTTAAAAACATTTATAAATCTTCTTTGTTTACTAAAATAATGCAAAAGAGGATGAATAAGAAAGGACAGGATCTTTCTATAGGTACATTAATATTAATAGTTCTAGGAATCATAGTATTAGTCCTATTGATTTTAGGTTTTAGTTATGGCTGGTCAGGTCTTTGGGAAAAAATTAATATCTTTGGTGGCGGAGGCTCTTCAATTGCAGATGTTGTAACAAACTGCAATCTAGCAGTAACTACCAATGCAGCTTATACTTATTGTGATGAATTTAAAGAAGTCAAGGTAAACGGTAAAAAAGAATACGTAACTTGTGAAGATCCTAGAGTAGCGCAAGGAATCGATAGCAAGTTATCTTGTACAGGAAAGACAATGGAAAAAAGAATACAAGAACAATGTCAGTCCCTCATGATTTCAGGCAAGGCAAAGGATACCACTAAAATTAATCAAAGAAACTGCTGGGAAGTTTATGAATGTGAAGGCCCAACCGGTCTTGGAGACCTGATTGCCGAGGGAGCTGAGTGCCCTAATGGAAGTATTGTAAAGGCAGATAAAGGAATAAGGGGAATTCCTGCGAGTGAAGTCTGTTGCATACCTTCATCAGTTCCCGCACCTTAATCTAACAATGAACTCTAAAGCAATGGAAATGGCGATATCTACTTTAATAATAATAGTGTTAGGTATCCTTGTCCTTATTGGACTAGTCTATATGATGACTGGCGGCTTTAAGAGCTTTAAAGAGACAACAGATCCTTTCACAGATACTGCTCAGTCAACAGCAGTAAGGCAAGCCTGTATGACTGCATGCGACAATACTGATAGATTAACATTCTGTTGTAACAATTACACGCTTAACAATGAGCAAATAAAATGCTCTGACGCCAGACTAGAGATTGATTGTAGTTTTTCCTGCGCTGACTTCCAATGCACTCTAGAATAAAATGGATTTCCCAAAGTCGAGATTAAAACGCTGGAGTACCCTTCCTAATACCCTTAAAGGGCTCATTATAGGAGGTTACATAGGCTCAATCTCTTTAATCGTCCTTTTACTAGTAATAATCCGCAATCCCTCACTCAATAGCCGATATATTCTAGGCCCCCTAGTCTTTTTCTTCTTTGCTTCTTCTTTTGGCGCTTTCATTGGTTCAAAACTCAAAACCAAAAAGGTTAAATAAATAATCAATTAGTAATAAAAATGGATTACGGAATGCCTACTAAGAGAAAGTCAAAAAATGACAAAAAAGCCAAAGGCCACTATAATAAATATAAGAAAGGCGGGCAGCATCGCTCAGATAACGTCAAAATAATTAACGAAAAACAACCTAATCAGTAATTCTCTACAACCTGTTGCACTATCTTTACTGTGTATGCTAAAATTAATGGCCCGATTACAAATCCAAAGAAGCCAAATAGAGGTATTCCGCCTAAGATTCCTAGCAGTATGATCAAAGGATTCATCTTGGATCTTCTTCCGAGTAATTTTGTCTTAAAGATCAAATCTAAACCAACGCTCAATATCAAGCCTATAATCAGCACTCCTAACGCAATCCCATACTGCCCATAAATAAAGTAATAAATAGCCAAGGGGACCCAGACAATCGTAGGCCCTAATCCTGGGATAAATGCAAATAAGAATATTAGTCCCCCTATGAGCAGATAAAACTTAATTCCCAGTAAATAAAACCCTATAGAAGCGACAGCAAATTCTATTAGTCCTACAAATAAAGTGCCATAAACCATAACGTTTGTTATCTCAGAGATTTCTTTCACAATTTTCTCTTTATCGTATAGGGGTATGCTCCTCTTTAGATTAAAAACTATTTTTTCCCAATCAACCAGGATATAATACACTGCTACTAAAGCTAACAGAATCGATATTAAAAACCTCGGCAGAGATAAAATAGTAGAAGTAAACAGTTTTCCTGCCGCACTACCCACTTTAGCGATATTCTCAGTAGTATTAAGTTTCTCAAATAATGGATAGGACAATAGTTTCTCTGATACAGAATCAAAAACTCCTTCCGTGAAATATCCTCCAGTTTGCTGTATTAAGGCATTGAAAACAAACCAAGTGGGTATAAGCACAACTGCTAAAATTAATAATATACAAATTATGGCGGCAAGGTTTTTTCCGCTCTTTCTTTCAATTCTTAAGTAGACAGGTCGAACTAAATAAGCTAAAATAAAAGAAGAAATTAAGGCTACAAGATAACTCTTTAATATCAGATAACACAAAATTATCAATAATAATAGGAACGCCCAGAAAAAATACTTATTGCTATTTTTGACGATTTCCTTTCCTCCAGCCCTCTTTTCCATTATAGTTAATAAATAAGAAACTTAATAAAACTTCTTTTCTTTAGTTTTCAATGAAAGAGTACTATTTCCTTTTTGTTTTGGCATTTGCTTTTACTTTATTTGGCTCTATTCAGGATCTAAAAAAAAGAGAAGTGGCTAACTGGCTTAATTTCTCATTCATAGTCTTTGCGTTTGCTTATCGCATTTTTTACTCAATCTCAAAGAAAGATACGCAGTTTTTCCTCTTCGGTCTTTTTGGTTTTGCAATTTTCTTTGTATTGGCCCACGTACTTTATTATGCAAAAGCATTTGCAGGAGGAGATGCAAAACTATTGATGGGATTTGGCCTAATCCTCCCGTATTATTCTGTTAAATCCCTATTTATCATGCCCATAGTATTTATCTTTGTTCTCTTCTTTATAGGGGCAATCTACTCTCTTCTCTATTCAATAGGCATAGTAGTAAAAAATAAGAAAATATTCTCAACACAATTCTCCAACTACTTAAAAAAGCATAAAATCACTCTAGTCACTTCATTGGTGCTTTTCTTTGTCTCGCTCTTCTTCACATTCATTAATCCACTATTAATTCCCCTGACAATTTTGTTTTTAATTCCTTTAATGTATGTCTACACAAAATCTCTGGAAAGATGCATGATCAAAAGTTATCATTACAATCAGCTTACAGAGGGAGATTGGCTAGAGAATAGCGTTAAATTAACAAAATCAATAACTATCTATAAAACCGTTCATGGTCTGTCTGCCAAAGACATCAAACTCCTGAAGAAATACAAAAAACATGTCCTCGTAAAAGAAGGAATTCCATTCGTGCCAGCATTTTTGATAACATTGATACTTATGGTATTCTTCTTTTTATTTTTACCTTCTCGACTTGACTTTCTTCTGTCGTTGTTACTTTAATTTTTTCTGGCTCTACTTTTTTGATAATTTCAGTATTCAGTTTCTTTTTTATATTACCTAGTTCTTCTTTGGTTGATTGTTTTCTTTCGCTATTTACATTGACTTCTTTATCATAAAAAGGAATCAAATCAATCACGGCCTCGCCCATTTTCTCACCTATTACCATGTCCACTTTTTTTGGCTTTAGATGCGTCTCAATCTTTTTTATAATTTTTTCGGCAAAACTAATGACTTTGTCAGTCATGTCTTCTTTTTTCTTTATTTCTTTTTTGGGAATAACCAAAGTGTGCCCTTCACTTACCGGATTGAGTTCAAGCACTGCAATAGCCTCACTATTTTCTTCGATCACCACGCTATCGATTTCCTTATTGGCGATCATTCTAAATATCTGCTGTCTGCCACGTTGTTGCTCGATCATGGATTCCAAAGCCTCTGCAGACATTTCATCTATCTGTCTCTCTGCTTCCTCTCTTTTTTCTACAGATAAACTCTTCGTCTGCTCTCTTAGTTGATCCTTAAGTTCTCTTATTTCTTCGTTTGTTAAAACCATTAATCATAAAAAACAAAAGAGTTTTATATAGTTTAGTGTTTTTCTCTGATATATGTAAATAAAAGACCTGCTTAAGGAAAATAGAGAAATCTCAAAAAGGCTTTCCTAAAAACTAATTAAGGAACAATTCTTATTCGCACAGCATCTTCTATGGTCTTATCGTCCAGACTAAAACAGTAAGTAGAGTATGCATAATAAATGCCTCTTTGGTTTCCCTTATCTTCATAGATGATAAGCTCATCATACTTCCCGTATTTAGATGTTAGTTCAGTAGAATCCATATAAGTAAAGGTAGACGAAGGCATTAAATAAATATTCACTGTTTTTTCGCCATAAGATCCTATCTGAACATTTTTTTCACTATTTCTCCCATAATATGTGAGCCCATCGGTTAGAACCAAATCTCCCTCCCCATATTCTATTGTACCTGCTTCAATAGAGTCTTCAGTTTTTGAAGTATCGATTAAGCATGCCCTTAGGGGCGGTAAATTGTATCTTTTGGAAAACAGATAATCATTGTCTATATCTATCTCTCCCACTTCAATAGCATTTTTTAATAATCCGTTATCCAGAATATCTCTTGACAGAGAAAGCTCCGGAGTATATGTTTCCTTAACAGAAAAACCTATATTCAGGCTCCCTAAAATAGCAAGTATTACAATAAGGATAGAGGGAACAATTATCCCAAATATAATTTTTAATTTCATTTTCTATCTCCTTGAAGAAGTGCTTTGGACAAAAGGCTCTTTCCTGCCCTTTGACTTATGGGAAAAGTAAAGCCCTAGCAAAATAAAGATTAAAGCGGAAAATGCCAGAAGTAACAAAACTCCATTTTTGCCAAGATTAAGGATATCAATAGTAAATCCTATTGTAAATATATATGTTGCGATAGAAACTAGATACATGACGGGATAAAATTTCTTTTTTACTGCAAATATGACTATTGCAGCTATTAATCCGAAGAAAAATATGCTCCATCCAAAAGGCGCTAGCCATACACTATAAACCATGTTACCAGTCCTTCTCCCAGAAGACTTCTCCTAAAACAAAAAAGACGATGATCAGTAAAATAAGCACAATGAGCTTAACTCCGTCAGAAAGATTAAAAAGATAATTATAGGAGAAATAAGCGACGGTAGCGAACAAAAATATTATTCCGATAACGTAGAATAAATATTGCAGTTTCATGAATATAAATAATTTTATTGATATTTAAATCTTTTTAAAACCAAAGGTATAAATATTATATTACTGCTTCATAAATATTAAAAGAGGAAAGATGAAAAAAACAATTGTAGTCCTGCTATTTCTTTCTCTATTTCTATTTATTATGGGCTCTTCTTTGACTTCTGCAGCAACGCGAAATGTGTATGTCAATGTAAAAAATTCAAACGGAAACCCTATAAGTGGAGCATTAGTCACTTATGTTGGACCAGGAACGAGTTTTAGCCACACAACAAACGGAGAAGGAAAAACTACAACAAGAGCTTTAGAACAAGGATATTGGACCTTTACAGCTTCTAAAGCGGGTTACAATACAAAAACTATATCTTATACCATAAACCCTGCAGCAATATTGGCATTAACTATTACTTTATCTCCAACCTGTATAAATGAATGCTCTGTCGGACAGACAGGTTGCAATAGTGCTACACAAACATGGTTCTGTGGGGAAGCAAATGATGGAGACAATTGCCTAGATAAAAGATATGGAGTTTGCACCGCAGGTTATTCATGCTCAAATGGAATTTGCACACCGTCCACTACCGCTCAATGCTCAGATAGTGATGATACTGAGCCAAGATCTACTCCTTCGTCTTCTTCAAAATATACTAAAGGCAGCGTAAACAACCAATTAACTGGAGTTAGTTGGGATAGTTGTGCTAGTGCTAATGAAGTAAACGAACATTATTGCGCGAGTGCTACAGAAGATACATTTAATAGAATTTCCTGTGGCCCTGGATATATTTGTTCTAATGGCGCTTGCATAAATAATCCTGTATGTATGGATACTGATTCAAGTTCGGTAAAAGTAACTCTTGCTGGCCATGCCTCGACTCAAACAACCACAGTTAGAGACACTTGCGGTTCAACTTCAGTTTTCCCTCACGAAATTCAAGAAGCTTTCTGCAACGTTGAAGGTAAAGCAATGTCAAGCAATCAAAGATGCCCTGCTAATATCCCGTATTGTAAAGCAGATCTAGCAGGAAGTGATGATGCTTGCGTAGAATGTCTCGGAGATGCAAACTGCCCTTCGGGATATAGCTGTTCCAGTAATACTTGTGTCTCTTCTCCTTCTAGCACAAGTATAAGTGTAAGTGTAAAAGATTCTAACACTAATGCATATCTCCCAGGAGCGAGAGTAAAGTTTAGAGAGATAAGTTCTTCAGGTACAATAGTTCAAACTTCAATAACACAATCAAATGGATATACCTCTCCAGTTTCTCTAAAAATAGGAGTAGTACATTACGCAGAAATAAGCAAAGAAGGTTATGAAACAAAAACTTTCTTCCTCGGCGCAGCGCCTGCGACAGGAGGAAATAACGGTCCCTACTCTTTAACCCCTATTAATGCTGCCTGCGTGGATTCAGACCGAGAGACTCATGGAGTCCAAAGCGATGAAAAACTTACCGCAGGAATAGTTCTTCAAGGAAATTTGCAATTAAAAGATACTTGCATAAGTTCCCTCGTATTAAAAGAAGCATATTGTGATATAAATGGGACTCCCAAAACCGCGGGTTTCGCTTGCGGAACAGGATATGAATGTAAAACCGATGGTCAAGGAAGAGGCTATTGCACTCAAGTAGTTCAATCTACCTGCACAAACGAGTGTTCCATGGGATCAAAACAATGTATCAATAGCAATTATCAAACTTGCGGCAATTACGATAACGATGCTTGTTTAGAATGGAGCGTGGTAAAAGAATGTTCTCTAAATGAAATGTGTTCAAAAGGAGAATGTATTCCCCCCCCAGTAAAATCTGTCAGAGTCCTTATCATGGATAACGCGGGCAAAGCATTACCTGGCGCAACCGTTGAATTCAAACAAGGAAATTCAATTATCTCTACTCAAATAACGGATGCGACTGGATATACTCCCTATGTAAATTTAATAGTGAGACAATCTTATTCAGCACAGGCAAGTAAATCAGGCTACACTACTATATCATGGGAAATAGGAACCGTTTCCGGCGGAGCTGCCTGGAGCATTGGACCCTACACATTAACTTATCTAAAGAAAAATTCATTTATATGTGCAGAAACAGATAGGGGGAATAACCTATTCAAAAAAGGAACGCTGACAATGCGAGAAGCAGGATCCTCAAAGATAATAGAAAAAGTAGATGCCTGTCTATCAAAAAAGCAGATCATTGAACATTATTGCTTAGATGAAAACAACGCTGCAAATAGCGCGTACGACTGTCCCCAAGCCCATTCTTGTTATATGGGCGAATGTATAAAAGATACCCAATTGATAACAGACATTTCCCTCAAGGTCATAGATAAAAAAACAAAAGAACCCCTAGCAGGAACAAGAATAGAAATAAGTTTGCAGAATGAAGAATCCCTAATTTCCTCAGCATATACTAATGCAGAAGGACTTTCCGTTCAGATAGGGCTTCTGCAAGGAAGAGAGTATTCCTTCAGAATTACAAAAGAAGGTTATCTGCCTTTCCTTTTCAATGATAAAATACCTTCCTCCAGTGAGAGAGTAAACTATGAATTCGAATTGTCTCCACATGATGCAATTATAGAATCTTGTGAATACAAAGAAAAAGAAGACAATAATGATTTTAACTCTGCAGAATATTACAGTATTTCTTCATGCGAAGAGGCCAGGAAAAAAATAACGATATCGGGCAGTATTTCTAACGAAGATGTTGACGTTTTTAATTTAGGGAATAAATTTAAGAGAAGCAGCAACATAAAAATAGATATAAAATCTTCGCAAGATAAAAAGAATGTCGTTCTAGGAATATTTAATGAAAATCAGGAAGCGATATTGATAAATAATCACCAAAATGTATATCTTGGGATACAGGGCCCTTCAGTTGAATCATTTATCTTTCGAGAAGATTCAGACAACGTTTATTTAAGTATTGCACGAACCCCGGGTTTTGAGTTTACCGGAGATTATACTATTGAAATATCATTCCTTGATAATAAGATTCCACCGAAGCCAAATAAACAAATAGTACTCCTAGATTTTAACGGGGAAGAAAACTACCACATAGCCAATCGCCCAGCCATATCAGTTTCCTCATTAGAAGACTCCTGGATATCTAAAGAATATCCAGATAAAGTAGATTATATTAAAGATAAAATCCTCCAAGAAGTAAGAAAAGATTTCCAAGGATATAATGTGGAGGTATATTCAACTGACGACTCGGGCAATCTCCAAGAACCATACCTCCATGTTGTTTTTGGAGGAGATGATGCTGCGTTAACGGGCGTATCCGAGGGAGTAGACGAATATAATATTATAAAATCTCAAAAAGCGATAGTTTTTGTAGAAACATTCAAGATTCTTGAAAAAATTGATCCTACAGAAGACGAAATTTCAACCTATGCTGCAAATATTGCAAGCCATGAAATTGGACACTTGGTCGGATTAGTGCATACTGCAGACCCAGAGGACATTATGGACGTTACAGTAACATCCCCGCACCAGTTAGTAAAGGATCAAAAGTTTAAAAGAGCAGAAATCTATTCTTTTGTAAATCCGATAGGATATCAAAATTCAAATAAACTACTCAAACTTTCAGTAGGAGTAAAATAATATGCAAAAGAAAAAGCAAATATTGATATTGGTCCTGATCTCATCTTTAGTCTTAATCTCTCTTTTGATATTTATTATCTTAAAATATCCTCCCTCACAAAGCAAGAATGAATTTACTGGCGAAATGCAAGACGCTCCCGCATTTCTGCAGGGTTTAAATCTTCAGCAAGCTCTAGAAGCATGTAATAAAGAAGAAGTCCTGGACCCAGTGCTCTGTTATAGATTACTTGCAATACAACATCCAGAAAATAAAGAAGAAATCTGTTCTAACATAAAAGAAAGTCTTTGTGCCAGAACCTATGCAAACTCTAATTGTTTAGAACAAATAGACTTGCAAAAAGAAAGTTGTTTATCCCTATTTCCCTTAAGGGGTTAACCAAAAGCTCTTCTAATATCTTCTATACTGATTGAAGAAACGCCCTTTACCTTTCCAAGAATATCTTCAATCACATCGGTCCCTTTATCTTCAGGAAAGGCAAATTTTGCGAATATTGCCTTTAGTCCGAAAGCCATAGGTTTCTCCTCAAAAGACAGATTCTTGGCACCTTCTGCAGTTAAAACTCTCTCACTTTCTTCCTTGATCATTTCTAGATCTTCATCTACAGAATCCGGCATCAACCTTACAATTACTGCAACTACTCCAGCCATTTCCTACATTGCAAAATAGGGTTTATAAAGTTCACTCCTATCTATCTAAATGGTCCCTCTTAAAAAGTTGCTAAAAATATTCTCTTTTCCTATTGTAGTCTTACTATTGCACATTGTAGTATTGCCTCTAGGCATCTATCAAACCTATCCTTCATTCGACATCCCAATGCATTTTCTAGGCGGCCTCTCGGTGGCAATCACTTATTGCCTACTTCTAAAATTCTTCCAATCAGAAAAGTACTTAGGCAAAACAAACAAAGCAGTATTCTTTCTTTTCGTAATCTCGCTAGTAGTTTTCACCGCAGTCCTATGGGAATTCTTCGAATTCATAATAACTCAACTATCGAGTTTTAACGCCCAAATAGGCCTAGAAGACACAATGTTAGACTTGTTCATGGGCCTTATCGGAGGTATCTGCGGATATTTTTTACCTATCAAGAGATTAAAAAAGTAAAACTCCCTAAGGCAAGACCTGGGAGTATTATGGATGATAAATCGCACAAAAAATCCTTAGATATATAAATGCCCCCCCATTATTTTTCTAATGAATCAAAAAGGGATGACTGATAGATTAATAATATTCCTCCTACTTATTTTTATTGTGAGTTCCTCCGCATTTATGACTTTTCTAATTTTAAGATTTTCTAACGACAGCCCCCCATTATATATTAATCAGTCAGATTTTAACGACTCAATCCCCCTTCAAGAAGAATGTCTAAAACTGAAAATAGATCCTTTAAATTGCACTTCAACTCAAGATAAAATTTCCCTTAGTTTTGAATTAGTAACTGGCAATTTTAATGAATTGATTGCTACAATAATCTTTGACGATGGTTTTGCAAAATCTATTAGTGCTTTTACTCCTCCTTTTTCTACAAAAATTGACTTTCTAATTAATAAATTGCCAAATCAAAAACCAATAAATGCAAAAGCGCTGGCAATAATTTTAGATGAGCAAGGCAATAAGATTACTTGTATTCTTCCTGAAGAAATAATTTGTACTCTTGACTTTCTAAATATTAATACGAATAGAAACATTACTGGAGGATCGGGAAGAGACAGTGGTGACGGGGGTGGTGGGGGAGAAGGAAGCGGAGGAAATTCAGAATGTATACCTCAAACAGAGATTTGCAGTGACGAAATTGATAATGATTGTGATGGGCAGATTAATGAAATATGTAATTGGGACTGGCCAAAAACAATAAAAAGACTTGATTATTTGGGTCAATTAGATATATATTCTTCAGTTTATGAACCTTATTTCAATAGGGCCCTGAGTACGGGTCAAGAAACTCCATTTATCCATACTTATCAAATTAGAACTCAACAACAAGAAGCAACTGTAACTCCTGCATTGGTAAATCAATATAATCCAAATTATTTTACATCATACAATGCATCAGAACATTATGAAAATTTTCTAAGATATTATCAAAATGCTTCTCCTCGAACAATTATAGGGACTTACTTTTCTGGATCTAATTGTGGATTGAATATAAAATATTATCCATTCGAACTGGTAAACTGCAGCTTTTTTTCACAACAAGAACAACTCTTTTGTTATAGTTCTTCTGGTCCTGAAATAGAAGAAAATGCATGCAGGCTAAATTTAACAAATCCCGAAACAAAAGACAAATTTATTAATCAAATTGAAATAGAAGCTATCAATAGACAAAGGCCCTTTATTTTTCTGGATAACATTGCACATCCGCATTCAGGCGGATGGCCAAATATACCTATTACTTGGCAGAATATAACCTCTATTTTATCTAAAATTAAGTTTGATTTAAACGCACAAGGGATGAAAGTCGTGGCTAATATTGCAGGAGCGCCATGGGCAATGTCAACTGAAGATGTTGATTTATTGATGAATTCTGTAGATGGAATGAGTTTCGAAATACCTTTTCACCCTTATTTTAATAGACCGTACCCAAACAGGATGCAAGATGCTCTTGCTATTTATCAAAAATGGCTAGATAACAAAAAAATTGTTTTGTGGATTCCGGTTGTGAATGAAGCAGTTTCCGAAACTAATAGTAGGGCACTTGTTGAACTTCATGCAGCTTTAGCTATGATGATTTATAAACCCGAAAATAGTCTTTTTATTTCTAGAGTATATTGGAGACCCGATGACTACTATTTGTGGCTGAATTGGCCGGAAAAATTTGGAGCTCCAAAAAATAATTACCAATTTGTTAAAGAAGGAGAAGTTGAAAACGGTTATCAGAATTGGACCATTAATAGATCATTCGCCAATGGAGATATTTATGTTAAGCATATGGCAACAACCATGCAATCTCCTTTGATATTTAACCTTCCTGATAAGAATTCTTCAAACAATTATACAATAATATCCGGACCATCAAGTGGTACGATAGAACAGTTAAGCTTGGTGAAATTCAAATATATTCCAGACTATTATCCGCGAGTAGATTGGCCAAATGGTTTTATAGAGGTTATAGTGCTTGCTTCAGATTATGATGGGTCTAATTATAGAAATATTATTGTAATAGAAATAATTGTATATGATCCTGCTTGACAATGTAGATTTTCATTTATGGAAGATTAGGTTACTTAATTGCCCATTAGAGATTTAGGGACAAAAAGTAACTAAATTGCCCTAAATCTCTATATCTTCTATAAATTCTGAAGTTAATTCAGAATTTATAGCTAATTTACTAGCAAAGCATAAGAAAGCGGAGTTAATACTTTCAATACAAATCCTTAAAAAACCTCCATTCGTTTAGAAAAAATGGATAATTACAATCAGTTAATCGAAAGAATTTCTCGTTCTTCTTCTCTTCCTAAAGAAGAGATAGAAAGAAAGATAGAGGCAAAGAAAGCAAAACTCTCGGGTTTAATCTCAAAAGAAGGAGCCGCCCAAATCGTTGCGGCAGAATTAGGCATTAATTTCTCTCAGGAAAGATTAAAAATTTCAGAGCTCGTTGAAGGCATGAAAAGAGCAAACCTCATTGGAAAGATAATAAAAATAGGCCCGATAAGAGAATTCAATAAAAATGGCAGAGAAGGAAAAGTAGCTAACCTAACTCTAGCAGACGAAACTGCAAACGTTAGAGTTGTTCTCTGGGATACCAATCACATTTCACTAGTTGAAAAAGAAAAAATAAAAGAAAACTCTACTATAGAAATAACAAACGCAAGCGTGAGAAATGGCGAACTGCACCTCTCATCATTTGCAGACATAAAAATCAGTAATGAAAACATTGATGCAGTTAAATCTGAAAAAATGTACGTAGAAAGAAAATTATCAGATTCAAAACCTGGAGAAAGCATAAGGACCAGAGCAATAATTCTCAAGGCTTTCGATCCGCGATATTTTGAAGTCTGTCCGGAATGTGGCAAGCGAGCAGTAGATGAAGAATGCAAAACTCATGGAAAAGTAGTCCCCCTAAAAAGAGCATTGTTAAATCTAATTGTCGATGATGGTTCGGAAACAATGAGAAGCGTGGTATTTGGCGATCAGATAAATTCTCTGGGTTTAACAAAAGAAGAAATATTCTCTCTAGAAGAATACACTAAAATTAAAGATAGAATTCTTGGAGAAGAAAAAATCTTCATTGGGAATATAAAAAATAATTCTTTATATAACACTATAGAATTTAATATTGAACGCATAGAAAGTCCTGATCTAGATAATCTAATTAAAGAGTTGGAAGCAAAGTTCTAGCATTAGAAACCTTGCTAAAGAAACGGGTATTGGGTATAGCATTTTCAGCCGCAATTAATTTCTCTTCAGTTCCCAAGTCAGTCCAGTAATTCCCAGTATATACGCCAACCATTCTTCCTTCTTTTGCAACAGCCCCATAGAGAGTTTCATACTTAACAATAGTTTCATTCCCCTTATATTCAAGTTCCCCATTTTCTAGCTTTGTTGAAGTTTCAATTACTTCCTTAGTTAAATATTTTCCAAATAGGCGAGCAGGATTTACTATAATTGAAAATCCTGAGTTTATAGGAGTCATCTCTCTGCCCTGCAAGTTTAAGTGCACGTTCTCATTAACGCCGGATTTTTCCTTAAATCCTCTTACAAGACCTGTTGTAAAATCAACGTCAACTGTCCCATAATTATTAGACTCTTCCCACGGAACAAAAGATAATACATCTATAACTAATTCATTTATGTCTATTCCAAGCCTAGCAGCATATAGACATCCAGTCAAATAGCAATCATAAAAATCAGCATCTATCAAATTGTCCCCATTAGCTAAAATAAGAGGTTTGTCAGGCAATTCTCCTAAGAGCTGCAGTTTAACTATAGGGGCAATAGTCCCAGCAGGATTTCTTTCGATTAAATAACTTAGTGGTCTGCCTTCATAATTGTCCCTATACCTCTTGGAGTAATAATCCATAACCATCTCTGCGCTAGTTCCTAAAGACAAGACGATTTCTTTTACTTGCGGACACATAGCATGAATATCTAAATGCCAGTCAGTCATAGGCTTTTTTAGAGTTCCGCTTTCGCTCTGGCAATTGAGCATTGCAAGACCCTTAGGCCCTTCCTCGCCAAGATATTTTTCATCTAGTTCAACAAAATTCTCTTTTAGGATTATCTTCCTTGCTACATCTAGTCTTGTCCCCTTTCCCCCTATAAGAACCACAGAACTTAGACATTCATGTATACTTACTCCCCTGTCCCTTAGTTCTTTAACAATAGACTCTCTGTCTAGACGAGTGTCTCCTTCAACCATAAAGAAAATAGGCCCCTACACTTTATAAAAACAATGCAGTCTGAACTAAACAACCCTCATTAATCCTTGATCTATTTTTAATCATCATAATGATTATAAACCATTCATTCTCTCCAAATCAAATGGCAAAAAAAGAAGAGAAAGAGAAAGAAAAAGAAGAAGTCTCAGAAGAAAAGAAACTCACAGATGTTCCGGGAATAGGTCCTGGAATTGCTTCAAAACTGGAAGCAGCCGGAGTTTATGATTTAATGGGCCTGGCGGTGATGTCCCCTCCCGCCTTAGCGGAAATGGCAGGAATTGGAGAAGCAGTAGCCAGAAAGGCAATTCAAGCCGCACGTTCAATGATGAGCTTAGGTTTCATGGATGCAGCAGAATTTGCAAAGAAAAGAGAAGATGTGTTATATATTTCTACAGGTTCAACTAACCTAAACAATCTCCTAGGCGGCAAAGGCGTTGAAACAAGATCAATGACCGAAGCATACGGTGCATTTGGTAGCGGTAAAACCCAGTTAGCTCTTACTTTGGCAGTAAATGTCCAAATGCCAAAAGAAAAAGGAGGAGCAGAAGGCAAGGCAGTATACATAGATACAGAAGGCACCTTCCGCCCAGATAGAATCAGGCAGATAGCCCAAAGTATAGATGCAGATCCTCTCAAGGTCTTAAAAAATATTCTTGTTGCAAGAGCATTTAATAGCGATCATCAGATTCTCCTCATTGATAAAATAAATGAGATGATAAAGAACGGCGAACCCATAAAACTAGTAATAATAGATTCTTTAACTGCGCATTTCAGAGCAGAGTTTGCAGGCAGAGGCCAGCTAGCGGACAGACAACAAAAACTTAATCGCTATTTGCATAATTTGATGAGGATGGCTGAAGCTAATAATCTTGCAATTTTTGTTACAAACCAGGTCATGGCAAACCCGGCAGTCATGTTCGGAGACCCTACAACCGCTGTCGGAGGTAATATCCTTGCGCATGCTTCAACATACAGATTATATTTCAGAAGAGGCAAAGCAGGTTCAAGAGTAGCAAAACTCATAGACTCTCCAAACTTGCCAGATAACGAAGCGCAGTTCTATCTAACCGAAGCAGGCATAAGAGACGAAGAAGCTTAAGTTTAAATTACTAGTTTATTATTTTTACTTATGAATAATATAACCGATTGGATAAATCCTTCACTTCCAAAAAAACTTAACTCTTTTAAACAAGAATTTTCAAAGGGAAAACCTTTCCCACACATCCTCCTCCCCAATTTCCTTAAGGAGAGTAAAGCAAACCTTCTTCTCGCTAGCCTTAAAAGAGAAAATTTTATTGAAAAAGAATCTGACTTGTTTAATTTCAAGCAAACCCATGATCTATATTTCTCAAAAAACAAAATCCTAAAACAGTTTAACTCAGATTTATTATCCTGGGATTTCTTCAAAATAATTGAAAAAATAACCAATAGCCAATTTAGAGGAACACTAGATATGTCCGGATCTCTTTATGAGTCCACGTCATTTTTATTGCCCCATGGTGATGAATTAGAAGGCCGCAAAATTGCCTATGTGCTCTATCTCTCAAAAAACTTCAAATCTAGTGATGGGGGAGCCTTCCTATTATATAACACGAAAAATAATACTCCTACTACCCTTGCAAAAAAGTATCCTCCTGCATTTAACTCACTATTATTATTCGAAGTTTCCAAAATTTCATTTCACGAAGTAGAAGAAAACCTATCAAAGAAATCAAGATATGCTATTGGAGGCTGGCTACATTAATATGATAAACAAGATCTACCTAGATCCTACAGTGCAGTCACAAATAAGAAAAGTATTTCAGAAAAGTAAAGTTGCCAGAATTGATAATTTTTTGAATAATAAAGAATACAATAAAATAAAAAAACTTGCAAATAAATTAAAGTTCTCTCACACTAAAATCCCAGACAAATATTCTTTTTCAGTAGCCAATTCAAAGGAAATGCAAACCCTCTTTGCTAAAGAAATAACTCCCTTTATCCAAAATATAGCAAAAGCTAAACCAGGCCATATAGAAATCAAAAAGTCCTTGAGTAGACGTAGTGGACTTTTGGATGCTCAAGATCGCCTAAGCAATCTTGACATAAAGAAATTCTCCCATAGAGATTATACTCTCCTTCATGACGAAGAAAAATCTAAAGTACCCAAAAGAGTAGAGTTTTTCTTTTTCATTTCTCCCGATTGGAACCCGTTGCACGGAGGCAATAAAGTATATGTAAAAAAAGGTCGTTCTCTCATATTCCCGCCAAAGGCAAACTCCCTAGTCATTGTCGAAATAGATTCCAAAACAAACTCTTTCCTTCAATACATAAATCACAAAGTAAAGAAGAAATCCTTCATTATCATTGAAGGTAATAGTATTTTGACAAACCCAAAAATATTAACTTCTCTATGAATATCTTTAACTTAATGGTATGAATTAAACAACAGAAGCATATATACTCGGACTGCTATATTATATCCTAATAGGGGGAAATTAAAATGGAAAGTATAGAAAGAATGAAAAACGATATGTCCACAATCAATAGAAGAGAAATGGAAGATAAGATAATAAAAGACCATCGAGATAAAAATGACGAACTAACAATGGAAAGAAGAGTTAAGGCAGATAAAGTTACTGATGACAACAGATTAAAAAATGATGAAACCACTGCTATGAGAAGAGAAATTAAAGATGAAATAGCCAATTAGTAATATCTTTTTTGATATTGGTGATTTTGTAGCAGAAATATTTCAGATAAACCATTGTATAAATAATAAATTTGATATAAAGGTTGCTCCTGGAATATAACTTATTTTATGTCGATATATCCCTATTCCAGGGAGCCTTATTTCTAAAAGATAAAATTTAAACTTTTAGAAGTAGTAATTATACTACGCCGGCATATATACTTCAACTATTCTACTATAAAGAGAAAGATGAAAAAACCGACAAGGAGAAAAAAATGAGAACAGGCCTTATTATATTCGGAGTGATTTTTCTAGTTATAGGGGTATTATTATATTTTGTTCCAGTTCAAGAAATCAAAGCGGATACTACTACTGTAGGTGCCGATGATATAGACGCCCGTACATCAACTGCGAGTGTGACCGTTCCTAGGGGATGGGCAATTGCAGCAGGAACCATTGGTTTAGTTTTATTAATACTAGGTCTAGTGATCCCTCATCCATCTATGAAAAATAACTCGAAAGAAGCCTACACCAAGGTAGTCGAGTCAAAAGAAGATATTGAAGTTGGAGATGGAAATAAGCGTAAAATCATTAAAGAAAGAACAGAAAAATACAAAGGAGGCAAATAATGGCAAAGAAAAGTAGAGGCGGAAGAATGAAAGCCGCAAAAACAAGAGCAAAATCAGCAAGTGGTGGCAGAGGTCACGTAAAGAATAGACCTGCTGGAAAAAGTATAATGAGAACATAAAGAAAAATCTTATTTTTATTTTTTATTAAATCTAATAAACATCCCCACGATTACTTAATCCTAAGGATTAACTCCCCAACTTTTTCCTCGTGATTAAAAAAATCTACCTTTATGAAGTAGGAGATTTTGGGCCATAAGCTCTTTGCATAAGTTCTCTCATTCTTTGCGGAGTATTTAGACCGACTCTTGGTCTCCGTTGAAGTTTAATAAAATCAAGCCCACATTCATCAGTAATACGATCCATGCACGAATCCCATTCTTTGGATCTGTAAGGATATTTTTCATCTATAATTCTTAACGCTTTTTCGAATCCTATTCTGTGCATGCTGAAAAAGTCATAGGTCTTTTCAGTCCTTCCAACCAATTCAGTCATTCCTTCCTCCTCTTTCCCTCTGATTCTAGGCGATTGCTTTTTCTTTCGCACGTCATAATATATCTCAAACGGTTCTGGTTCGTCTGTAGGAACATTGTCAATAGAAACTACTATAGTTGGGGATTCTGGATTGCGTATGCCTATACCGCATGCAGAGAGTATAAGATCCGTTGTAATTCTACGAACTATGCAATTTACATTGTAATTTCTATAAACTGGCAAAGTTATTCCCTCTAATCGAGATTCATAAACAGTTTTGTTAGGAGTCCAATTGCTAAAAATTTTTCTTGAGATAGTATAAGGAAGTTCGCGATAGGTGTTCTTTGCGACCTCAGTCTCCACTATAGAGGTCATTCCACTGAGTGTTTTTCCGAGTGGGCCAACTATTCTTTCTACTCTATCGGGAAACATTTCATCCTGAAATCTACGTATTAATCGTGTCTTCACAAAAAATAGCAAAATGCCAAGTTTAAAAAACTTGTGTTGAACTACCTCATTACATTAATCCTTAAGAACGCCACTCAAGAGATTATAATAGGCGTGCAAGGATTTGAACCCTGGTCTCAACCTTTTTGCCGCCTGACCGCAAGGTTGCGTTCTATCCGGACTGAACTACACGCCCATGTATCTCTACCTACTAATCAAGAAATAAAAACCTTTTTAGAACTATCTATTGCAATTAAGAAATTATGCTTTGCCATTCTTCCAGTTGCTAGGCATATATTTTTTAGCATCGATCCCGTGAGCATTTGACATGCTATCCACTGTAGCTCTCAGTGCATTAGCTTCGCTTATGGCAAACTCAAGATCAAATCTATCCATCCCCAAAGCAGAACGCGTTATTGAAGCTTCTTCCATAGTCGCGTCCCTTAAATGATCTGACCTAATTTTAGCATTTGCTATTTGTCCATCAATAGGAGGGTGCTTTCTAGGAAACTCGCCATCATTATATCCAAAATAAATATTCATGGCCCTTAATTGACGATAAACTTGCCTCAGGTAGTCTATAGGAATATGACTAGAATGCGGTGCAGTTGTATCTGCATGAGATGGGGCCCGTGGATTATTGTTACTCGCCCTATAATCTCTGGGCATTCCCTTATATCCATTTCTTCTTTGTCCCATTTTTATTTTGCAAAAGAGATTATATCGTGTACGGTCTTATAACTATGAAGTTCCTTAGGAGTAAACCATAAAGAAACTTCGTATGCTGCGTCGTCTGCATTTCCAGAAGCATGTACAAGATTCCTTACATTTAATTGATTAGAATTAGCGTATTCTTTCGAAATATGTGCAAAATCTCCTCTTATGGTCCCCGGCAACGATTCATTAGGATAAGTTGAACCAACAATTTTTCTAGTTACTTTGATTGCGTCAACCCCTTCTAAAACCATCGCCACGATTGGTCCTTCTTTGACATAATTTATTAAATCGTCCCTTACCCTCTTGCCATATTTTTCCGCAATGTCTTGTTTGTAATGCAATCCCGCAAAACTCTCATCGGCCCAAACCATCTTCATGCCTACAATCTTCAGCCCCGCATCTTCAAACCTACCAATAATCTTCCCCATTAAATTCCTAAATATGCCATCAGGCTTAATTAAAACAAGCGTTCTCTCTGTCATGCCTTCTATCCAGAAAAGTAGTGTTTTAAACTTTATTATTCTCAATTGGTGACTTTATGAGAGTTTACGAGGAAAACTAGAAACTGCAAAAATATATAAGAGTATTTTATTAATCCATTAAGATGCCGGATAAAGAACAATTGCTCCAGGAAATTAAAGAGAGCATTCTAAAAAATGAGAGCTTACCTCTAAGAGAGACTGCGACAAATCTGGTATTCGGCAAAGGCAACCCTCAAGCCAGCATAGTGTTGATTGGGGAGGCGCCCGGGCATAACGAGGATCTTCAAGGGCTGCCCTTTGTAGGCATTGCAGGAAAAACCCTAGATAAGATGATAGAAAAAATAGGATTAACATTAAACGACATTTATATCACCAATATTCTCAAATATCGTCCGCCTGAAAATAGAAACCCTCTTCCACAAGAAATCATGGCACACACTCCCTATCTTAAAGAACAGATAGCTGTTATTTCCCCAAAAGTGATTTGTTCTCTGGGCAATTATGCAACCAAATTCCTTCTTGCTGATGGAGATGTAGAAAAAATGGACAAGCAAGAAGGCATAACAAAATTGCATGGAAAACCTATTAACCTAAACTTCCAGGGCAAAGAAATAAAATTAATTCCTCTTTTCCATCCCGCAGCAATAATTTATAACAGAAAGCTTCAAGAAGAATGGGAAAAAGATATTCTGATAGTGAAAGAAGAAATTAAAAAATAATAACCTTTAAGAGTTTTTTAAGGCCTTCATTTCGCTAAAGCTTTTCATCTTAAAAAATGTATAATGCGCATCTTTAGAGTCTTTCCCGCACTCTCCGCAGATCGTCTTCAGAGTATATCCATGTTCAGGACATTTTTTTAGTTTCATTTTTTATCTTTCCCTATTAAAAATGAGGCTCAAAATTTACGAAATTTTGTTGTTTCATTTTTCTTTCAACATTTCAAAAAGGGCTTTCTTCTCTTTAGCTCTTTTCTCTATCTCTTTCAAGCTTTCTTCTAGTTTACTATTAGCTTCCTTAAAGTCTTTTGCAGAAATCTCTATACTAAAAACACTTGATCCCTGATAATGCAATTCCCCTTCAACGCTCAGAATTTGTTTCAGCTCACTCATGCCGGAGTCAGAAAAGCTCTTCAGCATGAATATCTTTTTAACGCTCTTTTCCTTTTCTGCCTTTTCCTTGATCATTAATAATATCTTTTTTGCAGTTTCTTTTCCAAGATACTTTTCAAAGATTTCAGGGTGTTCCCTCCCTTCTTCTATAAAATCAACTAAATCATAATCTTCATTTATCTTCTTTATAATCTCCGCAGAATTTTCCAGGTTTGATTCTAAAATTCTGCTGTAGGCCCTATTCTTTTGATGCCAATCCAAAACTTCTTCTCTCTCTTTTGCGGTAACTCTCCTTAAACTAAGTTCGACATGATCTTTAGAGATTTTTAAGATTTTACAAACAATCTTCTTCCCGCGCGAAACATAATCTCCCAAGTTCCTTATTCTTCCAGCAGCGACCTCTGACAGCACCATGCTCCCCATGATATCGTGCCCTTCAATTTCTAAGAAAACAGTAGTTCCTTCAATTTTCCTTACAGCGCATAAAACTGCATCGTTTTCTTTTAATGCCATCACAAAACCTCCTCAACCATAGTTTTAACTTTAGTTTTGCCTCCCTTAGGCTTAACAAGGAGTTTATTGCATTTCAAGCACTTAACGCTCGTTGAAGATTTGCCATAGATCACCTGTTTGTTTCCACATCTCGCGCAAATGATTTTCAGAAATTTTCCTTTCTTTTCTCCATTCATAAAAAGCTCAATTTTGCCATACTTTTAAGTCTTTCTAATGTCAAGAACCCCCGCCAAATATTTTTAGTCCCAGGGTGCTTGAGCACACAAGATTTGACCCTTCAAATGCTTGATGGTTCAAACTTTCACTACCTCAACATCTAAAACTCTCTTTAGTTCGCTAATAAATTCACTCTCCTGATTCCTGGAAATGAGGCATCCTGCGGCATTAGGATGTCCTCCCACCTCTCCTCCTAATGGGATAACTACCCTATGCAAGACCTCTCTCACATTTCTCCCTTCTCTACCCGCTACCCTTGCAGAGACTTTTATCTTGTCTTCATTGTAAGCCAATGCAACGATTACTAGCCCCTGGGAATATAAAGGAGAATGAGACATAATAGAAGCCACCGTGCCGATAATAGTGTCTTTTATCTTATCTCTTGCGTTAATAATAAGGTAGTCTTTTCCTTCTATTTTGTCTATTTCAGAAACATGCTTTAGGGCAGAAGATAAGCTTTGCCTATAATTAATGTATATTTTTTCAGCTTCTTGCCTGCAATGCTTATTTCCCAAGCAGAATCCTAAAGCGACATCAGGCCTATCCATTCTACTGCATGAATTTATTAATGCGGATAATTCCCTCGCATCTTCAAGTTTATTAAAGAATTTTATTAAAAATATATTTCCAACAATTTCTTCTTCACTTAAAGCAGTACCTCTTTTCAATAAAACTGCTGTAATCAATCCCTTCATTTCCCCATCACTGAGTTCGTAGAGTGCCTTGTATCTTCCGTTTTCGTTCTTTATTCCTGCATCTCTTAGCAGATGCAAAACTCCTTCCCTGCTTCCACTCACTCCAGGAATATAAGGATTAAAAGAATATTCTAAAGTTCTGTCTAGAGGCCTTGTTGAAGGATAGGCTAAAAGTCCCTTTTTGACTGTAGTCTCGGCATCTTTCAAAATTTCCCCAAAAAGCTTCCCGACATTCTTCTCATGCAAATCTCCAACCATTCCTAGAACTGCCAGACTCGCTAGATCTCTATTTTCCTGCGTTAGCTCTCTAGCAAAAAGATAACAAAGAGCAGCAGAAGAAAGTTTTTCGCTTCCAAAAACCGTGTTTATCATCATTACATTGCCAGGAATTTCTTGCACGAGCTCATGATGATCAAAAATAAACACTTCTGTATTCTTATTTTTTAAATAATCCAAACTCCCAGACGCCAAATCCAAAAATATCAGCACTTCCTTTTCATCAAGGCCCTTGATAAATCCCTCATCTAGTCCTTTAACAATCTGTAAAGAAAACTGTTTATCCCATCTGGATAAGGCCTTAGAAAATATTGCCGCAGAAGTTATTCCATCGGTATCAAAATGACTCACAACTTTTAATTTCTTTTTTTTGCTTAATTCACCAATTCTCGTAATGCTTTCTCTTATTGTGTTTAACATCCTCTTTAAATTAAATATATTATTTACTCTGCCTTGATTTTCTCAAACTTGTTCAATATCCAAAGTTTCTTTGTCAAGGACTTAGCAGCGCTATAGTCATGCTTATTCTTTGCGATATGTCCTCTCAAAGTTGAAACTTTTACATCCAAAATATCCTTCTCAGTTTTATATTTTACTCCTTTATCCTTAAGAACCTTAGTCACTTTCTTTCCAATAAGTCTTGAACTAGGAACACCATGCTTATCTCTTAGGATAAGGCCAATTTTAGCAGGACCTTCTCCTTGCTTGGCTAATTCAAGAATAATCTTCTCCATTTCGTCAGGTTTCATCTTGATCCAGCTAGGTTTTGACTTACTTTTCTCGCTATCTTTAGTTTTCTCTTTTTCTTCGACTACAGTTTCTTCTGCCATTGTCTTAAAGTCTCGATATCTTCCCTTAAAAAGCTTGCGGTTCTCTACAGTTTAATCTCTCACTATTTGGGGTAATACTCCAAAATAGCAACCTTTAAAAAGCGATTTTTCTCTCACCTGATATTAATAAAAGCTCACCCTCATACAGAGCCCGTCTGAGGCTAGCGTCACGGCTCATTAGAATGAAGTTACCAAAACAAACAAAGAGATATTGTCCGCATTGTAAAAAGCATACTGCTCAGTCAATTAGCACTGCAAAGCAAAAATCAAGAAGCGCAACTCATCCTTTATCTAGAGGCTCTACATCAAGGTTAAAAGCCAGAGGATTAAGGTCCGGATTCGGAAACAAAGGAAAATATTCTAAGCCTGCAGTAAAATCCTGGAAGAGAAAAACAAAGGTAACCAAGAGAATAACTGTAATGTACACTTGCACAATTTGTAAAAAAACAAAAGGAATAAAAAAGGCTATCCGCTCAGGAAGAATTGAAATAGGAGAGAAAGTATCAAAGTAATATGGCAACAAAACAAACAAAAGCTAAAAAAGGAATAAAAAAGGATTTCTTCGAAGTTTCCGCTCCATTAATAACTACTAAAATTTCTCTTTATGCCGCAGAAAAAAAAGAGCTAGAAGGAAAAGTAGCAAAGATAGATCTAACAAAAGCATTAAGGGGGAAAAGTCTAGAGTTAAGCCTTAGAGTAAAATTAGTTGAAGATAGTCTTATAGGGGAGCCTGAAAGCATAGAACTTGCAAAGTCATATATTCTTAAAGTAATGAGAAAAGGAATAGACTATGTTGAAGATTCTTTCGAAGTAGAGTGTAGAGACTGTTTTGCAAAGATAAAGCCATTCCTTCTTACAAGAAAAAGAGTTTCTCGCCCAATACTCAGGGCCTTGAGAAATGAAACAAAGGAATTCCTCCTTTCTCAACTTAAGATAAAATCAGCTCATGAAATATTCTCAGATATTATCTCAAATAAACTACAAAAACAACTTTCCCTTAAACTAAAGAAAGTATATCCTCTGGCATTATGCGAAATTCGTGTTTTCCAGATAACTAAAAAGAAAGATAATTACAAGGAAACCACTCTCAAAGACGTTGCAAATAGAGAAACGACAGAAGAAGCTCCTGCAGCAAAGGCAAAACCTAAAAAGACGGAAGACAGCGCGGAAGAAGATTCAGCAGAAGAAACTACTGAATAAACACTTAAGATATACTTCTTTTCTTATAATAATCCTTAAAAGTTATTTTATGTCTCAAATTTAATGGGAGTTTACGAAGGTCTGCAGGAATTCAAACGAGACAATAGCTTGATAGAAGTCGTAGATCTTGATCGTGAGGGAATTGTCTTATTATCACAAGAGGCAGACAAAAAATATCATGTCAGAATAAACTGCGAACTTTCTCCAGAACTTCGACCAAACGTCTTTGTACATGAAGCATTGCACTTCTCTAAAGAATTTATATCCTATCTTGGACAGCGTCTTGGCGAAGACCATCCGGTAGAAAGAAGAATAGATGAAATCACAGCCGAAGTTAATCGCTGTCAACCCCGTTTAATGGGATACTTAGAAAGAAAACTAAAGCAAGAATATAGAAAAGATTACGGCTTACAAGATCTAAGAGAATATCTCCACGCGATTAAAACAAAGAAACCCTAAAAGGATATTCTCAACTACTTTTTTTGTTATCCGGGCCTGAATAAGTTTTCTTATAAAGAGAATGACTTTCTCGGACCTTGTCATTAAAAGATTTGGCTACATCAATACGTTGATGATTGGCAATGGTCAATACCGTGATAAACACATCTGAAAGCTCTTCTTCAATTGCTCTTCCATCGCCATCAAACTTTTTTTTCTTTCCCCCATATTTTAAATTCATTGCCCTAGCCAATTCTCCAACTTCTTCTGTTAATCTGGCCATCATGGATAAAGGCTCCCAATATCCGCCATACTCCTTAATTGCCTTATCCACGACTTCTTGTGCTTCTTTAATTTCCATTTTTCTCCTAAACAGTTGAGATATTTAATTTTATGGATTTAGAAAATTACCCAGATATAAAATAGCCCCGCCCGGATTCGAACCGGGGTCTCGGGCGCCAAAGGCCCGAACACTTGACCGCTATGCTACGGGGCTAAGTTCCACATCTTAACTTTGTTAAAATGCTTCAAATTACTGAACCCTACATGGTTTAAAAATTTAAGCAATTCAGATTTTTTGGTTATCGTGAGGTCTCTATTCCTACTAATTTTCGAGGGAGATATACCAAAATGAATTAAACTGTCTCTAACGTCATTCAACAAATAAAGGTTATAATTGGTGAAGGCAATTTGATATGAATTCTGATTGGTTAATTTGTACGCCGTTCCATCTGTATCAAATAGCCCTCTTAAGCACGCCTTAAGAAAACTGTCGTTTTCTTTTATCCATCCCGGTATTCTTAGATTGTTTCTTATTTTATCTCCAGGCTTGAATCCCTTACTTTCAAGAAAATCTACTAAATTTCTCCCATGTATGACCAATGCTATAGCGTTTTGTTTTTTAAACTTAAAAATTGCAACTTCAATTTTAAACAATTTTTCTATTAAGGGCCTCACATAATCAAGCAAATAGTCCTTGTCATTTCTAGAATCTCCAACTATTCTAGCTTCGTAAGTTCCTACTTTGTAACTCTTTATTCGTGTTAAGTTTCCATCACCGAGCATGATTCCATAAAATTCAGCTAACTCTGAAGAATCTGAAGGAGTTTTAATTTCCTTTGTGCTGCCCTTCGAAAGTTTTCCACCCTTAGATCTTCCCCAATTATCTTCTCTCGTTTCTAAAACTTTTTTTCTATAGTCTTCCTTAAAAAAGAATTTCTCAAACAATTCAAGAGTCAATAAAGCTTCTTCGTAGCGATAAGCATGGAGTTTCCCAGATTTGATGTTTAAATGTTTTGAGAATTCATCCCAGGTTAATCCGGATTTTTCTTTCTCTCTTAAAATCAACTCTCTTTGTTTCCCCTTTTCAAAAACTATTCTCATTAGAAATAAAATGCTTTGTCGTATATAAATTTATTGCTTGACCACTGCACTATGGTTTTAATATTGTTCTTTATATCTTCCACGTTGTTCAACTTTCTCAAATCTTTTCATAGTTTCCTTATATTCCTTAGAAGTTTCGTATCCTTTCTTGATACTATCAAAAAATCCCTTAAAATGTAAAAAGTGCTTCGCTTCTAGTGCCTGTTTAATCAGATGCAAATCAACTGCTTTGTCTTCCGTCCTGCCATTTTCATAGCCTAATCCAAAATCAATAAAATACAATTTTCCTTCGCTCCATATCATATTTGAAGTCGTTAAATCTCCATGAATGATCCCTGCGTCATGTAAAGTAGCAATGCTCTTTCCAATTTCTAGACATACTTCCTTTGAGTTTTTCATTCCGTCCAGATGTTCACTCAATTTCTTCCCATCAATAAACTCCATATCGATCTCCATTGTCGTATCGCTTACTTTAATCATCTTCGGCACGTTAATCAGTTTCCCAGCCTTCTCAAGTAGTTTCGCTTCCTTCCTTGTCCTAATTCTCCGCAACTTATCATCTAATGTCTTCAGCCTATATCCCTTCGCAACTCTTCTTTTCAACATCATACTTCCTTTTTTAATAAGAACTGCCTCTGCCCCTCGTTGTACTATTTCTTCTTTCATGCTAATTGATAAAATACAATATTTAAAAACCTCTCTTTCTTTTAAATAACATGAAATTTATGGGCAAGTCTTTAATCGTTTTATCGTTTGTTATCGGGGCAATATTACTAATCATCAGCCTCATGTTTGTTGGTTTTGGGAATAATCGTTTTAGTGATGATTTTTGGTTCTGGCTAATTTCAGCTATAGTTTCTTTCTGCCTGTTATTCTTTACAGGAAAATATCTTAGTAAGGAGTCAAATAAAAAACTTAAAACATCCTCAAAAGCGCATATATTAAAAACGATCGCATCAATAATGTTTATTATAGGCATTGTTCTCTCAATACTAGTAATAATTATAAGTTTCCGCTCACCTGACGGAGGACTAGGGCTATTTTTAATTCTGCCCTTAGTATTTGGAATATTTTTTGCCCTTGGAATAATTCTTCTCTTAATTCATTATTTTATAAATAGGTAATCAGAATTTCATCTTCTTGCCAAATTTCCTGGCCATTTTCATCATCGTCTTCTGGTCCAGTTTTCCTTCAGATAATGTGCTCTGTGATTTCATCATTTCATTAAGCATTTTATATTGCTTAAGCAAAGCCCTAACATCCGAAGTCGTCGCTCCAGAGCCGTGAGCAACTCTCTGTATTCTACTAGTCTGCTTATCAAATAACTCAGGCTGCTCTACCTCTTCAGGAGTCATTGAATTAATAATGTGTTTCCACTTCTTTACTTTTGCTTCCTGAGTTTCCAAAGCGCCTTCTCCGATTTTATCTTTTACTTTTCCTAATCCGGGAATCATTTCCATTATTTTATCAAAACTTCCTATGCTACTCATGCTATCCATCTGAGTCTGTAAATCACGTAAAGTAAATTTCCCTTCGGCTAATTTTTTCTGTTGTCTCTCAATTTCCTTTTCATCCATTACATTATGGATTTTCTCCATCAAACTCTTCAGATCACCCATCCCAAGTAATCTGGATAAAAACGCTTCAGGATCAAATGTTTCTAGATCACTAGGATTTTCTCCCGTTCCAATAAATACTACCGGAGCGTTCACTTCTCCACATGCAGTCAATGCTCCTCCTGCTTTTGCAGTAGAGTCCATTTTAGTTATAATGACTCCGCTAACTCCTGCTGCTTCCTTGAACACCTGCGCTTGCCTTTTAGCTGCCTGTCCGATATCTGCAGAAATAACTAAAAAACTCTCAGTCGCCTTAACTTCTTTCGTAATCCCCTTAATCTCACTAATCAATTCGTCATCTAATGCGTCTCTTCCCGCGCTGTCAACAATCACCAAGTCATATTCCTTGAGTTCACTTTCATATTTTTTCCAAATCTTCAAGGCATTTTTCTCTTTCATATCTACAAAACAAGCAATTTTGAGTTTATCACAAATCTGCTTTAATTGTTCGGGCGCAGCAGGCCTATGAACATCAAGCCCGATAGCACACACTTTTCTGCCTCTCTTTGCATAGTAAGAAGCCAGTTTCCCAGTAGTGGTAGTCTTTCCAGAACCATATAAACCAACCATCAAGAAAACTTCCCTCTTCCCTAAAGTAAGCTCTCTTTTCTTGCCTAATATCTTCAATAATTCATCATGCAATAATTTGATAATGTGCTCCTTTTTCTCAACACCCTTAATCCTTTCATCAAATGCCTCCTTCTTTATTTTCTGAGTTAATTGTAAAACCAGTTGAATGTTTACATCTGCTTCGATCAAAGCTCTCTGTAGATCTTTGACAATGCCTTCAACCATCGTCTTGTCAAGGAAAATGGCATTCGCTATCTTGTCAGTTGTCTTCTTCAAAACATTTCCTAGTTTCTCTAATACCATTAAAAATCAAGTCAACTTAAGCTTAATAAAGTTGTTGTTTGCCTTCTTTTAACTCTTCTAAAACCTTATCTAATGCCGCAAAAACTTCGCGAGCATTCATTGTATGTTTCTTTAACTTGTTCTCGTAACTATTTAATCTTGATAGAAATTTCCTTATATCTTTAGAGGTAGGCTCTTCAGAAAAAGCCCCATATCTTGCTGCTTGTAAGAATAAAGCGTTCAAAGTCTGCTCAAATTGCCCCTTTAATGGAATCGCAAAATAAGGCTTTTTCAAATACAAAGCTTCGGACATCAATGTAAATCCCGCAGAGGCAATTATCGCTTTAGCCCCCGCTAAATCTTTTAAAAATCCATCTCCAGTTTTTCTAAATTCAAGGTTTCTATCTTTTTTCTCAATATTATAACCATACAATACAAATTTCTCTTTAATACCCTTCAAAATAGCTAAAATTTTATCGTCTTTTTTAGTTAAGTAAACTAAAACATAATTTCCCTTTGTACTTCTTAGATTAAGTATATTTTCCCTTAGAATAGGATCGACAATAAATGTTTTTCCCTTATCTTTCTTTACCTTTCCTTTTGTAAAAGATAAAACAATATAAGCGTCTGCTATCGATACAACTCTTCTTACTGCCTCTTTTGCGATAATAAAATCCCTGTGATATTGTTTAGGAACTTTTAAAGGTAAATGGGTGAGTCTGTGTTGATTGTCTAAGCAAATTAAAGGCAATTTCTTCCAGTATCTTAATATTGGAGTCATCGGCTCCATATCACTTATACAGAAATCAGGTTTAAACGCGTCAACACTTTTCTTAATCTCTCCAAAATTTTTTATATTTTTAGTTATCTTCTCCAAATTATAAAAGAGTGTTCTTTTCAAACTAAGGCCCCTACCTTCTTTAAAAAACAATTCGATTCCTTCAACTCTTAGGACTTCTATTCCCTTAAAATTCTTTAAAACTTCATAAGCTTGCCCGTAAGTAACAACCATTACTTTGTGTCCTCTATTCAATAAAAAAGGAAGTATTTCTTTTGCGCGAGAACTATGCCCAAACCCCTCCCCGCTAACCCCATATAGTATCTTCATTAGTGGATAAATATAGAATAGTTAATAAGTTTAATTAATGGCCTTCGGGAATGAAAGTATCTCCTTCTGCTTGGTGATCAAATTCATAATCTCCCAGATTTTCATCTCCCTTGTATAAAGCAGTATCGGTTTCATTATCTATTGGAAGAGAGTCATATCCAGGTTCACTCAAATGGTTTATGTGATCCGAAGGAGCCATATATGCTCTGTCCCTTCTAAGGGTCCTTAATACTTTCCCTCCCAAATCAGTCAGTTTGGCTTTCTCACTAGGAATATTGAAATCCATATCTATAAGACGATGACGATATAAATGCATGTATGCAGCCAAATTAGGTTCTACCGTGCTAAAGTCTGCGGGCCTACATCTTCCCGTGGCCACCTCTTCCAAAGCAATAGATAAAACTTGCTCGTCAGATGAACGTTCAGCACTAACTTCAATCAAAGATCTTAACAAATATTCTGCACCAGTAATTCCATCCTCAAAAGGCAATTCTCTTTGATCCATGAAAACCCTCTCCCAAATCGGCTTATAAATATTATTATACTTCTCTAAAATCCCAAATGCTAAGTTTAATAAAGCCTGTTTTCAACACTTTAACATGACAAAATCTAGAAATAGTACAATGGTCATTATTATCTTAATTGCAGTAATTCTTATTTTAGGAATATTTCTCTTTAGGGCGCAAAGACAAGAAAACCCTCCATTGAATCTAACTGATACTTCAAATGAGTCTTGCACTAGTTTCAATGCAGGTTTCAAAATTCTCTCTTTAAACTATACTAATTCCGAGGGTGAATTAAAAGAAAAAACAGTTGCAATATGGTACCCTACAGACGAGGCTGAACAAGAATATGAATATCTTATGATAAAAGGAAGTAACGCTAGGGATGCAAAAATCTCTCCATGTGCCAAATTCCCATTAATCATGTTTAGTCATGGTTACACTGGCTGCGGAATTCAATCAGTATTCCTTACAGAAGACTTTGCCAGAAACGGCTACATTGTAATAGCTCCAGACCATGATGATGCACTATGCTCAACAATGCCTGGCAAAGGCTCTTCACTAGAAGAATTCGATCTCTCTCAGTTTAACAACCCTCAAGATTGGTCTGATGCAACATACCTGGACAGAAAAGAAGACATCGAATTCTTATTAGACTATGCTCTAGCAGAAAATTCAAAACAAGATTCATTCTTCTTTAGTTCCATAGATAAAGATAGTGTTGGAATGATGGGCCATTCACTGGGAGGCTATACTTCGCTTGGTTTAATAGGTGCCTGGCCTTCATGGGAAGATAATAGATTCAAAGCAGCACTCTTAGTTTCCCCTGTTATAAAACCTCATCTCGTTAACGGCGGGCTGGAAAATATAAATATTCCTGTAATGATCCAGGGAGGCACCTTAGATAGTACAATAACTCCAGATATACCGCAAGTTTACTCACAGCTTGGCGAGCCAAAATACTTCCTTAATATAAAGTTCGCAAGCCATCTAGCTTGGGCCAATACGGGATGCACAACATCCTCATCAGCTAAGGAATGTCTGCAGTCAAATCAGCGTGTTCAGGCAATAGATTATTATGCAATCGCCTTCTTTGACAAATACCTAAAAGAAGATCCTTCTGCAGACAATAAATTGAAGCAAAAGAAAGATATTCTAGAAAGTTATGAATACGAGATGTAATTAATACCAAAAATCTCCATAAAAGTTTTAAATCATTACATTAAACTTAAAAGATGAACAGGCAAAGATTTTATCTCCTTCCTTTAATTTTAAATTCGTTAACACCTGGTTGCACAATAAAACCTAATTCGCACGATTTCCCCCAGAGTCAGACTCCAAGCAAAAGTTCTCTAGAATATGCCCTAAATTATAATGCCAGAAGATTAAATCAACTAGTAGACGATATAGAAGTTCTTAGTCTCATGTATGAAGAAAATCGCTATAAAGAAGCAGAAGATTTAGAAACTTCTGCAAAATACACTCAGCTTATTGGAAATAGAATTCCTAAAATCTTAACTCCAGATGATAAATTATATTTCGAGTCTTTAGAACTCACAGATTCTCTGCAAAATCTTTCCCCAATAGAACAACAATCAAATTGGAGCAATATAAGGGATTTAAACAGAACCCTAAAACAGTTCAAACTGGACAATTATAAGCCGCCAATTTCAAGAGAAGAGTGGAAAAGAGCTAATGAGAGATATAGTAAGAGTCTCGATGGATTAATATCTTAGTCCATCCCTAATCCTTTCAGAACATCACTCTTCTTAAAAACCTGCAAGTCTTCATAATCCTGTCCGACGCCTAAATAAAATATAGGCTTGCCAGTAACGTAAGAAACCGACAGTATTGTCCCGCTTTTCTCATCAACGTCTGCCTTGGTAAGAATCATCCCATCAATTCCCGCAGTTTCAGCAAACATCTTTGCCTGTTCAGTGGCGTCATTTCCAGTTATACTCTCTCCAACGAAAACTTTCAAGTTCGGCTTGGTAACTTTTACAATCTTCTCCATTTCTTTCATCAAATTAGATTTTGTATACATTCTTCCTGCAGTATCAATCAATACTACTTTTATTTTGTGTTTCTTTGCATAGCTTATAGCTTCAAAACCAACAGAAGCAGGATCTGAATTATATTCACTCTTCACGATCGGCACCCCTATCTTTTCAGCATGCTTCTCTAGTTGCTCAATTGAAGCGGCTCTGAAGGTATCTCCTGCAGCCAGCACACATCCTATTCCTTCTTTCTTTAACTTGTACGCAACCTTTGCAATACTGGTTGTCTTCCCTGTTCCATTTATTCCAAAGAACAAAATAACATAGGGCATCTCCTTACTCCCCTTTATTTTATCAATGATGTCTTCTCCTTCAATTAAGACACTTAGTATTGCTTCCTTGAGGCTCTCTCTAATCTTTTCTTCTACATCATTCTTTTTTACAGTAGCCCCTATCAGGCTCTTTCCCAGATTTTCTTTTATCTTGTCTACAACTTCCAATGCAACATTATTTTCTAGCAAAATTATTTCAAGTTCGCTAAATATCTCTTCAAATTCTTCTTTTTTGAGATCGTTTGCCAATAATTTCTTTTTTAGTCTCCCAAAAAATCCACTATCTTCTTCTAGCTCTTCCTTAAGTTCCTCTTCTGGCGTTTCTTCTTTACTTTCTACATCATCTTCTATGCTAACTTCTTCTTTAATTTCAATATCGACTTTCTCGTCTTCTCTTTCTTTGCTCCCTTCTTCTGGTACGACTATCTGTCTCTCCTTTATTTCTTCCTTCTTCTTCCACCACTTATTCAACCACCCTCCTTCTTTCTCCTTTATTTCTTTAACAAACTCCTTCTTTTCTTCCTGCATGTCCTCTTCTTTAGCTGTTTCAATAACTTCCTCTTCAATCCTTTCTTCCGTAGCTTCTTCAATTTCTTGTTCTAATTCTATAATCTCTTCCTTAGTCTCTTCTTTTTCCTGCTTCAAAGCCTTCTTGCTAACTTCCTTAGAAATCTTAGCCTCTTTCTTTTCAGGCTTTTTCTCCTTTATCTGGGGTTTTTCTTTCTTTTCAGACTTCTTAGTCTCTTTAACTTTCTCAGCTTTAGCAGGTTTCTTAGTTTCCTTCTTACTTTTTTCTTCTTTAGCCTTCTTCTTTGGCGGTTCTTCCTCTTCCTTCTTTGTGAACCATCCTCCAAGTTTCTTCTTTAATGCGTCAAACATAAAAAGTCTAAAAAAGCCACGTTTATAAATCTGCTTTTCTCTTAACGCTTATGAAAAAGGCAGCAATTTTTCTCTGCATGATTATCTCTTTGTTTTTGCTAACCCATGCCTCTGCATCTTCAATCTCAGGAGACATTTATATTTATGAAGATGGTTTCGCAAGATTTGATATAGAAACCACCACTCCAATAGAACTTGAGGGGCTAAGTTTTAATAATAACAAAATAACTGGAAAAACTAGCTCCTTGACTAGTAAAAGGGGAGAAAGTTGGACATTTTCGCTTAATGTTGGAGAATATGAAAACATCTTTATTGATATTCACCTTCCCTCTAATCTTGATTCAATCACATCTATTTCAGGAGTAGACAATATTATTGACATTGATAAAAAAACTATAACTTTAGTTGATTCCGGAGCATTAGACTTCATAATATCATATAAACTAAAGGAAGTTACAGATTACTCTTGGTTAATTTGGATCTTTATTATTCTGGTAATCCTAATAGTTATCTTCTTTTACAAGAAAAGTCGTAAAAAGAAAGAGCATCTACAACATATAATGCCTTTAATTAATGAGAATGAGCAAAAAATAATAGATTTGTTAATGAAAAAATCAATGAGACAGAAAGAACTTCGTAAAACCTTAAATATTCCCAAGGCTAGCTTCTCACGGTACCTCTTTAATCTTGAAAAAAAGAAGCTCATAATACGCGAAGGCGAAGGCAAGAATAAAGTTGTTAAATTGAAATAGCCTCGGCAAAGTTGGTTCCACTTGGTTCCACCTACAGTTATATATAATATTTTTTTCTGCATTTTTCATGAAAACAACAAAAATGAAAGGAGGTATGAATAAAATGAAAAAAATAGTATTAACTATTTTAAGCTCTATAATGATGTTTTTGTTAATTGGAAGCAATGTAGCAATTGTTTCAGCAGAAATGAGCCCTTTTGAAAGCGCCAAAGTTACTTCAACTACACAAAATAGTGTGAGTACAACTACTGGTAGTTCTACGGGCAGCGGGCAAATACCTACCGTTCCAAGTTCTGGAGGCGGCGGTGGAGGCTCTGTTAGCTCAGACCTTACATTCGAAAGAACCATAGGAGAAAATAATGCTCCTGTGACTATGGAGATGTATACTGACTTTCAAGGGTCTTGGGATGCTAAATGGTATAGGGAAACCTATCCTCTGGTAAAGGCAAACTACATTGATAATGGAAAAGTTAAATTAATTATTAAAAACTACCCTTTATCAATATTAAATGCTAATTCAGATACTACTGCAAGAGCAGCATTATGTGCTGCGCAACTACAGGTAGACTATCCTTATGAAAATCCGCTTTATTACAATACTTTCTATGGTTACATAGATTTTCTTTATAATAGACAAGATAATGTTGATACTGCAAGTCTAAAACAGTATGCGGGAATAATGGGAGTAGATTCTCAAAAATTTGAGGACTGTTTGTATAGCCAACAAACTACAAACCTTCTAAATGCAGAAATATCTCAAGCAAATAGGATTGGTGTTAAAGGATCTCCATCATTTTTCATCAATGGAAAGCTATTCTCTGGAGGAGCCGCCCCTTATAGCAGTTTCGAAAAAGAGCTAGATGATGCCTTAAGACTTCAAAGTGCAACATTATTAAAAGAACAAGTAAAATGTGTATTTGAAGGCACTAAAACAGAGCAGAAATGTTATGTTTCAGGCAGTAAAGTTACATTTAGCTGTTCAGGTTTTGGAACATGCACTTCTTCAGTTGCTGCAGAAAAAGGCACAGAGTTAATTTGGAAGAGCAGTTGTGGAGGTTATGCCTATACAACAGTTGATGGTGTTAACGAACAAGTTACATTTAAATGCTCAAACACTATTCCGGGCAATAGCCCTGATCTTGTAATAAATAACTTAAAAGTCTATCAGCAATTTGATGAAAAAACACAAGGCACAGCAACCTGGGTCGAATATGACTTAAAGAACATTGGAAATGGCGATGTTTTTGTAGACGGAAAATCAAATCAAGGTTTCCTAAATACAGTTTATATTGACGGCAAGTCGATTGGAAGCATATGGTTTTGGAAAGGCTTAGGAGACAATGTAACGACCGATAGTCAATACCAAAATTCTAATGTTCCAGCACTAAAAGCAGGAGAATCTATACATCGAGCCCATAGATTTTATGTCTATTATGAAGGGACCCATAAAGTCAGCGTAAAAGCGGACTCTTATGTAGTAATGAGTGGCCCTGATGTTTTAGATGAAAGCTATGATAACTTAATTGTTGAATCAAATGAAGAAAATAATATGCAAACCATATTATACACTTTCGGTTCATCAACTACTCCGGCTCCAGAGCCTCAATATGTAAAAGTCTACCTTACACCTGAAAAGCAAACTTCAAGGGATGGAACTGCTAGATATACTCTAACGGTCCAGGACCTTAGAAATACAGATCCTAGATGGGATTGTCCTAAAGAGGGGCCTTGTCCTTCAATAGCTCTAACTCCAATGGCCTACGAACTTTACTTTTACTCTAATCAAGATATAAAAGGAAACTTCGGAGATAATATTTTATATCTCAAGCCTGGAGAAAAAGCTTCAACTACTTTAGATGTTAAGAGTGATCAAATTGGATCAAATATATTTGAAGTTATTGTAAAATCTCCAGAAGTTAAAGTTTCTACTAAAGGAATTTTGATCTTTGGAGAAGATACTCAGCCAATTCCAACCCATCCAGTTTATTTTGATGGCCAAGGATATGGCACTAGCTCCAGCGGCAGAGGAATTTTATTTGATCTAAATCTGCTTAATGATGAAGAGACAATAAAAGGAAAAATGTTTGTTGAAGGTTATAGCTATAAGATTCAAGGATCCACTTCAGGCAATTCTGTAAAGTTTGATCTTTTCACAGCAAATAGCGCAGAAGAAATAGCTTCTTTTGTAGGATCTATAAAGGAATATGATTCTTTCTTTTTATTAGAAGGAGACTTAACTCCGGTTAGCAATAATGCGGAAAAGTGGCATCTTACTGCCTTTTCTCCTAAAGAGAAATTATTTAATGTTATAGAAATTCCTGCAGTGTCTGCTACTTCTCAGACAGAAACCTCTTTTGAGAAAGTAAAAATCGACAGCGTAATAACTGTAACAGAAGGTTCTTCAATGGAAAAAGTATCAGATATAGAAGCAGAAGAAACCTATATTCGGCCGGTTAAAATTAAGAAAGAAAAATTCTTAAGAATTATTCCTAAGCCAAATGCTAGAAATGTCCTTGAAGTTGAAATAACTCAAGGAGATAAGACAACTAAAGAAGACATAAGAGAAGACGATATGGAAAAAGTATCTTCTTATAGCATTAGTGTAGGTTCCTTAGCAGATGAACAGAATATAGAGCTTAGTGTTAGAAAAGCCTAGTAAAACAATTTTTATTTTTTTATTTCCTTCAACATATAATGTTGAATGGGGCAGGGATTTAAAAGAAATCCCTGTATTTTTATTTTAATATTCACATGAATCAAAAAACAACCAACAGCATTGCAATAATAACATTCTTAGTAGGAATTGTAACTATAGTTCTGCAAACACAAAGCATGGCCAATATAATTATACTATCAATCTTGGGAATCATGTTTGGATGGGTAATCTCATCATTAACCCATGGCTAATCATATCTTTATACTATACTCATAATAATCATCATAGGGGATAATCCAACTTATAGTTTCCTTCACGCTCGAGCCTTCTATAATTTTCCTAAATAACCTAATAGAATTCCCATGCGCAGAAATTGCCACATTAACCTTCTCTTTCCTCATCATCTTAAGCAAGTCTTTGATGAAACTCTTGACTCTACGTTCTACCATCGCAAAACTCTCTCCTCCGGGCGGAGGAATATCGAAACCTCTGTGTATCAAATTATATTCTTCCTCTCCTAACAAATGTTCAACCTCTCTCCTTTTCTTTGAGTCTAAAGAAGTGATTAAATCTCCATGTACATCTAGCCTGTACAATCTTTTCCCAATATTGTTGATAAATTGTTGATGCCCTGACCCATTAAGTTTCCCATAATTTCGTTCTATAACCCTATCATCTTTGATAATCCTGACACATTCGGGATGATATTTCAAAACTTCTCTTAATGTCTGTTTCGATCTTCTCAAATGAGTTTGAATTGCAACTTCAAACTTCTTATGTCTTAATTTCTTGGCAATGGTGTGCGCTTGTTTAATTCCAAGTTTAGTCAAATGAGGATCCTTCCATCCAGTAAACCTCTGCGCTTTGTTATATGTAGACTGCCCGTGTCTAAAAATATAGATTTTTAATTCTCTCTTTTTCATAATAAAAATTACACCCCTAGATATATAATTGTTTTGAGAACACTTAAATATCTATTTTTCTGTGAGAACTTATGAAAAAGGAATCAATCCTAATTCTAAGCACATCGGGCATAATTCTAGGTATAATCTCCTTCTACTTTAGTTTCTTTTATAAACCTCAACTTTTATCTTCTAAAATGTTGTATTATTTTTTAGCCGTAATAGTTATAGGAATAATTTCTTTAATTTTGGGATTAATATCTATTTTTAATAAGCAAAAAGCCTTAGGATTGTTAGGAATAATTATTTCTCTTCCCCCTTTGCTTTTCAATTTGTTTATAACCGTATTTTTCTATATCTTAAAAGGATCAAGATAATAAAAAAAATAAAAAGGTAAATAAAAACTTATCTCTTCTTTCTCATAGCAGCTGCGACAGCTGCGCCTACAGCGACTCCGATTCCTGCGGCAATTGCTGCTGCTTTCCTAGGATTTTTTTCAACGTATCTTTTCATATTTGTTTCGGCTTTCAATAGTTTGCTCCTTGCTGCCCTAAATGTTTGTTCAGCTTTCTTCTTAGCGACAGAAACATTCCGTCTTGAAAGCATCATTTTTTTCTTTTTAGCCATTTTAACCTCCTTTTATTATTATTTCATGCAAAACAACTATATATAACTTTTCTCCTCGCTGTTGTCGAAAGAATACAAATATCTCCTAGGTTTATCACTCGCAAGAGTATAGTCATTTTTATATATCCCTAAAGGGATCCACTTTTATGCTAACCTATAACGATATTTATGAAATATTGAGAAAAGAAAAATATTCTGAGCCCTTACAGCAACTCCCCAAAAATTTTATTATTGAATTCTCAAAATATATAGCGGAAAATTCTGTTGATCACGCACGGACAGAAATCTTAGCAGATTCCGACATTAAATCCAAAAAGCAGCTTGAAAACTCAATTTCTCTATTCAGAGAATTGATATTGAGAAGAAAAAAGAAAATTCTTAATTTAATTTTCGTTGCAACCGAAACAGGCATGATGAAAAGAGACTATGAAAATATGTTAGATATTGAAAAAGCAGCTTTTGAACGCATGGTCAAAGCGTTTGAAGATTGTGACAAAGAACTGTCAAAAATGTTAAATGGTAAAGAAAATAAAACAGAATTGAATAAGATGATATTATTTAAACAAACAGTCGACCAATTCATGGACCACAACGGCAGTCTCCTTGGCCCATACAAGCAAGGAGAACTAGTTAATTTAGAGTCCCATATCGCAAGTCTTTTCGTCACGGATGGCAAGGCTATGTTTGTGGATGAGAATTAATTATTTAGGAAAAGCACTCCAGCACAATGTCTAGAAAGATTATTTACTCCATGAGTGCCCTGACCATTATCCCAAGACTTCTTAAAATCAAAATATTCTTCATAAAGTGCTCCTTCTCTTAGATCTAAAAATGCTTGCCCATTTGAATATTCAAATATGGACCCTTCACCATAGGGATTTTCTGTATTATTATAGAAATCGATTAAAAAGTAGTCTTCTTCATTTTTTACACTAGCAACAACACTCTCTAAAATAGAGTCTCCTTCCCTATCTAAAGAGATATTAACTTTTCGGCCCTCTTCGCCGACGCAATAAGGACTAGAATCGTCTCCGGATACTGTCAAGCACCCTTCATTATCAAACTTTAGATTGACTATCTTTGAATAAGTTTCATTTGCTTCTGGAAAATAAACAGATGCAGAATGAACGTCTGAGTAAACAGTCATAGAAAAAATCTCTGAAATAACTCTACAATTAACTAGGCCTTCATATGATTTATTTACAAATCTTGAATCAATAGTAGGCGGTTGAGGAGTTAACCTCTGAGGTTCGTTTCCACATCCAGCAATTCCTGCAGCAGAAGCAAGAAGACTTAATCCTAATAAAGCGCCTGATCTTTTCATAATGCTCATAAAAACAAATCATTAATAAATATATAGCATCCGCGCCCAGTAGAGAAAAATTCAAAGGTGAAACTCCCTAAGGCAAGACCTTAGGGCATCTAAAAATTATCTAGCCTT
>CAYHCG010000001.1:0-228644 GCA_964355135.1 Candidatus Woesearchaeota archaeon | reverse complement strand
CAATAGCCTACAATTTAAAGCTAAAACATTAGAGATTTTCAACAGAGCCTAAAAACCATTAAAATTCAAAAAGCCAAACTTTTTTAAGCCTAGAAATTACACACTAATATGAAATTCGATAAAAAAGACAAATTTAAGAAGAAATTCACCAAGGATTTTAGGCCTCAGGGAGAAAAATTCGTGGACAATCCTCCTAAGGAAATGAGTATAGGGGAGATAAGCAATGAGCATCTCAGAGATAATATCTTCTTAACAGGATTTATAGACAAAGTGCAGCAGACTGCCGGGCCGACTGTATTTTTCATTTCAGATGGAACAGGCATTTTAGCCTTAAAGGGTTTCATTGGCCCTGGCGCAAGGGCTTTTCCTGAAATAAATGAAGGCGACGCAGTAAGAACCAAAATTAAACTAAGCGAATTCCGAGATGCTTTGGAAGGAGAAATAGCGCACATTACAAAACTCTCCGACAATGAAAAAGAAAGTCTATTAAAAGAAATAAGGGCGCTTGAGATAAAACGCGCAGAAGTCAACTTTACTAGTTTTATGGTTCATGATAAGATATTAGAAAAATTAAAGGATCGTTTCATAGAGGCTGCAACACAGATAAGACTGGCAATTATCCAATCTAGGCCAATCATAGTAAGACACCATAATGATGCAGATGGGTATTCTTCAGGATATGCTTTAGAAAGAGCAATCATACCTTTAATCGAAAAACAACATGGCGGAGGAAAGTCTCCCTGGGAATATTACACTAGAGCTCCCTGCGCAGCCCCTTTCTATGAAATAGATGATTCAATTAGGGATACGGCTCATTCTTTAGCTAATGAAGCAAAATTCTCAAATAAAATGCCATTAATAATAATCGCAGATAACGGTTCTTCCTCAGAAGATCTATTGGCAATAATGCAAGGGAAAGTTCACGGCATAGATTTCATAGTAGTAGATCATCACTTCTTTGACGAAGATGTTATTTCAGAGCAAACTCTAGTCCATATAAATCCTTTCTTAGTAGGAGAAGATGGCAGTATGTTCTCTGCAGGGATGCTTTGCGCAGAACTTGCAAAATTAATTAATCCAGAATCAAGGGTTGAGCAAATTCCTGCAATGGCAGGCATTGCAGATAGAATAAATAATCCAAAAGCGATTGAAGACTATCTTAAAATTGCAGGTAAAATAGGTTATAATAAAGATCTTTTAGCCAAAATAGCTTCTGTAATAGATTTTGTTTCTTCTAAATTAAGGTTTATGGAAGCAAGAGAATATATTGAAGTTATTTTTGGTGAGCCAATGGAGAAGCAAAAGGCCTTAGTCGCATTACTTGATCCTTACATAAAAGGAATGGAAGCAAAAGGAAGGGCAATTGCTCAAAAGGCAGCAAAACTAGAAAAAATAAAAGATATCACATTACAGTTATTATTCGTAGAAGAAAACTTTAGACGTGGTTTCTATCCAAAGCCAGGAAAATGCACTGGAATAATCCATGATGATATCCAGCAGACAAAGAAACTAACAAAAGTAGTCACCGCAGGAGTACTTGCTGATGCAATTACCATGCGAGCAACAGATGAGGCAAACTTCTCGGTCCATGAACTTATTGCTTATATAGAAAAACACGTTCCTGACGCATTTGTAGAAGGCGGCGGACATAAAAATGCAGGCGCAATTACATTTATTCCTTCAAAACAGAAAGAAGTCTTAGAAGCTCTAAGAAATTATATTAAAAGTAAATAAATTTCTTTTAATAATAAACATGACTCAAACAAACGTATGGAATGCATATGATTTACCTACCGTTCCCAATGTATGCGACCAGATTCTAAGAGAACTCATAAGATTACCTTCAGCCAGTATGGCGCATGTAATCATGCAGCCAGGCAATGTCTCTCTTCTTCACGAACATAAAAAAATGAGGGAGTTTTACTTTATTTTGGAAGGAAAAGGCATTTTCTATTATGGTGATAAGGCGTTAGGGGTAGAAAAAGGATCTTCACTAACTATTCCTCATTCAGTTTCTCATAAATTAAAAAATACCACAAATGGGAAATTGGAGCACCTTGTCTTCGCCATGCCTCCCTTTGATCCTGAGGATGTTTTCTTAATTCCAGATCATAATAGCATTCCTTCTGTTGAGAAATTTAAATTTAATAAAAAACCATTTACCGCAAGAGACGGAGCAAAAGTGTATGAAATTGACTCTGCAGAAGAAAGAAAAGAGAGCGGAGTGGCTTTTGCCTATGGCACTTTATCTCCAAAGAGAAAAGCAACCTTGCATGTTCACCATATAAGCGATGAAGTGTATTACATTATTTCAGGAGAAGGAAAAGTTACTTTAGGAGATGACGAGTATTCTGTGAGAAAAGGGAGCGTGATACATGTTCCGACCCATTTGCCTCATGGGTTAGAAAATACAACTAATGGTGAACTCGAAGTTCTCTGCCTTTCAACTCCCCCATATCAAGATGCGGATTTTATTATAATAGAATAAAAAAATAAAAAAGTCTGTTTATTTCTTCTTCCAGCCATTATCTAATGCATATCCTCTTGATCCGAATGCATATAGAACTAAGAATGCTGCAAAGAATAATACTGATGCTTCTCCTCCATTTGCTAATGGATTAATTCCTTTTGGATAGTGTGCCATGAAGAAAGCGAATATCATTTCTATAGCGGCAATGCCTGCGACATATCTTGTGAATAGTCCAAGAACAATCAATGCTCCTCCTAGGACTTCTATGATCATTGCAAGGCCCATCAAGCTCATTAAAGTCAAGTTGCCTGCCTGTATTCCATTTATCTTCATAACTCCGTGCAATATGAATACTAGACCTACGATTACTCTGAATATAAGATAAAAGTAGTCTGCATTTTTTTCTGCGAATTTTTTTACCATTTGTTCCTCCTTACATCTTCTTAAAATAAAGTAAAAAAGTCATTATTTAAGGTTTATCTTTCTGCACAAGGAGCATCGATAAGAGCATCTATTTCACTGTCAGTTGCAGTCGAGTTGCCCATACCAATATTTGCTATAGTGCTCTCGAAAAGTTCTCCTGCTTCAGCATTATCTTCTGTTTCTATCTCCATCCATTTAGACAATTCTTCTCTGGCACCCCCAATATTTTCTTCTGCCCTTCTTTCTTCTCCGTGCCTGATAAAAATATAATAATGTGCTAAAGAATGCCCCGGGCATATTTCTTCCTCTCCTGTTTTTATATAATCATGTAAGGATGTAAGGCCGTGCCCTATATGAGAATATTCCTCATACTTTGCAAGAGCTGCTAATTCTTTTACTTCTTGCTTGGTATATTCGTCATTTTTTGTTAGTTCGCTTAGAGTATCAAAATCATTTTTGGTTATAGCTTCCTGAGACAGTGGAACTAAAAGTCTGTCAATCTCAGCTAAGACCTCTTCGTTTCCTATAATAGATTGAGGTTCTTTGTAAAACACATTTACTAATATAATAATTAGTATAATCCCTAATAAACCTATAATGATATTTTTATTCATCTTTTAAAAATTCTTATTAATTATTAATTATTCTTCTACTATAAGCATGCCCGTCATATTTCTATGTCCCTGTCCGCACATTGTAGGGCACCTAAAAGGAAAACTTCCAGTCTCATTAGCAGTAAATTCAAAAGAGTCTATGCCTCCAACGCTTAAATTAGGAATTGTAATTCCGTGAGTGGTATCAGTATTAGTTATTACAAACTTAACCCTATCTCCTTTCTTTACAGTTACTGTTGAAGGAATGTATTCAAATCTTTTGGCCTCTATATTTATGACTTTAACTTCTGCAGTCACGTCGTCCAGATCTTCTCCGCCTGCTTCATCGCTGTCTACAGTTGTATCTGCTCCTCTAAACATAAAAAAGCCAAAGACAAGTACTACGAGGATGACCACAACAGTGATAACAATGTTCTGCGTTTTCATTTTCTTCCATATTTTTCAGCATATATAAAGTTTATGAAACACAATTATTCTAGCATTTCATTAATCATATGCGTTGCAATTGCCACAGCGCCACATAATGCGGCACCCCATGCAATATCCACAATAACAACACTTAATGTCCAATCTTTGAGTAGAGAATAATTAGCCATATTATAAATTCCATAGACAATTAACCCAAAAAGAGTCCCTTTAAGGAAAATCTCTGCGTCAGTCGTTTTCTCTTTGTTTAAGATTACATAATAAGTCAAACCAAGCGCAAGCAGCAAGTAAACTAGCCCTATGTTAATCCATCTCGGCTCAATCATACCATTATCCATCCTTGCAATGGTCCCCAGTTCATTAGCATAAAACTTAGAAGTAAACAATCCAATGACTAAACCATCAAATATCAAGAGCAATACAAGAATTATCAAAAATATTCTTACATTCCTAAACCATTTCATTCTTAATTAAGTTATTTTTATTTTATATATCTTCCCAAAATAACTATTCTAAATCAAAAGCGGTGTCAATCTTCTTCGCTACGTCCATTAGGTTCTCAAACATTCTGTCTGAATCGCGTTTCATTTCTTCTATAGCTGCAGATAAACTTCCGCCTCGTAAAGCAACTTTGCGTTTCTCTCTAAATACTATTCCGGTCTCCATCAAATTTCTAATATGATGATTGACTCTAGGAGCTTCAATGTGTAGTGATTTTGCGATTTCTTCAGTTGCAACAATATCATTTTTCTTAAATTGAGTAAGCATTTCATACATGATCTTAAAAGAAGTATTCTCAGTATCTCTTCCCGACGTAAAACCAAGACTCTGGCAAATCCATTTTACTTCTGACTGAACTTTCTCTTCTCGGGGTTTGTTAATTTCCCTTATAATAATCCGCTGTCTCATGATTTTTATAGATGTTTTTAATATATAAATCTTGCTTTTTTAATAGATATAGTAAGTTCTAAGTAAACATCATATATACTCAGAGAAAGATTTATAAATGAAGCCTCTTTCAATGAAAGATGAAAAGAAAATTTAAATTAAATAGGGGACAGTCAAAATGAGCTTTTTTGATGATGACCCGTTTGACGAAATAGTAAGAGAGTTTTTTGGAGAAAAAAGTAGACCTAAAAGAAATCCTCGCACACTTAGAAGTGATGAAGATTACAATATCAATGTTCTAGAAGAAAAAGACCGTGTGCACTTAATATTTGAATTGCCTGGTTTTAATGAAAGCGATGTTGCCGTAACCGTCAATGGGACAGATATAGAAGTAAAGGCAAAAAAGTCTAATGGAGAAAATATTCAAGAATATTTAGTTCAGAGACTGCATCAAGGCGTTGTGCTCAGAAGAAACCTACCCTCGGATATAAATACTAAGAAATTTTCTCACACTATGCATAATGGCATTCTAGAGGTTGCCTTTAAAAAATGACTAGTCAAAATCAGAAATTTATTGAATTAGAAATTGCAGAAGCACTGCAGGAAGATGTTGACAAGGGCATTGCAAGGATACCTTCTCATATCATGGATAATCTTTCTTTAGTTTCAGGAGATATCATAGAAATTATTGCTAAGCACGCTTCCGTTGTAAAAGTAATGCGTGCGTTAAGTAAAGACGTAAACAAAGAAATAATACGTTTAGATGGAATAGCGAGATCAAATATCAGCGCTTCAATTGGAGATAAAATTAAGATCTCTCCTGCTAAAATCCAGGAAGCAAAATCAGTAACTCTTTCTCCTTTGCAGGAAGTAAGATTCAGTGATGATCCTAAGGAATATTTTCATACTAAGCTGATGCACAAGCCTCTGGCTCCAAATCAACAAACGGTTATTGATGTATTCGGCACAAGACTTTCTTATATCATATCAAAAACAGATCCTAAAGGATATGTTCTAGTAACTCCACAAACAAAAATAGTGGTTTCAGATACTCCTTATTCTGGAGACCTAAAAGCAACCGGAGTTACATACGAAGATATTGGCGGTTTGAAAAATGAAACGGAGTTAATTAGGGAAATGGTAGAATTGCCTATGAAACATCCTGAAGTTTTCCAAAAATTAGGCGTCGGGGCTCCCAAAGGAGTTTTACTCACAGGTCCTCCTGGAACAGGGAAGACATTATTAGCAAAAGCGGTTGCTTCTGAAACAGACGCTTCTTTTTTCTTAATCGCGGGTCCAGAAATAATGTCCAAATATTATGGGGAGAGTGAAAAACACTTAAGAGATATATTCACACAGGCTGAAAAAAATGCCCCCTCAATCATTTTCATAGATGAAATAGATTCAATAGCTCCTAAAAGAGGAGAGGGAATTGATCAGACAGAAAAGAGAATTGTCGCTCAATTATTAACTTCTATGGATGGCCTTAAATCTCGTGGGCAAGTAGTAGTTATGGCGGCAACCAATCGTCCGGATGACATAGATGAAGCATTAAGGCGCCCAGGAAGATTTGACAGAGAAATAAGAATAAATCCTCCTGATGAACCGGGAAGAAAGGAAATTTTAAAAATCCACACTAGGGGAATGCCCTTAGACAAAGATGTTAATTTTGATGAAATAGCTTACAAGACTATAGGTTATACTGGAGCAGATATAGAAGTGTTATGTAAAGAAGCAGCTCTAAAATCTATCAAGCCTTATTTTGCAGAGTTAAAAAATATCCAGGAAAAAGTCCCAACCCAGATCTTAGATAAAATAAAAGTCACAAGACAGCATTTCTTGGATGCTACAAAGAATGTAGAGCCAAGTGCTATGCGTGAAGTTATGATTCAGAAGCCGCATACAACTTGGGAAGATGTCGGAGGTCTCGAAGACGTAAAGGATAAATTAAGAGAATTAGTTGAATTGCCTTTACTTCGTCCTGACTTATTTGCAAAAGCAGGGATAAAGCCTTCTAAAGGAGTTTTACTTACAGGTCCCAGCGGCACAGGTAAGACATTATTAGCAAAAGCAGTAGCAAACGAGGCAAATGCTAATTTCATCTCTGTAAAAGGCCCTGAATTGATAAGCAAATGGGTTGGCGAGTCAGAGAAACATGTCCGCGAGATATTCAAAAAAGCTAGACAAGTAGCTCCTGCAATAATTTTCTTTGACGAATTCGACTCCATCTCAAAAGCAAGAGGAATGTCAATGTCAGATTCTACAGAACGTGTAGTTAACCAACTCTTAACAGAATTAGACGGAATAGAAGAACTGGAGAAAGTAGTGATCATTGCTGCAACAAATCGTAAAGACTTGATTGATCCTGCCTTGTTAAGGCCAGGAAGAATTGATTCAATTGTTGATTTGCCCGTTCCAGATAAGGACACAAGAGAGAAAATATTGCAAGTCCACACAAGAAACATGCCTTTAGACAAATCAGTGGATATCAAAGAGATAGTTGAAAAGACAGAAGGCTGGACAGGCGCAGATCTAGAGTCCATATGCAGAAACGCAGGAGTCGTTGCCATAAAACGTTTCTACAAAAGTAGTGCTGATAAGTCAAAAGAACTCAAGATCACGAAGGATGATTTTGACCGTGGCCTGCTAGAAGTCTCAAAGTCAACAGAGAAACCTATAACTGTGAGAGAAGAAAGGCATAAAGAACACAAGCAAGAAAATAAGGATAAAGACGAAAAGAAAGACAAGAAGAAAGCTTAAAAACTCAAATATTTCTTAATCGAAGATGGAAATCCATAGAAAGAAAGTATTACTGACTTTGGCCTTTTGTAGTGCAATGGTCTCTGCCTCGCATTATAGATTTTCAAATGCATATAATCTAAGGGCCCAGGAGTTAAGGCCCAAAGTAGATTCTCAACTTGCCCAACTAGCGAATAGCGATCCAGATATTGTTCCTTCTTCTGCTTGTCCTCCACTGAAAGATGATAAAATTAATCTGGTCTATAGAAATAAATGTTTTTCTCTTAATAAAAATAAGGAGGGAGAGGAGTTGTTTAATATATGGAAAGAACATGAAATAGCAAGACTTTCTTCGCAGATTTATGAGGGATTTGGGGAGGCCTTCATATACGCCTCTTCCCTAGCAGCTTTGTTAGCATTCTCCAGGAAAAGCGATTATACGTTCTTTCCTAAAAAGAAAAATACGCCTGTCCAATAACTAAGTATTTATTAATATCAATCACCTCAATATATTATGCTGAATCTTAAGGAAATCCAGGACAATATGGAAGAATTAAAAGACTGGTCCTTAGAATCCGATTCAATTACAAAAGAGTTTTCCTTCCAGAATTTTAAGGAATCTTTAAATTTCGTTAATCATGTTGGAGAACTGACAGAAAAACACAATCACCATCCAGATATCATGATAACTTACAATAGAGTAAGGCTTTCTTTAACGACTCATTCAGAACATGGCCTGACAAAGAAAGATTTTGACTTGGCAAAAGAAATTGACCAGATATAATATTAATGAAATGAATACTTCTTAGAATTTAGTTCATATACCAGGCCTGAAAATGCGAGAATACATGCAAGTCCAAATACAATTCCGCCCAATTCTCCAAAGAATATAGGCAAAAGAAAGAACAAAGTGTGAAAAATTAAGAGAATAGTCAGTATGTTTCTACCCCATTTCTTTCTTTTTGATAATCCTCTTCCTGCAAAAATGGCCAGTACTCCTGTAATGAGTAATAATATACCAATTCCACTAATAATAAAGAAATACGATTTGAATCCAATTATGAATAATATCTCTAAAGAATTAAAATTCTTTAAATAATAAATGAATGCTAAAACTAAAAAGAATAATCCAAATAATACATATATAACTCCAAAAAAATAACTTGCAAAAGAAAATATATCTATGATTGCTTCATATATTGAAACTTCAGTTTTTCTCTTTGTTTTGCTATTTTTTCTTAAATCTTCTTTTATAGGTCGCATAATAAAAAAGCCAAGTATAGAAATAATAATTGCTAAGGGAATTGTTATCCATAAAGTCGTATATAAATTTCCTGTTATTTTGGATGTTAGCTTAAAGCCCAAAAGAAATACAAAAATTAGAATCATATAGAAATAAAATCGCCTTTTAACATTAAGTGCATTCATTTTAAATTCCTACTTCTTGCTTTTATGTTCATCGCCTAGGGCGATCTTCACGCCCAACTTGCCAAGTTCATCTGCGTGAGCCTGTATCAATCCTTCAGTAATGTTTACTATTTTTAATAATTCAGTCCTTTCTCCAAGCAAAGTATTGATAGAACCTTTATGATAGCCAATCTTTTCCTCTTTTGACATTTCTTTCTCTGCCATAAAAAATAAAAGAAGGCAGGTTATATAAACCTTTATTGTTTTATCCCCGTATGCTCTTAGAAATAATAATTCTTGCTCTGGCATTTCCAGTAGGTTTTCTTTTAGCTTATATGACAAAAGAAGAACTAGTACAAGGAAGGAAATGGTTTAGAGTAATTATTATAGTCTCAATTTTAGGCTCTATTTGGTTCTTTCTCACAAAACAAGCATATATCTCTCTAACGTTACTTTTCATCTTAATTGCTACCTTTGTCTCATATATAAAAAGTTTTGACAAGAAATGGACTAAAGGACGATAATCTTTAAAAAACAGTCCTAACAAATAGGGGAATGCCAAGATTTAATTTCTTTGAAAATATGCATGGAGATGTAGGGTTGTCTTTAGGTGAGGGGCATTACAATTTCGGATATGATTATACATGTTTTTTTCCATTAGTTAATTGGTTATATCATCGCCAGACTTCGCAGACAAATCTCTTTCGAGATTTGCCTTTCCAACTGCAACCCCCAATAGAACTTAAATTTGAGATTGAAGGACCACTTAGAGAAAGCGCAAGTCTTTATGCCCGTTTGCCTCTTTCCCCGCAAGATTTTAACGAAGGCCTTCTCTCGGCCGAACTACATGGATTTGGCTCAGCTCCTAATTACAGAATCGGATATAATTGGGATTTAAGAGGAGATACTTTGCATCTATCGATGCTCCGCCCTAAGGAAACAAAAAGAGATATTTTAGAATTAACGCCCGAGACAAATAGAGATTTCGCCATGGACTATTATAAATTTCTAACAGAAAAAGCACAAAACTCAGGTTGCTCCGGAGCATGGGTTTCACAAATCATAAGAGCATTAAAGGAAGTTTAATCCTAGAAGAATTTAAAAATACCCTATTTCTAAGATAAAGATGGCTAAAACAAATAGAAATATCGAAATTATGGCCATTATTATCTAAATTCGAGCTCTTAGCTCGCAAACTCACAATGTTTCTTAAATATAACTTCCAGCACATGAATTCTCCTCAGTCACAACAATTAAAAACCAAAAAATACAACCTCTTAAATGCTAGACTTCGATAATCAGGAATTAGAAATACTAAAGTATTGGGAAAAACATAAGACTTTTGAAAAATTAAGGAAGAAAATTAAAGGCGGAAAAAAATGGAGTTTTATTGACGGCCCAATAACTGCCAACAACCCTATGGGAGTGCATCATGCTTGGGGAAGGACTTACAAGGATCTTTTCCAAAGATTTAAGGCGATGCAGGGCTTTGATCAAAGATTCCAGAATGGCTTCGACTGCCAGGGTTTATGGGTCGAAAGGGAAGAGGAAAAAGATCTTGGATTAAAAAACAAGGCAGATATTGAAAAATATGGAATACTTAATTTTGTAAAGGCATGCAGAAAAAGGGTAGAAAAATTCTCTAAAGTGCAGACAGCACAGTCTATTCGTTTAGGTCAGTGGATGGACTGGGAAAACAGCTATTATACCATGTCTGACGAAAACAATCTCCATAACTGGCATCTGATTAAAACATACTCTGAAAAAGGCTGGTTGTACAAGGGAAAAGATTCGGTTCCCTGGTGCCCTCGATGCGGTACTGCAAGCTCAAAACACGATATAGCAACAGAGGGATACAAAGAAGTAACACACACTGCTTTGTTCATGCAATTCCCACTTAAAGATAACCCCGATGAATATTTTTTAATTTTCACTACCACTCCTTGGACAGTCCCTGTGAATGTCGCTTTAGCAGTTAACGCTAATATAGAATACGTTAAAGTTGACAATGGCGGGGTTAAATACTGGCTTGCAAAATCACGACTTGGAGAATTAGAAGGCGAATATACCATTCTTGATACTAAAAAAGGAACTGAGCTAGAAGGTTTAGAGTATGTCATGCCCTATGCAGATCTCCAGCCACAAAGTAAGACAAATCACAAGGTAGTATTATGGGAGTTGGCTTCCGAAGAAGAAGGAACAGGAATAGTCCATATAGCTCCAGGTTGCGGTGCAGAAGACTATGATCTAGGAAAGAAAAAAAACTTGCCTGCAATCTCTCCTTTAGATGAAGCAGGCATGTACAAAGACGGTTTCGGCGAATTTAGTTTAAGAAAATACTCCGAAGTAAATACCGCAGTGTTAAATGATTTAGATCAGAGAAGGTTCACTTACAAAACTTCTTCCTATAAGCATCGTTATCCTCACTGCTGGCGCTGCGGCGAAGAACTAGTTTTCCGTCTTGTGGATGAATGGTATGTCAAATCTAAAGAAATAAGAGATAAGTTAATCGCAGAAAACAGGAAAGTAAATTGGTATCCTGAATATGGAAAAAAGAGGCAGGAAGAATGGTTCAAAAATATGGGCGACTGGTTAATTTCAAGAAAAAGATACTGGGGCTTGCCTCTACCTATCTGGGAATGCGTTTGTGGATATACAGAAGTCATAGGTAGTTTAAAAGAATTAAAAGATCGTGCCATTGACAAGAAAAAAGTCGAAGCTCTTCCCGAAATTCATCGTCCTTGGATAGATGAAATAAAGATAAAATGTCCTAAATGTGACAAAGAAGCTTCAAGAATAAAAGACGTAGGGGATGCCTGGTTAGATTCAGGAATTGTTCCTCTTTCAACATTAAATTATCTAAATGATAAAGAATATTTCAAAGAATGGTTCCCTGCAGATTTAATAACAGAAAATATGCCGGGACAGTATAGGGGATGGTTTAATTCTTTGTTTTTTGCTTCAGTAACTCTGACCGGAAAAGTTCCATTCAAAGCACTATTCGGCTATGAAACTCTTAAAGACGAAAAAGGCGAGGAAATGCACAAGAGTAAAGGCAATTCAATTTGGTTTGATACTGCTGCCAAAGAAATAGGAGCAGACCCAATGAGGCTATTATATTCCTTGCAGGATCCTTCACAGGAATTAAGGTTTGGCTTTTCCATTGTAAAAGAGCAGAAAAATTCTCTTAATATTTTATATAACTTAAGTAAATTAATAGATAATCTCCCGAAAGCAAAAATAACTGAAGTCGAAGACAAGTGGGTACTTTCTAAATTGAATTCACTGATAAAAACAGTTACGCAAAGTCTTGAGGAGTTTCATACTCATACTGCCTCTCGGGCATTGCAAGATTTCTGGCTTAATGATCTAAGCAGAGGATATATTCAGATTGTCCGTGATCGCCTATCAGTAGACGATCCTGCTGCTAAAGAAGTTCTCAAAGAAGTATATACAACATTACTCCGGCTCTCTGCGCCTTTCATTCCTTTCATCACAGAAAAAATCTGGCTTGAACTAAAAGAGAAAAAAATAGTGAAAGAAGAATCTATCCATCTCACCGACTGGCCCAAAGTAAATGCGAAAAAAATAGATGAAAAATTACATGATAATTTCATAGTAGCATTAAAAATAATAGAAAAAGGCATGGCTGAAAGAGATAAAGAAAAAATAGGATTAAGATGGCCACTCTCTCTTGCAGAGGTAAGTGGCAATGTAGAAGTTGATAAAAATGTAAAAAAAATTATAGAAAAACAGCTCAATGTCAAAAAAGTAGAAGTTAAGAAAACAGCTGACGCGGATATTTCAGTAGTATTAGACACTACGATGACTCCCGAATTAGAAAGTGAAGGATATGCACGAGAGCTTGCGAGAAAAATTCAGGCAGAGAGGAAAAATGCAGGCCTTAAAAAAGAAGATACCATAGAATTAAAAATTTACAGTGATGAAGAATTAAAAGGCATGTTCTCCTCCCAACTAAAGTTCTTAAAAGAAAGAACAGGCTCAAAGAAAATAGAGTTTTTATCTGGCGGCAGTAAGAAAACCATTCTTGTTTCTATCAAAGATAAAAGCATAGGCATAGAATTTGAGAAATAAATAGTTCTTCTCCCTCAAAGTTTTTTAATCTCCATGAGTAAAAATTTAGTCCTTGTTCTTTTCACTTTTGTCTTATATAGTAACGACAAATAGTTGTTTAAAATTATCTCGGAGATAATAAATTTCAATTTTTTTCTGTTTTTTAAAAAATTTATAATTTTGTCTTCAAATGATACTACTCTAAATAAATATAAAAAATTCTCTTTAATTTTTCATCAAGAAAATTATTCTCCGTCGATAATTTTATTTTTCTGTCCCTTTTTCACCACTACTCGACAATGAGAGTAAAAATTCACTACACTTATAAAGTTCGTTTAATTCACTTCTCCAGAGCAGTTATATGTAACTTTACAGAGGTTTCTGGAAAAGATTTAAATACTAGCTATTTCTAAAAACTATAGAGAGGTAAAAAAATAAAATGATTATAAGAGACGAGTTTTTGGGAAGGTTAAGAAAAATATTTGATTTAAATTTATACGAGGCTAAGGTTTGGACAGCACTTTTATCGAGGGGAGTTTCTACTGCTGGAGAATTAAGTAATATTTCTGATGTTCCAAGATCAAGAACATATGATATTTTAGAGTCTTTAGAAAAAAAAGGTTTTATTGTTATGAAGATCGGCAAGCCAATAAAATTTGTTGCCCTAAAACCAGTCGAAGTTGTTGAGAGAGTCAAGAGAAATTTAGTAATTCACGCTCAGGAAAGATCAAAACGCCTTGAAGAATTAAAGAACGATGATGTCTTAGGCGAATTAACTTCATTATTTGAAAACGGCGTAAAATTTGTTGAACCTTCTGATTTGTCAGGCAGCCTACGTGGAAGACAAAACATGTACAACCACCTAGACATGATGATTCGTGGCGCAGAAAAAACAATCACTATCGCAACAACAGCAGATGGATTAAACAGAAAGATGGAAGCATTGTTGCCTGCTCTTGAAAGAGCAAAGAGAAGAGGAGTTGTCATTAGAATAGTTGCTCCAATAACCGATGGAAATATCAAGATTGCAAGAGCTGTTTCAAAATTTGCTGAAGTAAGAGACGCATCTAACAAAAGTTTCAATGGAAGATTCGCTATTGTAGATTCAGAGCAATTAATGTTCATGCTTACCAATGATTCCACCGTACATCCAAATTATGATGTTGCTGTATGGATATCCACAGACTTCTTCGCTAAAGTGATGGAACAGATGTTTGAACTTGCCTGGAAAGAGTTCCGTCCTTTGAGCAAGGTTAAAGTCAAAGAATAAATTTTCTGATCATATAAAACTTTATTAATCAAGAGGCAAAACTTCTTGTATGGAATTATACCTTCCAAATCGTTATGATACTACTCCTTTTCCACTTATTTTCTTAGGAGGCCCCATAGAAGGAGCACCCCGTTGGCAAAATCCTGCTTGGAATTTTCTAAGTAAAGAAACTCGGCCCGCAAACGTTGCATCTCCAAGATATATCGGGGAAGATGAGCAACAGGCAGGTAATTGGACTCCTAACATAACTGGCGAGCAGCAGATTGACTGGGAAATTTACCATATGAATAAAGCAGGATTTGGTCTAACTGAATCTGGAAAAGGAGCAGTATTATTCTGGCTGGCAAGGGAAAAAACACATAACTGTGCAAGAGCATATGCGCAAACTTCCCGTATTGAAGTTGGAGAATGGGTGCAAAAACACATTTTCACCGGATGTAATGTAGTCATTGGAATAGAAGATGGATTTTCCGGAGAAGGTTACATAAGATATAGGGTTTCCAGAGAATGTCCTAAAATACCAATAGAATCTGATCTGGAAAAAGCCTGTGAAAGAGCACTCGAACTTATATTTTCTTAAATATTATTGCGTTCTCATAAAAATCCTTTTCACTAATACTGCAACAGGTCTTGTATCATGATTAAGGAAATTATGATAACTCCTTGTTCCTGCTTCATCTATAGTTACTTCAGACCCTACTCTATATTCTCCCTTAATTTCCTCGCTTTCATTTCTAACTCCATAGAAGCACTCTTCTTCATATGTGTGTTCAATTGGAGCAGGAGGTCCTGCTTCATCGGTGATTGGTCCAAGATATTTTACAGTCCTTCCTATTTCGCCCGGATAAGGCAAAATTCCAGCGCTCATTCCAGGATTTATTAAAAGAAGATGTGTGTCGGGCCTTGAATAAACTGCTCCAAAACTTGTACTTCCTATCTTCATCCTTCTATCGAGCTTCTCTCTCTGCATCATTCCAGATAAAGTTGGATTCATCCCAGAATTAAATACGTCATTAAGCGCCATTAAAAAGCAAAAAACATTTCGTTATATAAAGATTAGTAAAGTGTAAAATATATTATTTTTTCTTTGTTTTTTGGTGATCGGCCAATAATTCTATTTCTCTTTTACTTGGAACTTGGCCCCTTTGTGCATAAGTGCCGAGTTGAGCAAAGAATGTAGTAGTTTGAGTGTCATCTAATCCTCGGCTATACCATTCACTTCTTGCTAAGTTGCTGGCTAGTCTTTCTCTTGTTTGTGCATCATATTGTGGATTGTTTAAAACACCATCAACAAAGCTCTGCGTAGTTGCTCTGATTGTATCAGTAGGATGCCTAAGTTTCTGCCCCCCAGTTAGATCTTTAGGAGTGTAAACTCTTGGAGCTATCGGAACGGGACGATATCTATTTCCGTTTCCATTTCCACCATGTCCGTTTCCATTTGCAGCTGGACTTGTAGTTGTCGTTGCCGTAGCTGGCGAAGTTGTTACACTAGCGGCTGTTTGCTCAAGTGGCGAGGTTGGAGGTTCTTGAGGAATTGGTTCGAAAATTTTTATCAGTTCATGATACAATTTATTATCCTGTTCTATATACCACTTAAGTCTTCTATAATAGGCTCCTGTTTTTTGAGTTGAAACTTCATCCAACTGGTCGAAACTCTCAGCAATTCGCATTGTATGCGCCAAATAAGCAGAAGTTACTCCTGTAGATATTTTAGAAAGTGCTTCTAATCTATCCATTTTAGTTTCCAAATATCTTCCAACAATCTCAACATCCCATTCTACTCCAGACAAAAGATTCAAATAATCATCAATTTGTTTGGAACTTCTACCTAGTTCCGCTCGCTCTTTCTTTGCCTCTCTCAGAAGCTTATCCAAAGATGCATGTTCGCGAGAGTGATGCCACAATCTCAAATCCCTATCACTTCTTCTAACTTCTCTTAGTTCATTAATCGCTTGTCGTATATCTTGATTTGATAAGCCCTCGCTTTCCCCTCTTACCATCATAGCCAACACTTCTTCCACAGTTAATTCAATTTCTCGATAGGAATCTCTAAATAACGTGTTTGCCTCACTATAGTCTAGAGCCTTTAACACAAGAGGAATTATCTTTCTTTTTCTGTCCGGATTATCATTAAAAACCTCTTGCGAGATGCGTCGGGTAATAATTGGGATCTCAGAATCCGGATGGACTGGAGGTTCAGTAATATTCACCTCTCCAAGTCTGTTGAGGTAAGATAGTTGAGAACTGGAAACCTGTTGTTTTCTTCCTTCATAAACGAAAACAGGATCCACTCCTCTCCTAAATTCTATAGCTTTCGTATCATTTATAATGAAATAATTGTTCACTCCTTCTGTAACTCTAAGATTCGCTGCAGATTTTAGTTCCTTCCTTCCTTCATTACTAGCAACTTCAGCGCTCTGTTCGAACAAAGCGACTATTTCATTATAGAGTCTATTATCGCGCTCGATAAATCTATTAACAGAACTACGTAGATTCTCTCCTGCAAAACTTTTGTTCATATGGCTGCGTGCTTTCTCATTATCTGATTGCATTATCATTTCACCTATCAATGCACTATCTTCTCCTTCTGCAAAATGTTCTATCCACAGAGAATGTGACAAATACGTTTTTGCTAAATCTTGATTTACCAAATTTAGAGATTTAACTCTCTCTATTTTTTTCCTCATAAAGTCTAAAATTTTATCAGCAGTTGGCTTATTAAAGCCAGTATAAAGTATTTCAAGATTCTTTCTTAACGGGTCATCCTCAGGTAATTCTTTTCTACTCAAATTTAATTCTCTAACCAGGTCATTAAATTTCTTACTTCTATAGACCTCATTAAATAAGCCTCTATACGCGGTTTCTAAAGAGACGAGGTTCTCAAGCCTCTCTTCTATATTATGTCTTCCATCCTTTAGTGAATTATCTCTAATATCAAAACTCAAAAGATCTAAATAAGCATGGGCGGATTCTTTTAATCTAGATTTAAAATTATCAACAAGCTTATACGCTTTCGATACAATATTTGCTTGTTTGGGATGTCCAGAAATACCTGTAAATGCTTTATTAACTAATTCTTGATCTGGTGCAGGAATATTTTCAAATTGAGAATTATCTTTCAAACTTTCCAATTGATTATAATTATGAGATTCTATTTGCATTCCTTCTATTTTCTCCAGGTTAGGATCTCTATTACTCAGAACAGTAACAATAGCAGAGACTTTATCAAGATATGAATAATCCCCCCATTTCTTCCTTTCAAACTCTCCTGAAGGTATTTCCTCCGTGCCCTCAAATGTAGACTCTCCCTTGTTATCATTAAGGCTAACTCCAGTAGCGACCCTTGCTAACCCGCTGTCTTGTCTCCTATCTTCGCGGCCGTTAATTCTCCTGTTAAATTGAGGTTTAGGCGCCTTTACAACATCAATCCAGTCATCTGCGACATTATCATCTTGATCTGCAAATATTGAGCCCCAATCTAAATTTTGAGGTACATTGATGTCTTGGAGATTAACAACCTTCCCTATATACCCATCTCCACTTCTCGTAATGTCAACAAATTTCATCCTGCCTTGTTCAATATGCTCCCTCAATGCAAGCATCAATAATGGATGTACGCCTACAGATGAGGCAAATATTAATCTTTTATCTTTGGTCTCGTTTTCATTATAATATGCCATTAGTTGAGCATGAACTTTGTGCCAGGAATATGGTCTTGCTTTTAGTTCAACAATTACTTCTTCTTCATCTCTTCCTTTTGCAGAAATATCCAGCCTTAATCCTCCCCTTTTTACTACTTCATGCCCTGCATATTTTAGTCCTTCTTCAAGAATGCTCAAGTTCTCTCCAGAATCTCTAATAAGATATTCTTGGACTTCCTTTTCTTCTCTAAAAATTTGTGTTTTTCTCCTTCTTGCTAATAATTGTTCTTCAACTTGTTTTCTTGCGAATTCTTTTAAGAGTTCATCTATTCCTGTTTGTATATCGCTAAAACCATTTTCTTGTGCAATTTGCTCAAGTTCAAATATATTTTGTGGAATCCTGCCACGATGATCCATTGCATCAAGAATTAAATCTTCAAGTTTTCTATGCAGTACTCCTCGCACAGCAGGAATGAGTAACTGGACTTGTTCCATTTTACGCCGCCCCCTTTACTCTATTTTCTAACACTTTTCTAGAAACTCTTCTAACCTGCGATTTTAATTCATTATATTCTATTTTTAAAGAGTTCTTATTTGGGATATCTACATTGTAAAAGCTTAATACTTCCTTATACAACTCATCAAAATTTCTTACTAGGATTACCTCCCTACCATGAAAAATTGGGGAAGAATCTACTTTTTCTTGCCTGGATATCCAATAATCTAAGGCGATTTCATCATGATACCATCTTTTGAATTCTCCTCTTTCTTTTGGAGGCAACTGTGAAATTAATTCTCTGTAAGCTTGTCTATCCTCTCGGGAAGCATCATAAGTAATATTTACAGGATGCCACTCCAAGATTTTTCCATCAGGAAGAATAAAGTCCAGCAATGCCCCGGATTTAGAATTAATTTGAAATGTTTCTCCTTCTATTACTTTATATCCTGGCATGTATTTTTCAAAAAGATTAGCAACCACTGCTTCTGTGTTCGAATCATATAGTCTTCCATTGAAAATAAATTTTGTTTTTTTATTTCTTATTGCTGCCTTAATTCCATTTTCTCTGTCCCTTAGTTTAGCTTCTGGGTTTTCATGTGTCAATCTTATTCTTTCTTTTGTTTCATCTGTATGTGTCTTCCCAAAAAATGAATTGCCATCGCCCTTTCGCATAGAGCTCATTTCTTTTCTTTCTTCTTCAGAAATTGTACGTCCTTTCTCAAATCCAACTAGATTTTCTCCAGAATATTTTCTATTACCCAAATCGTTGTTTTTTCTAATTTTAGCCGCTCTTTCTCTCTCTCCATTTGTTATATGGCCAAGGTTTATTGCTCTATCCAATGACTGGCTAACTTGGCTAAGGCCATATTCTTTTAGTAAATCCCCAGAAGGAGTGATGCACTCAACATATTCTCTAGAGAATTGTCTTAATTCATCATAATCTAATATGGCTCGAGTTTTCTGACTTCTATCTGATTTTTCTTTTCTTCTTTTTGCAGCTCTTTCAAACTGTTCTTTTGTTATTATCCCCATATCAATTGCTCTGCTATAAAATGACTGGGGTCTGGATTTGATTCCATAATCTTCTTTTAATTGATTTATGGAGTCATTAAAAAAAACATAATCCAGCATAAAGGAAGCACATTCTTCGTCGCTTACTCTCTTATTTTTTTCACTTACCTTTTTTTTATTTTTTTCTAATTTAGAAGACTCTCCTCCACTTCTTTTTGGAATTTTTGCGTTTTTAAACAGGTTTTGTATGCTTGGCCTACATATTCCTATTTCACTTGCTAATTCTGTTAGAGATCTCTGCCTAAATTGATGCTCGTATAATAAATAAGCCGTCAAGCTAGACGCTTTTCCTTCTTCAACAATTCTCTTCTCTATTTGTTTAAATTTCTCTTTAAAGCCTTTATAACCTCTTCTTTCTAGAAGTTCATCCAAACTAACAATTTCTAAATCTTGAATGTCGTCAATATCTTTCAATTGAACCATTTACTTACCTCCGGAAATACTCCAGCGGTAATCCTTTAATTTGCCGTCTCTTGCAGGATCCCAATAAGCCAAATCATCATGTCCAAATTTTCCAATGGCTCTTGCCCAGAGAATAGATTTTTCAGCTAAATGTAATTTTCTTAATTTATCCTTTCTCTTAATTGTTGGATCGTAAATGACAGCATTATTTTCTAGCTTCATATAAAAATCCGCTCCATGCTGGGAAGTTAAAGCAAATGGATTGAATTCCATCGTAGTCAAATTATGCTCTTTCCATTTTTCTCCAGCAATCTTAATATAAGCTGCAACGTCATGAGGGTAATATCTTATAAGTGTGCTTCCTTCTCTATCTGTTTCCCGCCTATATCTTATATCATAATTATCATGTTCAGTTCTTCCTTTTTCAATTTCTCCTGTTTCTTGATCTTGTAAAAGAGCAGGCCCCATAGTTAGAACTGTGGCAAGATTGTGCGCGCTTCGTACAGCGGGAACATGAACTAACTTGTACTTGTACCTTCCTTCTCTTTGAGTTCGGGAAGGAACTTGTACAACAACGCTTGCTCCTTCAGTTGCAACCTTTCTGGCATCATCATAAATATCTGCTTTAATTCCAACAGTTTGACTTTCAGCATATGTAAAGAGTCTTACTCCTTGAGGCATAAAAACAAAGGGAAAAACTCTCTTTATTCTGTCTCCCCAATTAGGCTGCATTGAATAACCTACAAAATTAATATCTTCTTCTCGCATACTTTCTAATATCTCAAAATCCCGCGCCCGTATTGCTAAAGGTATTTCAGGAGATTTATCGCATTCGTTCTTAGTTTGAGGGTGACTCAGTGCAATTAGTTCTCCATGCTTGAAACATTTTCTGGAAGCTTGCGCGCTATTTTCTGCGCCTATGTAAAATCTGCCAGGAATAATACTCGCTCTTATTTCTAGGTAGTCTGCCTTAGGATCTAAACTTTCAATAGCTCTGACTAAATTTCTTTGTGTATGTTCTCTTTTCCCGTGTAGAGTTTTAACTTCAGAAACAGTTCTTTCAGCAAAAAATGCCTTCTTTCCCATAAAAATAGTCCTGGAAGTATACTTTTAAATCTTTCTGTTGTAATCACTATATAGTTACTCATAATCCTTAAATTACATTTAAATAATATAGTTATTATATTGAAGTAAGATGTTGCCAAAAAGAACCTTTACGTTTTGCGGAGTTGTTTTCCTTCTAATCGGTTTAGTCATTTTAGCAAATTCTTTCCAAGGAATTACAGGGTTTAGCGTTTTTAGTAATGACTCTGGGCAGTTGTTAGAGGGTTTCTGGGCTTTCTGGTTTCTAATTGGAGGCATAGTCCTTTTGCTTGAAAGCAGAGGTAAAAAAGAAGGAGAGCTGGAAATACTCATATCACATAATGCAATGCAAAAAGCAGAGCATGATTCAAAAATAAGCGAAAACTATGGCAGATACCAGCATGAAGTACAGATGATTGCAGCAGATCCAGCACACAGGCCTAAACAAAAATATGGGGATTTTTACCTTTCTCCTACCGGACAGACTAAGCAGAGAGTAGCTTATTACATTGAAGGAAATAAATTGCATGTTGTTGATTATTTTACTATGTCAGATGAAAAGGGAGTCCGCAAATGGATTGCAAAAGCAAAAAGCGGGGAGATTACAAAACAGAGTTATAAGGGAAAATACACTCCATTAAGAGAGTCAGAAGCATTAGAGAGAGCAGCTTAATCTCAAAAAACATAACTTTAAATAGAATATTTTTTTATAATTTCTATGCAATCTTCAACAAAATTATTGATAGGAATAATCGTTGTAGGCGTCATCGTATTTGCAATAACTCAGTTCGGAGGGAGCGGTTCTTTAGGCCCCGGAGACTATGACGCTTTCGCTCAATGCTTGACAACTTCTGGCGTAACAATGTATGGCGCATACTGGTGCCCTCACTGCGCAAATCAAAAGCAGCGCTTTGGAAATTCTTTCCAGTACGTTAATTATGTAGAATGTGATCCAAGAGGCGATGACGCAAATCCTGCCCTATGTGAAGAAAAAGGAGTCAATAGCTACCCTATGTGGGAAATGCCAGACGGATCTTTCCTTGCCGGAGAGCAAACTCTAGAGGCTTTAGCTATAAAGACCGGATGTCAATTAGAAGCAGCAGAATAGATTTCTAAATAACTAGTGGAATTAATGGAAAAGAATTAAAAGTATGCCGTCTTTAGTGTTATAATGATAAATGAGTTTTGGATAAGTTACAAAAACAAGACTTCCATAGAAAAAATGGCTATTGATTCTGTAAATAGGGCAATAAAGTTCCTTTTCCAAAATATACCCCAAAACAAAATAGTTTCTATCTACATTAAAGGAACTTTTGTTACGAGAGAAATGAACGAGAAAAGCGACGTGGATATTGTTCCAATAGTAAAAGATAATAAAACACTAAAGAAACTGCAATCAGTACGTAATGTAAAAAAAGAAATGCTCAAACCTTCAGAACTCTTGCCAATATCATTAACAGAATTAAAAAATAATAAAAATGCAAAACATCGCGGACCTCTTAAAGGCAGACCAGACACATTTCTAAGGGATTTAGAATATTATAAATTAGTTTATGGCAAGAAATTGAACAAAGCAACCTACCCTATGAGAAAACCAGAGGAGATGTTTAAGGACGAGATAAAAACCCTAAAGAACCAGACGATTCTTCTTCACAAAAAAGGAGAATATGGCTTTTCCCAATTGATCAAACAAGTATTTTGGATCGTGTTTCACGAACAAAAGAGTTTGGGGAAATTTCCTCCGAGAACCTGGAAAGGTTTGAATAACTTCATTAAAGAGAAGAAACACATAATCCACAAGGCGTATTATTTTAGGATACATCCAACTAAAGATAAAAGAAAAAGGGCAGGTTTTGTTTCTGCTTTAGAGACTTATTTAGAAACTTTTAATTGAGTTGTTTACTTCTTTTTCTTCGCTTCTTTAGCAGCTAATTCATCTTCGCTAATGAAAACTCTTGTTCTTAATACTTCTAAATCGTTCTCTAGTTTTCTCCGTTTCCAGTTTCTTGCAGCGGTGAATATCACTAGTAGCATAACAAAATTAGCAACAGTTAATATTAAAGCTAGACTCAAACCAAATCTTTTCTCTACTTTCTCAGTATAATTAACGCTATTAAGTTTAATCCTCTCATTTAATGGTAGTGTTGCTGAAGTTGATACGCTCTGACTTTCAACAGGTCTTTGACTAGGACATTCTACAATAGTCTTTTCTTTGACAGTCTGGCTCTTACCATTAAAGTATACGGTTGCTTCTATTTCGTAAGTTCCTTCTTCTGCGTCATCAGGAATAACTAGGCTGAACTCTTTAGTTTCTTTGTCATCGCTTTCGTCAAATTCTTTCAATTCGAAAACTTCAGTCTCTTCGCTTATTTTCAAGTCTCTATTTGCAATTTTTATCCTTACATCCTGATCATCAGAGCCTAAATTCTCAATTTTTACTCTAGTATCTAAGCTTGTTCCGCACATAACTGTGCCAGCCAAGCTAAAATCAGTTATTTCTACCTGTTGTGCAGGTCTCTCTAATTCTATTTCCCTATATGTCTGTGAGCAGACTTCGTCCTGCACAGTCACAAATAAAGCGTAATTCTCATCTAGATCAATATCACTAGGAACTTCTAGGTCTAAGCGGACGTTTCTTGATCTGCCTGCCTCTATTTCAAAACTAGTATCGACGGAGTTTTCAGACTTATCTCCATCCATATTGTACAAATGAGCTTCAATATCAAAGTCCTGGTCTTCATCCAAGTTATTATCAATGTTTAAGTTTATTCTTATATCATCACCAATGAAAAGTTCATCATCGCTTTCAGGGTCAGTTATTTCTATACTGACACTGTTATTTATGAGTTGGCAAGCATCTGCATCACTAAATGAAGGAGACCCTCTTATGGAGCAGCATGCAGAGCTGTCTCTTACAGCTATTAATGATCCAGCACATGTTTCACGCTCAGCTATTATAAATCCGCCCACTTCTGAACAGGTGAAATCACTAGTAGGTCCAACAATAACGCTCCATACTCTGCTCTCACTAAAAGCGGAGTCTCTTACTTTTGCTTCAAGCAAATAGAATCCTGGTGGTTGTGAGAAAATGTACGTTGATTGCCCTCCGCTATCACTTGCTCTTACTTCACCATTTACAATCCAGGATATAGTTGGGTTGGAATCGATATCTCCGGCATTCATTCTGAATTCTTTGCTTCTTCCTTCTATGATTGTCACAGAGTCTTCTGTAGGAGTATAAGAAAGAATTCTTGGACCATCATTTACAGCGCCAACGCTAACTTCAAGTTTTTCAGAATCACTTCCATCTTTATCACTTACTATAACTTCACACCATGCGGCCCCATTGTAATCTTTCTTTGCATTATAAGTTAGGACATTGCCTACTACAGAGCATTCTAAATTATTTTGAGTCCCTATAGAGAAAGTAAGATTATCTTCCCCTTCTCTAGTTATTTCCCCATCTTCTGCGCTTAATTCACATTCATAGATTGAGTCCTCTTCTATATCAGTAACACATCTTAATTCTGTAAGTATAGGCAATTCGCCTCTAGCGTTTACTTCCACGTTCACATAATTTGATTTAGCAGTGTACTCGGAATCACTTGCCTCAAAGATTACCTTGAAATCACCATTGAAATCTCTAGTCGGATAGAAGCTTACTGAATCATTCTCTATTACAATATCTACTCCAGCCTTGTCTTTTTCAAAGGCATAAGTCAACTCGTCTCCATCCACATCTATAAAGTAATCACTAAGATCTATAGCATTAGTTAGATTAGTATCTTCATTTAGAGTTATATCAGCTATACTTCCCTTGAACAGGAGAGGATCGTTTAATGGAATTACATATACTTCCAAAGTATTAGACAAAGTTATTTTTTCTCCATCACTCGCCCAGAACACAACGCTTCCTTCTCCATTCCAATTTTCTGCTGAGGTAAATTTGAATGTATCTTCATCAATAGCTTCTATAGTAATATTGCCGGAAGTTAGATTAACCCCAAAAGTCAAACTATCTCCATCTTCATCTATAAAGTAAGAGAATAAGTCTATTTGCGCATATCTATCCTCTCCCCATGCTACAGCAGGAATATTCTCAAACAATAATGGCGCTCTATTAAATTTGGTTACTTCGACTTGAACCAGTTCTTCAACACTAAACTCCCCATCAGACACAGTTACAGTGAATGTATAATTGCCTTCATCTTCAAGTGTTGTCAACCAGCTGAAGGTGTTCCCAACTTTAACAAAATTAGGCTCAGTTATAGAATAATCTAATTCATCACCTTCAGGATCATTAGCGTTTACAGCTACAACTACTATTTCAGTCTCACTTACTCTGATTTGTTGAATATCTGCTACAGTAGGAGCGTCATTGCGGCAGTTTAGCATTACATCACTAGATGCAGGGTTTGTCGCAGTATCTTGATCATCACAGTCGTTTCCACCAGCTATCATAGCATCAAATCCATCTCTGTCAACATCTTTTAAGTCTCCACCCACACAATCATTGTCTAGCCCATCATAAGCTACTTCTAAAGCTCCAGGATTCACATTAAAATTATTATCATTACAATCAGTATCTGAGAAGAAGCCATCTGCGTCTCTATCTTCTCCAACTAAAAGCCAATTGATTGAATTCTTAAATGCCTTCTTAGTATCGCTTGTCCAGTATCTTGCTTGTGTAAACCCAAAGAATACATGCCTTTCTGCAAGTGTCCTTCCATTTAAGAGTTTCTTGCCCTTATCTAACGAAGCTATAGTGGCGTCAGCGCTCTGCGTTGCAGTTGAAACTACAATATCTGTTCCTGTTGGCTTCTGTCCCTTAAGAATATTATTTTTCCCAGTATTCACACTGTAAGAATTAAATTCTTCGGCCATACCCAAAGATATTGGGCTAATGAGATTTCTCACTTTCATCTTAGGACTTGTGGTAGAGCTTTTAGCGCCGCTCCATCCTAGTTGAGTGTCTCCATTACTTAATTTATAATAATCATAAGAATTGAGTATCAATGTTTTATGTTTTTCAATAGGAATAGCAGCAGGATCTACTAGATCCTGGTCTCCAATAACAAGCAGTCTAAATTCATTAAGATTGACGCTAGACAACTGCGGTTCCTGGAGTGTTTCATAAGTATATCCTAAAGCCCTAATTTCATTGAGTAAGTTCTGGTCAACCCCGTTCAAGTTTCTTACAATATAAGCAACATCTGCTCGCAGTCTTGCTTGCCCTATTAAAATAATAGTTGAAGATAATGTGGCGCTGTCTCTTCCATTAGCATTGAACTGGAAGCTAAGTCTGTTTTCTTTTGTGCCAGTGCTGTTTATTTTAGCTGTAAATCTGGCCTGCGCTGATTCCCCAGGATTCAAGTTTAAGCTCTTATCAAGTAAAACGATGCTTGCATTAGTAGTAGTGATATTTACAGTAATAGGGAAGTCATTGACATTTTTCACTAGTATGCTTCTGCTTAAGTTATCTCCAATAAAACCATTGATAGTCATACTAGTATTTCCTATAAAAGGAATTATTGAGGTGTCATCTCCGCCTAGTCCTTCAACTAGCACAGTCACTTCCTGCGTTTGGGTTTGCAGTCCATCACTCACTTCCAATGTAAATGACTGCTCTCCCGCTGCGCTTTCTTTAATAGTAAATAATAATGTGACTTCTTCAGTAGAATTTTCACCAATTTCAATAGTATCATTTGATAATTCATCTAGTATTGCCCAGTTTTCATAATCCATCACATCAATAGAAAATTCTCCATCTTCTCCTAAGTTAGTGATTTCTGCTCTGACAGTTAACTCCTCTCCTGCGACTGCTGGCGAATCTATGAAGGTAGTTACTAGAATAGTCTCATTTTGCTCTTCTTCCTCTTCCTCATCGCCTGTGGAATTAGTCACAGTGAATTTTACAGATGAAGATAAAGTAAGGCTTGTTCCATTTCCTGCAAATCTTACTCTTATATTGCCATCAAAAATTCCTGTTTCCTCCGAGCTAAGATTGAAATATGCTTTCTGCTGTTGCTGGCTTTCTAGAGTAAAGTTATTATCTCTAAATACTATTTTATCGCTAATGTCTTCTACACCTGTTAAAGTTATCTTAACCGGAAAACTATTGCTGTTTTTTACTAAAATATAGTTCTCATAGGATTTTCCTGCTTCCCCATTCATCTGAACATTGGTATTTCCAATTATCCCGCTAATAGCCGAAGTCAATGGCAATAACACTAATAAGATTGCTAAAAGTAGTATTTTATTATTCACTAGGTCTCCCCGACCTCTTTTTAACTGCTGTTTTATTCACTGCAGTGCTTCTTTTATTTCTTTTTTTACTTGCCCAAACAATAAGTATTACTAAGATAATAATCAGTACAATAGTTGAAATCATTAACATATTTAGAGGAGATAATTCCAAGTCTGTAGCATCTCTATCTTCACCATCAATAGAGTCGGAGTCATCAGAGCTTCCGATACCAAAATTAAAGTCGTTTCCATCTTCAGTGTCATTCAAATCTTCTTCTTCACTATCGTCCACAGATCCCTCGCCTGCTGCAATCACATTCACAACAGAAGATAATACAACGCCGTTGCCCCCTTCGATAGGTGTGAATTTGATAGTTATTCTTGTCTCTGTAGTTCCTTCTTCATCTGCTTCGATGGTGAAATACACTTTCTTTTCTTCTCCTGCCTCTAAGTCAAAATTATCTTCATCTAAGTTAACGTTCTCTGCTAAATCTCCAGAGGCAGTAACATTGATATTAACTGCAACATCATTAACATTTCTTACTAGAATTGATCTCTCGACTTCCTCTCCAACTTCAGCGCGCAAGGTCATTCTTGCGCTGCCAATACTTCCAGTGATCGCAGAAACATGTGCAGCATTTAGAATTATCATTAGTGCTAATATAATTCCTAGAGCATAAGTGATATTTTGTTTTCTCATTTTTATTAATTACAATAGAGTAGTCCAAGTTTTCTTTATAAATAATCTTATTGTAGAACGCAATATTTTTGTAGTTACTAAGCAAGGTGACATGAAAAATAATAAGACAATAAATAACAATAATAAATTAAAACACTCAATAGTTATTAAAATAAATAATAATTAGTCAATCAACAATTAGTTGCACTGGCCTGCAGAACAGGTTTTTCCAAATCCACATTGAGCTGTGCTACTCCATTCTGTGCAGCCATTTCCATCATAATCTCTGCATACTTGGAATCCATTTCCAGAACATTGTCTTGCTCCATCAGTGCATTTGTTTGTGCATGTAGGTTGGCAAACTCCGCCTTCATCAGTTTGACCATCACAATCATTGTCTCTACCATCGCAAACTTCGTTTTGAGGTGTGCATTGAGGTTGACTATCACAATTTCCATTATTACATGTCTGACCAAATCCACACTGAGCTGTGCTACTCCATTCTGTGCAGCCATTTCCATCATAATCTCTGCACACTTGGAATCCATTTCCAGAACATTGTCTTGCTCCATCAGTGCATTTGTTTGTGCATTGTGGTGGTTGATCATTACACTGTCCATTAGAACAGCCATTAGTGCAAGTATTGATTACTCTGTCTTCAGTTCTTACTGAGCAAGAACTTTGTGTTGTGCCGGCATTATTACAAGTGAATATTTGATAATTTATAGCAACATTATTAGATGAGCAGAAAAATCCGCCAATGAATCCATCGGTTCCGCAATCCGCATTATTGCTACATGTAACAGGCATTGTCGGGGTATCAGGCACAGTAGGTGCATCAGACTTTGATACTCCATTTGGAGTGCTATCACAATCGTTTCCTACTCCGTCTCTATCATTATCAAACTGTTCAGGATTGTAATGCAATGGGCAATTATCACAGAAATCATCAACATTATCTTTATCTATATCTTGTCCAATAGTATAAGGGCAATACAAATCATTACTTACAACAGTTCTATATCCCTCTAGATTTTCATTAATTACTTTATTAAGAGGATTATTCTTTTTTTCACTAATTGTATATTTAGAGTTATCAGTAAGCATTAATGTTCCTGCAACTATTCCAATCAAAAGTAAAATGCATAAAACGCTTAATAGTGCAATTCCAGCGAAGTTAGTTTGCGTAGTTGTAGTTTTTTTCATCATTGTAGTAATTATTTAATAATAACATTATCGAACATCCCTATTTAAACTTTATTATCCTTTAGTAACATGTTTTTTGTAGTTACTGGTCCAGGTAACAAATCAAGTTTCATCGTTGTTTGTTAATGGCAAAGTTTTGATCTCTAATAATGAATTTGTAAAGTAAAATCAATAACACAAACTTAAAACTTAGTAGTAATAAAAACTCAAAAAATTAATTTCCGTTGATCTGAGCAGTGTAACCAGTAGTTTGGTAAGAAGGTCTTCTGGATTTCATTGCTTCTTCAGAGTCATTGAAGTTAACATCTCCATTTCCTATATCAAGTCCAAAGCTTGCATGAACTAATTCATAATTCTGAGCACAGCCAAGTTCTTTCAACATTTTGAATGTTGATTCGTAAGTTACCATATCGTGATGTTCGCCTGTTCTTTGAGGCTGTCCAACTGAGACAACTCTAAAGCAGTCATCTGCTCCAGTATATCCTAATTCTGTAATTGCTAAGTTTGAAGGAGCTCCAACTTTATCTTCTAATTCTGTAGGCATATGTAACTGAGCTCTGAATACAGTTTCGCTTCCAGCTGTTACTGTCATTGGGCTTACTTCGTTTCCACTTGCGTCAACAATAACTGTGTAAGTATCTGCTAGAAGGTCTGTAAGATCTGTTGGCATTTGGTAGCAATCTCTTGGAGAGTTTGCTGAATTTTCACCTAAAGCTGAATCGCATTTTCCATCATCTACAACATATCCGAAAACTTCATCTTCTACATTATCTAATCTATCATCTAATCTTGCAGGACCGCTTCCTGTATGATAACGAACACTAACAACTCTAGTTGAATCAGCAATAACATTATTGCATCCAGAACGTACTTTCATTGTCCAGTATTCTCCATCTACAAATTCTCCAGCATTATCTGTAAATTGAAGATAAGTTACATTTGGGTGTTGTGCACTTCGTACTTCTTGAACATCAAAAGGAGCATCTCTATTATTCAAATCATCAAATAGTTCAACTTCTACTATAGCAGGAGCGTCATTTGCGCAAGGTGCAATTTCTAGAGGCATACTGTTAAATTCATCAAGTAAACCTTCAGGAGAGTTTTGTAAATCTTCTTCATAAACATCCATTGTTCTTCCAAAAATAACATTGTTAGCAGGTAAAGTTTCAGGCTGGATTCTGTTTCTGCATCCGAAAGTGCTACCTAGCATCAATCCGACCAATCCTAATTTTCCTAGAGTTTGTTTTTGCATGTTCTACCTCACTTTCGTCCCTATATAAAGGTTATCGTTCTCCATCGCAATATTTTTGTATTTACTGACCAAGGTAACAATCATAGTGGTTCGCAAAATCCTCCTTGACAAAGTTTACCATAACCGCATTGAGCTGTGCTACTCCATTCTGTGCAGCCATCTCCATTGTAATCTCTGCACACTTGGAATCCATTTCCGCTGCATTGTCTGCTACCGTCGTTACATTTGTTAGTACAACTATTAATTGGTACACATTCACCGCTTGAACATTCTTTTCCTGTCCCACAGGCAGCGACGCTACTCCACTCAGTACACCCGTCACCATTATAGTCTCTGCAAACTTTAAATCCATTACCAGAGCACTGTTTAGTTCCATCACTACATTGATTAGTACACGGAGTAGGTTGATTCACACACTGTCCGTTATCGCAAGTCTTTCCAGTTCCACATTGGCTAACTCCGCTCCATTCTGTGCAAGAGTCAGAATCATAATTTCCACATACTTTGTATCCATTTCCAGAGCATTGTTTAGATCCCGTACTGCATTCATTGCTACATTGTGGAGGTTGATTTATACATTGGCCAAGTTCACAAACTTTTCCACTACCGCACTGACTGATACTGCTCCACTCGCTGCAGGAATCTGAATCAAAATTGCCACATACTTGTACGCCATTCCCATTACACTGCATGTTTCCCCAAGTACAATCATTAGTGCAACTTGGTTGGCAAACTCCGCCTTCATCAACTGATCCGTCACAATCATCATCCACACTATTACAAGTTTCAGCACCAGGCATTCCAGGAGTACATAGTTGTGTTTGTCCATTCACACACATATTAACAGTTCTCTGGCAAGCTCCAACGCCGCAGGTATTAGTTCCAAAGTTTTCATCTACGCTGCTATCACAGTCGTTATCTTTATTGTCACACACTTCCGTACTAGGTATACACTGTGGGGGATTATTAGTACACTGCCCGTTAGTACAGCTTTGCCCTGCTGCACAGTTAGTAACAGTAGTGCTCCATTCTAAACAACTATCGCTATCTGTGTTTCCGCAAGTCTTGTATCCATTTCCAGAGCATTGTGTCAAGCCTGTTTGAGAACATTCGTCTTGACATTGAACTGTGCAAACATTTCCTTCGTCTGTTTGCCCATTACAGTTATTGTCTTTACTGTCGCATATTTCACTCACAGGATTGACTGCTCCGCTGCAACTTCCATAAAATCCATTACTTTCGCAAGTCTGTGTTCCCATTCTGCATTCTCCAGTGCCGCTGCTACCACACGCTCTTGTTTGCCCAGGAGTACATTCTCCAGTCTGTGTAGTACACTCTCCATTAGAGCAACTATTGCTGCAGGTTTGAGTAACTTGCTGTCTTAGTTCAGAAGAACAGAAACTCACGCTCGTACTTGGATTATTACAAGTATAATCTTGGAATAGTCTTGTTACATTATTTCCAAAGCAGATATTCTGACTGATAAATCCATCCATACCACAATCAGAATCAGTGTGACAGATTGCTACAATATTATCATTAGTACAGAAGCTTTGTTCCGTTCCAGGGTGCCTGCAGATATCTGTAGTAGTGCTATTATTATCATTACAATCTGCATTATTGAAACATTCTATATCAACACATCTTCCATCTGAGCATAAATTGCTACACGTCTGCTTGACTTCCTGCTCAATAGTTGAAGTGCAGAAGCTTACAACAGAATCAGGATTCATACAGTGCCATTTTCTAACCAATTGATTTACATCATTTACAGAGCAGAAAGGCTGGCTTAATATCTGGTCTGAACCGCAATCGCTATCCATTTTACAGGTAATTTCTTCATCTACCTCATTAGTACAGAAACTCTCTTCAGTGCCCGCATTTCTACAGGTATCTTGAGTATTTCCTTTACTATCATCACAATCAGCATTGGTATCACACCTTATGCAAGCTCCTTCTGAACAAGCAAACTCGCATTGATTTACATCTCTTTGCTCCACTGTAATAGAACAAGAACTCTGCAAGGTGCCTGCATTATTACAAATAGCATTTTGGAAGTTTTTCTTCACATTATTAACAGAACAGAATTCTGTTCCGATAAAGCCACTAAATCCACAATCAGCATTAGCTGCGCAATTAATAGGAGTATTTCTGCACTCACTTACAACTGTGCCAGGATTGATACATTCATCTTTAGTCAAAGGATTAGAATCAGCACAATCTTCATCATTATGGCAATTTACCCCTTCACACTGTCCATTTGTACACAGATCGCTACAGATTTGAGTTACTCTCTTCTCTATTCTAGAAGTGCATGAACTCTGCAGTGTTCCTGCATTATTACAGGTAAATAATTTATAGTCGCGAGTCACATTCTTTCCAACGCACATGTTTTCTCCGATAAATCCATCAGTGCCACAATCTGAATCTCTAAAACATGAGGGTTGCATACATGAGACAACTACTTCTCTCTTTGCTTGATTATTAGTTAAATCGTCATCACTATCAATAATGGCCCGTACTGTAATATTATAGTTCCCTTCACCTAAGCTGAAGTTAACAGTCTTCGTCTTTAATTTCTTATCATCCACTAGTAAATTTTCAATAGGTAAATGCTCAAACTCTATGCTTCCCACACCTCCTTCAAAAGTAACATTCTCTATAAAATCTCCTTTATTTTCAACTGTTACTGAAATCTTGTATTCTTGATTGCACATCAAGGTATTCCCTAATAAATCTGTTCCATTAGTATACTCTAGTCTTATTTTCTGTACAGAATTAGAAAAATCAACTAATGCAACATCATGCTTGCCTCCGATGCACATTCCATCATTGCAGCCAAACTGGCATTCTTCAACTAAAACACTATTATTTTGAGGCATGCATCTTCCTACATTGTTCTGAATAACACATTTATTCAAGGTAACCTGCTGGTAAACATCTCCTTCATGACAGAAAGGAGTCCCATTAATTACTTGATTAGAACATTCATTATCAGTAGTGCATTGTGAGGATACAAATCCTACACATTCATTAAACAAATTCTTAGATCCAGTTGTCCAATAATCGCTCTCTACTATCCCAAAAAAGCATAACTTTCCGGCCTGTACTTTTCCATTAGCCATTATAGATCCTGCATCAGCAGTAGCAATAACCGTTCCAAACTTAGATCCAGAAGAAGTAGTTTCAGTAAAAGCAACATCTTTTAGTACTGGCGCCTTGTCTTCCATATCCAGATAATAATAAGGCAAGGCAGTACCATCAGAAGCATATGCTCTAGTATAAGCAGGAATCAATCTCCCATCTTTTCTAACACTTAAAGGACTATTCTGTGCAAGTAGGCTAACTCCTTCCTGATCAGCAAGACCCCATTCAGTAGCATGATAGTAATTAACAACAATAGCAGGATATTTATTCACAGGGACTTTTTTCTCATCTCTAAAGCTTTCATCACCAACAAAAATAAATTTATAATTATTCAAATTACTTGGAATATTATTTTCCTGTATCAAGTCAACAGTAAAGCCCAAATTTTTTATAGCATTAACTATATTATCATCAATTCTAAAACTCTTACTATAGATATAAGCGACATCACCAGCAGAAACACTCGCGCAAAATCCAATAAATAAAATAAATACCAGCGAAAATAAAATTGTTTCTCTTTTTTTCACCATGTCTTTTCTAATAAATTTCTTTTATTTAAATCAATCTTACCACTTTTTTTCAGTAAAACTACTTTCGCTGTATTTTTTAAACAACAAAAACTATATTCTCAATATTTTCTTTGTTCCCTGCTTTGTCTTCAACAGTCAAGGTAAGATTATGTTCTCCACTCGAGAAAGTCACTTTCTTCTTACATAGTTCATCAACAAGTCTTGTGCATAAAGTCCTGCCGCGTGGATTTGCTTCATTGTGATCAGTGTAATACACTTTCTTTAGATTCATTTCAGTAATATTAAACATAAAGTCAACCTTTCTATCTGTAATATTATATCCAAATTCATTAATGGCGGGAGGAACTGCGTCAACTATCAGTTCTCTACTTCTTGAAATAGCAGTATTGTTTGCTATATCACTAACAATAAAGTAATACTCAATTTCTGCCTCCTGATAATCTATCAAATCAACTAAAATGCTGCACTCAAAGTCTCTTTCTGTTTCACATTGGGAATAGTCTACTTCTGCCGTGCGCATGCCGCTAAAGGAATTTCCATAAACCAAAGTCACATTCACAGGATTCTCTTCTTCAAACACTATAGTGAAATTGCCTGATGTAAAACCTCTCTGCGGAAGAGTTTTACTTATTTTTGGAGATCTGGATTCAATCATCAACGTAACATTCCTTTCAATTACCTGTCCGTAAATACTAATTCCTCTTATAGTTATATTATTCTCGCCTTCCACTAGGCTTCTTTCCTTTTTCCTCATACTGCCATATTCCATGCAACTGTGGCATAATAATCTCCATCTTGGAGTGTTTTCATTATAATTAATATATTCAATAGTATCAAGAACTTCAGAGGCACTTATGTTAAAAGGCACTTTCTTGCTCTTATAGATTTTATTTATAGGGCTATTAACCTCAAACTCAATTGCAACACTAAGAGTAAGAGTAAAGTTCCAGCCCATGCTTGAACTTCTTCCAGCATTGTCTTTTGCATCTATCCTAACGCTATGGTTCCCTTCAGATAGATCACTTAAAGGAGTAAAAGATATCTCTGCATCTAAAATGCTGCCAGACGTTTCTACTCCAGCATTTACCTTTACTCCATCTAGATACATCTCAACTTCACTCTTATTAATTCCAGAATTTGACTGATATACTTCATCAAGTAATGCGCTTATAGTTGGCCTTGGATTATTGATTACTACTGATCCTTGCGCAGGTTGCAAGTCTTCTATTTCCGGATCTTTAAAGTCTGTTTTGAGCAATACCCTATGACGTTCTTCATTACAGACATCACTCCAATAATTTAATTCCAGTATTCCTCCAGTTACATTTGCATTGTTAGGAACATCTTCTAATCCAAAAGGAGCAGTATATTCATTGCTTTGCTGGGAATCCCACTGATAGAATAACATCGCAGCATCAGGGTTGATCAATTCAAAAAAAGGCTCAGTCACATACCATCCACCTAAACCACTAGGATTTGTAGGATCAATTTCTAACATAGTTTTTGAATTTACATAAAAACTCTCTATTCCATCTTGCATAGTAGTGTTAAAACAGTCAGTTGCAGACATAGTCCAGTCAACACTCTCCGAGGCATTCAGTAGTATTGAAGGTATTCTAGCGCTGTATTCATCACCGTTTTTTATTCCGTTAAAGTTTATCCAGCTTCCATCTACAAGTACAGAGAAAACTACATTTGTAACACAAAATCCAGTCACACTCGCGCTCAAAGTTACATTCGTTGAAGCGGTAATGCAACTTGGAGTTGAATCTCTATCATTTATCTCTATTTCCTCATTTGGCAATCCTTTAGTGCTAGTCTTAAAATCAAAATTTCCTGTCCCGTCCGGCATCCTGCTCCAAGTCATATCACTGTTTAGAATATCATCAAAATTCTCATAAGAATCTTTCATAGCGCCATTCTTATCATACAAGTTTAAATCCTGATTTAAATTTTCCAGTCCACTTAACCCGTCAAGAACGTAAAACTGAGTTACTATAACTTCTCCAAAACTATAATTATTTCCGTCTTTATCTTGGATATACCATCCGCTTAGATTAACTGGCGTACCATCATTAAATAGTTCAATCCATTCATTTCCAGCTTCACTGCCTGGAGGATTTACTTCAATTTCATTGATAATCAATGCAGCGCTTGTTAGTCCAATAAAGGTCAATGCAACTAAGAGTATTACAAGTAAGTAGGATAACTTTCCCATTTTCATACTAACTCCTGAGTTAATTTTTATTTAAAAGTTGCTTACTACTTTCACTTGATGAAGTTATGATCTTATATAGTTCCGACTAAATAAAAAAATTTACAAAAAAATTAAAATTTATCTTGCGATTTTATCTTTCATCGCTGTCATCATTTTGGCTGCTACTGGTGTCTGTACCAGTGTTGCTTCCGCCCTCTTGTTGTCTCTTTTTCTTTCTGTTTGTGTTTTCGTCTTCCATTTTCAGTCTAAGATAACCCCCTATTAAAGGCAGCGTTGTATAAGAAATACTAAAATTAATTCTAGATCAATAATTATTTTTTGTAAATGTTATTAAGCCAAAATCTTTTGAAGAAAGATAAAGTCAAGGTTGAAAGAATAAATCCAACTGCAGGCACTATCGCATTTAGCCAAGGCTTTGGCGCATTAATTGTCCAAAGAAATATTACTATAACAATATAAGTCATTAAAGCAATTAGTAATCTTCTGCTAATGCTTCCTTCCCATGCCTTATCTGATTCTACCCTTTTGTTTCTTTCTTTTATGCGTTCAATATCTTCTTTCATAGTTTAACAAATAATTTCTAATTTATAAACTATTTTGCCCCACAATTACTTTTTTGCAAAAATTTTAATAGTCTAAATTAGGCGCATCATTATGAGTTATAGCGATTGGATTAGAGATAGAAAATATATAGAAGAAGAAAGAGGTTTCTGGAAAAGACTAAGGCTTCCTCTCTTATCTCAAGAAAAATCATCTCCACGTGAGACATTCTGGATACCTGTCCCAAGTCAAGATGCGTTAAAAGGGCTTATGGAACAAGATCCGTTAACTCCGGCCTGTTTAGAATTAGTTGGTAAATTTGTACGCGTCTACACATATGACTCAAAAAAATCACTTCAGGAAGGTTATGCCTACTTCGATGGTCTTTGTGATGATATTCCATTATACAGCATGGGGATAAACGTACGTCAGTGCCCCACTAGCGAAAAGCAAAAAGAGGCTTTAATTCATGAAATGTGCCATATCTATTACAGGACCCAAGGAGGAATAGGCTCTCTCGATATAGAAGATGTTATCCAAAATGAAACTCTTCGTTTTTTAGATAAAGAAAGAGATTATGCTCATGAAGCATTTAAGAGATTTTTACCAATTGCAGGTTATTCATACACTTATAGCACTAATCAATTGCCTTTGCCTTTCCAGAGAGTAATAGTCATAGAAAATTAATCAAATTTAGAAGTATCCGCCATGCCACTATTTAATTAAAGATAATTAAAAAGGTTTCTAAGAGGTCATAGCTTTAATATTTCTATCAGTCCCTTAACACGATTTTTGACCTCTTCTCTAATTCTTACATGAGTATTATAATCAGTTCCTTTTGGATCAGTAATATCCCAATAAATTGATTTAGGACTTGTCAATAAATAGTCGGGCCAAGATTCTCTTTCCGTAATAACAATCACTTTATCGGCCCAATCCACCATTGGAGGAGTAAGTTGTTTTCTTCGATAACTTCTAACGTCAATTCCTTCTTTATCCATCGCCTCCCAAACAAATCTAGCTTTCTCTTCTTCTCCTATCGTTTCCCCCTCTTTACTTACTTGAGTCCCTGCGCTTCTCGCCTCGTGTTCTGTTTCATAGTCTTTAAAAAAAGCTTCAGCCATCTGGCTTCTTCCTACGTTCCCCTTACAAATAAATAATAATCTCATAATAAAGGGGCACAAGCATCGCTTTATAAATATTGTCTATAATAGTTAAATAAGTCTAAGATTTCTATCTCATATAATTATGTCTTAAGGTAATTTCTTCCTCAAATGCTCTCTCAAGTCTTTCGCCAAATCTCCGAGCTTCAGAGAATGTGGACTCGTTGTATACTTTAATTTCAGGTTTTCTCACACAAATTTCAATTCCATACTGAATAATCCCTCCTTCCTCAACTTTATCAACATATATTGTATCATAAGGGTCTGAACTATTAAAATCTCTTTTTTGAGCTAAAACTCTTTCTCTTCCAAAAATCTCGTCAGCTAAAGTGACTGCTCCATCATAGCGTTTCCTAGCTCTCTCTTCTCTCTTAATTTCATCAACAATCTTCATAATTATAATTGACAAATTCCGTTAAAAAGCATTATGTCTCTCTAGAATACAGATCTAATTGCATCCGCGCATAAACCTTACTTCACTATCATCAAGAGTAAAGTCTTCAGAGAATATATCCACGCTCTTATCATCTTTATCTAAAACAAGTATTGCAGTAGCATCTGTCCTGCTACCAGGTCCGCTTCTATAAGTTCCAGAGACAAGCAATGTAGCTTCGTCACTATTACTATCCAAGACTTTTATGAAGTCAAACTTGTAAGAGAATCTACCTCTTCTTGTTTGTGATATCAAGTGTCCCTGTCCACCATTTGCAGAGTTTCTTATAGGTATATTGAAGTTAACTCTTGATCCCTCATCAAAAGTCATATCTCCAAACGTAAAGTCTCCGTCATCTGATCTAACAGAACATCCTACCATATTCACAGCTCTTCTTGTAATAGTTATATCAGGCCCAGCTTTCTCAAAAGTTTCTGTATCAGTTACTAGAATTAATTTAGTATGATATAACCAGGGCTTGTAGAAATCAGTATCTAAAGAAATATCATATTTGAATACTCCCGACTCAACACCATACCCATATCCGTATCCAATATCAGGGGAGTGAAGTAAAGTTATATTGATTCCAGGGCATGATGACAGTGCCTCTCCCTTAAGTGAGAATTTACATGTAGTCACTTGAGGTCCATCCAACTCAAGTATAAGATAGTCATCTTCCTGTACTTGGTCGCCATCTTCAACTTCAGCAGAAACATCAAAATGGATAATTTCACCAACAAAAGGAGAACTATCGGTAACAGCCATATTCAAAACAAGGGCATCAGCAGGACCCATAGTTACGAGTAATACAATAACTAAAATGCTTATTATTCCTGATGTTATTTTTGATTTCATGTCCTCTCTTAATATTTGACGATTTCTTATCAAATGTTCAAATCTTTTTGGATTTTTATAACAGTGTTAAAACCCTCTTCTATATAAATATCGTTTATTAACACGCAGTGGTAAAATTATGTCGAATATAACCAAAATACTCTCGTTTATCCTTATATAGTTACATACAATCATTCAATACAGTAGTGCCCTGAGTCTAGTTTTTTCATTCCTATATGCCCGAGTGTAGCGCAGACAAAAAAGTTATCGCTTTCATGCAAAACCCTTCCTTGCTTATAGGGATTATTTCTAAGTGCACAACATACCATTATTTGTTAAGTAGTAAGTTATTTAATTACATTTAGTTATTTTACTATATGAATTTCAAGCATCTAAATATACTCGTAATTTTTCTTTCACTACTTATTCTAGTTTCCACAGTCTACGTTTCTATGCAAATAATAAAGTATTATCCAACTCAGCAGTTTAATGAAAGTATAGAAATTCCTTCTGAGCTTACAGGCACAAGAGTAATAGATGGAGATACATTCGTTTTGCAAAACGGAGAAATCATCCGTTTAATCTGCGTAGACACTCCTGAAGAAAATCAAGAGGGTTACACTTCTGCAAAATTATTCCTCGAATCATTAGTATTAGATCGTGAAGTCCGTCTAGAAGCAGACATTGATGACAAAGACAGTTACGGTCGTCTTCTTAGATATGTTTACGTTAATCAGTCAGGCACAGAAGTATTTGTTAACCAAGAAATAGTCAAATATGGTTTCGGCAAGGTATTTCCTTACGGAAATAACACAAGATTATGCGATACTATCGCAAATTAATTTATCAAACGAAAAGTTTAAAAATCATTTAAGTGATAATCTATTATTATTATTTACAATGAAGCAAAAATCTAAGGGAGATAAGCAAGCACAAATTCATGTACCAAGTCCAGTTTTTCATGTTGACCTTTCTGCAGGAAGATATAAATTGAACGGTAGCGCAATAAGACCAGGTTCAACTGTTGCTTTACAGCCCATCGAAAGAGGACCATCAATGGAAACGGGATTGATTTATGGTCAAAGATGTTACATACAAAACATACCGGGGCCCAATAATTCTATTGATTCTTGTGTTGGTTTTGTGCAAAATGTTTCTGGTTCCCGTACTGCATACGTTAGAATTACTCATTACACTCAAGGTAGAATTGTATAAATTTCAAAATCTTATTAGTTTTCTTAAACAAGTAGTGTAATAAACAGCGGTGTTGTACGATTATTTTTTTATCGTCGATGTGTTAAATTAATGGTTTTTTTGATCCCGTCGATATTGTTGCAATCGTGCAACAATGCTTAACAATCGTAATCTTTATAAATCATAATTGTTTATACCTATTATGAGCAGACAACAAACTTTGGCTCAAATGAGTGAAAGTGTTATCCTATCCGCAAATCAAGATTCTAGAAAAGCCCATTTACCACAACCAAGAGAAATATATGATCAAACTATTCCCTTGCCACAACCAACAACAGGTTTAACCAGATTCTGTGACAGATACGCCCCAAGATATTGTGGAAAATGCCAGGAAGTCTGCCATTACAAATCAATGGTCAGCAGATAATAAAGGGTTGCGATCCATTTTCATTACAGTAATGTTTAAATCCTCGGCTGTTTTACCATATCTATAAAATGGCAAGTTTAGATTCGCTTTCCTCTATTGAAACCGCAGGCAATTCTATTAATCAAAGGAGTGTACCAAGAGATGAAACTCTACTCCGTTCAAGGGCTGAAAAGATGGCAAGATTCTGCTCAAAGGCAATTTATTGTGTGGGCTGTTCTGTAGAATGTCCTTATGAAGCATTAGACACCTGCCCTCTAGATTATCTTCTTCCTAATGGAAGAACATAAAAAAATTATTAATTAGCACTTTCTAACACATTACATATTTGAGTCGCACACTATTCATTATCTTCCGTCGTCATAAAGAAATCTCTCTTTATCTGTTCTAAAGGCCCTTCTTTCTGTGTTTTACAGAAAGAACCATTAGCTGCGTAATGATCATCCATCCACGTTTCCAACGTATCCATAAGCCTCTTCCTATCCTTAAGCTCGCCTCTGTAAGTTCTTGCATCATATAAACAAGCTGCGTAGAAAATCATTTGACTCTCATCGACAACTCTTTCTTCATAAGCCCTATCTAAAAGCCAATCGTACTTCTGCATCCTCTCCCTAAACAAAGTTTCTTCATCTTTCTGCACAAAATGAGGGGAAACTGGCGTAGAAATATCTCTATTATTTATCGAACAAGTTGCAAGGCCCACGAGTGAAACAGCCGCATACCCCATCAACTTTCTTCTTAACATTTCTTTTTTATTTTAATAAGGTATTTAAAAATTATCTTAATAAACTTTAAAAACCCAAATATCTTTTTTAATAAATGGGCATTAGACCAAGAGCTGGGCAATACTCAAGAATTGTCTCTCACAGAGAACCCTTTGAATTGCGCGCATATAATGAAATATCTGCAAGAATCAATGATGTGCCTACTTCACCTAGATGGGAAGCATTTAAGCCAATCTTTCCTACCCCCGCAAGATTCAAATATACTTTAGTGAGGCCTGGCTCACTACTTCCTCCCATAGATAGAAGAACTTTTTATGAATCAGTAGAGAATGATGCCCCTAGGGATTAATTATCTCTAAAATCATTTACTTTTTCGCTTTCTTCTAGAAAATATAGAAACTAACAAATCATCTATCTTTTCAGGACCAACTGCGTGTTTGTTTTTAGCATTTACAGCAGACCTTCTTATTATATCTTCAATTTGTTCTTCTAAAGACAGTACATTCTTCTTTGCCCTCTTTCTAATTATTTTAACAACACTTTCAGGCAAAGTAAGTTCAACATTGATATGAGGTTCTTCCTTTAGAGCATTAAACCCTTTGTCAACTTCCCGCTCAGGCCAGCCTTTCTCTAGGAGTGGCTTTTTTATATCAGGATCAGAAAAACCTCGCTTTCGCGCTTCAACAATAAACTTTATGAGTTTTTCATCCGCGGCCATTATTTCTTTCCCTTCGCAGGAGCAATGTAAACTTTCTGCACGGAGAAAGACTTGTATATCCCTTCTATGATATCAGTTCCTGCATAGCCTGCAAGTAAAGACAATTTAGGATCAAAATTAAATATTACTCCGACAAAAATTCCAACAATTATGGCAATTAAAACGGTAACCGAATAGTATCCCCATAATATCTTTCTTCGTAAAGATAAAGCTTTTAGCAGTCCAACAACTCCTCTTGTTAGGCCTCCAATTCCGCCCAACATACCTGCTAGCACTATAGAATCCATTTCACACTCTCTTTATTAAAAAAGCAGAATTATTTATTTAAACCTTGCGGTTCCTCCACGAAATGATAAAATTTAAAAGGAGTTCATTAATGAAACTTATATGACAGAAACTTATGTTCCAAAACCGCATATAATAACTCCTCATCAAATGATGGGCGCGAAAGGTATAGTCGATCTTAAAGTTTACAGTATGAACTCTGTGGGAAGCGAACGACTAGATGCGCATCAATACGGTATGGCTGGAAATCACGTAATAAGTGAAATAGTTCAGGGAAATATAGATAATCGCCTCGGTCTGGGATTTCTAATTGTTTCTCGAGGCGTAGCTAATTTGAGCCTTTGGGGAGGGCAGTTCCCTTCATTGCTTAATCAGACTATTTATGAATTTGATGACCAAGCACCAGGCGATATAGAATTCGTCCGAAAGAAGGTAGAAGAAGTAGGTTCCTTCTGCTGCTGGGAGCTGGGCGTTGTCGCTCATGAAGGCGCTGCGTGGAGACGTTATCTTCTTTCACAGCAATCGCAGACAGATAGAGACGGTTATTTAAGAGACCGTTTTGAAGGTATTGTTGGAAAATAGTATCTGTTTAATTCTTAGTAGGTTTTCTTATATTTCCAACTCTATTAAACGCATCAAAATATTCTCGTACATACTTTCCCATGTCTCGCATGGCGCTAACAGCTTTCTCATCTCTCTTCATGTTAAACCTCATAGAATCATAAACTAGTATCTGCAAATCGTTTTCCCTCAGCTGTGAAGTCAAAGCAACGATATCCTTACTTGCCTGAGAAATAGTTGCATATACCCTATCATCACTAGTGCTATAATGAAGATGTTGTGAGTTATCTTTAAATCTCTGCCCCAAATAGGCTAACATGTGCGCTTTCATTTCTTCTTCGAGTACCGGTCTAGGAAAATGCACATCCACTAATGTGCCTAAATCTCTTTCTGAAATCTCTGTAGGGATCTGTTTTCTTGCCATATTCTTCCACACTGTCCTGCCTTTAAATTATTTCTTATAGCAAAACATATATTATCCGCAAGAAACCCCATTTACATCAAAGGCACTTTTGATTTTGTAGGCCGGTGCATGGTCATTGGATCAGGCATTTCGTCAGAAACAAGTCGAAGAAGATCATCCAGTACATCATCTCTTCTTGTTCCTTTCATGATTACTGCGCAATTTTCTGCATCAATACGAACATAACTAACACCTATTCCTGCCTCAAAGAGAACTGCCTCATAAGGTGTCTTTGCGGCATTATCTGTTTTAATTAGATAAGCAGGCGAATTTCCAGTTTTTTCTAATCTCTGCGAGATCATCCATATAACAGAATTCATAAAAACCTTTGGGCGATAAATTCCCTTCCTAGAACCTGAGTAAATGACCCTTACCCCTAGACGATCAGTCGCCTGCATAAAGTATCTATGATCAGTCGCCTGCATAGTATATCAAGCCCCCCAGACTTTATAATTCTAACGATTTATTATCTCAGTTCCCACATCTCTACAGTTTTATCTATAAGTTTGTCAATAAAGCTTTCCTGATAAGTAATAAGCACTCCCATCAACTTCTCTTTTTCATAAGCGAGCTTGTAAATAACTTTACTTCCTTGCCCTGTTTTCTTTATTATCTCTTTTCTGATTAAACCATTCAAGTACCAGCTGATTGTTGAAGGGGCCAGTTTCATAAACTGCTCTAACGTTTTTATAGTGCAAGTATCATGATGTAATAAAAATACTAGTATTCTCCTGATGTTTTTCTGCCGCAATAGTCCTAATATCTCTATGTTTTCAGGCTTGATAGTCGCAGGATAATACTGTATAGTCCCATTTCCCTTTTTTTCTAATATCAAGCCATGTTTAGTTAAGAAATGCAGGTGATATTTTAAAGTACTATATGCAATAGCACTTTTCCGTTCTAATTCCCTTAAATGAATTCCTGCATATTCGCAAACTAAATCAAAAATCCTTTTCCTTAACTCTAGTTCTAATACTTTTTCCTTTTGTATATTTTTGAAAGCCATTTCATTTTTTTAACAAGCCATAAAAAAAGCTAAGTAAAACAGCAAATTCTAGAATAGTTGCAACAGGATCAATCCAGGAGATATCTGCTATGAACATCTCAGAGGATACTAAAAAGCTCTTAACTGAAAATAGAAAGAATGCCAGGCTTACAAAAAGAAGCCTCTTTCTAGCAGTTCTTTGATATGCCACAAAGGCAAAAATAAACAGCGCTAGAGCAATAAACCCATTAATAAATGCCAGGAGTTTCTCTAGCTCCAGTCCATAGAATCCAATATCTCCATCTTCCATTTGCGCGCTAACTACAAAAATCTGTGAAAATAAGAAAAGGGTCAGTAGTAATAGCAATATTGCTTTCTTTTCCATTTTAATACCAATATCTTTCCCTTTTAAAGTTTATAGTCCAATAATCGAATCAAAAAATAAAAAAAATTTAGTTAGTCGTCATCTTCTTCGTCTTCATCACTTTCAACTTCAATAACTACTCCGGTTTTTGCATTGAGTTTAACATCAGTTTCTATTCCATTTTTAGTAAATTCTACTGCATATACCGTAGTGCCATCTTCGTTTTCCAGTTCTACATCAGTCATTTGACCTACGACTGCCATATTCACTTGTGCTTTAGCAATATCAATTGCTTCTTGTTCAGAGATCATTCCAGTAGTTCTTTCCACTGTTTCTTCATCAGCGTCGTCATCCTCACTATCGTCTTCGTCATCTCCGATATCATCGCTACCATCATCAAGATCGCTTTCTACCTTAAGGATATCGCCAGTTTTAGCATCTATTTTGATGTCTGTTTCAACACTACCTTTAGTGAATTCAACAGAATAAACTCGAGTACCGCTTTCAGTTTCAAGTTCAACATCAGTAACAACTCCAATATCCATGCTTGCAGATTCACTTATAGCGATTGCTTTAGCTTCGTCAGCAGTCAGCTGTTTTGCAGAATTCTGATCAATATTGCTTTTTTCTGCATTATTACTTGAAGTAAAAGCAGTTATAAACACAGAACCGATTCCAACTAGCAAAATAACCAGCACTGCTAGTATTATTTTATCGCTTGTTTTTACCATTTTTTACAATTTTTTCGTAACCCCCTTACATTTTTCATAGTAATAATCAGCCTTTTCCTTTTATATAGACTATAGCCCAATATTCGAAGAGTAAGCTTTAAAAAACATCAAAAATTAACTTTTCAATGCGCACTTACCTAGTTAATAGAGAAGAAGAATGGATCATTTATGGACAATCAGTAGCCTGTCTTAGTGAAGATGATAAGTCCCTTTTAGAGATGCAAGTTCTTATGGGTCACAAAAGAAATCAGGCAGAAATACCTGTTAGAGGAGAAGAGTTCATGGGCACAATTACCCGCGGAAAATTCATATCCATTGGCGACATGGTTGGGAGATTGTATGAAGGAACTCTTCATGTACCTAGCGGAAGAGAAAAATTCAGCATAATTCTTAATGAACCTGCCCAGTCAGCTTATAACTAACTCTCAATTATCCTCTGATTTAGAAAACATATATTTATAATTGACTTCCTTACTAAGTAAATCTCTCTGTAGAAAAGTTTAAATCTATTATAATATCTAACAAGTAATGAATAAAGAACTTCCCCAAATAAAGAAAAAGGCAAGAAAAGTACTCCTTAAGCACAATGCCTCTAGAGCAGGGATATTTGGAAGTTATGTCAGGGGAGAGCAAAAAAAGAATAGTGATGTAGATATTTTAGTCGAGTTAGATGAAAAACTTGATCTAGTAGACTTTATTCAAATAAAAAATGAATTAGAAAGAAGCATAGGCAGAAAAGTCGATCTTGTAGAGTATAATACAATTCGCAAGGAATTAAGGAAAAATATACTCAAAGAGGAAGTCAAAATAATATGAAAAGAGACTACAAACTCTATTTACAAGATATCCGAGACAGTATAGCTAACATTGAAGAATACATGAAAAATGTTTCTGAAGAGGATTTTAAAAAAGATAAGAAATTACAAGATGCTATAGTAAGAAGACTTGAAATAATTGGAGAAGCAAGCAAAAATATACCGCGATCATTAAAAGAAAAAAACAAACAGGTTCCCTGGTTCGATTTATCCCAGTTCAGGGATTTAATCTCTCATTCCTACTTTGAATTAAGTCTTAATAGAATATGGAGGACAGTACTGGAAAGAATTCCCCAAATCAAAGAAGGTTTCAAAAAGATTTCCCTAGTATAATTCTCTAAATGGCCTTCAAACCCTTTTTTGCTCAAAATTCCCAAATATACTCCCAAATCCTCAATTATCACTCTTAAATCATATAATAGCATGCAACAATATTTATATTACTTTCATCCTTTAATATCATATGGAAGAAAAACCTAAACTCTCACTAAGAGATAGTACATATGCCGATGCTCTCAGTCAAGGTTTCCGTTTTGAGGCGAATGTAAGACTTTCTCTTCTACCTCCAAGACTTGAGGAGTATCGCTCAAAAAACATAGAACACTATGTTTGCTCACAGGCTTATGACGAATCTGACCAGCCTTTAGACGACTTTGTTGCAATTTTAATCAGGCCCGCCACAGAAACCCAATAAAAGATCTGTTTTTTTCAATTATCTCCTAGAACATACATACAAACATGCAATACTATCTATTGAATTCCTTGGTAGGCAAGTATCTATTTAGAAAAGTTTAAATCTATTATAATATCTTATAAATGATGAATAAGGAACTCCCAGAAATAAAGCAAAAGGTAAAAAAAGTACTTATCAAACATAACGCCACTAGGGCAGGCATATTTGGAAGTTATGTCAGGGGAGAGCAGAAGAAGAATAGTGATGTAGATATCTTGGTAGAAATAAAAAATAGAGATTTTGGTTTAATGGGCTTTATACAAATAAAAAATGAATTAGAATCAATTTTAGGTAAAAAAGTCGATTTGGTGGAGTATGAAGCAATCAGAAAAGAACTGAAGAATAGAATTCTCAAAGAGGAAATTAGAATTATATGAAGAGAGACTATAAATTATATCTGCAGGATATAAGAGATAGTGTAAAATATATAGAAGAGTATGTAATGGATATCTCGGAAGAAGATTTCAAAAAAGACAGGAAATTACAAGATGCTGTCGTGAGGAGACTGGAGATAATCGGGGAAGCCAGTAGAAATATTCCTAGATCTTTAAAGGAGAAAAACAAACATGTTAACTGGTTTAACTTATCACAATTCAGAGATTTGATTGCCCACTCCTATTATGAAATAAGTCTTAATCGAATCTGGGACACTTTAAAAAAAGAAATTCCTTTAATAAAGGAAGGTATGAAGAAAATCTCTCTAGTATAGCTTTCTAATTAGCTTCCAGAGTCCCTTTTTATCTCAAGTTCCTCTTCAGCTTTGAAAAAAGTCGCAAATTCATCAATATGTATCAACAACATCATAAATAAAATTAAATATCTGCCCGGCATTGCCCCTAAGGACCATACCGGGGAAGTTATTAATAAATAAGAGTATTTAATCTATTTAAGCCTTTCCAAAACTCCCCTCTTTCTCAATTATCTCTCCCAAATCATATAATAGCATGCAACAATATTTATAATTGACTTCCTTACTAAACCTCCATGGAAAAAAGAGGAAAAAAACCATTAAAAAAGATAATTGTGCAAATTCCAGCATATAATGAAAGTGCAACTATCTCCAAAGTAATCTCTAATATCCCTAGAAGAGTTAACAATCACCTTGTGGAAGTCTTAGTTATTGATGATGGCAGTACCGACAATACTATTCAAGTAGCACGCAAAGCAGGAGCAGATCACATAATCTCTAACATTACAAATAAAGGTCTTGGCGTGGCATTCCGTAAAGGAATAGAACACGCCTTGTCTCTTGATGCAGACATCATAGTGAACATTGATGGTGACGGCCAATTTAACCCTAAAGACATTGAAGCACTAATCCGCCCCATTCTAAATGGGGAAGCAGGCATGGTAACTGCCACAAGATTTTCCACCCAAAAACCCCAGAATATGCCTTACATAAAAAAATGGGGCAATAGAAGATTCACAAATCTGATAAGCAGAGTAACTGGACAGCATTTTACAGATACCCAATGCGGTTTTCGCGCGTACAGCCGTGAAGCAGCACTAAAGCTAAACTTATTCGGTAATTTTACTTACACTCAGGAAGCTTTCATAGATTTAGTAGGAAAAGGAATCACAGTTAAGGAAGTTCCTCTCACTGTAGTCTATCACAAAGATAGGAAATCAAAATTAACTGGAAATTTAAGCAGATACGGTTTCAAAAGCCTAGGAATTATAGCCAGAACAACTCGTGACACACAACCCCTAACATTTTTCGGCCTTCCCGGATTCATTTCCTTCATTCTCGGAGTCATAGGCGGCCTATACACTCTCTACTTCTGGCTCATCAACCACGTCACCACACCAGTTCGCATGTTGTTCAACGTCTCAGTCTTCCTAGTCATCTTCGGCATCTCCCTCGCCATCCTAGGCCTCCTGGCCGATATGCTTAAGCGTATCAGCAGAACCCAGGAAGAAGTTCTTTACCATCTGAAAAAACAGGAGTTAGACAAAAGATGAAAGTTAAAGAAGAATTTAAAGTGGAGGGGAAAGATAAGAGTATTTGGGGGAAACATAAAATTTATAAACTTGAAGATAGTCTTACTTTTAGCAATCTTATGATTGTGAGTATGATCCCCGGTGATCGCAAGGTTGCCGGATGCTTTAATCTTCTTGATGTGTTTGGGGGAATATTCTAATGGAAGAGACTATTGTTTTTGTTGATGACGGTTTTTTTGGATTAGTAAAAAAGCATTTTCAAAATAAAACCAAAGAGAATCTGCAATACTTACAAACATTTAGAAATATCTGCAGAAAAGAAAATCTAAATTTAGGACATGTCTTTATTTATACTGCTTAAAAACTTCTAAATCTTCTCTATATCATTTCTGATTTTATCCAGTAAGAATTTAGTTCTGTCTTTTAGAATTTTAAACTCTGCGTCTTTTAAGGAAGTTCTTATAGAATATTGCATAGTTTCTCTCATATCTAATATTTTTATGCTTTGTTCAAGTTTTTCTGTAACATCTTTATCATATATTTCTTTTAGCTCTTCCAGAGTTAATGATATTTCTTTGTTGCTTATCATATCTTCAACTAAAGCAAATGTACAAGTCTGATTTCTTGATTCGTAACCTTTCTTGGCTATCAAGGCAAGCAGGGCATGGTACAGGCAGTAAAATGCTGCGGAAGCGCTCCAATCTGAGTAGCCCTCTCTATTAAATGTCTCAATAGCATTAAAATTGTGTATCGCTTTATTCACATGTCCCCTAGTTATTTTATCATCAGGGATTGTCTTTCTTAGCCCTTTATGTCTTTCTCCTTGTTCCCCTTCCTTTAAGCAGGATTTAATTTTATCTTGCATTTTCAACCGCCTCAATAATTATACTGTGTCCCCATAATATTATACCTTCTCTTAAAGACTTGATAATAACGGGGTCTTTTATCTTAATGTTATTAATAAAATCTTCTTTTGTTTGAATAATATCATGAACTTTAATCGGCATCGAGACATATAATTTTCTGGACAGTTCTCTATACTTATCTAATTTTTTCTTCTCAATGATAAAAATTAAGTCTAAATCGTTCGGACTATCTTTATACACATAAGACCCAAAAAGGATACAGCTCTGGGTAATTTCTTTTAGTTGTTCTAAATCAAGGTATCTATTTTTTATTTTGCCACTTAAATCCTGAATCAATGATAGTTCAATAATATTTTTAGTCTTTATATTATCAAAATTTATCTTGTAAGAATTTATATTTGCTATTTTTTTTTGTGTTAAAATCCCTTCTTTTTCAAGCTTTCTGAGAATTTTTAAAGCTCCATTGGGCGCAATACTGCATTTTCTTGAAATCTCATTGATAGAGTAATCTTCCCCAAATGAAAAAATCAACACTTTCAATACCTTTTTCTCATTCACAGTCAGCATTTTACACCATATATCTTTATTGTATAACCATACACCTATAGTATATAAACTTTTCGTCACATCAAAACCCTTCGCTTATCTATAATCCTCTCAAGGTGAGAAAAGTGCCTTCCCTTTCACAATAATATTTATATTGGCATTAACTAGGCATATTTATGGTAAAAACAGAGGTTTTTGTGTAAAATGTCGGGAGTAAAATCATTCTATATCGATTCGTCAGCCGATATGCTTAAGCGTATCAGCAGAACCCAGGAAGAAGTTCTTTACCATCTGAAAAAACAGGAGTTAGACAAAAGATGAAAGAATTTGACTATTACATCTTCATAGACTATTCAGAGAATTTAATTGGATATTGTATAATTGAACAAAATCAAATTAAAGATTTGCTGCCGAAAATAACAAAACTCGCTCATTATAAAGAGTTAAGACATAAAAGAGAGTATCTTAATTCCATGAAGAAACTATTTGAAAGAGATAAAATCGACTCTTACCTTAAGAAACTTAAGATAAAAGGTATAAGAAACAATCTGGATATATTTATTGAAGTGTCTGAATTTATTAAGAAATACGAAAATTGCATAATCTTTATTTGTGTAGATAATTTTCAGTATAAAACATTTAGAAAAATAATTAGTTTGGTAGATCAAAATAAAGTTGCAATAGTTAAAGAGAGCCAATTAAAAAAAGGCTCGCCTGAATACAAACTAAGCTTAATAATTGATACACAATTAAATTTGGTAAGGAGAAGCATAAATGATTAATAGATTTGGGAGCTCATCAATCCTACTAACCGCATCATCTTCGGATTTCTCCTATCTCCTCGAGGGAGGCACGGGATTCGTCAGAGCTCTTGCGTCTACTAGGAAAACGAAAGAAACAAACTATATATATTTATCGGTCTTACCGATTTTTGGAGGAAAAAATGATTAAACACAATATGGAATTAAGTAACAGTAAGCGTCTCAGCCGCACCCAAGAAGAAATCCTCTACCTGTCAAGATTTGCGAATCTTGATCACCTCAAAACTAAAGTTTTGACGGCACAAAGATCTCATCTTTGTTGTGCTCAAGAACTACAACCCATTTACAAAGTTCTTGACGGCTTAAAGAAAGAAGAGTTTGATGCTCAGGGGGATTAGAGGAAATGGAAAAGATATCAATGTTGAGTACATTGCCTCCCACAAAAGGTCTTAGTCCCTATACTCTTAGTTTGGTAAAGGAACTTTCTAATATTGTAGAAATAGAATTTTACGGCTTTAAATCAATTTACCCAGAATTTCTATATCCTGGCGGAACAAAAACAAACGAAAAAGAGCCCAAGATAAAAAATGTAATAATTAAGAATTACATGGCTTGGTATAATCCTCTTTCATGGGTTAAAACAGGATTTTCTATTAAAACAAAAGTAATCCATGCTCAATGGTGGAGCTGGTTTCTCGCACCCCAGTATTTTATAGTATTATCTGCAGCAAAACTAAGAAGGAAAAAGATAATATTGACTATTCACAATGTAAAGCCCCACGAAAAGTCTTTCATTAAGAATTTTTTAAATAGTTCAGTTATTAATCTAGCTAACGAATATATTGTGCATTCAGATGATAATAAGAATCTATTCTTAAAATTAAACAAAACAAAAAAGAAAGTCCATGTAATACCTCATGGCGTAATAGAAATGAAAAAACCATCTAAATCAAAAAAAGAGTTAAGAAAACAATATAATTTTACAGATAAAGATAAGATTATCTTATTTTTTGGTAACATTCGAGATTATAAAGGGCTAGACGTGCTTCTGAAATCATTTAGTAATATCGAGGGAGCTAAATTAATAATAGCAGGCAATCCTTGGGGAGGTTTTGATAAATATTCTTCCTTAATCAAACAATTGAAGATAAATGATAAAGTTACATCTTTTCTAGGTTTCAACTCGGATAAAAAAGTCGCAGAATTATTTACAATCTCTGATCTTATTGTCTTTCCTTACAAAGAATTTGAGGCTTCTAGCGGAGCAGGAACTGTAGCTCTAAATTTTGAGAAGCCGCTCGTAGTCACAAAAGTTGGAGGTTTACCAGAACTAGTAAAAGATCGGGAAGTTATCGCTCGACCTAATGATGGAAGAGACTTGGAGAAAAAGATAAGATACGCACTAAAAAATTTGAACAAACTGGAAAAGGAAGCAAGAATTAAAAAGAAGGAATTTAGTTGGGGCAAGATAGCTGAAAAAACGGTAGAGGTATACAAATGAAAAGAATTCTAATAATCTCTCCACATAACCCGTTTGAGAGATCAAACGGTGGTGAAAATAGGATTTTTCTCTTAAGTGAGAGATTAAGCGAAAAAAATAAAGTCATATTAATCTGCCCTAAAGGAAAAACAACAAAAAACAAGTTCAAAGTTTATCAACCATTTGAGGATAATTCACACAATAAAACATTTAATTACAGCCTGATGAAAGAAATTAAGAAAATAATAAAAAAAGAAAACCCTGATGAAATACGGCTTGAATTCCCGTGGCAGAGCATAAATTTAATTCTTTTAGGAAAAAGGTATACTCTAGATGAGCACAACATAGAATTTCTAAGATTTAAGAGAACAGGATCTAGAATATGGCGGTTTGTCTTTCTATATGAGTGGCTTTCATGTAAATTTGCAAAGAGAATTATCTGTGTTTCACAAACAGATAAGATATTTTTAGTAAAATATTTCAGGATAAATCCAGAAAAAATAACTATAATTGATAACCCTGTAGATAATACAATATTTTTCCCTAATAGCAAAGTAAAAAATAGTATAAGGAAGAAACTAAATCTAAAAACGAGAGAGAAATTTATTCTGTTCTTTGGGCAATTAAATTATCATCCAAATGTTGAAGCTTTAGAAATAATAAGAGATAAAATAATCCCAGAATTAGAGAAAAAAAGATCAAAATATAAAATAGTAGTGTGTGGCAAGGGAGATGGGAAAGGACTCCTAAAAGAATTTAATCATCCTAACTTGATTTTCAAAGGATTTGTAGAAAAGATTCAAGATTATATTAATGCTTCCGATGTGGTAATTGCTCCCTTAAAAAGTGGAAGCGGTACAAGAATTAAGATATTGGAGGCCTTAGCATGTAATAAAAGAGTTATTTCAACTTCTATTGGTGCAGAAGGAATAAATAAAAACAAGTATTTGGAGGTGGAAGATGACGGGAATGAATTTGTCAAGAAAATATAAATTGAAAGAAGTTAGTTTTGTATCCTCTCTAATATTGGTGGGGCTGCTGTTTTATCTTTTATATTCTCCTTTTGTCTATGAAGTTGTATCAGGCGATTCCGTAAGCTATTTTTATCCGGCTAAGGCTTTAATAGAAAAGAATAATCTAAACATGTGGGATTCTTACAATTATGATTATAGGACTTACTATTTCAAGTTACCCTTCACCGACGAAGTGATTGTGGATTACGGACATTCTTATCCCTCACAAACGCCGTTTACCATATTCACATCAGCAATGATAATAGCCTTAGGAGGCACAAAATTATTTTTTTATTTTAATTTGATTTTTGCTTCATTAGTATTAATCATAATGGGTTTAATTACTAAAAAGATAACAAAATCCGAAGTCTCTATAATCTTGTCAATAATCCTATTTATGACCTTCCCAGTTTTTGTTTTCTGGAGCGTTATACCTCAAAATATTATGCTCGGGCTACTCTTTTTCTTAATCTCCTTTTACTTGCTAATTTTATACGGGGAAAAGGATAACAAATATCTTATATTTTTCTCAGGCCTATTTTTAGGGTTTGCAATATCCTTAAAACCCTTTCTCGGTATACTGTTATTACCTAACGCCGCTTATATGTACATTCTTAATAGAAATTCATTAAAGAAGTTTTTTAAGGTTTCTGGAATATTTCTTTCTGCACTTATCTTCATAGGGGCATCAAATTTATTATTTAATTTAGTTTATTTTGATAATCCTTTATTTTTGGGATATATATCTGGAGATTATCATCCGGTTTCTCCCGACTTTATGGAACCAAACATACCTCAAATTTCTTCAAAGTTAATTTCATTAAATATAAACTTATCAAATTTAAAAGATGCCGTTGAATATTTTATCAGAGGCTATTTTAAGTATTCTTCTTTATTCTTTTTTATTACATTAATTTCTTTAATCTTATTTATTCTCAAGATTAAGGACAAAAAACTAATTATTTTCAGCTTTTTATCCTTAGCAATATTTTTGGTCTATCTCTCCAGCATAAAAAACCTTCTATGGTCCCCAGTAGATCCGGCTTTTGCTTATAGCTTATCTTTAGTTTTCTTTAGATACATATTGCCTGTAATAACACTGTTGGGATTATTTTCAGCTTTATTTTGGGAAAACTTTTTAAGATTACCTAGATCGAAATATATTAAATTATTTTTAGTTTTTTTAATTGCTATACTTATGATAATAAATTATGTAGCTCCAATAAAATATGCTGGGGGCGCTAGTCTAAATTGGGTATCCGAAATAAATCCAAAGATTATAGAATATTCTTCAACATTTCAGAATATAACTCAGGAAGGCTCAGTTATTCTATACCCTCAAAGACATGAAGTTTCATTTTTATATCCAGACATAGAGAGATATCATTTGTTCTATTACGATGGAATTCCTCCAAATTATAGGATAAATGAAACTAAAAGAGTAGTTTCTGAACTAATTAGAAACAATGTGACTGTTTACATGGGCATTTATGGCGACCCCTATAATGCCACTCTTTTAAACAAGAAAGAAAATGATCCAAATATAGATGAAGTTGCCGCAGCTTTAGATAAAGATTTTGAGTTTATAGCGATTAATGGGTCATATTTTGATAGGCTCAAGTTCCAACTCTATGAAATTAAGAATGAAACCTAAAATCGTGCTTATTAGACCAGGGATACATCAAACAGATATAGACTTCTCTTCTAGCCTAGCAAAGAGAGGGTTTCAGGCTTTTCTCTTTGTACCTGCAAATATAGATATTAAAGGAATGAAGGTAGATGAAGAGGTTAAACTTGTTAGATATAAGGTATATAATAAAAAGAGCTTTGTAGACTATCCTTTACCTAAAGAGCTATTAAAAAATATTAAAAAAATAAAACCAGATATAATTCAGATAAATGAAGATTTTCAGCCCTACTCATGGATTAGTGCTCATTATTGCAAAAAGTATAATAAGAATTTAGTGTTGATATCAGAAAAGTATACCTCTGCAACTAAGTTTAATAAGACTATGATAACTTTAATTGATTTTCTGAGGTTGTCTAAAAATGTCTGGGAGCAAAGCAGAGTTATAATCTCCCATGGGAGTGCTACAACAAAATTTCTTAAGGAGAGGGGCTGCAAGAAAGATATAGCTAATCTACCTATAGGAGTCAAGATAAAAGAATTCCCCCAAAAGAAAAAATACAATATAAAAGCTCCTCTAGAGTTAGTGTGTGTTGCAAGATTTATTCCTCACAAAGGGCTAGATGTCCTTATCAAAGCAATTAATGGATTAAGAGACGTTAATTTAACGATTATTGGCAAGGGGCCTTTAGAAAATGAAATAGGCCAGCTAATTAAAGAATTAAAATTACAGAATAGAGTTAAGATTATGCCCTATATCCCACATAATAAACTTTATCAATCATTCCACAAAAGTGATATATATGTTTGTTCTAGCATAAGAGAAATAGCTTCCACCACTATCCCGGAAGCGATGGCTGCAGGCCTTCCAATAATAGTTACAGATGCGGGTTCTTCAAAAGATTTTATTGTAGACAAATACAATGGGCTTATATTTAAGAGCGGAGATATTAAAGATTTAGCACGAAAAATAGAATTTTTCTTAAAAAATCACAAACTAATAGAGACTATGGGGAAGAGATCGGCAAGATTAACCGAAAAAGGTTTAAATTGGGAAGCATTAATAGATAAGTATGTGGATTTAATAATAAAATGAAAATTGCAATTTTAAATTCTAAGTTGGGAAATAGCAATACTGGGGCTGAAAAATTTGTAGTGGGGTTAGCAGAAAATCTTGCTAAAAAGGGACATGAAGTATATATTTTAGCTTCCACGGATAGTTCAAATATTAAGAATATCAAAATAGAAAGAGTCTCTCTATCTAAAAATAAAATCTTTAGGAAGATATTATTTGATTATTTTAATCCTTTTTCTTATATTTCTTTAAAAAGAGTTCTAAGTAAGATTAATCCGGATATAGTCCATGTTAACAATTTTTATGGCATATCTGCCTGGGCAATAAAAAAGATGTCACAGAAATACCCTACTATTATCACAGCCCATGATTACTGGCTTATATGCTATCGAGCAACAATGTTTAACAAAGAAATTGTCTGCGATGGCAAGAATTGTAAGTGTTATTACCCCCTATCTGTAATTCATAAATCTTCTATAAGGAAAAACCTCTCTAAGATAACAATAATAAGTCCAAGCAATTTTCTAGCTAATAAATTGAAGGAATCTAATGAATTTAGAAAGATAGTTGCTATTCCGAATGGTATAGATATCCCAAAGAATACGACTTCCTATAGTAAGAAGATAATATTTGTAGGCAGGATATCCAGGGAAAAAGGATTGCAAACAGTTATAGAGGCACTAAACAAAGTCAATAATAAATATGAAGTTTATATACTCGGTTCTGGAAAGTTAAAGGAAGAATTACAAAGCAAGTATGGCAATGTAAAGTTCATAGGGTATCAAGATCCTTCTCAGTTTTATAAAAATTCAAGCATTATGGTAGTGCCATCCATTTGGTTCGAGAACTTTTCTTATTCTGTACTTGAAGCCATGTCTTATGGACTGTGTGTAATCGCTTCTAATATAGGCGGAATACCTGAGCAAATTAAGAATGGTAAAAGCGGAGTATTATATGAGCCTGGAAACATCCAAGAATTTCAGGCGGCTCTTGAACATCTTACTAAAAAACCTCAAAAATTAAAGAATTTGGGATTAGCTGGGAGAACCTTTATAAAGACAAATTTTAACTGGAAGAGAATCGTTAAAAAGTACGAAGGGGAATATATAAAAGAGTTAAAGAGGTTTAAATTAGAGAATGAAAGGTAAAAAGATTTTTTCTTATGCTATTCTAATTATAGTGCTGTTCTTATTTATCTTTTATATACATAATAATAAAGAAGATTTTAATAATTTGTCCATTGTACGCCCAGGTTATCTTATTTCTCTGGGCATTATAGCCATAATATTTGCAGGCTGCGGGGGGCTTATAACTAAATTTGTCTTAATACCTTTTAACATAAATCTGAAAACAAAAGAATGGTATGGCCTGTCTATCATAACTACCTTTTATAATCTAATCGCCCCATTTGGAGGAGGAATATTTAGCAGGGCAATATATCTTAAGAAAAAACATGATTTTGAATATTCCAAGTTTGTTTCAACAGTCTCGGGAATTTATATAATAAACTTTATGGCTGCTAGCATAATGGGATTAATAAGCCTCGCAGGTTTATATTATTACTATGGTATATTTAGCTGGACCTTATTTATAATATTCATTGGGGCCTTTGTTTGCTCTTTTTTTGTGATATTATTTTCACCATCACTTCAAAAAAGAGATAGTTACTTTTTAGATAAGGTTAGAGAAACCTTAGAAGGTTGGAATAATATACGCAAAAACAAAAGAACCGTTTCTTACATATCTGTTTTATTCATATCACAGATCATTATTGGGACGATTGCAACAATGCTTTCTTATGGGGCTATGGGTGCCCAAATTAGTTTTATAGAAGGTTTATTCTTAACCTCGATTTCTACTCTTGGATTAATAATATCTATTACGCCTTCTAATCTTGGAGTTTCAGAAGCTTTAGCAGTATTTTCCGCGCTTTTAATTGATATAAATCCTGCAGTAAGTTTGTCTGCAACTCTACTTAATAGAGTAGTGTCATTAGTAGTCTTATTCATTCTAGGCCCGATATTTAGCTACTATTTGATTTGGAGAAAGAAGGAATAACTATTCTTTTAGGATATTCTTCATTGTAGAAACGAATTTTTCTGCATTATTAACCGATTCTTGCGCATAGGGTCTGTTCGCCTCTGATTTAACATTGTAGGTAAACATTCCCCTCTTCTTTTTTTCATCTTTAAATATTGCAAGCAACGAATCTGCCTTCATTATCTCGCTTTCGTAAATTATTAGTAATTCTTTATCAAGTTCACCATTATGAACAAATTTTGAGAATAAATTGTATGTTTTTTTATGTTCTTCTGGAGGAACTGTCTTAATATTTTTGCTTAATAAGTATGCTTTAGCAGTATGAAAGATAGAGTAGTATGAGTGGGCAATTACTGAATAGAAAAAAGTCTTATCTTGCAGAATTCCCAAAATTTCTTTTATTCTCTTGTCTGTAGAAATTTGCATATCTTTCTTTGCCAGAAGAAATTCATCTTCCGCTCTTGCCAAAAGCAGACTAACCTCTGAATCCATTTTCAATTGCTTCCTTTATTAACTCATAATACCTTTCTGCACCCCTAAATAGTAGCCTGTTATTAAATATTTCTTTTCCAAAAGTCGGTTTTTTATCTAATAGCATATCTATAAAATCTTTGTAGGTAATAACAATAATATGATATTTTGGGTAAAATAGAGAAGTTAAATTCTCTAGAAGTTTTAGTTTATTTAAAGCTTTACCCCTAGTGATTAAAACTAAATCTATATCTGACTTAGAATTCTCTCTTTTTTTTGCATAACTTCCTGTTACTAAAATTATATCATCTAAAAACTCTTTGTATTCTAATATTTTGTCCAAATTGGGTATTTTTCTTAAGAACGCCTCTTGTTCGTCAAGATATGACAACAGAGAAATAGATTCTTTATTTAAAAACAATTCACATAGATTTGCTTTTCCGACTTTTTTAATTTTAATTATCTCTTTATCCGCAAGTTCTCTCATAGCATCAAACACATTTGGATAATCTTTATCAACTATTGAAGAAATTTCTCTAATTGTCTTACTAAGAAAAATATTGCTTCTAAAAGCATTCATTACTACAATATTAATTTTCTTTATATGCATTTTACTATAATACTATAGTATATTTACTATATATAAATATTCCTATTCATGACATTAATAATGGCCCCTACCCAGTCGCTTTCAGCGGCATTGTTAGGGAGAGCAGTAAGTCTAGTTGTCTTGTTTATTCTGGGACCAATATTTAGTTAGTATTTAATCTGGCGGAAAGAGAAGAAGGAATAATTACTCCTTGGGCGAGAAACAATCACGGCAGAAAACTTAAAAACGCATTTATGGATAAATTATCATGAAAAAAGCCCAAATTATTTTAGCATTTTTATTCACAACTCTTTTATTCACTTTATCGGTTTCAGCAGATAATTCGATCTGCGGAGAAGGTAATATCTACAATGGTTTTAATACAACAACGCAGGAGTATTCTTGTACAGCAGTATTTACTGCAGATACCAGGGACGGTTATGTCTTTGCGCATAACATCACTGGCGAACAGGAATATACTTGGTTAAACCCCCCTGTAACATGGGATGAATTTAGACTAGGAAGTTGGCATAACGCTCTTGTCCATTCCCGCGATTACACAAATGATTTATTATTAATCAATATCAATGAATTCGTGCCTGGCTACCCGCCTCTTTTTTTATATGCCCAATATACTTATTATGATATATTTAGAATATCTCTGCCATTTGATACTAGTTCATTACCAGATACAGCATACAGGATAAATAGTGCAACTTTAACACTAACAACAAGAAACACAATAACAAATTTCGTATACCCCTCAAATTCAAATGATTTTATTGTTATTGTTCCAACCTATTTAGAGAATTCGCCCAACCTTTCTGTAAATGATTTTGATAATTTCGGTCCAGTAGACAATCCAATAGAATTAAGCGATAGATTCGATGTCTCTGAAAATACATTACCAGTAGCAGTACAAAATATATCAATCGAACTGAATTCAATGGGAAAGAGTAAGATAAACCGTAATGGATATACTGTTTTAGGCATTAGAGCAGGTCACGAATTATATGAATATAATATGAGTCAGGGCTATTATACAGATTGGTATTCTATGCGCTTGATGATGTCATTCAACTCCGCAGAAAATCCAACTGGCAAACCAACATTAATTGTTAATTATACTATCCCAGAAGTTAATGTCGGATCTATTGAATAAGTCTTTATCTATCTAAAAGAATAATTATTTAAAGTCTGAAAGTGTCTATAAAATATGGAAACAGAAATGAAATCAATGAGGGAAGACATATTAAAAATAAGAAGAGATATGGAGATCATAAAGAAAATGTTAATGTCCAAAATGGAAGAAGATAGTGAAGGAGAATTGACAGATTGGGCTAAAGAAGAACTAGATAAAGCAAGAAAAACACCTGAATCACAATATGTTTCTCTTGAAAATGTTAAAAAGAGAATATTAAAAAAATGAGTTTTTCTGTAAATATTGGTTCAAACGCTCAAGACTTTTTAGACAAATTGCCCAAGGATATTTCTTTAAGAATTATTAACAAACTTGAAAGTATCAAGGAAAATCCAATAAGATTTTTACAGCATTATGAAGGAGATTTTTATAATTTGAGAATAGGAGATTACAGAATATTAATGGATATAGATTTCGAAAGAAAAATTATATGGGTTAGGATTATTGACAAAAGAGGCAGAGTATACAAATAAAGTTTCTAAAAATAATTAAGCAGCCCCATCACAAAACAATTTAAATAGGGTAGTCTCTCAGAAAACACATGGCTAAAAGATCTACACCTATAACTCCAGAGATGAGAGAACAAGCCTGGATTATGCATACTGAAGGAAAAAAAACTAGAGAAATTGCAGATACGTTAGGGATTAGCCATAGTTCTGTGTATAACTTAACAAATTTAAGGGAGAGAGGATTTCATAGCACTACTGCTTACCAAAAGGAACGTGCATCAAGAAGGGCCCAAGACCCAAGACATGCCGCATTAAGAACTTTATTTAACGATTCAATGAGAAACTCAGGTTATAATTCCTATTCCTTAGGTAAGCTGGCAGGTGTTGCCAAACAGACTATTCACGATTATGTGCATGGGAGAGCAATACCTCAGGTAAGCAGATTAATGGGATTACTAGAAATTATGGGCGTGTCTTCCGACAAGGAAACTCTTGGAATAATTTATCCTCAAAGAAATGAGGTTCCGCAAGAAGGAATACCAAGATCTCTTAATTTATAAAAAAATATCAAAGATTTCTACAGCTAAAAAAACGCCATGGAAATATTTTTATAGGGCAAATTTGTGAGAAATATATGACGAATGTAATAAAATCTCAAGTTACTAGGGAACAGGTAGTAGACATGGCCTGGAAAACCGAGGGCCTTGTTAGACTAATGAGAAATAAAGGAGATGAAAGGGCAGTTCTTCTTGAGATAGCTCAATTAGATGTACTTTTAAGTTCTGAAACAGATTCGCTTAAGCAGGGTCAAATAAATAAACATTACCAACTTATGGAAGTTTTAGCCACAGAGTACAAATTTGATTCTGGAAATAGAATTTATGATGTTATTTAGGTTAACGCTCTAACCTTATCCCTGCGATCTTTTATTTCTTTAACTAAATGAAGAGCAGAATTAACTGCATAAACAGGAAAATCTTCATCATCTAGAAGGGCAAAATGCTCTCTCCAGCCATCCTGCCTTGGAACATAAACGGCCCGCAGTCCAAGTCCGCTCAGGTATTTCCTTGCTCGCTCGATTTCTTTGTATTCCATTAGAGTATTAATCTTTTAAGATACTTAAACATTTATCTTGTCTAAGGAGATTTTCTATTAATCTGCCTTTGAGCATTTATGGTCTGTTCACGGGCGGCTGCATCTTCTTCAAGTGATCTCAGTTCATTTGCTAATTTAGCCGGATTATTTGTTCTACTCGTCATATAAATTCCCGTTGAATTTTCACGAACTTGCATGACTGTGCCATCTGAATATTCATATATTGTTATTTTATCCCAGGCAACTGGTGGTGTTGGCGCTCTTGCAGGTGCGCGGTATATTGGAGCAACTACATGCGATTGAGGTTCAACACTCTGCTCCAGAGCCGAGCTGGAAGAGTCTTTTACGTTTTGTTCAGGCCTTACACTATAAGCAGCACCTATAAGTCCGACAGTTAATAATACTCCAGCCACTAAAGCTCCTAGAGGAGATCCTTCTGACTTAGGGGTCTCTCTTTTAGTAGGAGTTGAATCGTAAGATGAACTTGAAGAATAATCTGAATCATAACTTGATTCTCCGGAGTAACTGGAATTATCTTCCTCATCGTCATCATCAGAACTCCTCGCAGGGTGATCCATCCCATATTTAATTCCCGCATCACGTATCCCTTGTTTTCTTTCATATTCTGCTGATTTAGGAACACCGATAGTAACGATCTCTCCTATTTCTCTGCCTAATCCCGCAAACCATCCAGCATTTTGGCCTTCTTTTACTCCTTCCGCATAATTTTCATTATCTTTCCTATTTTGTTCTTCTGGAGTATCAAACCATCCCATATTAATTCCTCCCAAAAAGCCGTCCAAGAATTCCGGTAAATTGGGGCATTTTACCATATCTTTCCCAGGCATATAATTCCATGGGATGTCCTCTTGTATGTGCAATATCTCTAACTTCTTCTCTGCTCATTTTATCTATTTCTGACTTCATCCGGTTTTCTTCTTTTTCTTTATTATCAAGTTCTTTTGCTAGTCCAAGCGCGCCCTTGCCTTCTTTGTCATTCTCTGACAGGTTATAGATTTCAGTCCAATCTTTTTTTACTAAATGTCTTATTTCAGGATGTCTTTTCAAAAGTACTTCAAGTCTTGCGCTTCCCGCTTCCCTCCATGCTTCATCACTGCTTCTGCTAAAAATAATAGTGGAGTATATATCATTACTATACAAAACTGCGTTTCTAGTGTAATTATTAAGTTTAGGAGTATTTTGTTTCTTTTCTTTTGGTGCAACTATGGGGGGTGCTTGTTGTACGGGAGCAGTATAAGGTTCATATTCTCCGTAATCAGTCGAGCTCTCTTCTTCCCTAGTTTCTTCTTCATAAGTTGAACTTGCAGGATTATCTAGACCATATTTAAATCCTGAATCTCTTATTTCTTCTTTTCTTCTTACTTCTGCATCGCATGGAAGAAGATCATTTAGCATCCTGGCCCAGTCATGGGCAACACTCCCAATAAAGCCGGCTTTCTGCCCATCTCTTACTGCTTCAGCATAAATCGCATTATCTTCTTCTTGTGTCATTTTTATCTCCGACTAGGGGCTGCTCCGCCAAAATCATCTGGACCATTATAGTTGCCTTTGGGATATTTTGGCGATCCATTATAATGTTTTGGCAATGGAGGTTTATCATTTAAAATGAAATAGGGTTTAGATTCCTTGGGAGTATCATTTAAAATAAAATACCCTTGCGAAGGAGTCGCAGAGGTTTTATTTTTAGTAATTATTATTCCGGTTAATACCAATCCGCCTAATGACAAAAGACTAATAACACCAAAGGAAACTAATAAACCAAGTCCGGACTTTGCGCGAGAAGACCATGATTCTTCATCTGATGAGCTTGAGTATTCTGTTGAACTTTCTTCTACAGTCTCCACTTCCTCATCATATGATGATGTATCGGGGCTAGAGGAGTTTTTAGGAAGTTCCCAGAAAGCAAGGTCACCATCATGCCTATGTTCCAGGCTATATTTATATCCGGCCTCATAAATTTTTTTTTCCCTTAATCCTTCTGCAGTATTGGGAATTAAGCTTCCTGCTATCCCGGCAAGTCCATCCATAAACGTAGAGTTCTCTCCATCCCTTCTTCCAAGTTCGTATAGAGCATTATCTTCTTCTTGTGTCATGTTTATTATAAGAATTTAAACTATTTAAAAATTTATTCTTTTTTATGTCAAGATTACTTAGGCAGAAAACCGCGTGCTTTAAGCTTGTTTAAAGATTTTTATTTCCCAAAGATAGCTTTAGCAACATTGCCTAAAAATCCTAAGAAAGTTGCGTTTTTATCTGGCATCTTATGGTATCTTGTTAGCGCATAAATGCGCATAGAACCCTTCTGAGCATTTTCATAATAGGTGTATACTTCATCTCTGGTCATCGCGTCTATCTGAGCCATTATTCTTTTCTCCTCACTCTTCTCAGTTTCAATACCTCTTGCTTGGGTAAGTGCCTCTATTCCTTGGGTATCTGGATTCCTGCCATATGCAAGAAGCATATTTGGGTTCATATCTACTAAGTGCTTTACTTCTGGATGTTTCCTTAGAAGAACTTCTAACCTATCTTGAGCGGCCTCTCTCCACGTTTCATCTTCTTGTCTGCTCATTATAATAACTCCATATATATCATTAGACTTTTCCATAACTTGATAATTTATAATCTGCATGCGCACTCTCTCATCTGGTTCATTGTATATTGCCTTTCCATCTTCGTATTCCCTTTTCAGCGCTTCATCTCTTTCCTTTGAAGTCATGCCTGCAACTTTATCTGCAATGTTTTTTCTTTCTCTTCTTGCTAGTTCTTCTGGACTGATGACTTTTGGTGCAGGAGCAACATAACGGGCAGGAGCAGTTGGCGTAGGGTAATATTCTTCATCATCCGAATCCGAAGAACTATAATCATAACTTGACGAATCGCTACTTGAATCATCACTTGAATCATTGTCATCGTCTGATGAACTGCTGGCAGGGTTTTCCCTTCCATATGCACGGCCAGATTCGTAATTCTCCCTACTTCTTGCAGATTCTTCACATTCAGGAACAGGTATAATGTCTCCAATCGTCTGACCTATGTCATGAAATATGCTTCCCAAAAAACTTTCGTTCTGTCCATCTTCTACTCCTCGCGCATAATTTTCATTATCTTTTCTGTTTTGTTCTTCTGGAGTATCAAACCATCCCATGTTAATTAGAAGTATATTAAGTATTTAAAAATTTATTCTCGAAGTGTTCTTGACATAAATCCTTAAGAACTCGCTCTTTTTGTATTTTTTATGACAGGTTCACTAGGTAGAAAAGAGCGAGCTACAAGAGAATTAATCCAATATAGGCAACAATCAAGCCCTATTGAGCTAGTTTTTCGTAACTCCGGATGTAAACGACAAGGATATTATATTGATATAATAACAAAAGATGGTGCGCTATGTGTACAATATTCTATGCGCCCGCCTACAAATGGCGCAGACCCTACAAGAAATGAGGCTGATAATGGCGTATATACGATGCCTTGTTATAATTTGAGCACTATTTTCTTTAAGCAAACTGCAAAGAAAGTTAATTTACGATCATTTGGGAAAGCACCTAAAGAATAATTTTATGTAGTTTCTTTCTTAACTCTGTCTGCGAGCCATCCCCTTAATAGGTCTTCAGGTTTTTGCCCGTATCTTTCCTTCATCTCATTCGCATAATGAGGATTATATCCTCTTCCGGGAGTTAATGCAAATTCCCTATAAATTGAAATGCCTACACTTGATCCATAAATTCTTGGTTGAGGAGAGTTAGTTCCCTGTAATTTGCGCAAGTGTGTGCCTAAATCAAAAACAGTTTTATCACTTCCCTGCCCATCAGGTATGATGACCGCATCTACCTCTCCTTCATGAATTTGCCTTGCACAGGCAGAGAGACTTCTCACATACATGATTCTGCTATGCGGTCCGCATACTTCTTCTACTGCCTTGTCGTACGTTCTTCCGTACTTAGGTTCTTGCATAACTAATACTTTTGCCATAAAATTAGCTACGAGGATCGTTTATAAATGTTAGTAATGTAGTAACTTTAAAGTTAAAACTAAACCAGATTTTCCAAAATATTTAAATAAGATAGTTTTACCATAATTATATGGTAAGAAAAATATCTCAAGAGATGAGAGAACAAGCATGGATAATGTACCAAGAGGGAGAAAGAGTAAACCCTATTGCAAAAAAATTGGAAATCAGCTATGCTTCCGCTTACCAAATGACAATAGTAAGAGAAAAAGGATTCTCTAGTTCAACTGCTTATCAGAAACATCTGCGTGAAAAAAGAGCAACCGAGCCTAGAACTCTTGCCTTTACGGCATTGTTTAATGATTCTCTGAGAACCTCCGGGTTTAATCAGCACTCTTTTTCGAAAAAGTCCGGCATTCCAAAACAAACTGTGAATGATTACGCACACGGAATATTGATCCCCAAAGAAGATAGACTAAGAAGCATGCTTGAAATTATGGGTGCAGAAGTTGACCAATCCGTAATAGATACTATCTACTCTAGAAATGTCCCTCAATCTCTACCTGCAAAAACGTAATTAATCAAAAGTTGCAAGGCACCTAAAGGAATAATCGCTAGACTCAATCCGAAAAAGACTTTTGCTTACAAAATGCAAAACATTTAAATACATATTACATTAAAGTAATATATGATACATAATTGTAATATACTCAAAGTTGCAGGAATATTTTTCGAAGAGCCGTCAATAAATCATTATCTTATTGAAATAAGCAGAAAGTCAGGACTTGCCCACACTTCGGTAAAGAACTATCTTACATTACTCAAAAAAGAAGGCTTAATCAAAGAAATAATAGAAAAGAAGGGAAAAAGAAAATTTCCTGAATATAAAGCAGATCTGGAAAGCTTTTCTTATAAAATGGAAAAGAAAACATATAACCTCTCAGAAATATATAATTGTGGCATAATAGCTGAGGTTAGAGACAAATGTATGCCTCGCTCAATCATACTATTTGGTTCTTATGCTAAAGGAGAAGATATAGAAAGTAGTGATATAGATCTCTTCATTGAATCAAGAAAACAGGTTTTAAGCTTGGAAAAATTCCAGAAAACATTAAAGAGAAAAATCCAGTTGCACTTCAATTCTAATTTTAAAGAGTATCCGAAGGAGTTAAAGAACAATATAATCAACGGAAATATATTATACGGGTATCTAGAGGTATTTGTATGATAATAAAGATAACTCCAGACATTCAGAAATCAAAGGCGCTAATAGAAATGGCAAGGATAACTCTACAAAGACTTAATACAACAGACATCTATAAATATCCTTCAAATACACTAACGGATTACTATGATATTATTCATAAATTGATGGAGTCATTAGCTCTATCGAAAGGGATAAAAATTAAAGGAGAAGGTGCACATCAGGAATTAATAGATTATGTCTGCAAGGTGCATAATTTAGGGGAATCTGTAAGGATTTTATTGCAGGAGATAAGGGATTACAGAAATAGAACTTCTTATGAGGGATTCATGGTAAATGAAAATTATATCAAGCAAAACATTTCCAGAATTAGGGATATATTAAGTAGTTTAAGCAAATTGTTGGACATTAATTTATAATTTCTTTATTCCCTGCCTGCAACAAGGTAATTTTTCTATAAGTATGTATATAAAGTAAAATCTTATTGATTTTTAATGCGGCAAATACTCAAAAACACTTTCTGGCAGCTGATAGCTGTTTATACTGTATTAGTTGTATTGATATCTCTGAACTTTTTCTGGAAATATACTCTGCATTTTGAATTGTTTGCTCTACTTTTAGGCATATTAGGCATTGTACTTGTTTGGGATACAGAGGATAAACCTCGGCATATTAAACTAAATAAGAAAATGCATTATGTTCTTTTTGGGTTGGCTATTTTTCTTATACTTTTAGTAAGAGTAATTCCTTATGTTGACAATAGTATTCCGCTAGGCTACGATACGGGAATTTACAAGTACGCCTTTGAAGAATTTGCCCTAAAAGGTTTCTCTGTCGATCCTTGGGTAAAAGGAGCAATCTCTCCTGGTTTCCTATATCTGTTTAGCTTTCTTTATGGGTTAGGAGTAAATTCTAATTTTATACTAATCGGCTTGTTCATTCTATTCAACGTTCTCTTGGGAGTATCAGTTTATTTATTTGCTAAAGAATACTTTAATTCTACGGTAGGAATTATAGCCATTTTACTCTTTGCGCTCTCAGTTATACAATTTAAAGTATTTTCATACTTATATTATAAAAATATTATAGCGTTATCTGCCTTCTTATTGGCCTTTGTATTTTTAAAGAAGGAAAAAAGATATTTATTTGTTATTTTTGGCGCAATTGTAGGAATAATGCATTTGCCTACTTTGTATATTTTTGGCTTGTCTTATATTTTATTTACAATATTTCAGTATAAAGAATGGAAAAGAAATGTTTTGAGTGGAGTGCTCATTCTAGCGATAACTGCCATTTTCTACATTGGTTTCTATAAAGAAGCAGTTCTCCCGCTTATTTCTCCATTAGCTCAGTCTTTCGTATCTCCGGGAGAATCTGCAGGGACGTTTGTCTCATTTTTTGTTTATCAATTCTCAACTTTAGCCTACCTCCCCTTCGCCATACTGGGCTTCATTTATCTAATAAAGAAAAAGCAATTTAACGCTTTATTTTTCTGGACAATACTAAACGCTTCAATAGTCTACTTCCAGTTTTTCTTCTTTAATCGTTTTATAATCCATCTGGATATCGCGCTTATTATTCTAGCCAGCGCAGGGTTCTATCTTTTAATGCAAAGTAAGAAAATAGGAGTTTTAATTACAGTTATCTTGATGCTTTCCGCAGGATTTGTTACAATCCAAGAATCATACAGTGCAACACCTTTAATCACTAGTCAAGACTTAGAGTTAATCCAAAAAATCAATCAAACTGAACAAGATGCATCAGTTATAGCAATCTCAAGTGAGTACTCTCCCTGGGTTTTAGGCTATTCTCAGAGAAAAACCATAGCCCCAGGATTATTTAATGAAAACAAATGGAATCAAAGTGAATGGGATGAATTCTGGAAAGTAACAGACAAAAATAGCACTCAAGAAATGCTTTGGGTATATCGGAAGCCTTTGTACCTTTTCGCAGGCACAAAAGACTTTAGCAACCCTTGTTTTACTCTTTATTTAGAGAATAATCAAAGTAAAATATACAAATATGATTGTTAACTCTAGATATGCTTAAAAGGCCTAATAATCGCATATTTTAGAGAGAAAATGACCACACCAACTCTAATTATCCCTGCAAACAGAGCACAATTCCTAGATCTTAGAGCAGATGGCACCGAATCAATCATGTTGACTTTTAACTCTGGTGACCCTCTAGGCTTGACTGGACCATACGTTTATAAAAAAAATGATGAGGGAAAAGATCCTTTTTGCAGGCACAGGGAAGGGCGTAGTGTAATCGATACGATTGCTATTGTATGCGATGTTCAGAATTTGAGATTTGACAGAACCAGGGGAGTACTGCTAGATAAGGGAGATTATAAATATACTGCAGTAGGTACCGGAATGCCGGCAGAATACAAATATTTCCAGGGTTTGACAGAAAACGGCCAGGCATTGAGATAGGTTAAATGGAATCAATAACTCGAAGCATTAGAAGGAAAATAGCCTTTAAATCTCTCTACCCAAATGCTTAAATAAATGTTTTCAGCAAAAAATATATGGATAAACCATACGTAACAGGTGATTGGGATGGGAAATATAAGCAGTGGAAAGAGGATAGGAAAAAAAGAGAATTAACAGGATTTCAGGTAAAACAGTCAAGTTTTCCTCAGACAATAGCAGAGGAAGTTAAAGAAATAGAAGAAAAAGCTTTTGATTATATAACTGAACCAAAACACCTTAAAATTCTAAAAATAATCGCACTATTGATTCCTTTGTTAATCATAGGCTATTTAATTTATTCAAACTTTATTGTTAGCAAGCAGTTCAATTATTTTTACGATATAGGCGCCCAAGGAGAGCAATATCTCACTCCCCTTACAAGAGTATCTGCAGCTGTCACAGAAAACTCAACTTATAGAAATTTAACTAGTGGTTTAGTTTACTTCGATGTTCCTATTCCAAGGGGAGCGGAAAAAGTAGATATACAAATACGATTTAAAGATAATTTTCCAGAGGTAAAGACTATGAGTCTTGGTGCTAAAGATCAGGAAGTTTGGCATTACAACTATCATTCCATTTACAACCCTTCTCTCAACAATCTTTCGCAATTCCCTAGAAGGGGAAATGTCTATCTTATTAATCCAGAATTGTATCTAGTAAACCCGCAAGAACTTATTTATGAAAGGGATATTATTGTTGCAGCGGATAAAAAATATACTCCTCTGCCCAACATAGTCTCAGATTACGAGGGTGAAAGTACAGTTATTAATACTTCTTTAAGAGGAGGCCACACGGCTTTTATATATATTGAAGGCGATTTGATTCTAGAAGTAAAGAAACAGGATATCAATTGGTATGAAGATAGTGATGAATTGGAAGTTTCCCTTTATGATTTAGAGAATAATCTTATCTCAAATATGACCATTGTAGATGATGGAATAACAAACATAAGCAATAAGAATGTTTCAGTAATACAAAATGGAACTCTACAAGCAAATAACCTTAAAGAAGGCGTTTACAAGATAGAATTTAGTGACTTTGATGGGTTAATCAGGGAAATAAAAATAAATACAAATAAGATAGTCTTCACTAAATTATACCTGGCCGATAGCACTGTTTATAACTTGCAGAGGAAGTCCTCTTTAATTTATACGGAAGCTAAGAGAAATGAGAATTTAGAATTATTAACTTACCATAGGGAAGGAATTCAAGACATTACTTATCTAGAAAATGGGAAGAATAAGTCATTTAATTTCTCGCAAGAAGACAAGCCGCTTTATCTTGATCTTGCGCAAGGCACATACGAATTTAAAATACCAAATAATGATCTAGTTTTATCAGGCACTTCCTACTTAGCATTCTCTAAGAAAAATTATTTTGAACCATTTAAACAAAAAGTCGTTCCTATAAAAAATGATATTAAATGGTTAAAGGAAAATGTAGATTATTTAATCACTGATTATGAAGTCCCTGCTAGTGACTCCGGTTGGTTTATCGCAGAAGGAGAATTTGATATTAAAGAGGAAAAGCTATTCATCAAAAATAACAAGTTAAATTTTGTCTTAAACACGCCCCACCTCTCTCAAGATGGATTCCAAAATAATACAATTCCTATAGATTGGATAAATATAACTGTGCATAAGCCGGGAGTGCTAAAATGAAGCATCTATTCAAAGGACACCATGCCTCTTTAGTTAATCATGTTTTTCAAGTATTATTAGTTACTTATTTAGCCTTGTTATTAGTTGAACAAATCTGGTCAGGAATTGTTTCTATATATCTTAATTTAAACTACCTTCTAATAATAGTAATCATCGCAGGCATTTTAGATGTTTTTTCAGATCATCCGCCTAAAAAGAATGAAAAGACAACAAAGAAAGACTATATTTTCATAGGCATATTAGGAATTCTAGGTTTTGCTATAATAAAGTATAAAACCTCAGCTTTAGGATGGCTTTCATGGGTAATTTCAATTATTGCAGGAATATTAATAATACTATTAAGTCTTTTAGTCATGGAGGAAGCAGATGAAATGGAAAAATCTCAATGATTCAGGTAGATTATTTCTCATTAGTGGTATTTTAGTCATTGCTTTAATTATAATCTCTATAGTTCTAGGTACTGCTACTTCTTTAGGCTATGCAGAATCATTCAGGATCGTTTTCGGCTCAATATATGTATTATTCATCCCGGGTTTTATTCTATCCTATATTTTCTTTCCACATACAAAGGAATTCGAATCTAAAGAGGAAAATAAGAAAAGTATTGATTGGATAGAAAGAATTGCATTAAGCTTCGCCTTAAGCATTGCAATAGTGCCTCTAGCCGTGTTCTATCTCAATCTAATCGGCGTTAAGATAAATGCCTTGAACAGCTTTCTGACTATTCTTGGGATAATAGTAATCGCTTTGGGTATTTTATATTATAAGAGGAAAAAGTAGATTGACCGTTAGTTCCTCATTAGGTATACTCTTCTTTCATCAATTGTCACCTGATCAATCCAATAACTATTTCCCTGCCCAAAATACCTGACCTTCTTTATATGCGGTTCCTTATCCCTGCGCTGGAGAAAAGTTAGCTCAAGCGGGTGAGCGGACTTGAATTCTAAGTTCTGCCTTCCCCACAAAAAATTACCGATAGAAGGAAGAAAAATCGCGGCAATATATCTCTTTCTTTCTTCGCTAAACTCTGGCCTGATTAGCAATATATCTTGTGCAGGCTTTAAATCGCGAAGATAGGTAATGCGTCTTATGGCGGGGAAAGCATTTCTATCCTCAGAAAACAAAAAACGAGTTAAAGTATCCAATGGAACATAGCCATTTTCATCCATGAAAAGAAAATGCCCTAGTGCTTAATAAATATGATTATCTTTTCTGTCTTAATCCTTTTAAGCAGCTTCGCGAGCTTGAGTTTCCATCAAGTCTATATAATGTCCTAGTCCAGAAAACCAATTGCCTAACCTGCTTCTAGCGGCTCCTGTCTGCTGGGAAATATAATCGCCAAATCCTTTGCCAAAGAAGATGGTCTCAGAAGGAGCATCTACAGTTATAAGGGGGAGAAGAGGACTTTCTGGCCTGAGTTGTCTGAGATGATCTTGAACTTCTAGTATTTCAGTGCTTACTTCGCTGATAGCCTTATAGGCATCCCGGTCACCGAGTTCTCCATAATACTTTGATCTTTCAACCATGAATTTTCAACAAAAAAAGCCTACTTAAAGATTACTATTCTAGACTTTTAGACAATTACTTATTATCTATTTCCGTTTGTCTCTACCAATCTGTAAAATCCTTCGTGCCCTTATGCCCTTTTCTCTCACTTCTTCCCATCTAACTTGCCGCCTAACTCTCTGAAGATATTTGCAATATAAGGCAAGACTTCAGTATTAAGCTCAATAAATTCATTGTACAATTTCTCAAAGTCCAGTTTTTCTTCCAGTTTATCAGGATTAGGGAAATAACCAACATTATCTTCCGTAATTTCATCATTGGGCCCAAAATAATTGGGGCTGATATGTACAAAGTAATTTCGCAGGTTGCTCATTCTTCGCAGTTTTGTCTCCATACGCTTATTAAAATCTTTAACCAGTTTCTTCAGTACATCTATTCGTAAAGCAAAGCTGAAATGCTGGCTATGTAAAAAAGGAAAGACAAAATCAATTCTTACCCTGCCAAAGTATTTTTGAGAAATAGCGGAATTCATTAAATATTCAATATTAACAAATTTCTCTATCACATCGTTTCTATACTCAGATAATTGTTGTTTAGTTAGCATTATAATAATGAAGAAATAGATTAGTTAAGTTTTTCTATACAAATCCTTTTAAACCAATTCCTGTCTTAATTCATATGGGGGGAATGACAGGAGATGGAGGAGCAAGGACATTGTCTAAATCATTAGAGGTAGCATTTCCTAGGCCAGTCTTTGAAGATGAATTACAGACAATACTAGTAGATTTAAGTAAAAGAATGAGTCCAGGAAGAATGCAAGTTACTTACGAAGGAGGTTACGTTCTAAGAGGAGATGATGATACTGCTGTTCCTCTTGATGATGAAATTCCTGTTCACATAACGACAAAAAAGTATCGCGGCCTCATAGAAGCAGGAGCAAGTGTAGTAGAATTCATTGTTCAAAATAGGTATATAGGTGCCGGGCAAACGTACACCGCAATGCGATTGAGCACTCCTGGTTCAGGAGCAGAAGACTTAGAATTAATGAGGCGGACTTCCGAGCAAATCAATGAATATTTTGGACACGCTGGGAAGAGAAAATAGTTCCCTGCAATAATTAACTATTTATACCCTAATTTTTCTCCATGTTTATGGTAATAAATAATCCCTATGTTCCGGTCCAGAAGAGTGTACAGGCTAGAAAAAAGTTTCTTAACCAAGTTTTCTTTGCAACTTCTTCACAATTTGAATATGAAAGCGATGCGGCAAAAGAATCTCGCCTCTATGAGAGTACAGCTAGAGCCTTAGAGAGAGTAGTTGGAGTAAAGACATTTCTCCCTCATCGTGATGCTGCCAGCCAAACTTCTGCTCCTCTGCTCTATGAGGAGTTGTTTAGAAACATAGTGCAATCAGACTTGGTTATTGCAGATATAGCCACTCCTTCTTATGAGGTGGGGGCGATGATTGCGGAAAGCCACTCGAATGACGTACCCATACTTCCTTTTTATCGAGCAGACAGAAAACCGGCTGAAAGAGTTTTAGAATATTCAACCCAACACTTTGATCCCATAATAATCCGTAATAATGTCCAGGGCATCAGAGATATAGTTTCAGCAGTAAGGCGCGCTTACGGAAGATAAGTTGACCATACCAATATTTTTATACCTATTTTTAAACATCATTTTATGGTAGTTATTAACCGGTACCCTGACCCTAACAGGTGTAAGAGAATTGCGTCTAGAGAAGACGATCTTCAAAGATTGATTTCCTTTGCCACTTCTTCTAGTCCTCAAGAGCCAGAACCTACAAGAGAATTTCCTTTCTATGAAAGTATTGCCGCTCTTCTTGAGGAAAAATTCCCCGCCATAACATTCTTGCCTCATAGGGATATCTCAGAGGATACTCTCGCTCACGGAATATCTGCATTAGTGTTCGGGAACTTTATTAGTTCTGATTTCATAATCGCAGATATAGGCACGCCTTCTTCGCAAGCAGCAGAATTAATTAGAGAAGCATATGAAGTAGATTTACCTATCCTTTCATTTTACCGAGTCAACAGACAATTAACACCTGACATTCTAGCCATTGGTGCTGCTAAACATCCTTCCATACAAGTTTATAACGACGTTCAAGGTCTGCGAGACATAGTTGAAGCAGTTGGAACAATTTATCAAAGATAATTATTCTAACTCTATATTATTTACTTTTACTTTCTGTAAGAAATTTCTGGGGATACGATGGCTAACATCTAGTAATTCTATGCCTATAATTTGATCATTTTTATCTATATCTATGATTGTCTTGCTGTCTATTTTCTTATTTTTAGCATGTCGAGATTTTGTAACATCTCGAGCACGTTCAAGAATCTCATTCTTGACGAATTCTGCATAGCTAAATTCAATGTACAATGCATCTGCGTCTTTATCATATGTTATTTCCATTTTTCTTATAACCAGTAAAAAGTTATCACCTTTATATAATTTTCTTGAATTCCATTTTTCTTTCTGATTCTATAAAAGTTATCTTAAACTGGCTAAAAAATCCGGCTCTGCCAATAATGACCGAGAGATTTTCTTTTTCAGGAACAAGAACGGGTATTTCAAAGCTGTAAACCTCATGTCCTTTACCAAAAGAAATTCTTAATTTTCCCTCATGTGTTTTTACAGGCCCTCCGGTTATTCCAAAAAGTTCATTTTCTTTTTTGTATTTAATGTCCAATACCTCCGCTATTTCCATAGGTATAATAGTCATATCTGAACCTGAGTCCAGTATAGAAAAAACATCTATCTTCTCTTTACCTTCTAACGTAATGGGAATTATTGGCCTGTATAAAACCGATCCGGATCTTAATCTTTCAGGTTTGTATTTGAAAGAAAAGGTCATCTTAATGCACAGAAAGTGTAATAAAATCTCTTTCTGGAACTTTTCCTATAAGGGGTCTTTCTATGGGATATTTCAACTTCACTTTGCTATACACTTCTTTAAAGGAATTCCCATGTTCAACTATTTTACTCTTAATAACTGCTATCCACTCTCCAGCATATTCTGAAAAGTCTTCTTCCCTTAACGATTCAAAGTTAGATACTATATTCTGCATAGTTTCTTATAACATCGGAAATATTTAAAACTTTCTCTTATGAAATTAATAAAATTATTAATCCAATCAATTAAACTGTTATTTCTAAATTCTGTGCAAATGCATTGCCTGCGTCATCATAGACATAGAATGTCAAATGATTCTCTCCGGTATTTAATGCTAGTTTCTTTGTGCATTTGCCTGCTTTCAAACTTGAGCAGAATGATCTTTCCTTAGGCGTTAGATCATCATTATTCATGTACGTTGCTTCATCAAAGTTTATTTCTGTAATACTCAAAGTAACCTGTGATGTCTCGCCATTCTCAACATGAGTTATCTCAGTGATTGCAGGATTAGTAATATCAACCATAAGTTTTATACTCTTTGACAAGACAGTATTGTTGACTCTATCATTAATCTCAAACCAGTACTGAATACTCTCTCCATCATAATCTGTTAAGTCTACATCAGCTGTGCAGGTATGTTTTCCGCTGCCTAAGTCTGCGCAACCATTCAAGTCAATATTACTGTTTCTATCGTCAGCTCCATTACCATAGTGCAATATCAAGCTCACAGCATTCTGCTCTTCAAATTCAACATAAAAGTCACCAGATGCAAATCCTCCAGTAGGTAGCATTTTCTTAATCTTAGGTTTTGTAGAGTCTGTGAAGAACACAACAGTCTGTTCTGCCATATTTCCTGCCTTATCTCTTGCTCTGATAGCTACGGTGTGATCTCCATCTTTGAAACTGACTTTCTTTTCACATAATATTCCCTGGCTTCCAGAGCATAATGTTTTCTCTTTAGCTTTTGGGTCCGTTGTATCAATATATGTTATTTTGTCTAGATTTTGCTCTGTAACATCAATCATGAAAGTCACTGATTTTCCTTCTATTGTATAATCTAGTGAGTTGATTCTAGGATCACTATAGTCAACAGGAAGTAGTATTATTTTACTCTCAATACTGTTGCCGCCTATATCTTCTAGTACGAAACTATACTCTATAGTTTCCTCATCAAAGTTTGATAAGTCTACTTCTACCATACAAGCATATTTGTCAACATTCTGTGTGCAGTCGTTTTCTATATCAACAGTACGTGATCTCATTCCAGTTTCTATATTCCCATAATTTAGTACTAAACCTGAAGGGCTTGATTCCTGGAAAGATACATTGAATATTCCACCTGCGAAACCTTTTGTAGGAGCAGTCTTCGATATCTTTGGATCTATGCTATCAATATAAAATACTACATCGAAAGTTGCTTCGTTTCCTGACTCATCTACAGCTTTAAATGTTAAGTCATTTCTTCCTTCTTTAAAGCTTCTTTCTCTAGAATAAGAAGAGCATCTAGAACAAAGTTGTTTCCATCCTAATCTTTCTTCATCATTATCCATATAATATAGGCTTGCAGATTCATCAGGATCAATATCAACTAAGATAGATCTATCTCCATAGATCTCTCCTTCTACAGGAGAATTAATGTCCATATGTGGAGGATCTTGATCTACAGTGGTATTCCCACCATTAAAACTACAGCTTAATGCAAGATTATTACAAACATTGATGGTAACAGGGCATATTTTCCCATTGTCAAGAATGTGCATGCAGATATTGATAGGTCCTGTTCTCTTATCCATTTCAGGATTGCATAAAGCAGGTAAATCAAGTACCTGTCCGCTACTAAGGCAGTATAATTGATAACTATCTGCAGCTACAAGAGGCATGGCAATAAGAGCCAGTGCCAGAGCTAGTACAAGAGTAATTGCTCCCTTCATATTTCTTCTTTGTTTTGTTTCCATTTTTTCCTTTGTTTGTGCGCAAGGGATTTCTCCCTCGAGACCCGCGCACCGGGTTTTTGATTATCTCAGGATGTTTACGCATCCTGACGATCCCAAAGTTCTTTCGAGCTTTTTGATAAAGTAAAAATAAAAAAATAAAAAAAATTTAGTCCAATTAGATAGCTTCTCCCCAGAAGTATATACTTCCAGTATCGAAGTCTCCGTTACATGGTTCAGGTAAGTCTAGTCTGAATGTCAAAGCCATTTCAGCTCCAGGAGCCAAAATGTTTGCTACCCAGTAAGGTCCTACGTGTTGTGCCTGAAGGATTTCATTGTTGTCATAGAATGGATCAGGATTATTGAATCCGATTCCATATTCTATTGGAACATATCCTTCTGCATCTCTTCTAGGATCCTGTAATGAGGAGTATGCCCCATTAGTTACAAAGTAGCTAAATGTCTCAAGACTCAACTGATTTGTGGTTGGGCACATAGCGCCGCTGCTGGATGAGTCATAGAAGTCAGTTCCAGATATAAACATATCCATCATGACTCCGCTTCCTTCATCTGCATCATTACCAACAAGCAATGTGTCGGAGTAACTGGATGTACCAGGTCTTACATTTTCGAATGTAAGGTCTCCTTGTATGCTCAAAGCAATAACTGGATTGAAGAACCAATATTCGTTCTCATCCATTGTACCTAACAAACCATCGTTGTCTTCAGCTTCAACTGTCAACCAGTATTCACCATACATGCTATCTGCAGTTTCTACTGTAAATGTACATGTGTAGTAAGCACCGATTTCTGACAAGTCTTCACCTGTCAAACTTTCTTCAAGGATTCTTGCGTTACATTCTTCGCTAACATCGCTAGCTACTTCTTGGAAGTCACAATTGACTTCAATGTCGTTTCCTGCTCCTTGAGAGGATCCAACAGTTCCGTAGACATCCCTGATTTTTTCTATACCGTTCTTATCAACAACCAAAACTTCCCATACGACTTGTTCACCTTCGAAAGCATAATTATTTATTCTTTCTACAAGTGTTTCGCCATCTAAGGAAATTCTTCCAGGCTCAGTAGCATCATCATAAACTACTCTGTCCCCACAAAGGAAGACAAGAGGTTCGAAGTCTTCTGTTTCGATGTTTAGATCTACTCCTGTGCCTACGCTATTGGCTAAGACACCCGGTATTACGGAGATTATCAATAGACTTAATACTATAAGATTAAGTGCAGTTTTCATCTCTATTTTTCAAACCTCCTTTCAGTTGATAGTAGGAGTGTAGAATTTTGTTTGATTTCTATTGTGCTGCAATCTTTGAGTGATGTCTCTTTTTTTCCAAACATGAATTGGTCTATCCTGTTTCTTATTTAAACACTATTACATTTTGAAGCAATATTTTTGTTGTTACTTTGATTTAATTAAACTATTTTTCCGTCGATAGATTTGACAAAAATAACATTTTTCTAAAAATATTATTTCACAGTACTTTAGTTTTCTCCTCTAAAAATTCGTTTAATTCCTGCCTTTACAGCAATTTCGTTACAAAGGCGGCTGTCTAAATAATACTTCACTTTCATATCTCTAGGCTAATAGGGCAGTGGTCAGATCCCATAACATTTTTCAGTATTTTGCTTCCCTTTAGCCTATTTTTTAGGTCATTGCTTAAAATAAAGTAGTCAATACGCCAACCAATATCCCTCATTCTGGCATTATTCATGTATCCCCACCAAGTATAGTGACCTCCTTCTTTAGTAAATTCTCTGAAAGTATCTATAAATCCTTCTTTTAGGAAATCATCAAACCAGTTTCTCTCCTCAATTGTAAATCCTGCTCCTCTTTGATTCGCTTTCCAGTTTTTTAGATCGATCTCCTTATGTGCAACATTGAAATCAGATGCAATGATTACAGGTTTGCTCTTCTGCAGACGTTTGCAGAACTCTAAGAAATTTTTATTGAAACTTAGTTTATAGTCGAGTCTTTTCAGTTCTCTATGAGAATGGGGAAAATAGGCATTAATCAGGAAGAAATCATCAAATTCTAGAGTTAAAACTCTTCCTTCACGGTCAAATATATCCTTCCCTATACCTTCTATCACAGAAAGAGGCTTAATTTTAGAGAAAGTAGACACTCCACTATATCCTTTCTTAATGGCATGTGAATGAAACTCATAATAATCATCGAGTTTAGGCATTTTTTCCTTTGTTGCCTTTACTTCCTGAAAACAATAGATATCTGCATTTTCCGCTTTCATAAAAGTAAGTAAACCCTTGCTAATACATGAATTTATTCCGTTTACGTTCCAGGAGATGATTTTCATCTAATCGATAGATCAGAGAGCTATTTATTATTTATCATTACATTTCAGACAATATAGACTTATTGATTTGTTTTGCCATTCCACGATCCTTTATTACTGTTAACTTCACTTTGACTTTTTTATTCACTATATCTGAGAGCTCTACTAAGTCAAGATCCTTAAGAGACTTGTTTTTCTTGAAAAACTTCTCTAGTGCTGCTACGATCTCTTGCGGATACTGTGACTGGACAACTAAATCTCCATACGTGGCCACATAGTAACTCTTATCAAAAGTCGAGGTTGATGCATCCAGAGTTGTTTTTACCCCCAGGCGATCATAGAAACTCTTCATATTCTTGTCTAAAGGGCTATTGCTAGTGCATAAAGCATAAGAAATAATACCTTTTTTCTTTAATTGCCCCATAATTTGTGCCTCTTTTTCTAAATGCAATAGTCCCTCCCATATATGGGCTCCCTGATAGCAATTGATATTTTCGTCTCCTTTCTGGAAATTTAAATACCACTGATGAATCAATTCCTGCCAGAATTTCATCATCGCGTTCAGCGAAGCAAAAGTAAACACTGATATTTCGCTGCCTATTGAGTCAACATCTTTACTTGTTTTTTCCTCGTTAAGACCTTCATATAATCCATCTACAAAACTCTTTGCCTTTACAACCCAATCCTTATTTATTGAAAATCGGGTTTCCTGCTGTACAAGTATGTCCTGTTTTACAAGCTCTAAAACTGCCTTTCTAACTGCCTGGAAAGTTACCATCCTCCCATATCTTTTTCTTGAATAATTCATCAAATCTATGATCCTTAGAGGGTATTCTTTAGAAAGAATAGTAAATACTATGTCTTTAACGGCCTTTTCATCTCCTAAGGGAAGAGTAAATTGCAGTACCATTTAACTTCCTAGTACAATTCTATATTTAAACTATTCGGTTCAATTATGGTTGAACCAATCATATATCACACCTATTTTCGCAGCATAATAAAGGAAAGAAACAATGACAGAAATAAAATATAAAGGATTGCAGTTCCAACTCGCTTTTCAGGAGTATCACTCCCCTTTGCCCCTTTCGTTTTGGTGCAGCGACTTATATTTCAAGGGATATCAGAGATTGACAGGAACAGACGTAGGATTTGTCTATCAAGTAATTGACTCTGAGTTTGTAGGATATATGCAGGATAAAGGTTCAGAAATAATTCTTAATGCACTCAAAAGCAAGCTTTCGCGTGCATGGATGGACACTCAACTTGTAGAGTTTGATAAGCATTTTTCCGCTCTAAAAGAGTTAGTAGAAGGGGCCCGTACAAGCAAATATAATCGTCAAGAACTCATTGCTCTATTCGAATCTCTTTACAAAGAACTCAGTTTTATCTATCCATATAGCAATGCTTTCTATCTATTAAGCTCAGAAATTGAAAGAGTCATCCTTGATCAACTCAAAATTAACCACTCAGTTGAAGAATCTTCTAATATCTTAGCTCAATTTAGCCATCCTATCAAACCAACTTTTTTAGTGGAATATTCTTCTGACACTCTTCAAATCGCCCAAGAAATTAAAAACAAGTATGGAATAGTCGACGTAGAAGGCATAAAAAAGCTCTATGAAAAAGATAATAATCTAAATATCCAAATAGATGCTTTAGCTAAGAAGTACTTCTGCCTTACTTCAATAAATGCAGGAAAACGTACACTGGAATCTTTCTTCCCCGATATCATAAGCAAAATGATGCAAAACCCTAAAAAAACAATCCCGGTTCCTAAAGAAATTGCAGAAAATATCTATTTGCTAAAGGCAATGATCTATTTTAAGGATGAATTATCAACATTTGTGATACCCTATGTAACCTACGCTCTAGAGGAACATTTCACGGAAGCGGCAAAATTACTTAATTTATCTCTGGAAGAGATGAATCAATTACTCATTGGAGAAATCATATCCAATTTAAAATCTCCAACAGAGTTAAGGGAACTAGTAAAAAAGAGAAAGCAGGCTACTTTTTTCTTTCATGCGCCTTTTCAAAGTACAGTAATTACCGAAGGAGTTGTTGCCCAAAAAGAAATTAGTGTAGTACTTTCTCAAGCCCCGATTACAGATGCTTCAAATATAAAAGAAATCACGGGAAAAGTGGGATGTGCAGGCCAGTTTACTGGTCCAGTGCAACTCCTCCTTAAATCCTCAGATATCGCACATTTCAAAGAAGGCCACGTTCTTGTCACCGTCTATACTGGCCCAGAATTTGTACCTGCTATGAAAAAAGCAGGAGCAATTGTAACAGATACCGGAGGCATCACTTGCCATGCGGCAATTGTCTCTAGAGAACTTCATAAGCCCTGCGTAGTCGGCGCCAAGATCGCCACTAAAGTTCTTAAAGACGGAGATATAGTAAGTGTAGATGCCAATACTGGAGTTATAAAAATAATCAGAAATTAATTTCTCTTTTTTAATATTCTTCTAATCTTCGTACAAACTCCCTCAAGAGTTCTTACCTCTTCTCCTCCGTGATAAATTCCATTAAGCTCATTCTTAATAGTATTTCCATAGCCCGGTTTACTCTTATCTGCCCCTTCATACAGAATCATTAAGTATTCTTTTTCAGAAAGTCTGGTGGCCACATGACAATATACTCCCCCAATTAAACCATATAATTCCTCTCTCTCAGCCCATGGCGTTTGCCCTCGGGCAATCGCACTATTCCTATCTTTCAATCTATTTTGTTGATCATTTAGTCCGAAAATACCCTTTCTTTGATCTCTGCTGGATTCTCCCAATCTTCTTCTATCATCGTAAGTTAATGCATGAATACCCTTTCTACCTCTCAAGGTGGCATGGCCATTTTTCCTTCCAGTAACTTGATGATGTGTTTTGCTTATTTCATCCAATTCATCTGGTTCTATAAGTCCTGGAAGCGCGGAAACTCCAAAATGCGCATCATGGCCTCTAATAGCCACTTCTACACCATGCATTGCCATATTGCCATTTACTCTATATTCACTAGGAAAATGAAAATCTGTTGAGATGAGTCTATGAGAATCTCCTCCCCGATATCGATTGGCTACTTCGGGATGTTTCACCTGAATATCTCTGGCTATCTCCCATGTTCTTTTGATTGCGCTTATCTGAGCAGGATCTGTTACCATATAAAAACTCACGAAATATCTGTTTTAAACCTTTTTCTTTACTAAAATTAGATTAAACTCAATAGGCGATCCAGTAAACTCTCTTCTTTATGGCGTCTGCCTCTCATGCTACTAATACCAACTGCTACAATTGCTCCGACTGCCGCAGCAATTACAGCGGTTTTCCATGGATGTCCTTCCACAAAGTCCTTAGTTATATCTCTTGCATGAGACATTTTTTCTTTTGCCGCGCCAATATATCCTATTTCTTCTTCTTTTTTTGCCATTATATCTCCTTTCGTTTATTTAGTTAATTTGATTATTATCCCAATAAGCAATAATAGTATTCCAATAATTAAAAATGAAAGCGTTTTAGTGAGTAAAAGATATTCAATAAAGAAGTTAACTGCAGCTACTGCCAAAAATACTATCGCAGTAAGCACGATGACTAATGATGTTAATTGTTTCATCATTCTTTTTTGTATTCGGGTGATTTCCATGTTTATCTTATGGAATAGTTCATGTCTTACGCTTCTTGCCAAAGATGTTGCGTTGTCCTTTAATTGTTTTGTAATAGAGTCTAAAATTCCCATTCAAAATCAAAGAGGCACTTTTATTTAAATGTAGTCTACTACTCTAAACAAGTAAATAAAATATTCAATTTTAATAAATCTTTTAGAAAAGAATTTAAGCAGTTTAGTCCCTATCCTACAATGCCTTTAGTAACAATTTATACTTCCTCAAAAGAAAACGTAAATGCGCTCAAAAGTATTTTGCCGCAACTAAGAAAATGTATAGCAGAAGAACTTACTTGTGGAGATAGAACCATTCAACCCGAGGAAGTCAGTATTAAAGTACTCGTTCCCTCGGCAGAATTATCAATAGCAGACATTGAAGTTATCATAATGGCTTACTCATATCCCCAAAGAGTAAAAAAACAAGATGAGATCTGCTTAAAAGTAAAGGAGTTTATTTCCTCACAAAACCCTTCATTTAATTCCGTATTTGTCTGGCTTCAATTAAGTGAATTAGGCCATAGTGTTGAAGAATGATTCTGCATAATCATTCAGCGTGTTCTCTTTCGCCTGAATGCGAATCTTGATTTTGGACTTCTTTTCTTAGCTCGCCGTAAAGCATTCGTACTAATTCTAGATGGAATGAGATAGGAGAAATACAGTAAGACCCCAAGGTCTGACTAATTCCTCTGCTTGCCGGCCTGTTATCCAGCGCAAGCATCAATTGAGAAGATCTAACCTTGGGATCGAAAGCATCATTTATACTATCCTTAGGAATGTGAAAGTGACATCTATTGCCGATTACAACATCATAAGCGCCCCGAACTTCGTTGCTTTCATAAAACGCAATACTCCTTTCCGCATTAACATAAACAGATTTCCTCCCTTCGGACTCAAATGTCATATAAAATAGTCTTAAAATTACTTTAAAAGAATTATGGCGATGATGGTACAAGGATTTGATTCACTTAACTGTTGATGCTCTGAAAATTATTGCTTTGGCCATCTTTTATTAGTCTCTTTTCTAGCTTCTTCTATAGATATAAATCCTTCATCAGACATTAAAAATTCTCTTAATTGCTCTTTTACAGCAAGGTCATAAATCCTTTTGATTATTTTATCGTAGCTTTCTCCCTTTACTCCAAAAGTAGAAAGTTTTTCTTTTGTTTCTTTGCTTAATTGTATTGTTGTTATTTCCATTTTAATCCTTGGTAAATTCAACTGCCCCTAGATTTTCTTGGGCTTCTTCCTTTTCACGTACTCATACTCATCTTCATCATCCGTTCTAGGAACAATTATCTCCTTAGATTCCATACTTTCCTCATGTTTTGCATCTTCGCGCCTGTTACGCTCTTCTAAAGAACTAGTTTCCTCTGAGCCAAAGTGATCAGGATTTCCTTCTTCATGTAAACGTTCATTTCTCCTGCGTTCCTCTTCATCTTCACTCACAAAGGGATGCATATTCTTTTTAGTCATCATAAATAGAAGCTTTCAAACTTTATATATTTTTCATTTAGACATATACGCAAGAACAATTCTTTCCAAGAAGATAAAAGAATTTCTCAACTCGAGAAATTTTAGTAGGTTTGTTTTTCATCTTTCACCTCACAATTCTCTGGTTATCCAGAGCCTTTCGGATGATTTCACTGGCCTCTTCCTTACTGATATTCATATCTCCTTCATAATCTAAGTCTTCTAGCAAGTCCCTCTGCTTATCTGTCATAGGAGAGTCTATTTTCTCAATTTTAGTTTGCATACTATTCCCCTTTCTCTGCTCACTAATAAGTATAGAATTGTATATTCTTATTGCTCCATCAAATAAGATATTATCATCAACTTTAGACAGTTGTTCCTCTTCTTTAACTTTTTTAAGTTCCGTAAGAATCTCTTTGAATTTTCCTATTGCGAGTTCCATAAGTAACTATATGCATCCATATTAAAATACTCTCGCAGTATCCCTTCGACTGCTTATTTCTTCATCGGAACATCAACTTCCCCGCTAGTTCCACTGTTTCTTTCATAGGCATCCCTTGCAGGATCCCTATTAGGGTCTACGAGGTCATCTCTTATCTTTTTGTTTTTCTTTTTCATAGTAAAATATATAGTTTAATAATTAAATACTCGCGTTGTTTTTATTTTACTACAATAGAAATTATTAATCTTTTGGGAGTTCATCAAATCTTCTTTCTAGAGTCTTCATCCAATTATCCATCGCCTTAGGATCCTTCATAATTTTCATCATCTCTTGCATAGCCTTTAGGTGTTTAGCATCACCTTTTTTGTACATTTCCATTCCATGCTTTTTACTGAGTTCTGCCATTTCTTCAAAATTCTCGGCATGAAATTCTTTATCGCAAGCTCCGCCAAGTTCTTTACAGGTCATAGTTTTCATAACCCCTCAAACCCTTTGTATTTTTTAAAGTTGCCGCTAGCTCCTTAAATAATCCTGCACGGTCAAGATGGATTCTTGTGTGGTGAATTGTCCTGCCACATTGTTTCCTTCAGGAAATGCCCCATATAGCTCGCTTGATTCATTCAATATTTGTTTCTCCTTAAGTTTCTTCATCATTTCTGCGCTGAAGTTTTCCTCATCTAATGCCACTGCAGCTCTTCCTACTAAGGCATATACCCAAGCAGAATCTCCACCACTTAATCCATTTCCATCACTATCATAGACACTGTCTATCATAGCTTTCTCTGCATATTCGCTCTTATAGAAATCTAAAGCTTTGTGCGCAGAGGCCTGTAGTTCTTTATCTCTACTCTCTGCTGCTCTAACCATTACCCAAAGAGAATTAATACTATATCTCTTTTGTCCGTTTACTTCATCAAAGTTAAGGAAATTTCTCTGCTCATCCAGTTTTGCATTATAAAATCCAATAGGTAATTGGCTTTGCAGTATTTTTTTCTTAGTGTTATCATAAACTCCTTTCCAGGGTTCGCCTCTTCTATAAGAAAGTTCCCTGAAAACTTCGAAATCACTATAAGAGAGCCAGACTTCCTGCGTCTTCCATAGTTCTCCAGTTTCTCTCACTCCTCCGTAAGGAGAAAATAGTCCATCATTTGTAATAGCGATATTCTCTAATGCCTCTGCCAAAGAATCGATATGCTCTGTATACTTTTCATCATCCCATTGTTTTTCAGCAATTAAAAGGGCTTTGATAGTTCGTAAATCAGCATCAGTGGCAATATTGCTTCCATCAGTGATAGGTTTATCATCTCCTTCAAGTCTCCACATTAAGTACCCGCCTGTCGGATGGATCATGTTTTCTTTCAAGAAATCAAGTTGGAGATCAAACTCTCTCTTATTTCTCTCTACAGCGTTCCATAACAAATAATAACTTGCTGCCTCACTATTTGTTCTTCTTGATTCACTGCTTTGGGCAGGATAGTAGAGATTAATGTGACCATTCTCTTGTTTAAGTTTTTCTCGAACAAACGCTTCTGCTGCGGCTATGTCAGGTGCCTCGCCTTCACGTAAAGAATCTTTTTCCACTAGGTCTAAAGGTCTAGCAGGAAGTTTTTCTATAACGTCTGCCTTTATCAAAACTATAAACAATAGCCCTGCTAGGATATACACTAATGGTATAAAAATTAAAACTACTAGCTTCCAGGAAGGTATTTTTACACTCATTGTAGTTCACCTCTTTTAAATCTAAATCGCACTTTACGTTCTTTCAACCTAATAATGAAGTATACCATAACTCCTAAAAGAGTTATAATGCTCACTATTGCTCCAACCGTTACAATTTTACTCACTTTATATTCAAGCATAATAGTATAAGATCCTTCTCTATCAGGACTCAAAAGCATAAAGTCAGGACCAATTTTTTCAATAGTTACTTCTTCATTATCTACAATTGCAACAAAATCTTCATCATAAGTCATTTTTACTATAACATCAGTAGATCTTTGCGCGTTTTCAACTCTAATTTTATAATGCTGGGGATCAACCATCTCCATTGTTGCTATAGAAGTATAAGGAGTCTCTATTAAATCAACGTAGTGGGTTAAATACTCCTGCTCTTCAGTGTCTAAGGTTACAAATTCTTCTCTTTCGCTTTCACAATAGTTTTCTTTAAAGATTGTTCTGCAGCCTGGCTGGAATGCTTTCACCTCTCTAGCCTTTGTCCCATCAACTGCCTGCGCAAAAGAATAAGTTTGCAAAGGAATTTCAAAATAACCATATCTCTCACCTTCAATGTGGGTGAAGTTAATCCTGGTTTCAAATAATTCTTTAGTATTCCTGTCAGTTCTTCCTTCTTCAGTATTGATGTAGAGTCTTTCAACATTTGCAGCTTTAAGATAGAGCATGGAAATATCTACCGGATGGAATCCACTAGAAACCGAAAATAATTCATCAGCATAGGTATTAGTTATTCCCTGTTCATAATAGCCATATACTTGATGTATTTCCCCAAAAGAGCTTCTCACAGATAAGCTTTGGTCAGTATAAGGGAATGTTATTCTTCCCTCAATACGGTCTTTAATAAATTCTGGATTGTAAGTGATACTACGTTCCGTCTGCCAATGTTCCTGGATATTGTAGATAAGAACGCTTGAAGCAATGCAGAATATTATCAATATGGAATAATAGAGCACTCTTTTTACTTTCGTATTAAGAATATTGGATAAAACGGCTATAAGTGCAGCCGCAGTTATAATAAATTCAGGGATAATCCTATGATATTGAATAGACCTTAGAATATTCATAGGGAATATATTATAAATTTCTAAATAATAGAAAATAACCATCATAGCTAAAATAAATATTAGTCCTGCTATCATTTCATGATCTCTAAACTTTATCTTTTCTTTCATTAAAGAAAATACTAAGAGCATTAGTACAGTAACCATAATTATCAACCCCGGGCCCTTTAGGTTCCCAGCATTAAGGAAAAATTGCACAGGAGAGATTACATTAAATTCAACATGATAAAATGGAATATAACTTACACCCATATGCGCTCCAGAGCTTTTTTGCGCATAACTCATTTGTGGGAAGAATTGCACCGCTCCAATCAATAAACTTAAAATAATAACTCCAAAATAGGCCCAAATAGCATGAGGATTTTTACTGCCCGGCCTCATCTCTTTCCTTCTTATGGCTATTGAAAACAAGTAAAGCCCATAAGACATTGCGAGTGAGAAAAATATCAGTGGATGGAAAATATAAGATAGTCCAAGTATAAAAATAAGCCAGAATCTAAATGGTCGTAAAGGTGCTTTAAAGAAAATCAATAGGCCTAGAGGATAAAGCGCCAGGAATACAACGCTAATCGGCTCCCATCCATAGCTTCTCAAACTAATAAATATACTTTCCAGTAAAAACAAAGATGCAAATAGGGCCGCCCATATTTTGCCAGACAATTTATAGCATAATACAAAAGTCAATAGTACTGCAGCTAAATGTCCAAAGATAACCAGATATAATGCCGCCTTAGCAGCGCTTAACCCAGTAAAAATAATAGTTAGGGCATGTAAAACATAAAAAGCATTTTGATAATACTTAAACAGAGGCATTCCTAAATACCAATAGGGGTTCCAGTGAACGTTTGGGAAATATTTCAAAGCATAAATTGTTTTCCAGACATGAGTCTCAAAATCCCATGCACCATTAGTTCTTAAGTTACCTTCATTAGTTCTCCATTCTTCATTATCATAAGTCTTTGAAAACCAATCATCTCCCAGTAAGAGTTTTCTATCAAGTGCAAACCATAATGCCAAAATAATCAATATAGCAGCTATCAAAGAAAGCCATTTTCTGCCAGTCCATTTTGTTCTAGTTACAATTAATGGATCATTGTATCCGTATCTATTATCTTCTGCGTTCATTTTTGCCTCCCATCATATACAAATATTATGGAGCTTGCTAGCACGATAGCGTAAAATAAAAACCAGAGTGAAAGAGGCAAGGCTGTTCTTAATTGCCTAATATCGCTGGCTATTGATGCAGAATAAAGCATGTAAATGCTTAAACCAAAACACAAGGCGGCAAACAGCAAGTTCCATTTTATTTCGCCTAATCCGGTCTTGCCTAGTTTCTTTCTAGTCGTTACGAATCCAATATATCTCTTAAAGAATAAAGCGTTGACTGCAGCTTTGCTGTAAATAAACATACTGTTAGTAATTAAGCTATACTGAAGAAATGCGTCTTTCATAGTGATACGTTCTCCTTCCAGTCTTGCTTGTAATGAAAAATAAATCATGCTTATGCCCATGACTACATGTAAAAAGAGGAACATGAGCAGGCCGGTAGGCAGCCAGGTATGGTGAGTTCCCATGCCTGTCAGTACAGAAATTATAGGGACTAAAATATACACTAGCGTTACTAACCCAATAATCCACCATCCAACGGTGAATAGCATATGCATCTGATATCTAAATGGAAAATTCCCTCCTAATAATTTAAGCCAAGACTCTCTTAATATTGCCAAGTTACCATTAGCCCATCTATACTGCTGGGAACTATACGCTTTAAAATCGGGAGGCGTATAACCATGAACAAGGATCTTAGGGACATACATTCCCTTGTAACCCTTTTCATTCATTCTTATTCCAAGTTCAATGTCTTCTGTAGAGGTATAATAGGAGAAACCTCCAACCTCTCTGAAAGCTTTTGCCCTTACAACTACATTAGTCCCGCAAAATGGCATTGCGCCATCATTAGATTTTGCTAAAGACTGGGCCCTGTAAAAAATATTTGCGCCTGTCTTTGCAGCTCTCTGCAGTGGAGTGGCTTCATTGATGAAATGCTGCGGAACTTGAACAAAAGCAACAGTAGGATCATTAAAGTGATATAGGGTTTCTTGAAAAAATTCTTCTTCAGGCGCTTGATCTGCATCCAGAATAACAAAATAATCCTCTTTTACCGTTGTTCTTAGTGCATTATTAATATTCCCCGCTTTATATCCTATCCTGTCTTTTCTTCGTATTATAGTAATATCATATTTTCTCGCCAACAAGTCCATGTTTTTCTTATCATCTTCATTTGTCGAGTCATCCAGCAAATAAGTCTTAACTTTATCCCATTTCAGTTGTTTAACCGCTCTCATAGTTCTCTCAACAATTTCTTTAGGTTCATTATAAACCGGCAATAAAACAGCCACACTTCCTTCTACCTTTTTCCTGGAAATAATATCTTTAGGTTTTTTCGCGAGTAAAACATAGACAAAATACAAACTAAAAAAGAAAGAGAATAACTCTGCAGGAAAAATCAACAACGTAAGCGGAAATCTTTCGATCGAATTAATGGGGAACTGTCTTGCAGTCGTAAAATGAATGATAGTATCTGAAAGATAATAGAGCATTATCACTAGGGAGAGTAATGCAAATATCAGATAAAATGTTTTATATTTAGGCGATTGCTGCCTAATTTCTTTATGCATCTGGTTTTCTCCTATTTTCCTTTACCTTTTTATGCACAAATACGGTAAGGAATATCAAAAAGAGAAGGAAAAGTCCGACTAGTGCAGGGAAGAAAGGCTTCTTTATCTCTTCCCTCAAGTTTACCCCAATAACTCCTCCAGTAAGTAAGTTTAACCCTCCCCCTATAGTTTCTTCTGGCCCTACGCTATTAGTTGCATAGATGCTTCTGTCGACTATTTCACGTACCTCCGTCTTTTCGCCGTTAGTTAGAGTAATACTCTCTATTGTATAAGTGGTATCTGAAGAATTCACTTCTATCTGTCCAGTCCATGTTCCATAAGTTCCATCTCCTGCCGCAATGCTCAAAGGTATTTCTATATTACCTAGTTCAGTTCTTCCTTTTACAATCTTCAGTTGCGCAGTTATGCCAGTTATACCAACACTATCTCTGGCATCTAAAGTAAGTGTAACATTAGTTGGCTCATCAACAGTGCTTTTATCTAAAGCAGTATAGACAATCATTAGAGATTCATTTCCTACATTATCACTCACTACATAAAATTCCCTACTGTCTACATTAAACGTCTCACTGTCTCCTGATCTAGTGCTCATCTTAACCATATACAGTTGATGTAATCCAGGCTCTAGCGGATTAACTTCCCCAGTCCATGTTCCATAATTTCTTGTTCCCGCAGTATTCTCCATCCTCATAATCATAGTAGTGCCGCTTGGAGACCTAACATGCGCTTCTATTGTTTCTATATTCTTATTGCTCTCTGCGTCCAGAGTTATTTTTTGAGATTCAATTATAGAAATGACATCTTTATCTAAAATAACATAGACTAAATCAAACCTCGCTGCCTGATTGCCAGGATTGTTAGTGTTTCCTGAAGGACCGTTCCCCGAGTCGTCCGAGTCGTCATTGTTATTGCTAGGAGGAGCTTCTACAGTCTTCGTAAACTTAATGTTTTTTGTAGTCAGAGTGTGATTGAATAGTTTTCCGTCTTCTCTCTTTCCAGATATTTTTGTTAAGAAATACGTTCCTTCACTTAAGTCGGAACTTGCAATAGCCACTGCCCAGCTTGTCCCATTAACTAGCGTATAAGTTTTTTCACTTGGCCCTGCAATTACAATTATCATATCCTTAAACCTCAGTTCGCTGTCAATGTTAAGAGTAGTTCCCCCGGTGCCAGAGCCGGGTAAGAAAACAGCATTCATAACATTATTTACTTTCACTTTCCAAGTTTTGCTCTGGTTAACCGTAGAAGCAGTAATATCAACTATGCTTCCCACGGCAGTAAAATCTATATCGGGCCTAAAAACAAAAGTATGGTTTATTTTATCAGAACTAATATTAACGACTTCGTTATTTATTTTCCAAGTTACAGTTTCGTTTTTATTAAGTGTTACTTTAAATGTCGCATTTTCTGTCTCAGACATTAAATAACTGTAATTAGAGTTATTGACGCTAACTAAACTAGTTTCACTTTTGATAATGGAGACATTGTCAGTACTATTTGTCTGGTTAGTTGGAATTGTAGAATTTACTTTTAAAGTTACGTTCAATTTTAAGTTCTGTCCGTTCTGTAAGGTTATAGAAGTAGTATTTGTAACATAACCTGTCTTGTAAACTACTACGCTATGGCTGCCGGCATTTAAAGTGAGATTGAGAGGAGTAGTGCCTTGCTCTTCGCCATCTATCTTTACATTTGCAATAGGATTGGAAATTATGTATAAGCCGGCCTCTGATTCGTTTTCTTCATCTTCAGGTCCTGCTTCATTATATTCATAATCCATATAAGCGAATAATTCTATTGCGCTAGCCACAATTTCATTAGAAGTCTCTGTAAATTCATAAGTGTCGATATCATCTTTATAGTTGAAGATAACGTCATTATCTTCACTTATATCGAAAGCTCCGTTTATCCATCCGTTAATATGATCTTCTCCATTTGAAAACTCTCTTCCAACATTGAAGCCGTTTAATTTATCTTCTCCATTATAACCATTTCCTAAAGATCCTAGTTCTTTGCCTAAAATACTATGCGCGCCATCAAGATAGATGTAATCATCCCCATCAAAGAATTGTAGGCTTGTACCTCTCGCACCCACTATCTTCCCATTTGTCGCGGTAGAGTATCCACTATCAAATAAATATCTTGAATGAAATTCGTCTGGATAGTCTCCTATTCCATGAATGAAGCTTATAGGTCCTACATCTACATTCGCCCCAACTCCTTGCTGTACTGCGTTCATTCCCGTAAGCCAGGCAAGTTGGTTATTGGCAATCACTTCAATAAAGCTTTCACTTTCTTCATAATAGGCTTCTGCCTTAGCAGCGTATAATGCCTCAGTAAGCATATACCTGCTGTTTTGGAATTTTATATTAGGATCATACTGAAATACTCTTTCCCCGTTTTTTGCCATAGATAAATGGCCTCTGTCCTTATAATCTCCAAAAATTTTATTTCTGAAAAACTCTGCGGGGTCCTTTCCACTAATTTTGTAAGTGCCTATATCTTCTATATCTTCTTCATGTTGAATGTACTGTTCCCAGTAGAACTCATTACCATGTACATTATCTGAGTTAAAATCTTTATCGACATTTGCTCTTACACTATAGGCCTCTTCTAAATAGCTTTCATCTCCAGTGTAATCATATAATAAGAAAGCGCTTGTTCCCCAGTAAGCGGCAGATTCCTTATCCGACTTAAAATTATAATTGCTATCAATATAATCATAAGTAGCTACAGATCTTTGCAATAATGCATTTGCTTCTCCTGGCGACAGATCTTGTATAGCCTCCATGGCCATCAAATATCCAGTTAAAGTCATAATAGTATTTTTTGAGTTAGTGGAGGTATGAAATACTAAACAAGGATTATAGCTACTGTCAAATAATTCTTCATCAACATCTACATCCACATAGCAGCCAAATTCATAGCCCCACCCTGTGGAAACAGCATACCCATTATCATTACTATCTACTACTCCTGTCCTTTCCTGATAAGTAAGATTGAGGCACGGCTCATCAGCCTGGCACTTATAGTACGTTGCTGCATAATCCAGGCACTCTTGTTTATCCGCTCCTGTCTTATTTCCACAAAGAGAAGTTACCCCAATAGTTTTAAGCAGCTGAGGGGGATTTCCAGGGGTGTAAACAGCTAACGTAGTAAGGTTGGTAGCTCCAGGAACAAATGCGCCAGTAACTTCTACATGTGGATTTATTCTAAACCCGGTTCCATCAGTTCTCTCTTCAATGTCTAACCCTTGCAAGCCCTCTAGATAGTGTACATAATCGGCGATATGTTCTCTGATTACTGCATTCTCTCCTATGAAGAGTTGGGGATTATGCCGATAAGCATTACCTAATCTAACCAAAGCCTGGCTAGCCTGCCCTGCTTCCATAATAAAACTTCCATCAGCTATAATACTTAACGCCGGATCATTATAAGAATGAAAATCGGCATGATAACTAGAACCTTGTTGCTTTTGTGCATCGAAGAAGTCAAGTAAAACTCCCATATTATCCTTGTAAATATCCTCGCCTATCTTAAATTTCTCTGACTCCTCTCCATTTTCGCTTCTAAGATAATATTCTCCACTTTCTTTAAAATCACTGAAATCTCCTACAGTACAGGGCAAACCTCCCTGGCAGTCAACCTGTAATGTTCCGCCCGCATCAAATGCCTTTGCTAGATTATATCTCGCTTTGACTACTCCGCCCGCACCTATAATATCAAAATACTCGCTATTATCATCAAGATAAACCGTTGCCTGCTTATATCCATCCGGATGATATCCCATCTGGGAGGTGGTTACCAGCGCAGCAACGGCATTCCCAGATAGGACGATGATAAATAGTAATGCTGCAGAAACCAGTTTCTTATCCTTCCATGTAAATTTGCTGTTTAAGATAAAATTGAATACAAACATCACTAGAATAGCTATAACGTTCCAGACAACCAAATACCTTAGTCCAAATGAGGTTGTTAAAGCCCATAATATAATCACAGTACCTATTATAGTGATAAGACTCACTAGTTGAAATTTAGCAAATTTGCTTATTGCAGGAGCAGGATCTTTACTATCTTTAAATGTAAAAGCATAATTTCCTAAGAAATTCGAGACTATGGCAACTTCAGTAGCTATAATTGAAGAAACTAAATAATAAACATTTCCGTATACTGTTAAGAGATAGAGAAGTCCAGTGTTAATTACAGTTCCGACTGCTCCTACTATCCCGAACATAAATAGCTTTCTCAGTTTACTGTTATTATTTTTACTGCGCATTTTTAGTTAACCACCACTAAGTTAATGTATAAAAGAGTGTAATTTCGAACCTATTCGTTTAGACCTTACTCTGAAAATAATTTTCCATCCTTCAATAATGTCAGACATGCCCATCTTGCTCTCTCCCATATCTCTTTGATCGAAAGAAATAGGTATTTCCTTTAAAGTAAAACCATTATGAACTACTTCCTCTAATAAAACAACTTGGAAAGCATACCCTTTAACATCAAGCGAGTCTAAATCAATAGTTTTCAATACAGTTGAACGTATTGCTCTAAACCCTCCAGAGCAATCTTTTATATCTCCTAATCCTAATCCTATTCTGGATATACTTCTAGCAAAGTAGGAAATTGCCTCTCTCTGCCAGCCCCATTCCTTAGGTGTAGCTCCCCCTCCGATATATCTTGAGCCTATGACAAAATCAGATCCATTCTCTACTTCTTCTATCATTTTAGGAATATAATCCGGGTTATGCTGCCCATCAGCATCCATTTCAAAAACAATATCCGGCTGGACTTTTTTCATAGCATATTTCATTCCAGCAATATACGCTTTACCTAATCCTTCTTTGTTTTTTCTCTTAAGTAAATAGACATGAGAATTCTTTTTTGAATATTCTTTAACAAGCTGGGAAGTACCATCAGGAGAATTATCATCCACAACTAAAACATTTATAGAAATATTTCCTCTTGCCTCTTTTATTTTCTTTTCATTTGTATATATTCTATCTAAGATATTCACAATATTTCCTGATTCATTATATGTAGGCATGACAATGCATACTTTTAGGAAAGGCTTTTTGTGATATAGTTCTACAACTGGCTGCTCCAGCTGCGGATTATATACATGCGCTGTTTGTAATTTAGTTTGTTGCATTTTGATTTTGTTTATCTAAACACTAAAATTATCTTTTATATAAGCGTGAGGAGTATAATTAAGACATCTCCAGTTTTCTAAAACCCTAAATAAAATATTTTTATACTAGCGATATATTTATATTGGCGAAATATTCCATATAATAATGTGGAGATGGGCGTTAGCATTTTTAATTATTTCAATAATTGCAACATTGTTTGGTTACTTTGACCCGACAGTTTCTGCAGATTATATTTCAAAAGCGTTCTTCGCTCTTGCAATATTATTTTTTGTTATTTATGCCATCCGACTTTTATTTAAATAGTTTTTAAAAATAGTAATTTAATTAACGCTTTCATTTTCTAATAAAACCTCTCAGAACAATCATTATTCTATTTATAATCAAGTAGTATTTTTGTTACAACGACGGAAAAATAAAATATCTTTACTTATTTCTCTTTTATTAATGTAAGCAGGCGACCATATTCTCTGCTTGGTGAGTGATAAAACTCTTCTTTTGTCATTCCAACACCTTCAGAGCAAACGTATTCCCATAGAATCTTTTCGTTAACATCCGCTCTCTGAACTCTTAACTTATTCATTTTTAATAAATTCCCTACATGAATTTCTAAGTCAGGTATATTTGGAAATATACAGGCTCTTCCTCCAATTTTTAGAGTTCTCCCAATCTCAGAAATAGTAAATCTTGCCCTTTCACATGTCTCTTCATATTTTGTTCTTATGCTATCAAAGGTACCTAAACTCTTTTTTCTTTCCATTTTAAGCCTCCCAATTTCTCCAATGCCATCATTTAAACAAGTATTCTGAAAGCTAGTGATTAAGTTGTAGCTCTCGTTATCGGCTACAATTCCATTTTCCTGTCCAATTCCTATAATTTTGCGCCTAGTAAAATAAGGTTTAGAAGGTGCGCGCGGGTCTATTCCCTCTGCTTTTACTCCGCGAGAACGTAATTCTTCTACTAAACTCCCATTACCACATGCAAGGTCCAAAGTTCTTTTTCCTTTAAGACGTTTTATAGTCGTCTTGTCTAATCCTAGAATTGGAAGTTGGTATATTATTGCAGTATTTCTAATGCTAGTGTCAGTGTTTCCACTTGTCTTTCTTAGATTTTCCATACAAATCACGAAAAAATAAGATATTTAAACTTTTATCTTAGAAACTATCTAACTGCAAAACCTTTTAGCTGATCAATACAAGTCTTATCCAGGCAAACTTCAAAATTTAATCCATTAGGATATTTATTTCTGTATAATTCTATTTTATCGCCTTTATTACAAGCTTGCATTATAATTGTTCCCTTATTGGTATTGTAAGTAACAAATCTACATTCTCCATTCATATTATCACTATTCTTATTACAATAACTTCCTTGTGCAGTACAGCTCACAGGCAAGTCTTTTAGTGTCAAAGGCGTTGGTTGGGGTGTAGGTGCAGGCGTAGGAGTTGGTTGTGGTTGGCTCTCAAATTTAAACTTTACAAATCCTGAATTTTTGGTTACGCAACCGTTTGCAAAACAAACTTTATAATCATTAGATGGAACTTGTTGGGCATATATTTCATAATAGTCATTATCTTTTTTACAGATTTTAGTTTGTATGTCTCCATTAGCTGTCTTAGACACCACAGTCCTACATGTTCCTGTAGTTACATCACTAACTAAATTACAATAACTCCCAGTAACTGTGCAACTATAAACAAAATTGCTAATATCTGCAATAGTCGGAGTAGTAGTTGGAGTTACTGGAGCATTAGTATTCCCGACCCAGAATTGTGGGTCAATCATTCCTGTAGAAATTCCTATAGATCTTTGTGCAAATTGGCTAAAGTATGCTCCATAATAGGCAGATCCCTTAAATTGTTTTTGGCTAGAATCATACTGACTAATAAGATGGTTAACTGCTTGTTTGGCATAAGTGGGATTGTACTTTACGCTTAAAGGTATCCACATTGCACTAGTCTTATAGCTATCTTCAGAGCTTTTTACTTTTCCAGAATTAGAATTCGAATAAATTTCATAAGGTTTTGCAGCGGTAGGACCATATTGCCCATTTCCACCACCATAGTTATTCCACCAGTAATTGAAAACTTTCTCTTTTTGTTCTTCAGAGACAAGTTCAGGATGTACAACAATAAGCCCACTTATTGCAGGAACTGCTCTCCAAGTATCAACATTATCCAAATATGCAGGCGTGCAAAGATCTGTGCACTGATAACCGCTTGAGTCAATTTTACTAAAGCTTCCTGTTTTTCCTTTATGTATATGATTGTCTCCTAAAGAATCAGCATAAGCCTGTAATATATCCTTTACTCCTTTGATCATTCTCGCGTCATTCTTGTACTTTGCATAATCTGCTAAGAATTGCAATTCATAATAATCAGGTCTGAAAGATTGCGAAGCACTTGGACAATTCACTTGATTGTTAAAACCATTACATAAAAAGTATTTATCTTCTGAAGCTATATACTTTATCTCTCCATGTATGCCTGTGCTCAATCCCCAGATTGCCTCTCCTTGTTCTTCGTAATCTTTGCAATAATCAATACTGGTCCATAATCCTGCTCTTTGTTTGGCACATGCAATGCCATAAGCCCCTAATATTCTTAATGATGCGTCCGAAGCAGAGTCGGTTTCTACACAGAGTTGTGTATAATCCGCATAATCTTTCTTTCCGTTAACGTAGTATTTCCAACACTGTAAATTGTTTAGGGACGGAACTCTTAATTTTTCCGCGAAAGCATGTAATTTCATATATTTTGCTTCGTCGCTTCCCATAGCATGACTTACTAGTACATTACCAAATTCATCAGTAACTCCACAAAAACTATGTCCAGCTACATTCAATGTAGAACATTTGCCATTTCCATTATGTAATTGATCCTGGCATTTTTCTCCCGTGCAAGTTCCTTCAGTAGTATACCACCGTACAGCAGCGAGCTTTCCACTATTATCAATATCAGCATCTACTGTGTCTGTCCAGGCAGCGCTATTCCATTCATTTAGAAGTTGCCCGCAAGTCTGTGTTGACCCGCAATTATCACTAGGTGAAAGAGGATAAGTACTAGCCATGCTAACACTAGAAAGACTTTCTATAGAGGCATCGCTTAATGAACTTGTTGTTATAGGTTCTTGCGGAATTGTCACAAATCCCTCTTTTTCATCAACACAAACTTCCCCAAGACATGCCCTAAACGCTGAGCCCTCTACAAAATCTTGCCTATACAGCTCAATAAAGTCTCCTTTATCACAGGCATGTATCTGTAAATCTCCACTAGAAGAGCTGAACGTAATTGTTCGACACTCTCCCTGCATAAGATCTTCTTTTATAGTACATAGCTCGCCATTGACTCTACAAGAGCTAGAAAGTTCGCTTAATGTACTTGCTGTAACTGCTCCAAATGTTGTTAAAAAAATAAAGCCCAACAAAAAGAGCATTGTTCTTTTGTATATCATGTAGTCTTTTTAATACGTCAAGGTTTTTTAACCTTGAGCGTGCTCAAGATCTATCTTGACACAACTAAGAGCCGATTAACGGCTTATAAACCTTCGTGCATTGGCAAACTCCCTTTTAATTACATATATCCACAACGCATTTCAACTAGTAGCATACTAATGTATCTTAAGAAGGGCGATTAATTTCTGAGTCTTTCGAAGCTAAAAAATTATCAACATTTCGGTTTTGTTTTATTAATAATTCCCTTATATCTTCTTTATTTCTACTAATAAGCCCATCCCTTTTGTCCAATTTAACCCTCACTCCTTCTCTCCCATAATCTAGTCTAGTAGGCAAAGCGGTGAATCCATTTATACCGTCAAAATCACAATAAACATAAGCTGCAGCAGAAGAAAACTTTCTATAATGCGCAATTTCATCTAGAAACCTAATGGTTGATCTTTGAACTTGTTCATAAGGGAATTTATATTCTCTAGATAATCGTATCATTTCTTCCCCACTCTTTACTGAACTTTCTCTAGCTTCATCTAATATATCCATTTCTCCCTTTTCTAAGTAAAGAGAGGGGCTAGCAAAATATCTAGGATCTCCATGCATACCATAAGTATTTCTTAGAATAAACTCCTCCATTTGAGGCGTAAATGTTGCTTTTCGTGTTCTTGCTATTAATCTTGCCTCTTTAATAATTCTATCAGTATCCAAATTAAAAGGAAAAGTTAGCTGTGAAGTATTAATTCTGTTCTTAATACGTCTATACATAAGATTAAGATTTTCTCCTACAGGATTATCAAATTTTATAACTAGTCCTTTATAACCTGTTCTTACGTAATTTTCTCTTATTAGGGAATTCGCTTCCATAATTGCAATATCTGCTGATTGAGGTAAAAGATCGCTTCGATCCTTTTCTGAAGACAATTTTGCCCTTCCTTTACAAAGTAAAACGCAATCAGTATCAAACAGGGCTGTTTCCAAGGAAGGAAAACATTCAAATCTATATTCCCTTAACTCTAGCAGTTTCTTTATTCCCTCATAATTGTCACGTTCATATTCCGTTTTACTGTAAAAATTTACATTTCTTATAATAGGGCACTCCCTAAACTGAGCAAGAAAGCCCCTTCCAAGATTTCCTCCCCCAATTACTGAAACAGTTAAAGGCCTAAATGCATGTTTTTCTATAGTTTCCTCTAAGTCAAGAGGATTACAAGCTCCTTTGATTAAAGTATCATCGATTACATTTTCCTGTCTTCTTTTAAATTCCTCCAGTAATCCTTCCATATTTTGTGAACGGCCGTCGCCAGTGAGTTCTACTATTCGAATACTCGGCCCTAGTTTTTCTCTGATTTCATTAGAGAGTTGGGATCCATTGATGCGAAAATCTCCTAAGTCACGATCTATAAGAAAGAGATTATGCTTCCCGCTGAAAAGTCTAGCTTCATCCACGGAACCAGAGAGAGAAGCAGTAGCATGAAAAGTATCTACATCTATAGGAATGTGAGAAATACTGCTTTGTTTATCTTCCAAAATCCTCTTAACTGAGTTCAAAGCAAAAAATTCGTCATCTATATAAGCTATCCTTAATGTTCTATTTCCCATTGAATAAAATAGTAGTAACAAGCTTATCTAACTTTGGGTTGGTTTTATCACTACCAAATGGTACTAAAAAACTTCCTTAGTTGTATAAAAAATACTACATGTTTATAAAATAACTATATCTTTTTATAGAATAGGAATCTAATCTACTTATGGAAAAAATCAAAGAGCTATTAGCATCAATTGGCTTAGGAAAAAACGAGGCAGAAATCTACACTGCTTTAATGGAGATGGGCACTTCTTCAGTATTGAATATATCAAAAAAGACAAAGATTCACCGCTCAAACATCTACGACGCATTGAGAAATCTCCTAGAAAGAGGTTTTATTTATGAGATAGACTCAGAAACCAAGCTTTTCTCTGCAAAGCCTCCTGAAAGCATTCTCAATTACCTAAAGCAAAAAGAATTAGAATTAAACGAGTTAATAAAAGAGCACCAATTAAGAATTCACAGTAACAAGAATGAATCCAAGGTAAGGGTTTCAAAGGGGCTATATGCATTTAAGGAAGGAATATACAGATTACTGGAAACAGGCCAGCCCATCAGAGTGTATGGTATCCCTAATGACGCTTCTGAAAGATTAGGTCCAATTCTTAAGGAATTTCACGCAGAAAGAATAAAGAAAAAGATTCTCATGCAGCAAATTTATAATTCTGGAGCCGTCGAAAGAGTAAAATATCTAAATAAGATGAAGTTTACAGAAGCCCGGGTGCTGCCAGCTAAATATGACTCTTTTGCAACAACAAATATAACTGGAGATAGAACAATGATTTTATTATGGGATAACGGTATGACCGTTATAGAAATAACTGACGAGAGTATGGCGAGACCTTATAAAAATTACTTCGATATTTTATGGAGTAAAGCAAAAACAGAATAAGTGCAGCTTTAATTATACCACTTAATATTTTATAGATTCTATACTTATATAAATAATGACAAATAAAAAACGTAGAGGCCCTTCACGTGCAGCCCGCGTTCGCGGCGGCAAGAGTTCGGCCTCACAACAAGCACGAAGAGATAATGGCCAGTTTGCAGGTAAAACTGCCTACCATAAATTGATAGACAGCGCTACCTACTATTAAATATATATTTTTCTTTTTTCTTTTATTATTTTTCTGCAACCATTATAAGTTCCGTAGAAGAGGGAGTAAACTTGCTTCCTTCGAATGAGCCGAAAAACTGGACTTTCTTGAACCCTATTTTTTTAGCCAAACGTTCAAATTCTTCTTTTGTATAAATTCTAACGCTATAAGGAGTTAGCTCTTCTTTTCCATTTTTCGAGGTAATTGTCCAACTGCCTTCCATTCTTTTATTTTTAGGATTGTATTTCTCTTCTATAGTCAATTTTCTTCCATTTTCAAGCTCTCTTTCTTCTTTCAATCTGTAATTTCCTCCTTCAAACATTTCAGGTGAAACATCAGTATGTAACAGAAATTTTCCGCCTTCCTTCAAAGCAGAGTAAAATTCTACTAGACTTTTTTCATTATATTCCTCTTTTTCAAAAAATCCAAATGAGTAGAACATGTTTATTACAAGATCAAATTGAGCATAGTTCTCCTTTCCAATATCTCGCATATCTTTCTTGAGAAAAATTACCTTCTGCCCTTTAGAGTTTTCTTTAGCCTTCTTTAAATGTTCTTCATTAATATCCATTCCTACGACTTCAAATCCACTTTTAGATAATGCTATAGAATGTCTTCCATATCCGCAAGGGATATCTAAGATCTTAAATCCATTCTTTATCTTTGAAAGATTGATTATCCCACTAGTTTCTCTTTGAGTTCTCTCAGTTAAATTCTGTTTTGTATTTGGTAAAAATCCATCAATACTATCATCGCCTTCCATATATTTTTCACCAAAAAATCCTCCTTTATTTTCCCACCATTCAATTGTATTTTTCATTTTTAAAAATACGAAAATTAATTTAAAAATCTATCTCAAATAAAGTTTACTATAGAAGTATAAAAAATACTACACTCCCTTTTATATTTCCTGCCCTAATTTAGATAGTATTTTCTACCAAATGGCGCGTTCAAAAATAACCGGAACAATAATTTATCAGCTTTTTATATTATTATTGTTAATAGTATTACTCGCCCTTGTCAATTTCATAACTAACTATGTAAATAGCTCTTTTCTTAATACCCTAACTGCCTTTATTAATGCAAATTTTGTCTTGCTAATAATTATCTCCTTAGTCTTCTTTGTAGGAAGAATACTCTATCTTCTTAAGTTCCCAGTAAGTTTATTCGCGCCTCCATTCGAGGCGGTAGGCGCAGTACTAGTTGTTAAATTCCTTATAGCCGTCATAGGCCTTATAGATACACTTGGAAATACGAGAATCGTTTCATATATAGAACCATTCAGATGGATCATCTACGTAATCGTGTTCATTCTCGTACTTATAATTGAATATAGCAAGATAAGTTCCCGGGCAAACAGAAGCGTCCAAAGAGAAACTATAAAAGAAGTAATTGAAGAGAAGGAAATAGAAAAGGATACCTATCCACGTAGGAAAAAAACTACGTATAGAAAAAGAGTAAGAAGTTGAAGATAAATTTTGTTGTGTCAAGAACCGCAGTTCTTGAGCACGCTCAGGAATCTATGATTCCTGACGTATAATAAAAACAGCACTTTCTTTTAAACAAGAGATTATTAAGTGTTTTATGAAAACAGAAGTGATAGGATCACGGCCTAAAAGCAACATCAATTTAAAACACATGCCAAGTATGGCGAAATTGTTTGTGGAATCAGTTAGTAATTCTTTTCATTCGGAAATAAAAAAGTTTGCAGAACGTAATCGGGTTACAGTGTCGCTACCCCATACAGATGAAACAAAAGACTACGTCTGCTCATGGTGTCTCAAAGCATATATTCTTGACAATGCTTCTACATTTGGTATCTCTCCTCAGCAGATAAGTCAAATCCGCTCGTTTTCCCATGTTCCAACAGGACACGGCGGATATTACCTAGATGGCCAAAAAGTGCAGGCGTTTTCCTCACAATCTTCTAACGGAGGATTACATGGCAGTTGAAGCAATGTCACTTGTGTGGTTCTTGCTTATAGGCCTTATAGCAGGCTTCCTTGCAGATGTATTAGTTAAAGGGGTAGCTTTTGGATTAATCGGAGATTTAATTGTTGGAGTGGTAGGGGCCCTCATAGGAGGATTAATCTTCGGTGCACTCGGCATTGGCGGAGGCGGACTATTATGGAGCATAATTGCAGCAATAGTTGGCGCAGTCATACTATTACTTATCATACGTCTTATTAGAAGGAACACATAATTTTATTTTTAATTTAATTAATCATACTCAAGAACATGTTCTTGATAAGAACTGCAAAGGAGGTTGTTTGCACTATGAAAAAGAAGAATAGAAAGAGTAAAAGTAAATAAGAGAGCTGGATGGAAGATACAGTACATTAGAGGAGAAAGAAATGAGAAAAAAAGAAATAATAATTAATAAAAACTGGACTCTATTATTAGACGAAATGTCTGTATCTTTAGCTCAATTATTTAGTAATAATGAGGATAACATTGCTGGGAAGTTCACTCTTAAGCAGGTTATCTCTCCCAAAGTATTTGCTTCTTTATCTATTAAATTAGCCAACCTATCTCCTCAGGATACCTACAAGATCTGGCTTATTGATGATGGCAGGGGCAGTTATCTCAAATTAGGCGTGATAAATTCCTCCCTTTCAGGTAAAGGGAGTTTTAATTTCACTGCACACCACAATTTTCTTGCATATAATAGAATAATAATCACTAAGGAAAGAGTGGATCATAATCATTTTGTAGGTAAAGACATTCTCTCTGCCCAGTTTCCTTTCAACTCTATTTCTCAATATTCTTCCACCTAGACAAAACTATATAAAAGCTATTTATTAAAAAGAGGAATGCTTTCAGAAAGAGAGGTTTTGCAGTTATTCCAGAAGGAACAGGTAGAAAAATCTATTAAAACAGAAAATAAAAAGGTAGTAAATACAGACTTATATTGGAGTTTGTATTCAAATGGCAATAAGCTTAAACCATTAAAATTCTCAAATTCAAAAACACAGGAAGACATTGTCCGAGAAGTAGTAGAATTAGTAAATAAAGACAAGAAAATTATTTTCATTCATGGAGTTTGTGGCACAGGCAAATCAGCAATAGCCCTTAACATTGCAAGGGCTTTGGGTAGAGCTTCTATAGTAGTTCCTATAAAATCCTTGCAGAGACAGTATGAAAGTGATTATTCCAACAATAAGTATCTCTTAAAGCAAAATGGGGAAAAGATGAAAATAACCATAATAACCGGCAGGGATAACCATGATTCTGTAATAAAGCCAGGCGTTTCCTGCGCAGACCCTTTCCTTCCAGACAATATCACAATAACTGAGAAAAACCGAGATATGATCCAAGAATATTATGAAGAAAATCCCTATATTTCTAATCAAACAAAGCAGGAAGTTGATATCAAAAAATTAAAAAGGATAGGAGTCGCCCCTGCAAATCCTTATTGGAGTCCTATTTTGCCTTCTTCATTTGAATTGCCAATGAGAGACGCGCAGAAAAAGAAATATCTCGGATTAAATGACAAGCAATTTACCTTTTATCATAGAAAAAAAGGTTGCAGCTATTATGACCAGTACGATTCTTACATAAATGCAGATGTAATCATATTCAACGCTGCAAAATACAAAATAGAAGTCGCCTTAGATAGAAAACCTCTAACCGATGTAGACATTATAGATGAATGCGATGAATTTCTAGATAGTTTTTCTAATGAAAGAGACCTCAATTTAACAAGACTTTCCAACTCTCTTAAAATCATGAGTACAGACTACCCCGCAGCGCAGGAAATTATAGAATCTATTATAGAATTAATAAAACTAGAAGAACAACAAAAAAGAGCTTTAGGAATAGTAGAAGGAAAAGTAGTTCCTGTTAAAAACACAAATATAGAAAAGATCCTCACACTCCTAGCTTCAAATCCTGCTTTAGAAGCAGAGATTCTTATCAATGACACTAACTACGCAAATTCCGCTCTGGAAATAGCCCACGATTTTGTGGGGTTTCTTGAAGACACATATGTTTCTTTCAAAAGATATGAAGATAATCTAACAGTTCAATTAGCAACAATCAATCTCTCCAAGCAATTCTCTGAACTAGTGAATAAAAACAAGTGCATGATTTTGATGTCAGGCACTTTGCATTCAAAAAAAGTCTTAAAAGACATTTTTGGAATAAAAGATTTTTCTATTGTAGAAGCTGAGACTCGCCAACCCGGCACAATAGAAATACACAAGACAGGCAAGGAGTTTGACTGTAGTTATGCTAACTTCAAAGCAGGTACCAATACAAGAGAAGATTATCTCAAAGCTCTTTCTGCCTGCATAAAGAAATCCGCTAAGCCAACTTTAGTGCATGTCCAAGCTTTTGAAGACCTGCCTAAAGAAGAAGAAAAAATTGAGTACGAGTTGCCTAGCCTCATGTCTAAGGAAGAATTTGTTCATAATCAAAAAAACGATAAATCAGATTACAATGTAAGCGATTTCAAAAGTGGGAAAATTCCAGTTTTATTCACAACTAAATGCAGCAGGGGCATTGATTTCCCAGGAAAAACTTGCAACTCAGTCATTTTAACAAAATATCCTAATCCCAACACAAGAAGCATTTTCTGGGCAATACTGAAGGAAACTTTCCCTTCAAGTTACTGGGAGTTTTACCGTGATAAAGCCCAGCGTGAATTCTTGCAGAAAATCTATCGTGCCGTTCGTTCAAAGGACGATCATGTGTACGTCCTCTCCCCCGACTCAAGAGTCTTAGACGCAGTGAGAAAACTTCAATTAGAAAGAGGATTTTAGTTATTTACACTGTTTGTTCAAGTCTTCTCACTTTAGCAAGTCTTCGTTCCTTTAATTTCTCTGCTGAATATATTCCCGCCCAGCCCCCTACTTGGGTTATTTTCCTTAAAGGAAAACCACTTAGTTCCTGAGAAAAAAGAGAATATCCTCTGCTTATCCCGACGTTTATCGCAATAGCTGCTGCCCAAGCGCCAGCTTCGTTAAGTAAGGACTGCTCAGTATCATATAGAAGACAAGATATGCCAAACTTTGTAACAGCCACAGGCGCTATAAATCCTAAAGCGACCCCTGTATAAACATTCAGTCTTTCCCTAAGATTATATCCTAATTCGTCTCTTAAGATATTTTTTATTATTCCCATAAATTTTCCTAAAAATTAGGCTATTTATAAGTTACTAAAATCTCTTTTTAAAATCAAATCTTCTAAATATTCATAAAAAAAGAAGGAGTTTATCCAAAATTGATATTTTGATAATGTTTAAATATGTGAGTCTCTAAATAACAAAACAAAAAGATGGTGAAAAAACCATTTCCCTCGCCAATTAAATTTGGAAAACTTCTTGGACCAAGTTTCATAATATTAGCCTTAGGTCTGGGTTCCGGCGAAGTCATTCTTTGGCCCTTTCTTGTTTCAAAATATGGTTTGGGGATCGCCTGGGGGGCGTTGCTAGGGATCACATTCCAATATTTTATGAATATGGAAATAGAGCGTTACTCTTTATTAAAAGGAGAATCGGTTTTTGTAGGGATGAATAAGAAATTCAGACTTGCCGCACATTGGTTCATCATTTCTACGTTTGTGGGTTTTGGGATACCTGGAATTATTGCAGCTTCAGCCAAAGTTTTTTCACATTTATTTGGATTTTCCGATCATAAATTTGTAGCTATTGGCTTTTTAGCCATCATCGGGATAGTTCTTTCATCTGGAAAAACAGTATATGGTATGATGGAGAAAATCACAAAGACCGTTCTCTTAATTGGTGCTCCCTTTATCTTTATTTTGTCTTTAATACTAGCTTCAAAAACCGATTGGTCTGCCTTACTTAAAGGATTAGTGGGTATAGGTGAAACAATTTCTCAAAACCCCAATGGTTACTATTTCTTGCCTCTAGGAATAACCTTAGCTACATTCCTTGCAGCATTTGCATATGCAGGTGCAGGTGGGAACCTAAATCTTACTCAATCAATTTATATCAAAGAAAAAGGATATGGGATGGGAAAATATTCTCAAAAAATGTCTGGTCTTTTTAGGCACCATAAACTTCAAGAAATAAAACTTGAAGGCCAACCTTGTGACTTTTCTCCTAAAAGCATTTCTAATTTTAAAAAATGGTGGAGGTTGGTTTCCTTTGAGCACTTAATAGTATTTTGGTTAATCGGCTTCCTAACAATGTCTTTTCTAATGATCTTGTCTTACACGACTGCATTTAATCAGGTAAATGCCGAGTCTGCAGACATCAGTTTTGTAATTACAGAAAGCGTTCAAATAGGGAAAGAACTCTGGCCAATATTTGGAACTCTCTTCCTTCTCGCAGTAGTTATAATGCTATTTCAAACACAGTTGGGAGTATTAGATTCAACGTCTCGGATAATGGCGGAGAACTTTGCTATTAAAAAGATGCAAAATAAAAAGAAACACAAAATAAACCTCTCAAAAATTTATTATTATTTCCTCTGGGCTCAAATTGCATTTGGAATCTTGCTTTTTTCTTTTAACTTTAAGGAGCCTTTGACATTAATAGTAATTGGTGCAGTAATAAATGCAATGGCAATGTTCATCCATATCGGTTTAGTAAATTGGATGAATTTTAAAGTCTTACCGAAAAAAGTTCAGGCCCCAATATGGAGGAAAATAATAATTGGCATTATCTTTGTATTTTTCGGAATATTCAGTATAATAACAATAGTAAATCAATTAGGCAAATTGTTTTAAGATTTAACCTATTTATTCATTATGAAATTACTTCTTTCTAGCTAAAATCCAACATCCTCTTTGTCTTATATCTAAGGCTGAAATCTCGCCCTCATCAATTATATCAAAATTAGTTGACATTGCCTTTACCACACCAGCATAATCTTGGCGGGGCAATTCATCCTTTTGAGGTATAGCATTTTTGCTCCTTAATGGTTTTTCTAGAATAATAGCATCATAATTTTTCCTATTATCGGTAAAGGCAGTTAAATAATGTCCACCTTTTTCCGTTAGCTTAGTTACTGTATCAAAATATTGAGCTATGTGTTGTTGTGAAATATGCTCTAATAAATTCCAATCTAATACAAAACCAAAATTTCCTCTGATCCCTGCTCTCAGTCTTTGAAGTGGATTGTTCAAGGTTGTTACATCAGCTTGGACGTAGTTCAAATTGTTTAAATAATTTTTCTTGGCCACCCTTATAGCATCTGCTGAAGAATCAACTCCTACAACTTCAAATCCATTTTTGGCAAGATAAAGCGCGGACTCTCCTTCACCGCATCCTAAATATATGGCTTGGCAAGGCCTGATTCTCTCAACTTCTACAAGATTTTTAAGTAGGGCATGGACTCTTGGATTTTCTTCTCTTCGGAGATTGGCCCTGGCCCTTTCTCTACGAGCTTGCATCACAGCTATCTCGTCTTCTGATATCTCTACTTCTACATTCGTATCCATATCAATCTGCATAACATCTTCAATCATAGATACCCTCTCAAAAAATGCTATTTAAACCTTTCTATTTGTTATTCCTATTAAGTTACATAAGAATAATATGCGGGGAGTAGGATTCGAACCTACGAAGGCACTAAGCACATAAGATTTCTTATTGAAATCTTAACTTAAATCTCTCTTGTGAGAGACCGACATCTTAAGTCTTACCCGTTTGACCACTCCGGAATCCCCGCATACTAATTAGATTAAAAAAATCACTTATAAACCTTTTGACTAAATGTTTTAACTGTCTTCTGGATAAAGATAGCCTCTTAATTTTTCATTTACTAATCGAACAAGTTTTGCTAATTCCTTATTTTTTAAGGGTCTTTGTAAATATGCTCCCGTATGGTCTATCTGCGCAACTCCTTCAGTAAAATCGGAATTCATAAGGCTAGTAAAAGTTAGGAGAGTGTCTGCTCTTTCATTATCTGTAAATTCCTTTGTCCACTGAGTTACACCATTTCTAACGGCCATTGCAACATTCTCAAGACTAGTAAAATATCCTGATCTAAGGTGCCTCTTTGAAAGTTCATCAAGCATTGGTCCAGTGCTTTCTGATTCATATAAACCTCCCCAATATAATGTTCTATTCTTAGTAAGATCTCTAAAGGCAGTTACATTTATTTTAATCTGTTCGTAATCCATAAAAAACCAACAAGATATCCTTATTTAAATATAATTATAATATGAATAACTAAATTTCTTCGCCTTCGTTTTCAATGTTTCTTAGAATATCATCCATCTTTTCAGTTACGTGCCTGATAGCCTCTTCATTAGTTGCTCGTGGATTCTTATCCCTAAACTTTAGAGCATAAGATGCTCCAGAAATAACTGCCATTTGTATATTCACCCTCTCTTTTACCATAAATCTATTTATTTGCACCCTTTATAAAAATTACTGAGCTAGAGAGTATACGTTCAATTGAAAAATCATCCGGATGAATTATAAGTTACGTTTGTGTTATTTGCCCCTAGTGGTTGTATATAGTAAGTTCTGTTTTCCTCAAGGTTATTAGTTGAATTTACATCTGCTTCAGTATTTTCAGGACTATTCTGGATTGGTTCGGCCTCCTGTCCTGCAGAAATATCTTCTATAATTTCTCTAGTATCTCTTTCTGTATTGAATATCGCTTTTCCCACAGTCAATTTTTCTCCCTTATAAAAAGAATACCCTGCAGACGCGATGAAAAGTAGGACTAAAGCGCTTATTAGAATTTTTATAACAAATCCTCCTTTATTCATCCCATAGTATATGCGATTAAGTTTTTAATTGTATCCCTATGTAGTATTTAATCTACTCCCTAAAACTTTAAATATAGTGTTCGTTTAATCTCAAGATGTCAAGAATTCTTAATTCTTGATGTTTTAAAAAAGAGGAAAAGATGTCGTTAGATATTTTAAAGTCAGAGTTGAAGTTAAGAGGTTTCTCGCCCTTAACCGTAAGAAATTATACCTTCTTCGTAGAGAAATTCTTACAGAAAACCAATAAGCCCCATAATCAATTAGATCAGAATGATGTCAAAATGTTCCTTTCAGAAATGTTTGATACCAAGTCAAAAAACACAATAATGCTCGCTGCAGCTTCGCTAAAGTTCTTTTATAGTGAAGTCTTAAAAAAAGACTTAGGTTCAATTCCTCTTCCTAAAAAAGAGAAAAAACTCCCAGAAGTCTTAAGTCAGGATGAAGTTCTAAAGCTCATTGATTCCACCGACACCTTAAAGTCTCGTCTCATTATCTCCTTTCTCTACTCAACTGGCCTTAGAGTATCAGAACTAGTTAATCTAAAACTTGACGATATCAATTTCAAGGAAAAAACAGGTTGGGTAAGAAGAGGCAAGGGTTCAAAAGATAGATTGTTTGCAATTTCAGAGAATCTTGCAGGAGAATTGCAAGAATACATTAATGATAAAGGGATAGAAAGAGAATATGTATTTTCAAAGGAAAAACCCTTAACAACAAGAAATATCCAAAAAATAATCCAGGGAACCCGTAAAAGGGCAAATATAAACAAAAAAGTCACTCCTCACACTCTAAGGCACTCATTCGCAACTCATCTTTTAGAGCAAGGCACAGATATCAGAGTAATTCAGGCAATGTTAGGCCACGCTTCATTATCAACAACTCAAGTCTACACTCATATTTCGTCTGAACAAATAAAGCGCGTTAAGAATCCGTTTGATTCTCTCATGCAAAGAAATAATAGTTAAATTATTTTCTTAAATAAGGAGATCTCTTTGCATCTGGTTTGGGTTCTAGCAATATCTCATTTGTCATAAAAAACTCAAAATAGACTGGCTTTTAAAAGTTTCTAAGATAAAACTATCTGTAAGATTTCTGTCTTCTTGCTCTTGGCTTGGAGTCGCCAGGCTTGCAAGGTTCCTTTCTTCTTGAATCTTGAACAATCATGTTTCTATCATATTTAACGTAAGCTTTCTTTAGTACATCAGAACCAGTTATGATCAATAATGCTCTCGCAATAACTAATCTAGCGGCCTGAATCTGTCCTTCTTTTCCTCCGCCTAAGGTTTTGATATAGAAGTCATATTTCAAATCCTCTCCAAGTTCAGCATTATGGATTCTTAGGGGCTCTGCCAAAGCAAGTTTATGGAATAATCCTAATTCTTCATAAGGCAAGTGATTATAGAATATCTTTCCATTCCCAGGTTTTACTCTTAGTTTTGCAATCGCTCTTCTTCTCTTTCCTGAAAATATTGTCTTTTCAACTGAGTTTGCTTTCATCTTTGCAATCTCTCTCCTAATTGTGCTTGAACATATGACACTAAAGACTCAAAAGTAAGATCCCCTTGTTGAAGTGTATCAGCTGATTCGTCTCTTTTAATATGGGGGAATTTAGCAACATAAGCTAGTCCATTTTCATTAAGTCTGCCGCCAGTAAGATGCTCGGGTTGTAACTGGGGAACAAAATCTGCTTTTTTTGCGCTAATTCCATATTTCTTCCCTAATCTATCCCCTATATCAAGTAGATCTATATCTTCTGCTCTTAAATCGCTTTTTAGTCCAAATTCAGGCATTATTCTTCCATCAAATGATAAAGAATCTCTTACAACTTCCTCTACGCCGGAATAAATATCATCTCTTGTATAAGTTTGTGAAGCTACTGCCATTTTACATCCACCTACATAAATCGCTTAATTTAATTGCATTGACTTTGATCTCTCTCTTTAAAGTTATCTTCTCTGTCTTTTCTAGCTCGGCCGGGACAGTATTATAGCATATTACTCGCTTGTATGCAGCTAAACCTCTTCCCTGCTTATAAGATAACATTCCTCTTACTGTTCTTTTCATGATTCTTTCAGGAGATTTTGGAAAATTAGGGCCTTTCTGAGCGCTGCCGCCTCTTGCTCTAGCTCTCTTGTATTTTGCTATGATCATGTTTTTGTTTCCAGTAATCATTACTTCATTGCAATTTACAATTTTAATGTCGTTTCCTAACAAGGATTGCTTTGCTGCATGCGATGCAACTCTTCCCAATATTCCTTCAGTAGCGTCAATTACTATCGTCTTGTTCATCTTAATATTTTAATTCCCTCTGCTTTTGAATTTATTTTTATCTCTTGAAGTATTGTAACTCCTTCAGATTTAGTTTTCTTTAATTTCTCAGTTGTTTTTTCAGAGAAAGACAGAGCGCATATTCTTACTTTCTTAGTCAATTCTCCCTTTGATAATACTTTTCCTAAGACAATAACAGTATCTCCTGCAGTTGTTTTTTTATCTATATCAAATAAGTTCATTACAGAATATTTTCTAGTTGGCCCTGTTAAAATATCAACAACTTCTTTCCATCCTTTGTGTTCTCTGGCATTGTTTATTGTTTCAACCAATGTAGAATTTGTTTTTCTCTTAAGTTGTTTCTTTAGTTTTGTATTGCTTTTTCCTTTAGATTTCATAATACTTATTTCAATTAATCCTTTATAAAGCTATCGCAAAGAAAAGGTTTTTATACCTAAATACACACTAATACACATGGAAAAGATAAGGGTAAATATCACAGTTGATAAGGTGCTTCTTCAGAAAGCCCGAAAAAAGCTCGGCTTATTTGGCGGCAAACTCTCAACATTATTTAATGCGTATTTGGTAGATTTCGTTAAAACTTCAGAGCAGGAGCCCTTTGCAGAACATTCAGCAATTTTAGATAAAATAAAAGATTTAGAATCCAGAATTAAAAAAATTGAAGATAAAAGGTAAATTAATTATATCTCGCTTCAGCTACTGATTTTGCCCAATCCATTACCCCTTTCCATTGCAAGCCTGCATTGGCTCTAGCAAATCCCATTTCCGGCCTATCATCGCTCAAACTTGCGAAACCTTCCAGAGCTATAATAGGATCCATAGCATCATAATCTATAACTCTATCTCCGTATTGTGCTCTAGCTATTAACTCAAAAGCCTTTGTAGCATTTTTTCCTCTAACTCCTCTAGTTTTTAATGCATCAACTCTTCTTTGCACATCTTCCGCTACTAACTCATCTTCACGATCTTTATCTGCCTGCACCATAGTACCTACTAGGCCCAAAGTATATTTCAGCATTTCTCTTGTATCTTTCATTAATTTTGCATCCATCTTAGTTATCTCCCATTAAGTTGTCTCTTCTTTCACATTGTTCTCTCACCATTGTAGCCATTACTTCATACAAGTCTAGTGCGCATCGTCTTGCGTCTTTAGTAACAGCATCATAACCTGCTAAACTAGGAAGTCCAGACTGCGTCATAACCGGATCGATAGAACCGTAATTTAATTCCCAAGGTTCATTTCCATACGACGCTCTCAGTTGCGCATAATTCTGTTTAAACAGGCCTTCAGTACTATCTCCCCTTCTTCTGGCCAACTCAGTAGATCTACTCGCTCTCCTCTGCAACTGAACGGCGTCATGGCTTCCACTATGATCTATTCCTGCTATTAATATTTGAAAACTTCTACTCACTCTTTCTGCTATTTGCTGGTCCATAGAAATCCCCAATCTCCTGCCTTTAAAAACCTTTCTATAAGTGTAACTATGGAGTAGTCATAAAACTAAAGGTTTAAATATCCTAATTTTTCCACATTATTATGACAGCAAGAGTTATCATGTCAAGAGAAGAAATAGAACGTAAGCTGAGGGGCTATCAAGTTGTAACTTTGCTTAGACAAGCAGCAATGCATATTGAAGGATTGATTCCCAATGGTACAAGAAACCACGAGGGAAGTCAATTAGGTCATAAAATGATAAGCTTTAGAGATTATTTCTCAAGATATGGCATGCAACAAGGAAAAATGCCCTTTCCCGAGTTTAGAGGAGCAAACCCTAAAGATTATGAAACTATCGTAGACCTAGTAGAAACGGCAATGGTAGAAGTAGGTCTGCAAATATAATTATTTTTTAGCTAGTTTTTCCGCCCGTATAATCATTTCCTTCTTTAGTCCAATAAAAACTCCACCTTCCTTGGCTCCAACATAACTATTTTCGCCAGGCTTTAATATATCATTTAATGCATCAAGTTCAATATCAATATGAGTCACGGTAGCCCCGCTTTTTCCCTTTAAATGAATATAGACATCGGCTTTGCCGAGTTTGAGCTTACCTTCTCCTGGCCCGCTCATTTTTTTCCTCAGATTTTATTACATCTCCGATAAAGGTCATTCCTGCTACAATTCCAACTATGGCAGTAACAAACGACATATATATTGAAAATCCAAATACGGGATAAGTCACGCTTAAAACTATCGCAGGGAAAGTAAATCCTTGCAAGGCAGTTGTAATTTTTCCAATCCATTTAACTTTGGGGATTCCTTTTCCTGAAGACATAGCGATTATTGCAACAGGCAAGGCAATTAATTCTCTTGCCATAATCATAAGTATTTGTAATATATGGTATCTTGTCAGCGTTCCTGCCAAGCCATAATTAATAATAAATGCTAATGCAACTCCTCCCATTAAAAATCTGTCTGCCATGACATCAAATTTTGCGCCAAATTTTGTAGTAAGATTGAATCTTCTCGCTATCTGTCCATCAAAGAAATCAGTAAGCATCCCAATGGCAAATAAAACAACAATAGTTACAACACCATAACCTGCAAATATGAAATAAACGGTGATGAAAGTTATCAAAACTCTCAGTAGAGTTAAAGTATTAGGAACATTCCAGATGTTTTCATCATTCTGACTCCTACTTCTAGGTTTGCCTCTTTTCTTCATTTTATCACACTCTCTTTCTTTTATGTAGTAATTATTATTTATAAGCTCTTTGTTTTCTATATTAAACCAAGAAGTATTTTAAATACACTAAAAACTCTCTTTAGTTAAGTTTAAAAGTTATCTTTATCCCATAGTTATATGTCAAGATGCTTGAAATATCGGCATCTCAAGAATCTTCGGTTCTTGACGACCATCAAGATATCAATCTTGAGGTCTTGAGCATGCTTAAGAATAGCAGTTCTTAACATAGCGGGGTAGAGGAGCCTGGAGTCCTCGCAAGGCCCATAACCTTGAGATCGTGCGGTTCAAATCCCACCCTCGCTACTTTATAAAATCCTGGAGGATTTGAACTTCAAATACTTCAATTCTTTTAGTCTAGAATTGAATGTTGCCAAAATTCTTTTAAGAATTTTTAGCACCCACCCTCGCTACTTTTATTTCTCCTAGAACCACAATAGGAAAGATTTTTATACGCGCCTAAATCAAGATTTTTATGAAAAATAAATTAATAATTCCTGCAGATTCCCCATTTGGTCCTATTCAGCGAGCAAAAATTAATGATATCTGGATAGAGCCTCCAATCGGAATAAAATCTTTATCAGGAGGTATTGAATTTCCTGATTTGATAGTAAGCCCAAATTTTAATGCCGGAAGGCATGTTGGAAGTGATGCAAGAGGAATTTCTCTTAAACCAGTTAGTGGAAAGAGATATGAAATTGTTGTACTTGACTTTGCTTTAGAATATCAGAAATCAAATCCGCGAATAGTTTCTAATGAAATCCAAGTAGAAAGAGGGGAGTATATTTTAGAGCCAAACAAAAAATATGACCGATACGCTCTTTCAACTAGAGTATCTCCAACTAGGTGTGAAATGACATATCGGGCAGTAATCAATATTGAGCCAGAGAATTTAGATGGTTTAAAAATTGGAAGACTCTGGGCTAGTGAAGAAATCTTAAAAAGAGAAGAAAAAACAAGAAAATGGTCTTTAGAACACCCTCCTCTTTTTGGAGGTTTCTTTTAAATAATCATTGCTAGCAACCTTTATTAAATGAGTTATTTTAAAAATAAAATGTCAAGTAATTTTTTCATACAGGGTTTTCTAAATTTTAGACAGACTGGAACAGTTTTCCCCTGTTCACGATATGTCGGCAGAACAGTCGCGGTAAATTTAAGGTCTTTAAAAGGTCCAAGAGTTGAGCTTGGATCTGGGCCAGGCACCCTTACCCCTCACATTCTAGGCAATATGGGCGATGATGATTACCTTTCCTGCTTTGAAATAAATCCTGCCTTTTTCGGAGTATTGGAGAGAATGAGCGACATGGAACCAAGAATGGATGTATATCCCGATTCTGCAGAAAATTTTGCAAAATATCTTAATGGAGACAGACCTTCTGCAATAGTTTCTAGTTTACCTCTGCAAATGATGAATAGTCAGCAAGTGCAAAGTATTTTAGGGACAGTAAAGGACACTTTACAGGATGGCGGACGCTTCATTCAGGTCCAATATTCTCCTCGCAATGAAAGGCTTTATAGAAAATATTTTGATATCGTAAAAAGACATACCGTTGTGAGAAATCTTCCTCCTTGTACTTCAGTTTACGTTTGCTCAAATGTACAACAACAATCCTTATAATTGCTAGCCCAGCTTCTTAATTAATGGTAGCAAAACGCACGCTGGAAGAGAGACTAGAAGTAGAAGATATTTTTCATCCAAAAACAAGGTCAATACGCGTTCAAGAACAAAGAGTTCTTCCTCAAGTAAATTATGCTCAGGAGATATTAAGAGACTTTTATGAAAGCGTGGCCAAAGCAATTTTTTCTGGAGAAAGCAGAAATAGACAAAAAGAACAGGGAATAGAACCCGATTTATCTGATAGTGAAAGGGCAAGATATATAGAAGTAAAGGCAACGGGCCATACAAGAAGAGTAATGCTCAAGGATGGTCAGATGGAGAAATACGAAACTCTACAAGTATCTAACTTCCCTATCCCTAATCCTAGAATTTATGTAGTTATTTTTAGATACGCGGCAAGAGAAATCCATAAAGAAGTAAAAGGCTTCTCCACAAAAGAAGTGATAAACTATCTTACAAAAAACACTTCTTTCATGTTAGGTCTGCCATATAGTTTAGCCCACAATATCCATAAACAAGGGTATAGTGGGAATGGAAATGTAACAAGATTTGCAGGAGAGAAAGGAACTCCCTGCACGTATCTTTCTACACGTCTTATAGACCAGTTTTTTACCGATCCGCAAGCAGCAATAAGTTCTTTATCTTTAGACCCGAATAATTTTCTCATAAGAAAGACAAAAATAGGCGCGTTAAGAGTAAATCGTTTCTCGCTAACTCCATTTCCAATGACTATGATAAAAGACAGCGACAAGTATCATAAGAAATTTGTTCGCGAGTTGAATAAGGAAAGAAATAAAGAAGTTCCTTTCTAATAAAATTTATATACTAAATTCAGCCCCCAAAATGATGGCACAATCTGAATCGGGCTTCACCTCGTCAAGAGCAATAATAGCAATACCTTCACAAATAGGAAGAGGAGTAGACGTCTATGGCCCTGCACAAATAGGGCCTTATACTCTCATTGGAAATTACGTAGCTATTGGGTATCCATTTGGAAGTGAATTACAAAGGGCAGTAAAATATTGGAAAGGTCAGCCAAGTATCGATATAGATAGTCTTGTAACAGAAGAAACAATAATAGGGCGGAGAAACATTATTGAACTAGGCACAATAGTTTGCAGTGGTTCTAGATTAGGAAGCGATGTTCAATGTGAATCTTACTCTTTTATAGGATCTAAAACTACTATAGGAAACGGAACATGGTTAGTGCAAAATGCTAAAGTATATGACCGAGTAAAGATAGGAGAAAAATGCATAATCTCGGGTTTTGTAGGAGATAATTCTACAATAGGAAATAATGTCCGTGTACTTGGAAAACTTATCCACAAACACAAGGTCCCAGTAGAAGGTAGGCCAGAATGGGATGAACTAAGCGAACCAGGACCAACAATTGGGGACGATGCGATAATTGGATTTGACTCAATCGTAATCGGCGACATACATATCGGAGAAGGTGCTTACGTGGCAGCAGGAGCCGTCGTTACAAAAGATGTCGCTGCAAGAACCAGGGTAGCAGGAAACCCTGCAAGACCTATGGATTAAATTATTCTATTACTAAATAGATAATTCTTGACAACTTCAAATATCTTTTCATGCCCCTCTGAATTAGGATGCACGCCATCAGTTAGCATTTTTTCATAATTCTCTGATAATTCGGTAAAAATATCAATAAATCCTACTTTATTTTTCTTACAAACCTCTTTAGTCTTTTCCTCATACATTTTTACAAATTTATTTTTATAAGCATATCCGGGCAACCAGGGAATAGGGTCAACAAGACTCTCATTCATTTTTTTATTCCCTACAAAAACAACTTTACTACCAATCTTCTTTGCTTTATCAACAATTTTTTGAATATTTTTCTCATATTCTAGAATATAAACATGATTCTTTTTTGTTTTTTTATTCAGAATTGAATCGTTAGCCCCTACAGAGACAATGACAATCACTTCTTCACCTTTATCTTTCAGTCCCAGTCTCTGTTCGGATTCAAATTCAATCCTATTAAGTATCCCTGTGGATGTATCTCCTGAAATTCCCAAATTGTAAACTATGTAATATTGCTCGGGGTCTGCAAGCTGTTTCTCATCCAGATACTTACGTAATCTCTGCACCCATCCTCCCTCAACATCCCAGCACCCGTAAGTGGTGCTTGTCCCGAAAACCAGAATTTGTGTCATATCAAGTTTAAGAAGATGTTATTTAAGAATGTTTTTATGTCAAGAAACTTGACTGAAAACCACGACTTTTAAGTCGTGGTAGTTTCTTGAGCATCCAAAGCATGAGTGCCTTTCAAACCATGGCTTTTAAGCCATGGTGGCACATCATGCTTTTGATAATCAAACTTCAACCAATTTAACTTTCTTCTTTGAATGATTTTCTATAGAAATGCTTTCTTCAACTAAACTCCAATCTAACTTCACAAGATTTTTTACAAATTGACTTTCTAAATTTAATTTGTAATATTGTGACTTTCCAATATTTCTTGTTTTTACAATAATTCCAGTACTTATAAAATAAGGAAAGAAAACTTTAATAGAGTTATAACTTACATTACTTTCTTTAGCTATCTCAGTCATAGGGAAATCAAAATTATAATTATCTATAAGAAAATCTAAGACTCTTAATTGAGGGGTATCGCCAAATTGCATTAAAAGTAAACTTTTGTTTTCCTTAATTTTCATAAAATCAACCAATCAACTAATTATTTAAATCTTTCTATTTTGTTATAAATTATTTCAGAAATAGCAATATTTAAAAGTATGAAATCTCTGTACAAGTATGTCAGATCTTGAATTGGAAAAAGCTCAGATAATGCGTAAACTTGCACGTAAAGATAATTGGGGGCATAAATATGATCGGACTGAGCACTTCAAGAGATTTCAAGATTTAGATAGATGTATAAAAGAGCTAGAAAAAATAGGATGGATTATAGTCTATAAGAAAGGAAAATTTACTGGACTCTCTTTAAATACACAATATAAAACAGATATTAGAAATTTTATAGTTTTGCACATACCAGAAATGCAAGAGGCAATAAAGTGATTTTAACTTTTAATCTTATTCTTGCAAAAATCTATAAAAACAAAGACAACACTAACCATATATGAATAAGAACAAAAAAGTTATTTGGACAATAATTGCATTAATCATTCTTCTTTTAGCATGGGCCCCATGGATGAACAGTGCCGAACTTCACGATAAAGTGTTCGAAGAAAAAGCGAGCACAGACGGAACAATAGATAGAGAAACTGGGGAAGTGGTTTGTGATTATACTATAAGATGGTTTCCTTTTGGGAGAAGCGTTGGAAGTTGCGAGAGTGTTTATTACGTAACTTTCTATGGTCAAATTATATAATTCTTGCAAAAATGTTTAATCAAATCATTTCCATTCTTCTTTGAGTAATCCATAAATACATTCGTCATGAATTTTGCCATTTGCTCTGCATAGAAATCCCTCTCTTCTTGTTCCCTCTAATAAGAATCCATGTTTTCTAAGTAATTTTATAGAGGCTTCATGACTTGAAACAACGCTTGCTTCAACTCTCCGTAATCCCAGTTCATCAAAAGAAAAGTTAAGTAGACTTCCTAAGGCTTCTGAACCATACCCCTTCCCCCAATAATTCTCACCCAAATGATAAGAAATAGTTCTAGTTCCTTCTCTTGCAGAGCAGTTGTCAATAGTACATAATCCTAGTCCTCCGATAACTTTATTTTTTCCTTTTAGCTCTATTATAAAAAAATAGTCATTTTGTTCTCCTGATTTCTTCCATTCATTAGATATTCTTTCAATATCTTCTAATGCATCTTTTTTAGTATAGGGATAAGGCACCCCACAAAGAAACCTTGAAACCTGCGGATTGTTCAAGTTTTCAACAATATTATCAATGTCTCTTTCTCCGGGTTCTCTTAAAATAAGTCTAGAAGTTTCTCTTTCCATATTAATTTGCAACGTTAAGGGGCACAAAAGGGGATGAATACCAATGTTCTAATTCATTTGGCTTTTCTCCTCTCAGGGCTTGTTGTAATCTCGTATAATATTTTACAGTATACTCTGGCCATATTTCCTCTCTAGAAATCTTCATCGCATCTCTAACACTATGATTGGGAAAATGGGCAAATCCTGTCTTTTCCTTTGCGCGCCTATCTCTACAAAAATCAATAAATTTACCATCATAATCTATTCGCATTCCAACTTCAAAGGCAGTTGGTAGAATATTAACTTGAAGAGCCGCTCTAGAACCAGAATCAGTGGGAAAGGGCATTACCAAAGTTGGAGACAAATCTTCAGTAACTGCCAAATTTCTAGGATTTGCATGCCCTCTTCTATAAAATTCGGCAATAAGTTCGGGATGATCCTCGCCTTGAATTGCAAGAGTGATATCTAGTCCTCCAGGAGCGACCCTTACTATATCTATCGCTTTTTCCACACTATCAAAAGAAGCTTGCAAAGAATGGTTGTTTCCCGGAGTGTTGAAGCAAAAGCCAATGCTCAAATATTCTAATCCTACAGAAGAAAGATCCTTTATCATCTGTCCAAGCGACAACACATTTTGAGGCATAGCAGTGTAGGTTGCAGTAAGATTTCTAATGCCTGCAGAATGCGCTCTGGAAATTCCTTCCAGTGATTTTTCATAAGCCCTTTCACCTCTTATAGCATTATGTGCTTCTTTGTCTCCATCAAAACTAACACTGAAAAATCCAAAATTTAAATTTGCAAGCCAATCCAGATTTCTTGTAATAAAATGTCCATTATTCACCATTTCATAAGTAATATCTGGAAATTGGCTTTTTGCCCCCTCTAAACGTTCGAGAATAGCTTTTGTTCTAGGAACTCCGGATTCGGGGAGAAGGGGCTCTTTTCCAACTATAGAAAAATGTCTTATAGGGTAAACAAGAGCTTGATCTACAACATCGACCCACTGAGAAGCAGATAAATAATTTCCATCGCTCTCTTTTGCCTCTTTACTTTTATCATGAGTATTATCATAATAACAATGAGAACATGCAAGATTACAAATATCGTTCACACTTATCCCTAACTCTCTATCTGTGCTTTTTTCATAGAGATGAGAAATAATTTTTCTTACATCCCCAGCAACTTCTTTAACGTCTTCCCCATCGACTAATCTATCAAAAATAGAACATTGAAATTCAATAAGAGAATTTGTATATTTCGCAAGCTCGGCCGTGACAACCATTTCTAACCTCCTTTCGAAATATCGCTCTTTTGTTGGTTTATTTCATACATCCTATAAGAAATATCTCTAGGCACACCAGCCCTGCCAAATCCTACTGCGGTTGCCGCCCCAGTAGCAGCTGTGGAAATTTCTTCAGATAAACTTAGTAAGTCTCGATATCCAATATATTCCAGTGATCTAGGCGCCCCGCCTCTTCCGAAAGATACTGAGGCCATAGCTCCAGTAGCAGCTGCAGAAATATCCTCGGGTAAATCTCTTAATAGAGTATCATAACTAACATGTTTAATTGAATGAGGTAATCCCGATCTACCGAATCCTACTGCTGAAGTGGATCCAGTAGCCGCAGGAAATATTCTTTGAGGGATATGAGACAGACTATGTTTAATATAGTCTACATTGTGGGGTGCTCCGGCTCTTCCGAAAGCTGCGGCGGTAGTTGCTCCCGTGGCACTGGGGTTTATCGCCCCTACTCTTCTTTCTAATTTTCTTTCGCTTTTCATGTTATCTTAGGGTAAATAGAGATAATAAGACTTATTACGAATTATATTAACAAAAGCGAAAGATTTATAAGTAAAATGACTTTTAATTAACAAATGAGTCAAAATTACATAAACTGGGAAGTTGGAAAAACAGAGCATCTTCTCAATCTAAGCAAGAAAGATTTGGAACTAATAAAAATTTTAAGAACAAATTCCCGCGCAAGCCTTACTGAAATAGGAAAAGAGTTAAGAATTTCTAAGGTAGCAGTTTACAATCGTATTAAGAATTTAGAAAAAGATAATATCCTTTTAGGTTACTCGGCATATATCAATTTTTCTAAATTAGGCTTAACAACATACCAGATAGGAATAAAAACTTCTATGACGCTTACAGAAAAGGAAGCCTATATTAAACAACTCTCAGAACTTCCATTTATTAATCAGATTTTAAAATTGTCTGGAGGAAAATGGGATTTTCTTGTCCGCCTAATATCCAATAATGAAATGATAGTTGAACAATTAAACCAAATTTCAGATGTGCGTATAATGGACGTAGATATCATAGAATCTCAGAGAGTCTTTCTCCCACATTACCCTAAAGGAATCATAAAAAATGAAAATATATCTCCCATTTTCACAGGAGTTCTAGATAAAAAGATCATCAACTTGCTTTTTGCACTAGCAAAAAACTCTCGTGAAAGCATAATAAATCTCTCTTCATCAGTAAAGTTAAGTCAAAAAACAATCATTAAAATGATGAAAAACCTCAACAAGGAAGGAATTTTATTAAATCTCTTTGCAGAGTTCAATCCTTTTGTTTACGGTAATGAAGCCTACATTCTTCTCATAACAACAAAAAAGAGAGATAAAGATGAGAAAATTGCAGCAGGATTAGCAAAACTTGATTCTCCAGGGGTATTTCTAAATCTCCAAACTCCCAATATCATGAGCTATCATCTTATTTCTAGTTTACTAGAACTAAAAAATATAGAGAAATCATTACAACCCTATGCAGAGAACATAGCAAACTATGAGTTAGTAAAGTTAGAAGAACAAAACATCTACAATCTCTTTCCCGAGCCTATTTATCGTTATTTATTAACAAAAGCAAAAGTTTAAAAGTTTCTCAAACGCATTTAAAAAATGGTAAAAAACAAATTTTTACATCCAACTATGTGGCAGAAAGCATCCACAAGAATGTTTGGCGCAGCAGCAACTACTCCATATCTAGAAGGAAGAATGGAAGTTAGACAATTATCTACATCTAACGATTCCGGAAAATTATCTATAAGAAAAATGATCAAAGAAGCTAGAGAAAATCATGATGAAGAAGTAAGAAACTCTGGGAAAGGTTATGTTTCTAGAGAAGAAGACCAAATTCATTTAGGTTATATAATGGGACAAGTAGTTCCTAATTTAGTTGTTGTAGGGACAATGTTTTATGCGCTCTCCGGCGAAACAGGTTATGATGGTCATTCTATGCTCAATGCTTTAGGTGGAAGTTTGGCTGCAGGTTTAATGGCCAGTGTTTTTACTGGATACGTTATAAACGAAGTCGGAGGACTTGTTGGGGCAAGAATAGGAAGGTATTCTGCTAATCGTCTTGCTAGAGAAAGAGGCGCAGAAGATAACCCGGACGATTTCAAAACACTTGAACATGTCTTTAGAAGCGCCGCTGCATAATCGCATCTGCAAAAATCTATAAACTCGGGTAAATTATTTCATTCATGACATTAACTTTAGGTATTGATGATGCGGGTCGCGGGCCGGTAATTGGAAGCATGGTTCTAGCAGGCGTATTAGTTAACAAAGAGCAAGATAGATTACTAAAAAGACATAATATCAGAGATTCAAAAGTAGTTTCTCATCCAGAAAGAATAAAACTTTCTAAATTTATAAAAGAAAATTCACTCGCAAGCAGAGTAGAACTTTTAACTCCAAATGAAATAGACTCCTCAATTAAGTCTGGCACTAATCTCAACACTCTAGAGGCAATTGCAATGGCTAAGATAATAAATGAAATAAATAAAGGCAAGTTTGTCAAGGAAAAGATAAAGATAGTAGTAGATTGTCCCTCAGTTAATATCAAAGCGTGGTCAGCAACTCTGCTTAAATACATCAGAATCACTGAAAACATCGAATTAATCTGCGAACATAAGGCAGATGCAAACCACGTTTCTGTTTCAGCCGCATCTATTTTAGCAAAAGTAACTCGCGAAGAAGAAGTAGACAAAATAAAAAAAGAGTATGCTCAGTTAGGCAATGTAGGTTCAGGCTATCCTGCTGATCCTTTTACAAAAGAATTCTTAAGAAATCACGGTGAAAAACTCAAAGATAGCGGAATATTCAGAAAAACTTGGGCCACGTGGAGAGAAATCTTCCCGGATAAACAACAAGTAACTCTAAAAGATTTCTAGGTAAATTTTAAATAATCGTGCCTTATTCTATTTATATGTCTGATTTATATGATAAAGTTGAGAGATTTGTTGAAGAATCCTATAAAGGTAAATTTGGTATGATTCACTTCAAAAGAACCGTTTATTGGATTAAAGAACTAAAACCTAATGCAGATGAAGCTATGTTAATTGCTGCAATTGCTCATGATATTGAAAGAGCATTTAGAACAGAAGAAAGTCAACAAGTGCAGAGAATGAAAACAGTAGGAATGAAAGATGAGGAGTTCCTCCAGTATCACCAGGAGAAAGGAGCAGAAATAGCGGGAGAATTTTTAGTTAAGAATAACGCAACTAATAAATTAGTCGAAAGGGTGAAGATGCTAATTTCAAAGCACGAAGTTGGAGGCAATGAAGATCAAAACATCCTTAAGGATGCCGATAGTGTAAGCTTTTTTGAAAATAATGTTGAACATTTCTTAAAAGAACACGTTAAAAAACTGAGCAAGGAAAAAGTGAAGGAGAAGTTTGATTGGATGTTTAATAGAATAACTTCAAAAAAAGCTAAGGAAATTGCTAAGCCTTGGTACAATAAAGCAATTAATCAACTTAAAGATATTGTTTAGTTAACCATTTGCATTAATTCTCCTTAGGCACTTAAATTTCAAACCTGTAAAAGATTTCTAGAAAAATTTACTTAGCCCTAACAACTTCTTAAAAAAATACAAAGACAGTAATTCTATTAGATATATCTCTTAAAAGCTTCTAAATTAGGAAAAACTTTTGTTCCATAGAAAGTTTCCATAAATTTTAAGGATTCTTCATGACTTCTAAAACAACTTGTTGAACAGTCAGATATAATCGAAGTATCTAATCCTAATTGATCAGCAGTTCTTGCGGTTGCGTCAACACAGACATCACTATAAAATCCGATTAGTAACAATCCACTTGCTGCTCGATTAATATATTCTCTGAAATCAGCGTTGTTAAAAACATCATAGCCTGGTTTTTTGAAGACCTTTTCGTTTGGATTCGGATTTAATACAAATAGCTCTGAACCCCAAGAGTTATCTTTTAGAAACCCTATTTTATTTATTCTTTCATATCTTTCTCTTTGAGATTTAGATAAATCGTCTCCAATTGCTTTAGTATAAACAACTGGAATATTTGACTGCCTGCAAAAATTGATTGTTTCCTCTATTCTTTTAACTATTTCATCGATTCCTTTAGTTTTATATCCAAATTCGGTCGGAAAAAATCCTCTCGGATCGCAAAAATCATTTTGAACATCTACAACAGCAAGATGCAAACTTTTCCCTACCATTTTAACAATCTTCCACCGTCTACGGCTATTGTTTGTCCCGTTATCATTTTTGATCCGCCAGAAGAAAGAAAATAAACAAGATTAGCAACATCTTCTGGTATAACGAGCCTACCCAATAACATAGATTCTGAGAATTGATCATACTTATCTTGGTCCAGTTCTCCATTTTTTATGAAATGTTGTCTCAATAAATCAGTATCTGTTGGCCCAGGACTAACGCAATTAACTCTAATCCTTCTTTCAGCTAATTCCAAAGCAAGATTTTTTGTTAATGTTTCAATTCCCGATTTTGAAACCGAGTAAAGACTTTTACCTTTTAGGGGGGTGTGGGCAAGTGTCGATGAAATATTGATGATAGATCCCCAAGGATTTATTATATCATAAAAAGCACTTGTAACCAAAAATACGCTATTAAGATTTTGATTAACTATTCTTTGCCATTCATCAATTGAGATCTCAGAAAAAAGATAATCTCTTTTAGCGCACCCCCCAGCATTATTAACTAACAAGTCTATGTTCCCATACTTTTCTTTTATACTATCTGAAAAACTTCTTACTTCTTCTGGATTTGTGACATCACAAACATAATTGTTTAGAGAATCGCTTGATTTTCTTGAACATGTTATAACCTTATAATTGTTTCTTAATTTTTCAGCAATTGCTTTTCCTATTCCTCTGCTACCTCCAGTAACAATGGCTATTCTGGACATTTTACATTCCCCCAGATTCAACAAATTCCTTTAGAGAATCAACTTTAAACTGTTCGCCCATCCATGTAGAATATAAGCCTCCATTCGGCATAACTACCAGATAGGGCAGTTCTCCTGATTTTTCCTTTCCAATTTCTAATTCAGAAGTATAGAATGGGAAACCTCTTGTTGTCTCAAAAGCTAGTTCATTTTTCTCTCTTCCCTGAAAATTTGTTCTTTGTCCAGTCTGAATTGCTCCGCTAATTCTTAGTCCGTCAATAATTAGCTTTAGGGGAACAAAATTAAAGTCTATATATTCCAGATGTCCCTTAATTGCTTCATTATTCGAGTCGACATTGTAAACTCTAAACAATTCTCTTAGATAAACATCCCCTGCCCCGCATTGTTGAGCGAAATCAAGATACTTAATGACCTCTTCCGAAGTTTCTAGCCCACCTTTTTGCAAAGTTGCACAAAATCGAATTGGCATCCCAATATCAGTCAAATGCTTTCCAACTACTTGAGCATTTCCCACATCAATTCCAAATATTCTGTTATTTTTTACTGAATCATAATGATGAGAACTTAAGTTTACATAATGTAAACCAGACTTTTTTAATTTTTGAGCAAGAGTTTCTCCCTCAGTCTCTTTTAACAACCTGGATCCATTGGTATACATGGCAATTAATTCTAAATCTTGGTATTTTGAAAGTTCTTCAAGAACAGAAACCACTCTTGCAGGTCTTAAAGTTGGTTCTCCTCCGGTTATTATTACTTTTCTTCCCCCCAATTCATAGAACTCTCTAGTATGATCAGCTGCTCCTCTAAGAAAGGGATCCTGTTCTCCGGTTGGTATCTTCCATGTAATTTCCTGGATGCACATCTGACATCTGGCATTACATTCTGAATTTACCATTAAGTCTATTTGTTCTGGTACTTTCTTCATAATAAAACCGCTATAATTCTCTATTAAAACATAATCCCCCACTAAGTGTAGAGCAATAGAAAGGGTTAAAAACTAGCTTGCAGTGTGGTATTAATGAAAACAGACATATTAGAAAAAATAGGGCTAACAAGAAATGAAAGTCTAGTATATCTAGCTTTAAGCAGACTTGGAACATCAAAAACAGGAGAAATATTGAAGTCTTCAAACTTAAACTCTGGAAAAATCTATGAGATTCTTGAAAGTCTGAAAAATAAAGGATTAGTAAGTGAGTCGGTTGTAAATAAAGTTAAGTACTTTACAGCTGCACCTTCTTCTCAACTTCTTGAATATCTAAAGAAAAAGAGACAAGAGATAGACGAAGAAGAAAAAGAAATTAAATCTCTAATGCCCGAATTAGATAAGAATAGAAATAAAAAGAGCGAAACTCTGAAAGCAATTACCTATACAGGTATACGGGGAATTAAAACGGCAGCAGATGAAGCTTTAGAAAGCACGAAGAATGGAGATGAAATCTTAGGCATGGGAGTAACAGAGAGAAAAGATAAAAGATTTAATGAATTTTGGCAAGATTGGTCTGAAAGAAGAGTTACTAAAAAAATAATAGCAAAACACATTTTCTCTGAAAAAGGAGAATATGCAAACATATTCAAAAAAATGAAACATACAGAAGTAAGGATCTTAGAAGGATTAACTCCAGTTACTATAGATATATTTGGAGAAGATAAAGTTCTTATTCTTAATTATAATGAACCATTCTCTTGCACAATGATTTATGATAAAAATACTGCCAAGTCTTTTAGAACATTCTTTTATCAATTATGGAAAACTGCTAAACCATGATATAGTGGCCAAAATACGCTACAATTCTATAAAATTAATATCTTCTGCTGCTTCCAAAACTTCTACTACTTCCGCCTCTACTTCCGCCTCTTGATCCGCCAAATCTACTTCCTCCGCGACTTCCGCCAGAGCCGCCTCTGCTTCCGCCTCTTGATCCGCCGCCGCTTCCGCCTCGATAGCTTCCACCGCTACGTCCACCGCCGCCTCCGCGATAGCCTCCGCTTCGACCTCCGCCACCTCTATATCCTCCGCCTCCTTCTCTACTATCAGAGCCGCTATCATTAAACTTAGGACTTATGTTTTCAAAATGAGGTAATTCTCTAGGCTCAATGTTCAAAGAATCATCTTCTTTTACTTTAGAAAATCCTTCATAATCTCTATTAGAAATCAAACTGATTGCCTCTCCTTCTTTACCTGCTCTAGCAGTTCTTCCTATTCTATGAATATACTCTGAACTGTTTCTTGACATATCATAATTATAAACATGGGATACATTTTTAATATCTAAACCTCTAGCTGCAACATCCGTGCATACAAGAACTCCTGCTTGTCCATCTTTGAAATCTTCCATTGTTCTTGTTCTCTTATTCTGGTTTAATCCACCATGAATAGGTATGGCGTTTATTCCATATCTTCTCAAATTCTTTGAAACAAAATCTGCATTTCTTCTTGTATTACAAAATACCATAACTAGCCCAGAGGTTTCTTGTTTAAGCAAATGAACAAGTAGAGAGAACTTCATATGATTTGGAACATCATAGTAATATTGTTTAAGTTTGGATGCATCCACATATGATTCTGCAGAAACAGATTTTGCATGTTTCATATATTTCTTTTCAATATAGCTTACGTCAGGCGAAATAGTCGCTGAAAATAGTAATGTCTGTCTGTCTACAGGGCAAGCTTTGATTATTCTTTCTACATCAGGTAAAAAGCCCATGTCAACCATTCTATCTGCTTCATCTAAAACTAAAATCTTTAGTCTTCCTAAGTTCAAAGTCCTTCTTTCTAAGTGATCTAAAATTCTTCCAGGAGTTCCAACAATTACATCTGCTCTTTCTATATCTCTTACCTGCCCCTGTATTCCAACTCCGCCATAAATTTCAATAATGTGCAAGTGATTATACTTTGAGAAACCTCGCAGTGACTTAGTTACTTGCTCTGCAAGTTCTCTAGTGGGAGTCATAACCAAAGCTTGAATTCCATGACCTGTCTTTACAGTATGAATAATGGCTGCTCCAAAAGCAAGAGTCTTTCCAGATCCAGTTGCACTCTTCCCAATAACGTCTTTTCCATCCAATACTAAAGGAATAGATTTAGTCTGGATTTCACTAGGCTCTTCAAATTTCATTTCTCCGATTACTCGTAAGATTCCTTCATTGAGTCCTAATTCTTTAAACTTATGTTGTTTATCCATTGTTATTCTTTGTAGAGTTTTTTTAACTCTTCACTAACCAATTATTCACGAGAAATAGCATGTTGCCAAGCAACTACTATTTCATACACGTCAAGATTTATAGTCCTGAGCGCGATCAAGAATCATTAATCCTTGACACGTTATAATCTATTATATAAAAGAGTGATTTTGAGGGTATTTAAAGCTGCGTATTTCTGCCCTTTAAGATAGTTTCTAAAGCTTGTCTGTAAAATGCGAGTTGTTCTGGAGTGTATTTACTTTCCTTTTTCAATCCGTTTGAATGATAGTCTCTCAACCCATAAATCTGAGGTTCTCTTTGAACCTGCTCTTGCGTTTCTGTTTGTTCTGTCATTTTATTTTCTCTCTTGGCCGAATAACTATACTTAAATCTTCATTTAATTTTCCAGATGTAGTTGGAGAAAATACTCTCCTTAATAGTTCCTTATCTGCTAGCTCACGATCTTGGACACTTTCATAAAATCCTCCATCCAATCCTTTAAATCTAGGTTCATCATCCTTATACATCTTCCTTCTGCATCCTTCATTTAAGTTTTTTATAACAACATCTCGATATATTGTGGGATAGAATCCTCCCTCCTTATCTTTAATTAAAGGAATAGTTATCCGCGATCTTAAAGCATGTAAGTCAACTACATTTCCATGAGAATCAATGACCTGCCCAGGACCAACTTCTAAAAGCCCAGTATCGTGAAAATATCTCTCTACTCCATCTTCAGTCGTCCCAGCATATCGGGGCGTGTTATTAGACAAACTAAGTACTGGAACTTGGACACCGAATCTTTCTAGAGCTCTTAATTCATAATCTAAATCAAACATGCTCATCAGTCTTTGTGGATATTTTTCTGTCATTTTAAGTCTGCGGGTTATCAGTATCAGCAGTATATTTGACTATCGGAGCATTATCGCCAGGGAAAGGTGTGCCTCGATTAATATCATTAAATTCACTTCCTACGATATAACGCGTCGGGAGATTTTCTATTCCATTCGCGTCAGGAAAAACTATTCCATCATCTCTAACAAATCCGTATACCGTGTCATTTAAGCTATCAATTCCATCATCCATTCTTTCAGGTGAAGATCCTTCATGATATTGAACACTAATTACTCTTGGCGCTTCAAATAATGCAGATCGAATTTCCAGTGTCCAATATTCTCCATCTACAAAAGAACTATCTCTATATTGAAGATACAAATCTGCTTTTTCGGCAGGAGAAAGACTATATGCACTATCAAAAGCAGCTTCAAATCCTTCTGCAGTTGTAATTACTTCAAGAGGTATTGCTGCTTCTCTGAACTTTCTTTCTATCTGTAAAAGTGTCGCATATTTACGACTATAATCTCCAAAACCTATTTTTCCGCTTCTTCTGTCCAATTTTAACAGACTAAATTGTAGGCCAGTGTGGGCATCTCCCAGACTTCTTGCTAGAGCTTTATCACCCGTCATAGAATATGTTTCTTCTACATTATATCCCATGCCGTTAGTAACGTCTCTTTCAACTTCTCTTTGTTTTTGTGTTTCTTCTGTCATTTTATTTCTTCTCTCCTCGCTGCTTGAATTCGTTTTCAAGAAAATAAGGAACTGGTGTTGGGGGAATAGATGGATGATCTGAAATCATTCTTACAGGATTCTGTACGCCTAACTCTGCTAAATCAGATGCAATTCTTTGCCTTGTTTCCCTGCTCCCTTCCCCTAAACCTACTTTTCTTCCTTCTTCATATCCTGCTCTTCTGCCATTTTCGTAAGAGTTTCTATTTGAATAATTTGAAGCTATAGCCATTCCACCTACTGTTGCCATTATACCTAATATTGAACCAAATGCGATATTTCTTTCTTTCATTTTATTTATTCTCCTCGCAAACGCTGTATTCAACAAAATCTGCTTCTCTCTTTGAAGGGTCTTCAACTGCAGAAAGAACTTTTAAGCTATAATTTCTTCGACCGATTTCCCGAGCAAGAGTGCTTTCAAGTGTAAACAAATCTTTTCTTTCTTCATCTGTAGTTGCAGTGAATGTTACAACCTTTCTCTCACTATTATAATCTACCTTCATAAAAATCTCACAAATCTCACATATTTAAATCTTTCTATTTGTAACTACTTATAAGATACTACTTAAAAATATATAATTGCCTTTTCTAAAATAAAAATGGAAAAAGAAAAGGTTCTGGAAATGTACAGAAATAGAAAAATAACAATAAGAAAAGCAGCTGAATTGCTTAATTTATCGTATGTAGAAACCTATGATCTTATAGCAAGCAAAGAAATAGATATTGGTTATTCTATAGAAGATTTAAGGAAAGATCTCAATTAATATTGCTTACCCTTTACAATTAGATTATATAAAGTAAAGGGTAAGATTTAAATAAGCTCTAATTCTATATTAATCATGGTTTACATATACAAAAAGAAATCAGGAGAGAGAACTTATTATTATCTAAGGGCTTCAGAAAGGAAAGAAGGCAAAATAGTAGTCAAAGACATAGCCTATTTGGGGGATAATATAGATCAAGTAAGAAAAAAATTAGAAAGTTTACCTAAATATTCTCAGCAAATAAGGAAGGCTTACAGAACAATTCATAACTTTCTGGAGTCAAATAGATATATGGAAAAAGTAAAATCTCTTAAATTAAAAAAAGACACCTTTCTGGGGGAAAGAGGTTTAGAGATAGAGGCGGCTAAATGGCATTATAATCAAGAATTTAAAAAAAGTCCAGAGTTAACTCAAAAAGAGACTTTTAAGAATTTTATAGTAGAGTTTGCCTTTAACACCGCAGCGATAGAGGGGAACACCATAAAATTAGTCGAAGCAAGAAGATTGTTAGAAGAAGGTAAAACTCCTAAAGATAAAGACATAAGAGAGGTTTATGATCTGCAGAACACAGAGAGAGTTTTATTTCATATACTCAACAGCAAAGATGAAATAAACCATGAATTTATAATAAATATTCATAAAAATCTTATGCAGAATATTGATGTAAGAACAGGTTACAGAAACGTAGATGTAAGAGTTATAAAAGCCAATTTCAAGGCAACTCCTGCCCCTTATGTAAAAACAGACATGAATCTACTTTTGAATTGGTATCATGAAAACAAGAATAATCTGCATCCCTTAGTCTTGGCTTCTCTTTTTCACCACAAATTTGAAAGAATACATCCATTTATGGATGGAAATGGAAGAGCAGGTAGAATGCTCCTGAATTATATCTTAGTCAAAAATAATTATCCTCCTTTAGTCATACATACAAAGAAAAGAACGTCTTACTTAGACTCTCTAAGAGTAGCTGATAAATGTGATTTATTTAAATTTGAAAAAGAGTTTTATCAAAAACTTATAGATTTTATCTCAGATGAAATGATAGAAACCTATTGGAATATATTTCTCTAATTAATCCACTTTATCAGTATCTAAATCTTCAACATCACTTTCTAGCGGACCATTCTCTTCATCCAACTCCCTATCTAGGTCTTCATCAGACCGTTCAGTTTCTCCATCCCTCACGCTTTGTTTAAGCTCTTCCTGAATAACTCCATGCAAGCTTCTTCCTTCTGCAAGCTGTTCCATCTCCCCAATAGTTTCCTCGCTTGTTTTAATGGCATCTTTAATAGACTCCTCGTCCCCGACTTTAAGGCTTAATACTCTGGAAATTCCTTCATGCATGCTTACTCCATACAATACTTGAGAGTTCAATATCACAGCATCATTGTGGGTTACAACAATGTACTGCCCTGATTTCATATATTGAGTCAATAAAGCTGCCAATCTTTCAGAGTTTCTTTTATCTAATGCTGCATCAATTTCATCAAAGATATAGAAATGATAAGGCTTATATTTCTGTATTGCAAATAATAAAGACAATGCAACTAAAGTCTGCTCCCCTCCAGATAGCGATGTAATATCAAAATATTTCCCTTTTGCCATTCTGACAATAATATCTATCCCTCCTTCGAAAGTATTTTCTTTATTTTCTATCTCTAAGTATGCAGTTCCCTTACTAGACAACTTTGAAAAGTTACTTGTGAACAGTTCATTAACTGCCTTAAATGTCTTAATGAAAGTTCGGGATTTCTTCTTGTCAATCTCTTCAACAATCTTTAATATCTGCATTTTTTCATTCTCTAAAGTATCTACTTTTACTTTAACTGCGTCATACTCTTCCTTAATTTTATCATATACTTCTAAAGCTCTCATATTGATCGAGCCGATAGTCATAAGTGTTTCCTGGGTCTTTTTCAGTCTTTCTTCCAGATTTGCGATAGTTCCAGCCAATATTTCAATATCTGCGTATTCCGCAGAATCCATCTCCAATGCTTCCCTCTCTCCATCTATCTTTGCTTTCCCTATCTTCAAATAGTTGGTTTGATCCTCAATCTGTCTGATCTCACTCTGCATTTCATTGAGTCGTATGCTTATTTCTTGTATCTCTTTCTGAGATTTATCTCTGTCAGCAAACATCTTATTAAATTTCTCATTTAATTTTTTCTCTTGCTCTTCTCTTTCATTTAAAGATTTCTCCCTAAGTTTAATATCCTGAGCGATATGCGTTATCTGTTCCTTAATACTTTCTAAATCTTCTTTTCCTCTCCCTACAATACTCTTAGTCTTTTCTATTTCTCTTTCTTTATACAACAGTGTTGTATCAACATCTTCTTCAGTTCTGGAGGAAATTTCTTCTATTTCTAGAACTTTATTAGAATATTTCTCTTCAATACTAGCAACGTCATCAACCTTGCCCTCAAGAAGCTTTTTCTTATTTTCAAGTTCGCTTACTTCTCCTTTAGTGCTGTTTATTCTCTCAACCAATCTCCTCATTAAGTCTTTCTTTTCACTTACAGACTTATGCAAATTAAATTCTCTTTCATTGTTTCTTATTTTTAGTTCTGTTTCTTCCAGTTCTTTCCGCGCTTTCTTTCGGCTTTCCAGGAGTTCACTTAATTCTTTGTTTGCCTTATCCAGGTTTTCATTTGCAAGTTTTATTTTCTCATCAGAAGAAGAAAATACATGGTTTATATGCTCTTCAGTAATCTTACTCTGACAGACAGGGCAGATATCTATCTTTTCAACTTTTCCCTTAATGCCTTCATTATTTCTAATCTCTGCTTCAGAAACGGAGATTATTTTCTCATTTAGTAGTTCGTTTTTAGCGATATTTTCTATCTCTCCTTTCCCTTTAATCAACATTTCTCTTAATATCTTAAGATGCGCTTCACATTCTTTTTCAGTATTAAATTTAAAATCTTTAGAGTAATTCTCAATTTGTTTCAGTACTTCTTCCGACTCTACAGTTGAACGTGTAAATTCCTTCCTTTTATCTTCTATCCTTTCCCTTATTCCATTAAGTTCTGTTTTTATTGAAAATGCTCTCTTTCTTTCTTTTTCTAGTTCAGCTAATTCTTCCTTCTTCTTCCTTAATTCTTCAGCTTTCTTCGCCATCATAGGAGATTTCTGCCTTAGTCCCTTAATCTCAGCCTCAATTTCGGGAATAGTTTTCTGCATTTCCGCAATTCTTCTTTGTACCTCTTCCTGCCTATGTTCATATCCTTCCTTTCTTACTCTTAGTCCCTCAAGTTCAGCTCTGAAATTGGTTATCTCATCCCTTAATTTCCCCTGTTCAATTCCGCTTGACTCTCTGATATGTTTGTTAATCTGATTGATCTTTTCGCTTAATTCATCAATTTCTTGTTGAGTCTTAACTAAGCGTTCCTGTTTTTTATCCCTTAAGTTGATCTTTTCTTCAATCGCTTTTGTAATAGTCTCCACTTCTTTTTTCTTATCATCAATTTTTCTCTTTAGAATTGATCCCCTTGCTCTTTTCTCCGTTAGTTTTAATTCCTGGTACTTCTGTGCCGCAGACCTTTCCTTTTCTAAATTATTCAAGTACGCTGTTCTTTCTCTTAAAACTGCAGAAATCTCCTTTAATCTCTCTTCAGTCTTTGCAAGTTCTTTCAGAGACTTCTCCTTTCTCCATTCATAAACAGAAATACCGGCAACTTCTTCAATGATTTTCCTTCTTTCTTCCCCATGCATTTTTACAATGCTCTGGATCTGTCCTTGCAATATTAAATTAAATCCATAAGGATCAATTCCTGCCTGCGCTAGAGTTTCTATTACTTCCGCTCTTGTCTTTACATCTCCATTTATCCTGTAAACTCCCTGACCGTTATATTTTACAGCTCTTGCCAAGGTTACTTCTTCCTGCTCTATCGCAAAGGCCCTATCAGAATTATCAAAAACAATCTCTACAACTGCTTCTCTTGCAGGTTTGACATATTTTGAACCCATAAATAACAGGCTTTTTGATTTCTCAGCCCTCATAGATTTAGCAGATAACCTCCCAAGGGCAAAGCATATTGCGTCTGAAACGTTAGAGTTATGGGCAAAGATGTTATTTGCTATAAAATTATGATCTTTATCTACAGACAGATCATAAACCCATTCTTCTCCATCAATTTCCTCAACTTCCACTAATTCATCCCATAAAACATCTGACTTTACCAAAGTTGTTAATTTTTTTATATCATCTGACTGTCCAATAAATAATTTTTCTGTTAATAAGAGAAGACCATTTCTAGAGGGGGTGCACTGATTATAGCAGTATGCATCTAGTATTGGATAATCTTTTTTTGCCTTTTTAATGTTTATTGATAAATCTCTAGAAATCTCTTTAACTAAACCATTGACTTCTATTAAATCAACATTTGTATTCTGTTTTTTATAAAGATGAGAAAGAATTCTTTTAGCCTTATTTTTATGAATAAGTTTTATCTTATCATTAAATAATTGTAAGTTGTTTACTCCATAAATTGTAATAGATTTATAATTTCCTATAAAAGTTCCGTAACCTTTTTGTGTATCTCTCTTGTTAAATAATATACCTAGTCTTAGTAAACAACTTTCTATGCCTTTGGCCAATTTCTCACTTTTTGTAGTTATCTCTATTACCGGAGCCTTATGTGAAACATATCCATCACCGCAATATAGACCATTTAATAAATGTGCTATTTCTTCATTACCAGAATGTTTTAGGATAATATTTGAAATTTCTTTTCTTTCTGTTTTAGAAGCCATTCCTAATTTGCCAAGTATTTTCTTTAATGGTTCAGAATAGATTATCACATCCCAGCAATTAGGTTTATATTCTGCTACCAAGGGTTCTTTATTAAACAATTTTCTTACAAGATTCACATAGTCGTCAACTATTTCTCTATCTCCATTAGTAAACCAAATATGACTTGATTTTGCTAATCTGCCTTCTGCTAAGAGATAACCAAAGAACCTAGAGAATTCTGGAGAATTTTTAAATGTAAATCTCGTATTTTTACCGTTTGCTCTAACTTCATAAATTAAATCGGCTATTTCCATATCTTTAAGTTTTGCATACCTTAAAATCTTAATTAGATGGTTAAATTGAATTGCTTGTTTATCTATAAGTCCTTTAATTACATAATAAGAGACTCCAATTTTCACACAAAGTTGCTCCCATGTATAATCTTCCTTCATAGATTTTAATATATTAATAAAATCTTCCCTATAAGGCACATAAATATTCTCTTGGAGAGTTATTAAATCGAAAAGCTCTGTAAAATATTTGTTTTCAGGTTCAAAATTAATTTCTCTAGGAACAGCAATTCTAACGCCTTTTTTAAGTTCTTCCGCTTTGGCTGCAACTACTTTTCCATCTTTTAATACAAAGAATGGATGATATTTAGTGGATTTTATCTCTCTTCCAGACCTAGTCTTTATTTTCAATAGCTTTTCAGGAGAAGTCTTTTTGACAAAGGCCTTAACGGGCTTTTTAATAACTTTTAACGTATCCATATCAAGACACAATATCTCAGTTCCATCACCTATTGAGATAAACCCATCTTCAGTTTTAGCTGCTTTTTCCATTTGAGAGTTAACAATACTATCTATTCTCTCCAATCTCCCGTCGGCTAATTGGATTAAAGTTTCTCCAGTCAAACATTTGCCAGATCCATTTGGGCCAAGGATGACGGATATTCCTTTATCAAACGGAATTTCAGTCCTTCTAGCAAAACTCTTGAAGCCCTGCATAACCAATCTTTTTATATAAGCCATTTAAAATACAGAGAATTGTCATATTTAAAAATGCCTCGTTAGGAGAATTAGCTACTTTTTAGCCGTTTTCCACAATAATTCAAAATATTCCATAAAGGAATTGGCAACATCCTTTGATTTTATGTATATAGAGGTAATTTTTTTGCCAAATATGATAATAATGGTCTTATTATTATAGACATTTATAGCTACAGGGGAAGTATGATCTATATATCTCGTGCTTGTTCTTGGATACTTACTATTAGCATACAATTTATTTGTAGTATCTTTCTGCCCACTATTGAATAGCATCTTTGTTTTTATTTTCTTCTTTTCTCGCATCAAATGGATTTTCCCAAAAAAAGCCTGCACATTTTCCTCACTTCCTTCTCCAGTCCCCCACGTACCTCCAATCACATAACACACTTCATTTTTCTTTAGAGAATCAACTTGTTCCCTAAATATTACTTCCAGTCCATGCATTCCACTGATAAGTTCAACTTCCTCATCTTCTTTAGACTGGCCGTATTTGGCCAGTAAGCTAGGCAATATCGCCTGCGCCTGCCTCTCTATATTGATAATTTCCTCTTTCTTCTGTTCTAAATAATTAAGTATCTGTTTAGGATTAGTCGGCTTGAAATGCTTCACATTATCTTTAAGATAAATTGAAACTAATCCTTTCTCCTGCAATTTCTCCAGTAGCTCATAGACTTTAGATCCGGTAACTCCTGAAGTATTTACAATGTCTCCTCGTGTAGAGTCTCCTAACTCGAGTAGACTAAGGTATACCTTCTTTTCAGACTCTGATAGCCCGATCTCATTCAAAATATCCATTTCCATAGGTACCCTTAAGGGTAACCTAATATTTAAATATAATTATTTCTGAGTGTTATTATAAAGTAGTAAAAGACTACGCAAATGTAAGGAGGAAAAAACAAAATGAAAACAGAAACAAAACAAAAACTTAAGAAAATAGCAGAAAAAGGAGCTTTAACCCTAGGCTATAGTTTTAGCGCAGCTACACTAGGATTAATGGGATTTGGAGTCTATTTAGGGATAACAACCCCTAGAGAAGATGAAGTTAAAGGTGAGGAGAAAACCTACTCGCAAACATACTCTACTCACGCAGGTAGAGAAACTTTATTCGACATAGATCATGATGGAGATTGGGATTTGCTAGACTCTGAAGTAAGAGGAAAACCCAGACAATTATTTTATAAAAAAGGTTTTGGACTTTCACAAAATGCTGATGCGGAAGTGCATACCGTTGAACCAAGCTTTTTTGATAAATACCATCAATGTTTTCCCTGAATAAAATGACAATGTATTTCCCTCAATATCAGATACTAAGAAAAGAAGATATGCTTCCAAGAGATGAAATCAGATTAATCGCTGAAAACCAACTAGAAGATCTAATGGCTGCGGAACTCAAAAACTTGAGAAGAGGGATTCCGCACAAGCTTGTAATAACCGATACCCCTCAGAACAGAGAAGCTGTTGATTATAGGGTTGCTTATTTCCAAATAGTGGCTTATAAAGAGGGCTGGAAATTTGATCCACAAAACTATCAGGTAAGATTTGTAAGTTCTTCTGATCCGAGAATAAGAGAAGTAACTGATCCCAATGCCACTATGATTCGAACGTATACCTTTGGCAATGAAGAAGGCAGAGAAGAAACTCTGGGGTTTGAGTCAGTTAACGAACAAAGAACATTTAGAAGAATAAGTAATGGTGCTGCAAGGATAGTCTCAGAGAGAGTACACCACTTATTTAAAAAGAAAAAGTAATTTAAATTTTATTTTTTTACTTTTTCAAAACCTTTATAATCCTAAGTTTGCTTATTCCTAGATGTTCAATCTGAAAAAGGGGCAGGGGATCATATTCATAATCAACCTTCTCTATCTTATTCCATTCTTTATCATATTCTTAAACAGAAGAAACTACGAGTTTGTTAGTTATGTAGGTGTTATTATAATAATTCTGGCCATAATTCTGTTAACAAACAAGAAAGTTAATTATCCTAACATTGTATTGTGGGGTTTGACTCTTTGGGGATTAATGCACATGGCCGGAGGAGGAATCCGATTTGAAAATGGAAATATACTCTATAAATTAATTCTTATTCCCATTTCAGCATCCTACGAAATCCTCAAATATGATCAGGTAGTTCATCTAATTGGTTTCGGCGTGGCTACCCTACTTGCTTTTGCATTAGTCAAGCCACTCCTTAAGGAAAAACTTTCACATCATGTAGCTTTAGGTATTGTCGTTGTTATGGCTGGTTTAGGAATTGGCGCATTAAATGAAATAGTAGAGTTCACAGTTACAGTTTTTGTACCTGAAACAGGCGTTGGGGGGTATGTAAACACTTCTTTAGACTTGGTAGCTGATTTAGTAGGCGGACTTATTGCCTGGATATGGATAGTTCTTAAGAAATATAAGATCTAAGTTTAATTTATACTGCTCTTCTTCTCAAATCAAAACCTTCTACTTGCTCACTTAATGGCAGGGAATAGATTTCTACAGTATCTGCTATTTCCTCTTCCCTCGATTTACTAGGCAGAGTAAAATGATGCCAATCTACCCCATCATTTATTCTTTTTTCTAAAATTTCTAAACTCGCTTTGAGGATGGATAAATCATGCTTGCCTTCTTCAATCCGGGCCGTAATGACTGGACTAGAATAACCGTTTCGTTGCCCCCCAAATAAGTCGCCATTGATTACTACCCTTGCCCCGGTTAAGTCTCTTCCATATTTATCTGGAAAATTATAAACAGCCATCCACCTGTTTACTGTCTCAAAACCTCCCGTTTCAAATGCTCTAAAATTCTGATGATCCTCCCCATAAATTTCCCTCCCCCCAAAGTCACGAACGAGTCTCTCAACAGGATTTACCCTTATTCTCATAGTTTTATAATCTTTAAAGCCCAAAGGCGGAAAATTACCTTCAAAAAGAGTATCGTTTGCACTCCTGAAGTTGCTTGCTTCCTGCGGCACCTCTAAAATAGCTGCCATCTTGAATAATCTAATATATATGGTCTTATAAGCATTTAGATAGTTTTATCTTATTATAAACGGATTAAAGTTAGTCTTGTAATCATAATAATCTATTTCTTCCTTCTTCTTCAAGAAGTTTACAATTCTATAAGTTACCGGGGTAGCAATAACTTCATAGCAAACCTTAAAGCCATATCCCGAAAGAGCAGCTACAACTAATAGTGAGGCAGGCAGAATCCCGGCAAAGGCTAGGAATGTAAATAATACTGTGTCTACTCCTTCACCAACAATTGTTGACCCTATAGTTCTTGTCCAGAGTTTCTTTCCAGAAGTTAATACTTTCATTTTTGCTAAGACAAAGGAATTGGCAAATTCTCCACACCAAAAAGCAAAAATTGAAGCAATCGCTATTCTAGGTACAATACCTAAAATGGATAGATATGCTTGTTGATTTTCCCATCCTGGAGCTGCAGGTAACAACCCAACAACCCAGTATACCAAAGACATAGCAAGAAGACAGAAGAATGCTGTCCAAATAATCTTCCTTGACCTCCCATATCCATAAACCTCTGTTAAAATATCTCCAAAGATATAGCTTATCGGGAAAACTAAGATAGCTCCCGTAAATACAAACGGTCCTAAAGAGAAAAGTTTAGTCGCAACAGTATTAGAAATAAGCAATACTGCAACAAATATCGAAGATACAATGCTATAATATTTCATTCCTTCTCCAATGTCTTTTTGACAATAAAAGAATGTTCTTCTGGAATATCTTCACAAATTGAATAGTTTAATTTACTCAACAATATATGCAAAAACTTACTGTTTGCTTTGAATATCTTTCCCTTTATCCTGCAAGCCCCTTTATTAAAAGATAAATCTTCAACATATTTAACTAACTCCATCCCCATACCTCGCGCCCAGTAGTCTTTCGAGAGATGATGATTACGGTGATAGGCCTCATCTCCATTTACCTCAAAATCAAAGAAACCTACAGGCATGCCTCCATGCTCGAAAATAGTTATTCTAGCTGGAATAAATCCATCTTTAAACTTCTGCCTGGACCATCCTTCCTTCGTATATCTATTAAAAAAACCTGCCATATTGTGATGCATAAGTTCATAAACAAATCCAATATCTTCTATTTGACAAGGTCTTACAATTAATTCTAAATCTCCGACTTTTACTGTGCCTTCCATCCAAATATTTTCATAGAAAAGTTTTTAAGCGCTAGTACCCCCACTGGGTGGACCATGAAGGAATTATCTACTACTTTAAAGAAAATAGGGTTAACAGAATCAGAGATAAAGGTCTATATCGCTCTTCTCAAATTAGGCCCTTCATCAAAGACTAAACTCCTTGCGGAATCCAAAATAGCGTCTTCTAAACTCTACGAAGTAACAAACAAACTAATAGAAAAAGGTCTATGCAGCATTATAACAAAAGATGGAGTGAAATACTTCTCAGCAGCTAATCCTCTTAAAATCAAAGATTACTTGCGGCAAAAGAAAGAGGAATTAACCTTAGAAGAGAATTCTTTAGAAAAAATACTCCCCCTTTTAGGCAAAATAAGAGAAAGTTCCTCTAAAGAGATAAAAGTAGAAACCTTTGTAGGTTGGAAGGGAATGGAGACAGTATATAGTGAGTTCATAAGTCAAGCAAAGAAAGGTCAGGAAGTATTCATAATAGGGGCAGGCTCTACATCGAACGAAGAAAAGCTTGAAATCTTCTTTACAAAATATGGTAGAATGGCCTTGCAAAAGGGATTAAGAATTAAGGTATTGTTCAATGAAAATGCAAGAGAGTACGTTAAAAAAATAGAGAAAAACCTAGGTATCAGTCATAATAAAAGATTCTTATTTAATAGCACGCCCACGGAAATAACGGTTTCTGGCAGCCGTACAGCAATACTCATAAGGAGAACAGAGCCAATAATCATCTTGATAAACGACCTGGAAACATCCACGTCTTTCAAGAATTACTTCCTTGGTTTATGGAAAATAGCTCGTAAATAAAGGAAAGAAAAAAAGAAAAAGAAAAAATAAATTAAGTTTTGTTTAAAAAATAAAATAAACAAAACAAAATAAAAAAGTAAAATTAATAATAACTGCTTTCGCTGAATTCTTCTTGTTTGTCAGGTTTTCTAGTCAATAGCACGATTAGAACAACTAGAAGTACAACAAAGATTATAGCTAGAACAACTGTCAATAAAACAGTAGTATTTGTTCCGCTTCTAACTCCATTGCCTTCAACATTTGCGCTAAATGCCTTTGAATCGATAACTTGGCCGTCAGAGATTACATTTACGGTAAAAGCATATCTGCCTTCAACGTTTGAACTAGCTGTCAATGTTACTGATCTGCTTGATCCAGCAGGTACAACAACAACAGGTTCGCTTACATCAAGGGATAAATCACTTGGTGCAACAACGTCTAGTTCATACACTCTTACTTGAGATCCACTATTGACAATTGTCAATGTGTATTCTACGTCTTCATCTGTTGAGAAAGTCTTGCTTGTGGTGGAAGGGACAACCATTGTTTCGCCTTCTGCTCCAACAACCAATATTTTTCTTTCTATTCTGTCAACAGAATCAGAGTTGTAGGCCTCAACTAAAACAGTATAAACTCCTGCTTTTGCGCTAGCCGGGATTCTTAAGAAAGCTCTTCTTTCAACAGCATCTTCTTTGTCTGGGTTGCTTTGGTCAACTGCGGATAAGTCTCCGAAGTAGGATTGTGTTTCAAGTCCTAATTCAGGTATTCTTACCTTAACATATGTGTCCTCTGCAAGCTCAATACCTCTGTTCTTTAAGACAACGTCTACAAGAAGAGGTTCGCCAGCCATTACTTGTGAATCCATGGATACAGATAATACCTGTATTTCATATGATTCCCTTTGTACTCGAAGATTTACTGTTTCTTCATCAGCTGTTCCGTCCTGTTTGCTTTCGACAACTATTTCCAATTTTCTTACATCTGCAAGAAACTCGTCTAAGTCGCTAGGCATAGGTACTTCAAGACTAAAGCTATATGTGCCATTAGCATATACAACTTGTCTACTTGAAACAACTGCGTTTTCGCTTTCACCAGAAATCCATGCTTTCAATCTGACATCCTCAGCATTAGCTGTAGCATCAAATCGTACATCTACATCAATAGTTTCTCCAGAGAATGTAGCAAAGTTAACAACGCCTGATGTGGCATCGATTCCATTTACTTCAATTCTGGTTATACTACCAAATGCGCTTACGGTTTGTACTGCTAAAACTATTGCAAGTACGCCAACAAGAAAAACCAATAGGTTTTTGTTTTGCATTTTTTTTTGGTTAGGTTTTAAATTTAGTTAAATTTAGGACAGAAAAGCTATTTATAAACTTTTTGGTGATAACAAAAAAAGACCACTCTATAGTTATACATTGGTAGTGAAAAAGCAACTACAAAGTATTTAAAGATATACTTTGGTATACCTGCATGGCTACTAGTGATATAACAACAATAAAACTGAATAAAAAGACAAAAGACAGAATCGACAAGCTCCGAATGCATAAGAGGGAAACATACGATGAGATACTGCAGACTCTTTTGGATATACTTAACACCTGCCGCGCAAATCCCGAAAAAGCAAAGGCCAGGTTATTAAAAATGGAAAAGCTTTCTAAAGCAATAAGGGCTAAATAATTCAACTCAATCCTAAACTCTTTGCAAGTTTTAATCCTTCTACACTATCATCAACTAAAGTAGGCGACTCATTAATGATTCTTACTTTCCTATCTTTTGGCAGGTTTTTCAGTAATTCTCCCCACTCTTCTTTTTCAGTAGTCTTATGGTGCTTCTCGCCTTTCTCACCATAAACAATTCCAGAGAAATGCACGTGCCACTCTTTCTGCGGAAAGAGTCTCTTAACCTTTTCATAATCAACACTCTTATCTCTTGCTAGAATATGTGCAAAATCAATACAAAAAGAACATCCGGTTTCATGTACAAGTCTAGATACTTCCTCCACACTGCCAAAAACATTGATCTTCCCCATAGTCTCTGGTGCGATCATTATCTTCCATTTGTTCTTCTCTATTTCCCGCATGAGTTCTATTACTCCCTTCTTTATACTATCATAAGCAGTCTCTCTATTATCTCCGTAGTATCCAGGATGAAATACTACTACTTTAGCCCCTAGTTTCTCACCAATCCTGCAGCAATCAAGGATTCTCTTCTTTGTCGCTTCAATCTTTATTTGCTCGCTAGAATTCAAATTCACAAAATAGGGTGCATGGATACTTAATTCAATATCTAGTTCTTTAGCCTTTTTCCCAATTCTCTCTGCATCTGCTTCTTTAATGTAAACGCTATAAGTAAAAGCAATTTCGCAGGCTTTCAACCCTTTATTGCTATAGTCCTCTAAAGTCTTCTCTGCAGTCTTTACAGCCCCCAGTCCTGCTGGTCCAAAAGTGATTTCCATACTCGAAATACCTCTTCTAGATATAAAAATGCTTTTGTTAAGATATTAATACATAAAAGTCATGTCTAATGCAGGTAATGCAGTAGCGTGATCGCGTAAATATTTGTTTTTCTGCTCAGTAGTCAAAGGAACTATATGCAATGATTCATATTCCGCTCCAAGATGTTTGTAAGCTGCAGCCCATTCATCATCCGTAGTTTGACCGTCAGCATTCCCAGCTTGATCTGCGTAGAAACCGACAAGTTTAGTCAAACTAGAATCATCCACACTCCGTTTTGTATCTTGAGGTGTCGGGTTCATACCCTGAAAATAGTATGCTATAAATGTAAGTCCGCCAGCTATGAGAGTTACTTGAAATAATCCCCGAGTTTGATCACGCATTAAACTAAAATAAATAAATCCTATTTAAATTTTTATATCAACTAAAACTATCTAGTCCTTCATCAATTTTTCCTAGATTATCTACAATATAAGTATGAAGCTTCCTTATAATAATAGTCTGTAGTTCTTCCTTAAGTCTTCCATGACATTTATCAAGGTTTTTCTCAGGATACACAACAATGCCTTTAGCATAGCTGCACTGCATATCATATCCGCTTAATTTTTCAAAGCTAATATCTCCTTGCTTAAGTTGTAATAATTTCACTTCCACATAGCACTCATCTCCTCTTAGTCCTAAAATTTCATATCTCCATGTGGCTTCAATCTCTTCGTTTACATAAACAGCGGGTTTGCATTCTCTCATAGCATCCGCAAAGCAGGAATAGTTCTCGCATTTGTCAGTATAGAAGAAAGTAAAGTCAACAGCAAGGACTATAAAAATAACCAATAACCCTATAAAAATAACTAGCTTCCTATTCACCATTCTATTTACCAGTTATATTTGTTAATTTTAATATTTAAACTTAATTAATGAATATAATTCAATAACCCCAATCTTTATAAACCGAATTTTTCTTAAAGCTGAATGAAGAGAAGCTCAAGACGTTGGAAGAAGAAAAACCAAATGCGTTGGAAATGGCAGAGAAAGAGATTAAAGAAGGAAAAACGTAAGAGAAGATTGCATAGAGCAAGATCTGCTTAATTCTATCAAATACTAAGAGTACAAAATCCCGCACAACAATATTTATAACGTGCTTTTTCATAATTGACTTATGGCTGATACTAATATATGGACTGAAAAATACCGCCCCACCAAATTCGACAATATGGTTGGGCAACAGGAAATAATAAAACGCGTTCGCTCTCTAGTTCAGGCTTTAAACATACCTCATCTCCTCTTTGCAGGGCCAGCAGGCACAGGCAAGTCTACTCTAGCGCTTATTACAGTGAAAGAACTCTTCGGAGAAAAATGGAGGGAAAATTATCTAGAATTAAATGCTTCTGACGAGCGTGGTATTGATGTAGTAAGGCAGAAAGTAAAGGATTTTGCAAGAACAAAAGCCATAGAAAATATTCCTTTCAAGGTAATATTCCTGGATGAGGCAGATGCGCTGACAAGGGAAGCCCAGCAGGCATTAAGAAGGACAATGGAAAATTATTCAGGCACCTGCCGTTTCATACTATCTTGTAATTACTCCTCCCGTATTATGGAGCCTATACAATCAAGATGCGTAGTCTTGAGATTTAAGCTCCTTGAAAAAAAAGACATCTCTAAGGTTGTAAAGCATATTGCCGATAAAGAAAAATTGACGGTAACCGATGACGCCTTTGAAACTCTTTACGAAGCCTCTGAGGGCGACTGTAGAAGGGCGATCAATCTTATGCAGGCAACAGCTTCAATTTCTCCAGATGTGACAAGCGAAATGATAAAGATGATCTCTTCATCTACTCAGCCAGCCGATATAAAAGTCGTATTAGACTATGCTCTTGCCGGTGATTTCCTTAACGCAAGAGATAAACTTTTGGATGTAATGCTCAAGCAAAGCATTTCAGGCGTAGATATGATCAAAGCAATTCAAAAAGAGATTTGGAATTTGCACATAGAACCAGAAATTAAAGTCCGCTTAACAGAAAAAACAGGAGAAACTGAGTTTAGAATGACAGAGGGCTCTGACGAATTCGTTCAGCTTCAAGCTCTCCTAGCTTCATTTGTCCTGGCAGGCAAAGGCCAGAGTTAAGAGGAGAGTAAAATGAATCTAGTAGAAAAGTACCGGGCAAAGAAATACGCAGACATTCTAGGTCAACATGAAGCAGTTGAAGAGATAAAGAATTTCCTAAAACAGTTCCCTAAGAAAAAAGCCTTACTGCTCTATGGTCCTGCAGGTACAGGGAAAACTTCTTTAGCGCTTGCAGCAGTAACAGAGAATAATCTTGAAGTCCTAGAATTAAATTCTTCAGACTTAAGAAACCGAGCAAAGCTAGAAGAAACTCTTCGCCCAGCTACGCAGCAACAAGCTCTTTTTAAGAAAGGAAAAATTATCTTAATGGACGAAGTTGATGGAGTTACTGGAACAGACATAGGAGGCATTCCAGAACTAGTAAATCTCATTATAACAACAAAATATCCTATAATAATGACATGCAACGATGTCTGGCAATCAAAACTTTCTCCTGTGAGAGCAAAATCTAAGCTTGTAGAAATGAAACAATTATCCTTAGATCAAATAACTTCGATATTAACTAATATTTCTAAGGCCGAAAATTATAATAAAAGTCCAATGGTGCTAAGACAACTAGCAATAAAGTCCCATGGCGACCTAAGGGCTGCAATAAATGATCTTTCTTCTTATTCCCTTGTTGATTCAGCTGTCGACTTAACAGAAAAAAGAGATTATGAAGAAAATATCTTTAACATCTTAAGAAGACTATTCAAGGAAAGGGGAGACTTCCTTAATTTATTTGATAATTCAGAGCTTTCTTTAGATGAGATATTCCTCTGGATAGAAGAAAATATTCCTAAAGAATACAAAAATGAAGTTCTAGCTAAAGCTTACTACGCTCTTGCAAACGCAGATGTATTCAGAGGCAGAATCTATAGAAACCAGTCCTATCGATTTTTAGTCTATCAAAATATCTTTCAAAGCGCAGGAGTATCATATTCTAAGCCTTCAGCATTACAGGGATTCACCAAATATGAAAGACCAAAACGAGTATTAAAAATTTGGATGAATAACCAAAAAATTGCAAAGAAGAAAACCATAGCGAAGAAATACGCAAAGTTCGTTCACTGCTCTACTAAGCGCGCATTAAGAGATTTCCCCCTCATTATGCCTATGCTCCAGCAGGCAGATGTTCAGAAAAAACTTGACCTAAGTGAAGAAGAAATAGAATTCATTCAAAAATAATTTTCTTAAATCGAATATCGTATAACCAATACATTTAAATACTTCAGTATTTTATCTATCGTATGTACGATAAGATGAAAGGAGGGAATGAAAAAATGGGATGTTACGGAGAATGTTCGTCAGGAAGCTGCGTTACAGTACAGCCTAGAGGTTTCCTTACCAAGCAGGAAAAAATAGAAATGCTTAAGGAATATAAAGGCGAACTAGAAAACGAAGCTCAAGGCGTTGCAGAAAGAATCGCAGAGTTAGAAAAAGAAGACTAAATAATTTTATTTTTTTCTTTTTTTATTGTTTGTTTTTACGGTGTGCAAACAGATCCTCTTTCATAGAGGGCATGTAAGGAAGTGGAGGGATCGTCTTCTTTTATTATTTTATTTCCCACTATTTCATGGGCTATTACAAAATCGTTTTTACTTGTAAAAATGAGATTAGAAGTAGTAGATTCATCTAAATTATAATTGTGGCCATTTTCTTCACTTTCGTTATAATCTCTACTGTGTAATACAAAAGACCCTATTCTTCTCCCTTGTTTCTCAGTTTCTGTAGTCTCAAAACATCCATATCTCACAACCATCCTTAGATCAACTTCCATAAGTGCAATTTCGCTTTCTCCCTCTCTTTTCATATATAGCTCGCTAGCATTTCCTTCGTGCCTTATTCCTACTTCATATCTTCTCTTTTCTCCATCCACCATATATTCACAAGAACAGGCCTCTCCTCCCGCTTCAGTTTTTTGTGAAGTGAGTTCAACTATGTGTGATCGTTCCTTGAGCTGTTTATCTAGATGTGGCTCACAGGTAACAAACGTCGCCAGGCTTGCAACTGCAGGCAAAACAAGAGGAAAAATAAATGCTTTTTTCATTTTAAACTCTGAAAATATCCGTTTAAATAGTTTATCACATTAAGATGTCTGACAAATCAATGTGCAAATACTAATTTATTCTACTATCTCGTAAGGATTTCGCTGCAGAAATCCTTGGAAAGCAACCCTAGTCCGAGCATACTGGCGGGCTTGGTCATCTACAATTATTTCTAGTTCTGGAGAGAAATTTGTTGGAGGTACAAACTCATAATCTCTGAGGTCTTCTCTTCCCACTTGCAAATCAACAAGAGTTCTTGTAAAAGGGTCTGAAAGCCAGAGAGTGAATGATCCGCCCCCACTATTAGCACTAACGCCCCTAAATTGAACAATTTTTCCTGCGAGTTCTCCTTCTCTTGCCTGATAAATCCTGTTCATTGGCATTTGAGCAGGCGTTTCTGGATTATAATGATCGTAAAGGGTCGCCATTTTTACATTAAATTTTTATTATATATAAGGATTGTTATATTTAAATTCATTAAGAAAGGCGAAGATTTAGAGGTTAAGAGATTCGTGGGGGCGTTCACCCAATCAAAACCCTCTTTATCTTAAAATCAATTCCAAACTCTTTAATCGATTCGGTAAAGATATTTTCACAATCTGAATCTATCTCGATTAAACCTGGTTTTAATAACTCTCCCTTATACTTTCTCAACAAGCCATATATTCCACCCTTACCACTTAACATATAATTGAATCTTACCTTATCCTTCTTCTTTAATTTCTCAAGTGAATAATAAATTTGTATTTTTGGTGTAAACCCTAGTCTTTTTGCGAAATCATCTCCATGAATTAGACTTTTACCAAAAAACAAGAGGCCTTCCTTTGCAAAATTTGAACTTTCAAATAGACTATACAAATCAAATGAACTAATATGTATTGGAATTTCGGTGAATTTTTCAATTTGTTTCTTTATTTCTTGTGACTGATTCAATTGTTCTTTGAGGGGAATTTTGTTAAATAAAACTGCAATGTCTATATCATTGGGAATTTTTCCTTCTACAACAGATGACCCAAACTGCACAATATCTATAACATCACTACTATAATATAACTTTAGTTTTTTCTGCCATAGTTTTTGCATCATCTTTAATAACCTCCGCTAGTTCTTTGCTCATAATTTGAATATATGAACTTTGGTAAAAAGGAAAATCTTTATCCAGTAAGTTATAAACTTCTGGAAATTTATCCTTTGTTATCCTAAATCTATCATTATGCGAAGAAGGAGTATTGCCTGTTTTTTGCAATACGTATAAGTCACAAAAACTTACCAAAGCTTTAAAATATAAAACAACAGCAGAATTATATCTCTGTTTAACAAATTCGTCGTCTCCAGATTGGAAATACTCTTTTCCTGATTTAATTAATATTTCTTCTTTATTCATACCTGGTAAGAAGAAATAAAGATTATTTAAATCTTTTCATACCTGGTAAGAAGAAGCGCAAACAAAGGCATTACTTTCTTATCTGGTAAGAAATTAAAGATTTTGGCTAGTTTAAGTAATCGTGGGGGCGTCAATCCTTAGAATAATGTCCAAACCGCCAAAACAAAAACATCAATAACATTATAAAACCTCAGTTTCTTTTTGATGCATGAAAAAATACGACGTAATAGGATTGGGAAACTCTTTACTTGATTTGACTTTTGAAGTAGAAGACACTCTTCTTAGAGACTTTGGAATGAAAAAAGGAGAAATGGCCCTAATTGATAAAGAAAAAAATAAATTTATCTTAAAAAGTCTGGAAAAGCATTCTTCTAAGATGTCTCCTGGGGGAAGCTGTTCAAATACGATTGCAGGCGTAAGCATACTAGGAGGTAAAACAGCATTTTTAGGAAAAATAGGCACAGATGAACTTGGAAAAATTTATGAACTAAAGACTAAAGACTTGGGAGTCCAGGCAAGATTTTCAAAACACAAGGAGCTATCAACCGGGAACGCGATAACTTTTATCACTCCTGATAAAGAAAGGAGTTTTGCAGTTTACCTGGGGGCATCTAATTGTTTGGATGATAGTGTAATTTCAGAAAGTACGATCTCCAATTCGGGCATTCTTCACTTGGAAGGATACAATCTTGAGCCTGGAGAATCCCGCACTACTTCTCTTAAAGCGATAGATATAGCAAAAAACAACTCTACCAAAATATCTCTTGATCTTTCCGACTCAAGTGTAGTCCATAGAAATCTTGATTTTCTAAAAGAAGTAGCAAAAGGAGTAGACATACTTTTCGTCAACGAGAGTGAGGCTCTTGCATTTACAGGCAAAGTCCCAGAGAAGGCTCTAGACCACATTTCAAGATTATGCAGAATTGCAGTTGTTAAGTTAGGTGAGAAAGGAAGTCTGATAAAATCAGAGGGTAAGACTTTCATAATCCCTCCATTTAAAGCAAAACTGGTAAATACAAATGGGGCAGGAGATATGTATGCTGCAGGGTTATTATATGGAATTTCTAAAAAAATTGGGCTGGAAAAATCTGGGAAGCTCGCAAGTTTTGCTGCTTCCTTAGTAGTTTCTTCAAACGGCGCAAGATTAGAGAAAGATTTAATAATTATTCTGGACACCTATAAATCAGAATTGGGATTATAAAAATGAGCTTCGACTACAAAGTTAAAGATATCTCCTTAGCAGAACTGGGAAAGAAGGAAATAGAAATATCAGAAAAAGAAATGCCTGGTTTAATGTCTTTACGAGAGAAATATGTTAAAACAAAACCGCTAAAGGGTGAAAGAATAACTGGGAGTTTGCATATGACTACAGAAACGGCAGTTTTGATTCAAACTTTACAATTTCTTGGCGCAGAAGTTAGATGGGCCTCTTGTAATATCTTTTCTACTCAGGATTCGGCTGCTGCAGCGATTGCAAGTTCTGGAATACCAGTTTTCGCCTGGAAAGGGGAAACTCTTAAAGAATATTGGTGGACAACTCAAAAAGCATTAGACTTTGGAAATGGATTAGGCCCCACTTTAATTGTTGATGATGGTGGAGATGCAACCCTAATGGTTCATAAAGGAATCGAAATAGAAAAAGATCCATCCCTATTAAACAAAGATTACTCAAAAGAGGGAGAAGATTATCAAGAGTTGATGCTCTGCCTAAAAGATATTCATAAAACAGATAAGACCAGATGGAGCAACATAATCAAAAGTATTAAAGGGGTATCGGAAGAAACAACCACTGGAGTCCACAGGCTATATCAAATGTTAGAGCAAGGAAAACTGTTATTCCCCGCAATAAATGTTAACGATAGCGTTACAAAATCAAAATTTGATAATTTGTATGGGTGTAGAGAGAGTTTGGCGGATGGATTAAAAAGAGCAACCGGAGTCATGGTTGCTGGAAAAACCGTAGTAGTATGTGGTTATGGGGACGTTGGAAAGGGATGTTGCCAGTCAATGCGTGGATTTGGCGCCAGAGTAATAGTAAACGAAATAGATCCAATTTGCGCCTTGCAGGCCGCAATGGAAGGTTACGAAGTTAAACCAATAGAAGATAGTTTATCAGAAGCAGATATTTACATCACAGCAACTGGAAATAGCGATATCATCACTCTAGAGCACATGAAAAAAATGAAAGACCAGACAATTGTCTGTAATATAGGGCATTTTGACAATGAAATTCAAATGAATGAACTAAATACTTACTCTGGGGCTAAAAGAGTAAACATAAAACCCCAATTAGACAAATATGTTTTCAGCAATCATTCGATATTTATTTTAGCGGAAGGACGACTTGTCAATCTCGGATGCGCAACAGGGCACCCTAGTTTTGTTATGTCCAGTTCATTCACAAACCAATGTTTGGCACAAATCGAGCTTTCATCAAAAAAACACGCTCTTGGAGTTTATAGGCTTCCAAAATATCTGGATGAAGAAGTTGCAAGACTACATCTTAGCCGATTGGGAGTCAAGCTTACAAAACTTACTAAAAAGCAATCCGATTATCTGGGTATAAACCCTGAAGGCCCATTCAAACCAGACCATTATCGCTATTAATATTGGGAGACTTGGCTGTTTTTTAATTTCATCTCGTAAGGAAAGTAAATTCTCTTACGGGATAGAACTCAAACACTAGTCTTGTTCTTTGGTTTTTTTCTGCCTCGCCCTTCGTAGATAAATGGATCTGTTTTTTGTCTTCATTTTCACCCCCTTATATTGTTTATTTTCCATAGAATATCTAATAAAAGATATATAATCGGGTTGTTAAAGAAGATTCTATAGTAATAATAAAGAAAATAAGTCTTCTTGATAACTTTACTATGAAGAAAGTTGATACGGCGATTAAAGTAAGTCTTGGTCTCGATTAGGATCTTGGAAAACAATTATTTAAAACATCTATTTTTTTATACTGCAGTCTTGATGTTGAGTAATCGTAGTGGCGAGGCAGTTATATTCTTGAGTGGAAGTTAAACCTAAAGGCAGAGATATGGAAAAGCTGATTGAAGAAGAGAATTTATAAGGATACTTCCTTTAATTCATAAATGACACTGACAGGAGAAGAGTTTATCAAACATGCCTGCGAACAAGTTCTGCGTTTCACACAAGTAAGCAAGTGGGATAACCTCTCAGAAGAATTGAAAGTACAACTCGGATTCAATTTGGGAGTTATAGCTCTAGGTCTCCATCTTAACAAGGAAGAAGGATTTCTAGTGCTCTCAAGTGCCCGCAATGGGAGTATTTCCATGGAGAAATTTCATAAACACGTGCGATCTTTAACTCTTTCTTATAATATTGCCGTAGATGAAGAAAAGGTTGCACGACCCCTTTAATTGGGCCGATGTCACAAAAGGCAATAAGTCGTGTAATAAAAAGTATTACACAGTTCTCGTAAAGACATGTTACCCAAAGTTATTAATCTCAACTTAACTTCTGTTGTTTTATGTTTTTATCCCGTTCTTTCACTTCATTTTTACCACGTTCATTTGCTTTCTTTTTAGATGCCGCATTAATTTTCTTAAACTCTTTTGTATTAGTTGACATACTTTATTAGATAGTATTATAGTTATAAACGTGTGTCTTAAAAAATAGTAAAATTAACTCCTGACTAATAACGCAGCATCTAATTGACTTTAATATAATATCCGAGTATTGTATCTTTTATCAATGTTCCTCTTACCGTAATAGTTTCGCCTTCTTGTGGAAGTTGTTGACTTGAAACTGCAATTGTCTCGGTACCGTCTGATAGAGTATATCCTGAAAGTTCACCTATCTTAACAGTTGTTTGAACTGTTCCTTTAACTGCTACAGTTTGACCTATATTAGCCTCATTTTTAATGTCAATTATTCTACTCGTCTTTCCCAACATAAAGAAAGCGCTAGTAGCAATAACAACTATCACAATTACGATTCCAATCCAAAGAGCTTTATTTGCCATAATCCATTAATTATTCGTAGGTTTATAAAGGTTCCATTGAAATGCAAAAGAAACTCTCGCCCATTAAAGAGAAAAATCACAAGGAATATTTAAAAACTCTCCATGGAAATAAATAATATGACAAACCTTCATCCTCTCAGAGAAGGAGATTTTGTAATAGCGGTACCAATTAATGGAAGTCAGGTGGCAGCCATAAGCAAACATACATGTCCTTACGAATTTCGCAGAGAGTTTCATCGACTTTATCAAACTGGGGCTTGTGGAGAAGATCCATTAGCTTATCAAATGATAATGGATCCTTCAGATAATAGTTTAATGACTAGACCTTTAGAAGATATAATAGACAGAGAAAGAGCAATCAGATATAATTAACTAAGCATTGCTCGACATACTCTCTCTAGTTCAATTAGACTACTGACGTGTGCATTCTTGTCCATTTCCAGTTCTTTTCTTATCAAGAGAGGCAGTTTTTTGTATGTCAAGATTTCACTAAATCTTGAGCATGCTCAAGAACCGCAGTTCTTGACACGCCTCAATAGCCTTAAGTGTTCTCTCTGCGCTCTTTAACCGATGTTCCTTGTTTTTTGCAGCATAAGCAGTAATTGATAAAAAATCTCTCGCTTCTTTTTCAACACTGTGATAAACACGCATAAGGTGTACTGTTTCTTCTACTTCATAAGGCATCTATATCTTATTATTAAGGCATATAAAAATTCTCCTCAGGCTAACTATTCCAAAATATTTAAATACTGTAATGGTTTATAAAAAGCTATAGGAGATTATAATATGGCCACAACAATACAAATTTCAGATAATGTAAAATCAACTCTAGACAGAATGAAAATGATAGAAAGAGAGACCTACAACGAAGTAATAGAAAGAATGATAGAAGATGATTTAGAGTTAAATGAAAAAACCAAAATCGAAATAGAAGAAGCCCGAAAAAGAATCAAAGCAGGAAAATTCGTAACTCAGGAAGAAGTTAAAAAAAGGTTCGGATTATAATGCCCTTCAAGATTGTTTGGGATAACCATGCACTAGATGCTCTAAATAAACTTGAACCATCCATCTCACGAAGAATTATTAAAAAAGTTGATGAATTAGCAGAAAGTCCTTTTTCTAAAGATATTAAAAAGTTAAAAGGAAGGAACGATTTTAGATTAAGAGTTGGAGACTATAGGATAATTTTTTCGATTGAGCAAGAAGGTATTCAAATCCTTAAAGTTGGGCATAGAAAGAATATTTACGACTAAAGCCTATTTTAATATGAAGTACATTTAAGGAATTTAAAATTTTGTTCAATCATTATTCCAGCAGATATATTTACATGGTATCCTGCTTGGTAAATTTCTTCAGGCATTACAACATATTCTCCAGGGTTAAGGTAAACCTTATAATTTCCATTTGTTACGTTTGTTTGATCGCTTGATTCACGGAGCAGGTTAAAATCGCCCTCGCCTAACGTATCGAATTTCAATTTATCTATAAAGAATATCTTACCATCATAAGGAAAATAATTATATGTACGTGAATCACTACAATTATCATTCATACAAGCCAAAGGCATACAATCGCCCTCACCATACTCTATCCTTCCAGTCGCACCAGTTGATGTATCTCCTTCTGTATTTTGTATACAATTATCTTTCCAAACTCCTCGAATTCTATAACATAATTCTCTATCATTCCTTTTTATAGCTACAACCATATAACAATTGTCTTTTACAGAACTTTGTCTGCCATACTCATCTGGCTTGATTTTCTCACAAATAGATGCATCGCTTAGCTCTTCAGCAACATAAACATAACATTCTTCAATTTCACTCTCATCTTCAATTGTATCGCAAACTAAAACATCTTGTTTTTTTACAGCCACATTTGTATAACAATTGCTTATTTTCTCTCTAGGACCTATTTTTTCACATATTGAAGTATCTTTCAAAACTCCTGCAACGGCATCATAACAGCCTTCTTTTGCTTCAAGTGTGCTAGTTTTCTCACATGTTTTTATAGTTCCTTGTTCCATTGCCTTAGAAATATAACAATTATCTTTCACGCCCGAATCAGAAACTTTCTTACAGTCATCCGAAGAAACTATTGAAGTGGCAATAAGAACAAGAACAATTAGTATTATAGTAATCCAAAACCAAGGTTTTCGTAACATGCTCATTATACCTAATAAATTCTTTATTTTAAATACCTTCTGATAACTTCAAGCTCATTGTAGAATTAATCTCAGTTCTACTTCTTCTCAAAATTCTCTTCTACTTGATCCCAGTTGACTACATTCCAGAATGCTTCAACATATGCTGCCCTGTTGGAATTGTGTTTAATATAGTAACTATGTTCCCAAACATCTAAGCCTAACACCGGTTTCTTCCCTTCCATCAAAGGAGAATCCTGGTTTGCAGTACTGATAATTTCTAGTTTACCATTATCCATAACTAGCCAGGCCCAACCAGAACCAAATCTATTCATTGCAGCTTCTGCAAATAATTTCTTAAAGTCATCAAAGCTACCATATCTCTTCACTATTTCTTTCTCTATCTTTCCGCTTAGTTTTGTATTTTTCTTTAATATTTGCCAGAAGAAACTATGATTAGCATGCCCACCACCGTGGTTTCTCACAGCCATTTTAACATTACTAGGAAGAGAAGCACTTGTATTAATTTCATCTTCGATTATTGCAGTTTTAATATTTTGAGGTTTAGAATTTAATTCTTTTATCAAATCTTCAACTTTTTTCTTCTGTAATAATGGATATCTTTCAAGAGCAGCATTTAATTTATCAACATAAGTCTTATGATGCTTAGTATAATGTATTTCCATAGTCTTTGCGTCTATATATGGCTCTAATGCATCATACGCGTACCCTAATTTTGGTAATTCGTGAGTCATGTTATTATTATTGATTAGTATGGTTGTGAGTTTTTATACTTTTTGACTTTACTACTTTATTTTTACTCTCTTCTCTCTCAAACATTCCTCCCTTGTACTCTTTCTCTTCGCTAATAGAGTCGTCCATCCTATCATCAAGATCTCTTCTCTCATCTACATTCATATTTCTAAAGAATTCTTTATGTTTTAGCTTAATATGATTCATCATCTTATCTTTTATATCTCGATTTGATGACATTCCGCTCGCTACAAAAGAACATTGACTTGTAGGATGTCCCATTACATCACCACATTTTAACATTTTCATATAAAATCAAGGATACTTTTGTATAAATAATCGTGTTGTCTTTTTTACACGATACAGAGGTTGTTACTTCTTACAGAAGTACACTATGGCGGGAGGAAAGTTCTTCCAAATTATTTTAGTCGTTTTAACTTCTCTAAACTGAGTACGTAATTTTTGTTTAAATCTTCTTCCGCTAGGCAACATAGTCCCATGAACATAAGCAAATGTAAGGAAAATTCCTTTTGTATTCAACGAGTTGCCAATGACTTTAAGTAAATCATTTTGTAATTCGTTCTTAAACCCTGCAAAAGGCAATCCTGAAATGATGACATCACATTGTTTGCCTTTGAGATATTTTCTCGCATGCAGCGCAGAGTCATTAAAAATTAATACTTGGGGACATCTTTCTTTTGTTTTCTTTGCAAAATAAGGATTTATCTCTAAAGCAAAAAATAGTGTTCTTGCATTGATTTTATGTACTATTCGCTGAGTAAAAACACCTGTACCTGGACCAAGTTCCATCACTACGGTTGCATGTTCCAATGCAGTGTGAGGGGTAATTATTTCAGCCAATGCCCTAGAGCTTGGAGCAACTGCTCCCGTCTTAAAAGGGTTTAAAACAAACTGTCTAAAAAAATCTAAACTCATGATATTCTAGTTTAGAATCCGCAGTTAACAGCTGCGCTTTCTGCAGAGTTTGCAGTATTATATCCAAATCCAGGAGAGGCAGCTGCTGTAGGCAATTCTGTATCACATTCACTTGGAGCTTCATTAAATGCAGAACATATAGTAGCCAAAACTGCTGCAGGGCTTCTTGCGCTCTCAGCTTGAACACCATTAATAACTAATGTTGGACTTCCCTGTACACCATACTTCTGACTAAGAGCTGAATCAGCAGCAAAGTATTCTTCTGCCTTAGTTTCCAGGCAAGTATCAACTTTAGCAGTGTTGATCTTAAGATCTTTCATGCATTTATTGACGTCAGCTGGATTGGAAGGGTCGGTTGAATTAGTTATGCATTGAATGTAAGGCAAGAACTTATCGCCTTGTTCTTCTCTTATACACATTTGTCTAAAGTTCTCAGTATCTTCTTTCTCGCCATGTAATGTGAAATGAGTGTATCTTATATCAAAATCTATAGTGTCTTTCAAAGCAGAAACTACTGGCAATATTGCTTTTTCCATCTGTGTTCCATACGGGCAGTAGGACATAATGAATAATTCAACTACTGGTTTATCGGACTTTGGAACTTCGCTAGGAGCAGTATCTGTAGGTAAGGTACCGTCATCAGCTGGAGCAGCATCTCCGGACAATGGAACAATATTGCTCACAAGGTATTTTCCATCTAGTGTAGTGTAAAGAGGAACTTCCTGGCCTTCATAATTCAAAGTTACTTTGTAAAGTTGTCCTTCTTTCTCAGTTTTAACCAAACTAACTTGACTATTCAAATTTGGATTATTATTAATAAAAGATACAACGCTCTCTCCCGCATTATCAGCACTAACCATTCCGCCGCCCTTGTTATACATAACTAAAACAACAACTAATACAATAGCCAAAAGAATTGTAGAAATAATCCAAGGATTTTTTTTCAATTTCCCTATAGGGATTTCAATAGTGTCTTTCTTATGAGCCGCATGATCATGGCTAGAGTGTTCTTTCATTTCACGTTTAATAATTTAGTATTTAAAAACCTTATGTAGGATTCAACCACATTAATCAAATCGATCAGTAGGGGTAAGATAAGGCACATCTTGCTCTCTCGTAGGATAAATTGTCCTCAATAAACCAACTATTTTCGGCTCTATTTCTTTTCTGTGTACATTGCTTCTTTCCACTACTCCTTTGCGGAATCCAAGAAGTTCAAATGCTCCTCCATTTGAAAAACCTGCGCCTATAGCCTCGTATACTTCACTAGCCTGCCACAGAAGAGTTCTTCCTTCTAAATTCCAACTAGCCCTTACATCTTCGCCAACTTCTTTATTTCTATAATTCTTTATATCATGAGTAGGAACTCGCAGAAAATGAGCTAAGTCCGCGCTAAAATAATCTAAAGGTATAGCCCTTCTTATTGCCGCCTTCTGCTCTGCTGAATGCACAACTCTTCCAAAAGCTTCGGTTGGATCTATTCCAGCTTTTTTTAAGGTGGCTTTTACTCCTTTATATCCAACTCTTTTTACCTCTCTCTTTATTCTATTTAAGCCTCCCCTTTCACCATACATAGAAAAACTTTCATAAGTTTCTATCACTTCTCTTGAAATGGCATGATTTAGAGCATGATTGGCTATCCAGGCAACCAATCTATCTCTTTCCTTATCTTCTCTTCTTTCTTTTTGTTTTTTTCCTAACTCGCCTCTTTTCCTTTTCCACCCTTCATACAATCCTGCTGAATGAAGGTACCTACTAACTGCCTGCTTTGAATTTAAAGTACCCACAACTCCGACCATCTCTCCCAAAGAAGGAGGACTAGGTTGTGCAACTAGTACATCAATTTTTGCATACTCTATATCTCGACGTTCGCCTGCAGACTGCAGCAATCTGCGAAATTGCGGTGTTCCGTCTATGAATCTCATGAATATATGAAAAATTCTCCATTTTTAAACCATACCATCTAGCTAGACTGCGATAGATTTTTAAAACAGGTTTTTATTTTTATTTACATGACTAAAAGAAATGGTTTTACAAAAGATAACATAACAAGATTTTTTGAGCAAGGAATAGATTTGGAAGGAAGAATAATCTATATCGGGTCGGCTGCCGGAGAGAATAGTAAAGAAGAAGGAGACCCCGGCATAACATTTCTAAGTTCAGAATATGTAATTAAAGGTTTAGAAGTTTTGAATCGTGTAGGGAGAGGTAAGATAGTTGCTGTGTTAAATAGCGTTGGGGGAAATGAAGGACACGGGTTTGCCATATACGATGCAATTAGAGCCTCACGAGCCCCAGTCGACGTAGAAGTATTGGGAAGTGCTATGAGCATGGGAGCCATTATTTTGCAGGCAGGCAGAAGAAGATTATTACATCCTCATGCAACAATAATGATTCATGATGGCACAATGGGTTTTGATAGAGAGCATACAAGAAATATACAAAGATGGAGTGAGTATAGTAAAAAAACAGCAGGAATGGCTTATAATATATTCGCGGAAAGAAGCGGAAAAAGTCCTGCATACTGGAAGGGCAGATGTGCTCACGACAGTATATATTGTGCCCAAGGAGCAGTTGATGTAGGATTAGCAGATGCTATTTTGCAGCCAACAAGAAAACTCCCCTTGCCGCCAACAAAAAAAAGATAATAACATTTAATAAACGCTTCTCCTTTATAACGCCATGCCATATGATATTGTAATAGGACGTGATGCTGGAGATAAAGAAAAGTTTGGCACAAGAGGATTGATCTATCTTGGCAAAGGGTATGTTAAGATGGGAAATTACACTTCTCTCTCAAACAGAATCTGGATGGATGTTGCCCGTTCTCATGTAATTTTAGTCGCTGGGAAAAGAGGCTCGGGAAAGTGTCTACATGAAGATACATTGATAACTTTAGCAGATGGATCCGAATTACCTATAAAAGAACTTGAGAATAATCATGAAGATATAATCTCATTAAATTCTCAGTTAAAAATGGAGAAAAACTCTAAATCTGATTTCTTTTCAAGAAAAGTTGATAAATTGTTAAAAGTAAAACTTCGAAGTGGAAAGGAGATAAAACTAACCCCTGAACATCCACTCTTAACAATAAAAGGTTGGGAAGAAGCGCAAAAATTAAACATAGGGGGCAGGATAGCAACTCCAAGAGTAATCCCTGCTTTTGGAAGTAAGGAAATGTCAGAAAATGAAGTGAAGCTCCTGGCATATCTAATTGCAGAAGGGCATACAAAACAAATAGTTTTATTTACTAACTCAGACGAAAAGATAGTTAAAGATTTTGATAACGCATTAAAAGATTTTGATCCAACATTAGAATTGATAAAAGAAAAAGAATATCATTATAGAATTTCTTCTCCTCAATGGAAGAGCATTGTTTTAAAGCATAATACTTCAAGAAATGAAAAGGGACAATTTCTAAAAGGAAATAAAAATTCTTACGAAAAAAGAAGCATAAGGAAGTTAATTGAAAGAGAAGATTTATTTGGACTACTCTCGACAAAGAAATTTTTATCACAAAATATCATGCAATTAAAGAAGGAGCACATTGCTCTTCTTTTAAATCGTCTTTTCAGTTGCGATGGAAGTATATACTATAAGAAAACAACTCATGGGGGGACTTGGCAGATCTCTTATTGTTCTTCTTCTGAAAAAATGATAAGACAAATCCAGAATTTGCTTCTTAGATTTGAGATATTATCAAGGTTAAGAAAGAAAAAGATCAGATTAAATGGAAAAGAATTCAAATCTTTTGAATTAATATTGGGCTCAAATAATGTAGTAAAGTTCGTAGAAGAAATAGGATTCTTTGGTAAAAAAGAAGAAAGGCAGCATAAAGCATTAGAAGAATTAAAAAGAATAAGTTGGAATCCTAATGTAGATACTGTGCCAAAAGAAGTTTGGGAACTTTATAAGCCACAAAACTGGGCCGAAGTTGGAAGATCTTTGGGATATAAACATCCAAAAGCTATGAGAGAAAGAATACACTATTCTCCATCTAGGCAAACGTTAATGCAAATTGGAGAAGTAGAAAATAGTAATCCTATGAAATTGTTGGCAACATCAGAAATATTTTGGGATGAAATTATCTCTATGGAATTACTTAAAGGAGAATTTACAGTTTATGATATTTGTGTTCCGGAAAATCATAATTTTGTAGCTAACGACATCATTGTACATAATAGTTATTCAATAGGAACTATCGCTGAAGAACTATCAGATCTTCAGGATGAATCGGCTAAAAATATCGCGTCATTAATCTTTGACACCATGGGAATATTCTGGACAATGAAATTCAAGAATGAAAAAGAAGCCCAATTACTCAAGGAGTGGGAATTAGAATCTAAACAATTGCCTGTAAAGGTCTTTATTCCTTTTGGAAAAGAGCAGGAATATAAAGAAAAATTAATCCCTTTTGATTTCACATTCGCTTTGAAATCATCACAATTAGATGCAGAAGACTGGGTAACTTTATTTAATCTCAGCATGATATCTCTAGAAGGAGTTTTATTAACAAGAATAATCTCAAAATTAAAAGAAGAAAGTAGTACCTTTACTCTATCTCAGATTCAATCGCAAATACACAAAGATAAAGAATCGTCAAAAGAAACAAAGGAAATAGTTTCCTCATTGTTTTCTGCGGCAGACAACTGGGGAATTTTCTCTAAAAACCCAGAAGGAACAGAAATCTCAGATTTAATTACTGCAGGCACAACAACAGTTTTAGATATCTCAGTCTATAGTTCGATCAGTGCATTTAATGTCCGAGCGTTAGTCATTTCTCTCATATCAAGAAAATTATTCCAGACAAGAATGGATGCAAGGAAAAAAGAGGAATTGCAAGCCTTGCAGCACGGACAGGATTATCTATCTTACAATCAGGAAAAAAAAGATCCACTAGTCTGGATATTCTTAGACGAAGCGCATGAATTCCTTCCCCGTGAGGGAAAAACTCCTGCAACAGACGCCCTCGTGCAGATTCTTAGAGAAGGCCGTCAACCAGGAATATCACTAGTCCTAGCGACTCAGCAGCCAGGACAAATTCATAAAGACGTTATGACTCAATCCGACTTAGTTATCGCTCATCGTCTAACGGCAAAACCAGACATAGATGCATTGAATGAAATTATGCAGACTTATCTAACAAAAACTATCAAGCAGCAATTGGACGATCTCCCTTCTCTTAAGGGCTCTGCAATAATTTTAGATGATAATTCAGAAAGAATCTATCCAATCCGAGTCAGGCCAAGATTCACTTGGCACGGCGGTGAAGCCCCAACTGCAGTAAAAGTTGATGTGAAATTCTAACTATAATCTTTTAAACCCTATTTTAAAGAAATAATGATGGACGAGCTATCCTGCCGAAATAGCCTGCCACACAATAGTCGATCGCTTAGGGGCAATTGCATTATTAGACGGAAGACTCGAAGGAGTTCACGTCATAGTACAATACAGCGGCCACGCTAACGACATAGCTGTTCTCAAGCAACTCTCCCCCAAATTAAGAAGAAATTGATAAAACCTCAAATTAGTAAGCTTTAAAAGACAAAATTCATTAGTTCTAATATGGATATATTTAGATTTTTAACTGGTGGTAAAGACAAAGAAGTACTTGAAAGTATTAATGGAATAACCCTTTCAAGAGAAGATATTGCAAGATTTGGGGATGTAGTCCACGACTATTCGCCTATTCACCGAAATGTAGAAGTAGCCAAGCAATTTGAATTTACCGACACTCCTGTTATTGGGGTCCATTTAGCTTCAATTGGAGGAAGAATAGCTAGAAACCTATTATCAGTCATGCAATCTCCTGATAAAACTTTTTACTTCGCTTCACAAGAAGTCACTTTCAGAGACCCTGTCTATCCTGGCGAACCAATAAATTGGAGGATAGACACAGAACAAGGAGGGGAAAATGTCAGAAGCTACAGGTTGATAGTTCCTCATTCTGATTCAACTAAAAAACCAAGAGTAGAATTAGTATCCGAATTTAGTACAGAAAGACCTTCTCCAAGAACATATGACCCCGAAAAGCTTGTTTATAGACAGGACATTGATATAACTCCGGAAGAAGTTAGAGATTTTTATGAAGGATTAAGAGAGGCCCCTGTAAAGGAAGTTCCATTCTCTCTAGGAATTGCAAGAGTTCCCTCAACGCTACTATCCTTTGTAAATGATCTAAACGCAACAAGTGGTAAAAACATAGGGGGAAAGAATATTGGGATGAAAAGCACTTCCTACGGTGAGCTTAGGACCGGCAAAACAAGAATAGACGTTTATGAAGTGGCAAAACTAGGAAGAGGAAATAGGGTATCTTACACATTCCAAGGAGTTGTTTATCAAAATGGCCAGGCAATAATTGATTCGGAAGTGAGAACCTTCACTAATGGGGAGATAGATACAAATGCTTTCAAGCCAAGATACGAAAATGCAGCTTAATTCAAAATCTTCAAGTCAACCCTAAATCTATACTTCTTCTTACCAATCTCGCCAGCTTTCTTTACATTTAGAATCTTAATCTTCTTTTTAGCTTTACTAGCCTCTTCTTTAACCATTTCTAACAATTTATCCTTCTCTATCTCAGGATAAAATCCATAATAATGAATTATTCCTCCCTGTTTTATTATGGGAAAAGCGACATCTAAGAAAGAGTCTTTCAAATTTGGTCTCGCCATAACAATTCTATCAAATCGTTCCTTGCTTCCTTTGAGTTTCTTTCTTACGTCTCCCTGCACAATTTCTACATTAATCAATTTATTCTTTTTAACATTCTCAAGAGCATATTTACTACAGTCTCTCCCTAATTCAACACTAACTACACTTGCAGCCTTACTTAGTTTTGCAATAACAATAGCAAAGGGTGCAACTCCTCCAAACATAACTAATACTTTCTCTCCACGTTTTACAGTTTCAGCAATCTCTCTCCGTTCAGCTGCAAGTCTGGGAGAGAAATAGCATGTGTCAACATTAAACCTAAAAACACATCCATTTTCCTTATACAAAACCTCTTTAGTTTTATCTCCCGCAAGATATTTTGTGCTCTGCGTTCTCAATCTCCCTGAAAACTTATTGCTTTTTTCTAGTATTGTGGTTACATTCTTTGTCTTTTCCAAAAACTCTAAAGAAAACTTCTTCTTAGTCGCTGCACGTTCCTCTCTTTTGAATTTGACAATTGCAATATTTCCAACAATATCGTAGTTCGCCATTTAATGATAAAGAAAAATTCACTTATATAGGTTTCCTTGATTAACCTAATCCATATTCACTAGGATCATTATTTTTAAGGAAACTGTTAATCGACGCTTCTGTTCTTACTTCTTCTCCACCGTGAAATTCCAGATTTACTTTTTTGGCTATTTCATTCTTTTTTAAACAGGTTTCTAATTCTCCGCACCATTTCCTTTTTCTCTTAAATTGATACCTCTCTAATCTGGACAGAACAATCGCATACATTCCCTCTACGTCGCCCCAAGGAGTTATTCCTCGTGTTGCGTGCGTTTTACGAACAGCTTCCAATTTCTGCGCGGGAGTCATGGCAAAACAACCCCTCTTTCTTTCATATTTCTCTATTCCTTGTTTCCTGTTTCTTTCAGCGCGTTCATCGGGAGATAATCTAACAGAAAAATTTAAAGGGTTAATAGGGCAGATGTTTCTTGCCTGTTCTAAATGTCTGGCCCCTAAACCTTGCGCCTCTTCCTGGCTTAGTAATCCCGAGTAGACCGGCCCATAAGCCCTATTATCATTGCCTTTAAAAGCAAAATGAATGGAACTGCTGGTTATTCTAAAGTTTTTAAATCCAAGTTCATCTACTAGCCCATATTTATCTATTATCGCTGGAACTCCTAGCATTGCCCTATAGTCATCCGCCGTAAATGGAAATCTTGATTGAATCTCTAAACCCCCTCTAACGGCATATCTAATTCCAAGTAGTTTTCTATCGCTTCTATGATCTCCGTTTGTTTTACTCATAAAATTTTGTCGGAATGAACCTTTTAAACTTAACTAAAAGCAATTCTCCTTTTTTCATCTTACCTATTAAAAAATCCCTTTAAAAGTCTTGCTAAAACATAATTTTATATACGGAAGTTTTTCACCATTAATCATGGAAAAACTTCATACAGAACCTGGCCTAAATTTGTTTATCCTAAACAAGTTAGTGAGAAACCTAAACTCTCTTTTTGATAATCAAGTGCGCATAGAAGTAGGAAGATATATTCCTGGAGGACTTATAATTCCCAATAAATACAGGCCAACTAAAATCGAAGCAATTGGAGAATATCCTATGCTTCAATATCCCCCAGTGATTCCTGGTCATAGAAATGTTGGAACGATAGGAGTCAAAAAAGGATTTCGAGGAAGTGAATATGAAGTTGAAGAGATTACCCTGACAATGCCTATAAGATTCCAAGATCAAACAAGATTATCTCAAATAATATTTACTAGACAAAGAGTAGGGCTCGACCTCCTCCCAGACACAAGAAGAGACTATGTAAAAGGGAGAAGGGTATGGCGCGGAGCAGATCTTAAGAACATTGTGCATTCCGAATGGTTCTATTAGATTGAATATAAAACTATTTAAACAGTTATTTTGGATAAAATCTATGGTTCAAGTTAGGAATATAATTTTTAAGCCTTCGGGAAATCCTCGCCTAGAGTTATTCAATCTAGAGGGTCTGATCTTAGCTCTAAACTCAAGATTAGCAGACGAGCAAGGAACTTTAAATCTGGGTTACTTTGAAGAGAGAACTCCAAAAAAGAACCCTTTCTTATATGGGCATGGGGCAAGAGAATTAGAATCAAGAGGAAAATATCCTATAACAGAAGAAACAGATGAAGCATTTTGTGGCCTTTGTGGAATAGATGGTGAAAGAGACGTCGGATATGTTTTTATAGAGACGGGATACGTAACAGAAGACATATCAGAAGATTTCAGATACGAGACATTAAGATTAAGAATAAAAAGTCCATTACAACTAGAAAATGGTCTTCTAATTCCCAATTGCAGCGTAAAAATATACAGAGATAACGCTGCATTCGACGCATCTCAAGATAGAAGAGATCATGTGAGAGCAGGCCTACGGTGGAAAAGAACAGATCTCAGCAAAGTTTTACCAACAGAATGGCTCTTAGCTGACAAAAACATTTAAATATCTCCCTGAATAACACTTATTAGAAGAGAGAAGATGATAAAAAAAACTTTAGGTATCGTTCTATCTGTGTTAGGACTAATAGGTATTGCCTCATATTCCATCCCAAGTGTAAAAACAGCTATTCCTTACATAACTGATGTTCCAGTTCTTCCTTTAGTCATAGTTTCCTTAGGATTATTAGTAGTGGGTCTATTCATAACCGTAAAGAGTGGTGGCGGCAGAAGAGGCAAACAACCTGCAGAAGTCCCAATCTATCACGGCAAGCATGTAGTCGGTTATAGAAGAATGAAATAAATCTTTAATCAACTATTCTCTCAGTATTGATCAATTAAATATAAACACATCAAAATTTTTAAGGAACTCTGGCATTTAAGTCTCTTAATTGTCTTTCTATATCTTTCCTTCTTCTTTTAGCATCAGCTGTGTCGACATGAAGGATATTCAAATATTCTGCCTGTAACCCCGCAATTGTTCTTTGATCAGCTCCCCTATAAAACATGCTCATCTCATGTTTTCCAAAGTAATAATGTATATTCTTATCAAATAGTAGAACAACAATGAGTGCGATTGTGGTCCATAAGTATATCTGATTTGCTATCGTCCCAATCTCATTAGCCCTAGCGTTCCATAAAACCAGAAAAATTATCCCAAAAAATATCCAACCCATCCTTCTCCCAAATCCAGTCATGTTTGTTGTATGCAAAAAGTAAAAGAATATAATAAAAGGCAAAAGGACCGTGATCGCTATGCCTAGGGTCTGGTAAGGCAACAAAATTCCCTTAATTAGACCTTCTTCTGGCATAAACCTGACTGCCATTATAGAAATAATAAGCGCGACAATATAAGTAACAGACTTATTGTTTTTCAGAAACTCAACTCTTTGAGCGGCGGCGTAAATAACAACAAATAGCAATATTAGCAAAAGAACTTTAGCAAAAAGAAATTCATCAGTTGTATAATCTCCAAACAAAGCTTGAAATACTGGCTCAAAAACACTAGTTATTCCTTGTATGGCATCTCTTATAAATTGTCCAGGACTTGTAAAGAAGACCTGCGCATTAACTAAAGGCAGTAGCAAACAGAGGGTTATAAAAATCAAAAATACAGCACTTCTCTTTTTTATCATACTCTACTGATGAATCTTTAGTTTAAAAAGATTATCAATGGAAACTTTTATATGCTTTATTTTTCTGATTACTTCATGAAGAGGACACTACTAGTCACAATCGCCTTACTATTTCTAATTCCTTTTATTTTCGCTCAGACTCCAGACCAAATCGATAATATTAACAGTATTCCTAAAAATATCTCTGCAAATAACTTCAAAGCGGCCACCAATGTCGCATTAGACAAACAAATAGACTTGCCGGATTGGACTCAGGTCATTGCCAGAATATTATTTGGAGTTGAGGATAAGATAACTTTATCAAAATTTATCATTCTTTTAGCAGTCTGGATCATGTTATTTTTAATGATACTAAACATAGTAAAAATAATGCCTTTCTTCAAGGAAGGCCCAATAAAAGTAATAGCGAGTATAACAATAACGATCATAATAGCAATCACAAAAGTGATGATAACCTTATCAAATGCCTTATTGAGCTTTGCTTCATCTCTTAAATTCTTCCAAGATTGGAGCGCAGGAGCTTTATTCTTCTCAATATTTGTTGTCCTGGTAGTATTCTTTATCATAATAAAAATATCTAATAAAATCAGTACTAAAATGCAAATAGGTGAAGCAGAAGGCGCAGGCTTAGAAGCAGGTAAAGGCTTAAGCATAATGAGAGTAGTTTCAAAAGTATTTAACAAAAAATAATCATTCGGAATAACCAGAGTTCCCGTATTCGTCAACTTTGTTAGCAGTCTCGATGCCTTTGACAATACCTTTTATTTCAGCTCTTTCTTTCTTTACTTCGAGCGCTTCCTTCTTCTCCTTGCCTTTCTTGAAATATTTGCCAATGAATTTTAAGAATATATAATAGGCAATTAAGGCAACTAACACAACGAGCAAAGCTATAACTTTCCAATACCATTCGTATTTGAAGAAGATGAGTTTAAACAGTCCGGCAGATATAACATTAAACAATTGTGTATTTGCTAAACCGACTACTATTACAAAACTGCCTGCATATCTCATCCATTTTTCCCTTAGGAAAAGAAGGTACTTTGGAAGCATAGCAAAGGTTATCGCCCAAAGTATTACTGCAAATAATAGTTCAAGACTTAAATCATAACTCCTACCAAATAAAATAACAAAAACAATGTCTATTTTTCTTAAAAAAGTGTCAATATCTGAAATAAATTGATCCTGTAGTAGACTTTCTTTCCACTGAACGCTTATATTCTGCCATCTATCCTCTTCACTAAGCTCCTGGAGCTTCTCTACGCCTTTGACAACACTATCATTCTGCAATGCCTCAGGATCGGGGACCTGCGCATGAACATTGAGTAAAAATAAACTTAACAATATGACTGCTAAAAACAAGCACCCTTTTTTATCCATGATAGTATATAAAAAACTCAATTTAAATAAATTTTGGAAATCTTATACGTTCCTTCTTCTTCTACGTGAAGCATTTCTTCCCACTCCCATAGCTTCGAATTGTTGGTTTTGTAATTCAGTATATCTTCTGGAACCTTCCATAGTCCTAGCTACATTTTCATCTTCTCCTTCTATTTCTCCTCTTACGATTCTTCTTGCAACCCATCTATGGCCTATTAAAAATCCTATAATCAAGAGCAGTATTATATACCCGGTATACTTGCCAAGATCTGATATGGCTGCGCCGCTAGTATTGAATAGTCTAATTACTACATATACTCCGAAGACGATCCATAACATAACCACAAGAGAATTTCTAACCCAAGCATTTCTAATATTGTTAGTATTGGCCATAATATCATAAGAAAAGAACACTAGTATAAGAAAAGGAAGAATCATACCAAGCGTAATGCCCAGGGCACTATAACTAATAAGCAAAGCATAAATTTCAGCTTGAGTGAAATATGCGGTGCTTAGAAAAGCAATTACTCCTGCTAGCACCCATCTCATCCACCCTTTATCTTCGCCTGCAAGACCAGGAATTTTATCGGTAACAGAATAAATCAACAAGCCTATTATGATCAAAAACATTACTCGAGCATAGTTTTCAGATATTCCTGCTCCTTGGCTCCACTGCGCCCATATGTCTTTAAAGAAATCAGGTACAACACTCTGTGCAGAAACAAATTCAATAGAACTAATGACTAAAGTAGAAAATAGTAAAGCTAATAATAGCAAACCATACACGCTCTTTTTTTGCATACTACCCTTACATTAAAGTTATTTATAAATCTTTCTTCAATTTATCACTAATAAAAAGTCAGTAATTTAAATTACCCTTAAAGTAGAAAAGATTATAAATCTAAAATATGCTCAAATTATATGTCAATAAAAACAACTCTATTTGGGCTAGGGGTTTCTGCAGTTGCAGGAGCAACACTGTATTACGCGCACAATTATGATAACACTTTTAGAAATTTTGATTTTACGCCCCGCCTTACTTTAGAGCTTTTATTGGGGGCGGTAGTAGTTGGGGGAATAGCAATAGCAGCCAGAAATGGTGCCTATAAAGACAAAAAGGATAAATATGAGTAAATCTTTTTTACTCGACTATCTCAAATCTTCCCCTTACCTTTCTCATCACTAGAATAGCTTACTCTGCGCACTCTTGCGTTTTTCATCCCTAAGTTTCTGCAAGTGATTTTCAATTCTCTCTAGGGAAAATTCATGTTCCCGCACTAAAATATCTTTAATTTTATCCTCATCCAATTTAGGAAAAACAATTTTAACGCTCTTTACATTCGGTTTTTTAAATATCTGGAAAACTTCCTGCCAGTCAAAATCCAGTTGATGCTCCACTTCCTTGAAAATATCCACAGGATACTTTTTCTGTCGTACTAGTGTTAATGCTTTCTTTGGCCCGATGCCTCTTATTCCTCCTGGATTAAAGTCCGTGCCAACAAGTATTGCGAGTGAAATGAACTGATCTCTATCGATCCCTAGTTCATTAAGTACTTCATCATACGTTATCATCTCGGGAGAGATATATACTTCTCCGGCCCTAGTCTTTCTTTTTCTCGCTAGCGTTAAATTCTGTATCAGTCTACTTCCACCGACCGCTAAAGCATCATAATCCTGGCTACCTACTGCATATGCTTCCCCATCCTTGACCAGTTGCGCGCATTGCATCTCTCCCTCTCCAGGAGCCTCAACAACAGCGATTCCCATTGCATGTAGTAGTTCCTTACTCTCTTTTATTTTCTCACTGTCTAGGCGGATAAACCCTCTTGAATATTTATTCATGCCTTCAATATCTTCTTCATCCTTTGCAATTTCATATTTATCTTGAGCAGATGCTTTAGCTTCATTTCTTAGATCATGTGTTTTTCCCTTTAGAACATGATATTCCCCATCAAAAACATAAATCAGTTTTATTCCTTCGGCAATTAGAGCCATATTTCTATAAAATAATCCCGACAGATGAGAAGTAACTCTACGTTGAGAATCCATTAAAGGAGTTCCATCTGCTTGTCTTATAGAAGATAAGAATTGATAAATGGCGTTGAAAGCGTCTACTGCCACCGTTTTCCCTCTTAATTCTTCAAACTTTACGTCCTTTCTAGGAACAATATCTCCAATCTGTAAACCCATCGTATAATAACAATAAAGCCATTAATAAAATTACTTATTCTTTTCAAAACTAATAATAAAATCTCTATTATGCCTTAAGAAACTAATTCAGCGTGACCAAGGGTAACTCTCCTCCCACTACGATAAGTGTGATCATTGCCCCTGCCCTCTACCGCTGTATAAATTGCACCATAATCTACCAGAGCAGCGTACTGTCCAATATTCCCTCCTGAGAGTTTTCTAAGTTCTGTAAGGATAGGTTCTCTATATTCTGCAGTATAATTTCTCTGAGCAAAACTAATCACTGCTGTTTCAGGAGTAGTTGCATTTACAATACCTCTAAATCTACCATGTTCTGAAGCTTCACCATAGAGGGCATGTAAAGTATCATTCTGGGGTAATTCTATACTATAATCAAATGTTGTTCTCTGCATAATTAAAAAACAAAATCAAGCTATTTAATTGCTAGGAATAACTCTAAGGTAATTAAAATCGAGAAATTCCGGCTTTATGGAGAATTAATTTAATCAGATAAAATCTTAATTCTCCAGACAGAGATTTTGCATAAGAGAGACACTAGACAGCAAAATGCTCTGTAAAAACATTTAAAAAGCAATTTTCCAAGGTATATTCATGGGTTTACTTAATGCTAGAAAAGTAATGAATAAGAGAAAGAAATTTAGATGGAGCGATCATAATTATAAAGTCAAAGCTAAAAATCTAAAGATAAAGTCTGATCCATTGGGAAGATCTTCTCAAGCAAAAGGAATTGTCATCGGAAAATTCCAAAAAGAAGCTGCGCAGCCAAACTCTGCAATGAGAAAATGCTGCAAAGTACAGTTGATTAAAAATGGAATTCAGGTTGGCGCTTTCATCCCAGGAAACTTAGCTCAGAAATTTATTGATGAACACGATGAAGTAATTATAGAAAGAATTGGTGGAAAGCAAGGCCGTTCCAAGGGAGATATCAGAGGAATTCGTTTCGCAGTAATTAAAGTAAATGACCAGCCATTAGAAAGACTGGTTCATGGTAAGATAGAAAAAGGTAGAAGGTAAAATGGCAGAGCAAGAAGTTCAAACACTTAAAATATTTGATATCTATGACGTCTCAGAAGTTGCAGTGAGAGATCCTGCATTAAAACCTTACTTAAATATAGAACCTAAATTATTACTGAAGTCTCAAGGAAGAAATGTAGGAAAATTTGGCAAGTCAAAAGTAAATGTCCTTGAAAGATTAGCAAATAGATTATCTACTTCAGGACATATAGGAAAGAAGCATAAATTAATCACCTCGCATTCTTCCGGCAAATATAACAAAAACATGAAAACAATCTTGCAGGTTTTAGCAATTATACAGCAAAAAACAAATAAAAATCCAATACAAGTTCTAGTTGATGCAGTTGAAAAAGGTTCTCCACGAGACGAAATCACAGTAATCGAACACGCAGGAGCCCGTTATCCTCAGTCAGTTGACTCCTCTCCTACAAGAAGAATTGATCTAGCATTGAGATGGATGACTCAGGGAGCGCATCAAAAATCATTCGGTAAAAAGAAAAAGATGGCGACAGCATTAGCAGAAGAAATTATCAAAGCTTCTGAAGGTAACATGGAATCTTTCGCCTATTCAAAGAAAAACGAAGCTGAGAAACAAGCAGATTCAGCTAGATAATCAAAGATATAATTATTTTTAAATAGACGCCAACCCCTAATTAAATGGGGTATACTATTAATCTACTTCCGCATGAATCTGCAGAACAACTTGAAGTATCAAGGGAGCAAATAAGAAATCGTGCCAGAGATTTCGTAACAGAATATAGGGCTAAAGGAGAAGTAACTTCTACGGCAGAGGGCATTTTAGAAAATCTGCAACACGGAGGTTTCTGGTATGTGTTTGACGGCGTTGAAAAAAGACTTCCTGAGTTTACTCCAGTAGATTTACAATCTATTCTAGATATAGCCGTCAACTATGCTTTGCTCATGCCGCTAGGACAAGGGGCTCGCCCCGGACTTTCACGCGGGCATGCTGTTTTACACGAAAAACTCGTTCAAAAAACAGATTCGATATTTAGAGAAGCGTTAACTCCTGATTTTGAAAAGAGACTTAACAATGGAAGGCTATGGGAAAGTTTACCAGAACTAGCCGGCCTATCAGACTCGTATACAGTGGTGAGAGACGTGTTAGTGAAGCATTATGACGACCTGTCCGACGACTTTATCCCTCAAGGACTAGCTATCTTCAAGAGAAATAGGCAGATGGTTGAACACCTAGATTTATCTCCTTTTCGCAAGACCACTCTAGATAGATACGGAAGCTTCTTAGAAAGAGTAGACGCCAAAAAAGGAGATAACGTACGTGATCTTGAAATCCTTGTAGCTCCTTATCTTGTCACACTAGCGGATCTCAATGAAGAATGGGAGTTTGAAATCCCTCCTGATTCTCCTGGAGGAATAAAAGAAGTATTTGCCAAACCTTACATCAATCAGTATCTGCAGAATTCCGATTTTGTCAGGAATGCTCTAGCAAGGGCTTTATTTTTAATCAGTGAAAGTGATAGTGCCATTCCCACAGTTTTAGAATATCTGCCAAATCCACAAGAATTAGTAGATAGGATGCTAGCTTTAGATAAACATAAAAGTGAAAGAAAAAGAATACTCTTAGATATACACTATAGTGATAAAGCTTCTGATTATCTCAGTCCTTCAGCTCAGGGAGAGTTAAAAGGTATTCTCAAAGCAGAAAGAAGAGCAAAGCGAAAACGTCAAAGAAAAATTAGGCAATAATTGCCAAGATTTACACCAAAATCGATATTTGTCACCACTTTTCAGAATGACGAACATTTATATATTTCTTAGTCATCTAAAAATTAACACCCTGTAAGGAGGTTAATAAATATGGTAAATACATATAAAGTATTAACAATCACATTTGCGATCTTGCTTTTGAGTCTTATGTCAGTTTCTGCTATTACCACATTAAGTGGAGAAAATGGTGATGGAACACTACTGGATACATCAATTGGGACAATTAATCCAATTACTGAGCCAATAGTTTACGCAAGTCCTGCTGGACAAAAGTGCACTGGCCGAAATGGAGATAAGATAACTTATAAACATTCTAAGGATGTCTATGGAAGTACAACCTGCGATAAAATGGAATGCAGAAATCAGGCAGGCGGTCCAATTTGGATGGTTTATGAAACTTGCGCTAGTGGATGCAGAGGTCCTGCAATGCCTTGTGTATAAATGCTTAACAAAGAATCCAATTTTCTTTTATTTTTTATTTCCTTAGTGCCTCCTAGAGGCCGAGGTTATTTTAATTTCACAAGATATTAACTTTAAAGTAGTAAGGTATTTATACTAAATCCTCCTTTATTTTTGATGAAAAGATCAGGACTTTCGCTAGTTTTGGCTCCCTTAATAGGGTTTTTATCCAGTTGTGAACGTGCAGCGCCAAATGTTCACAATAAAGAACAAAAATGCTCAGACATAACTGTTTGTTCAACTCTAGAAGGAATTTTAACTCTCGAACCAATAAAAGGGTATGATCCTATAAAAAATAAAGAAGATATCGGTTTATTTAATTTAAATTCCGCTAAATTCCCCGATGTTGAAAAACTTGTAATACAATATTCAAGAACAAATTGCGCCCCGTGTACAAATGGCGCTATAATAATCAAATCTTATTTGGATAATAATGGGCATTTATACAATCCCAAAAATACGGGCTTTATTATTATAAAGGGAGCCACAGAATATAATGCAGGCGTTAGATCAGAGTTTCCCGATTTCGAGATAAGAACAAAGAAAAATGGGAAATGGGAAGTAATTCCACCAGATTGGGGAAAGTTAGATAAAAAAAGTCCTGAAAGATTTTTAGCCAATGTTGAAAAAGTTGTATTGAAAAAGCCATTGCCTACTGAAAGAGTGGAGTTAAGTGATAGTGTAGAGAATCATCAAGTTTTATTTGGTGAAAGAGATAAATTTTATGTAGATCTTGCAAGATCAAAAGGAGTACCTTGCAGAAAGGCAGGTTCAGAATTTGTCTGTTCCTATAACTTGAGTGATGTAAACCAACTTTTTGCCATATTACAAAATCCAGGGGGATTAAGAATACCTAAGAGCTGGAATGATGGAAATGATAGACAAAGAGAAAAAGGGAAAAATGAAGACTTAAAATATTTTTCCCCACAAATTATTGATAGTCTAAATGTGGAAGGACAAAGAGCATTTAGGGAAGAACAACTCAAATACCAACAAAACCAAATTGAGTATAAAAAAGGACAATTATCAGCAACTTCAAAAACAGCTACCTCCTTACTTGATAGGGCGGCCAGGCAGTCAGAAGCAGAATTTGAAGGCAAGGTAGATGAATATAGCATTCCAAGCGAATTTGGGAATAGATCAAAGAAGCTTATTAGCAAGTATTTAGAATCCCAAGGAAAAAGCCCAATCTATGAAAGAGTTAGCGATGTAAATGATGGCCCTTATGTACAAATTGAGGAACTGGGAGGAATTGTCCTACCTGCAAATGTTCCTAAAGGATTAATAGAAGAAACGTTAGCAAAAGAAGGCGGTAAAATAGTATTCCAATTTCACAGGAGTAGCCCTCATTTTAAGGAAGAATTATCATTAATGAAAGAGCTGCATGGAAAGAAAGACATAACTTTTATTTTTGTGGAAAAAGGGTTACAATTTTTAGGAGTCCCTCTAGTATCCTCAGGCAATTATTTTCTCCAGACAATGCAAAACGACAATCCAATGTGCTTAACTGTGAACAATGAGGGTTTAGCAAAAACATTTTATAGTGTAGAAAGCTTAAGAGATCACTACATAGCCACAGCACATCCAGACAACAAATAGTTCCATTTGTCACCACTTTTTAGAATGACGCAAGTTTATATATTTCTTACTCTTTCAAAAACTAACACTCTGTAAGGAGGTTAACAAATATGGTAAATACATATAAAGTATTAACAATCACATTTGCGATCTTGCTTTTGAGTCTTACTCTTGCTTCTGCTTATATTCAAAGTCTTGCAGCAATAGAAGAACAGTATACTCAAACTTACTCTAGTCCTGTAGGGACATCATGTACTGGCCAAAATGGAGACAAGATGATATACAAACATGCTGGAAGTACACAATGTGATAAAATGGAATGTCGCAATCAACTAGGCGGTCCAGTTTGGGTAAAGTATCAAACCTGTGCTGGAGGCTGTAGAGATTCCGCAAATGCTGCAACATTGCCTTGCGCATAATTATGCCAAGATTTAATTTTTATTTTTATCTTAGAATTCTTTAGTTGTCTTTTTTAAATTAATAATCATAATTATATATCCTTAAGAAAAATATAGATTATGGAAATATCTGCATTGGCTTCTGGATCAAGCGGGAATTGCTTCTACATTGGAAATGGTAAGGCGGCTATCCTCATAGATGCAGGAATTTCTGCTAAACAAATCTTGCTAAGGCTAGAAAAAATTAATATAGATCCGCAAAAAATCCGCGCCTTGTTCATAACTCATGAGCATATTGATCACGTCCGCGGCAGTGACGTAATCGCAAGAAAACTAAACATTCCAATATATGCCACAAAAGAGACTGCAAAAAACTGCTTTCTCTGTTCTGATAGAAAGTTGATCAACCATATCGATCAAAATTCGATAACTGACATCTATGGATTAAAAGTAGAGGCCTTCTCTAAATCCCACCATGCAGCAGATCCTGTTTCATTTAATGTGATAGAAAAAAAGAAAGTTTCAGTCATCACAGATGCAGGTCATGCTTGTGTTAACATAAAAAATCATGTTTCAGATTGTGATTTTCTCTGTCTAGAAGCAAATCATGATGAAAACATGCTAGAAAATGGACACTATCCTAGATTTCTTAAGAATCTAATAAAAAGTGACTTGGGACACCTCTCAAACCTTCAAGCGGCACTCTGCACTTTAGAATTCGCTTCCCCAAAATTAAAAACGATAATACTCTCCCACTTAAGCAGAACAAACAATACTCCTCAGCTAGCTCTTAAAACATTTAATAGCATTATTAGAGAAAGAAAAAATTTCAACCCCTTCATTGAAATTTCTCAAAGAGAAGAACCAACAACTTTATTCAAAATTTAACCTGCACACATATCACTAGATATCGTAGGGACGCATCTTGGAGACTGGATTATCCCATTTGACAAAGGCAAAATGACTTTACAGTCTCTTGGATCTTCCTCTTCATTATCTAGCCAATCAGCGCTACTACAATCAGGACCGCAAATTCTTCCCGAACAAAATTGGAAGATATCGCAGCCATCTTCATCTACCTCTTCACCAGGGAGAGAATCAGGACACTCATCAACATTATCACAAACTTCATCCTTATCGGCATCTATGCACTCTTTTTCGATCACACATTTATGATTGCATCCATCCCCATTATTAGTATTGCCATCATCACACTGTTCATTTCCATCGACAGTTCCATCTCCACAAATTGGTAATGTACAGTCGTTTCTGCAACTATCATAATTATTCTGATTTCCATCATCGCACTGCTCAAATTCTTCTACTACTTCGTTTCCGCAAAATGTCTGAGAACCGCATGAAATTAATTTAACTGAAACAACTAAATCTTGATAATCAAAATCCGAGTAAGTATTTTCAAAAGCCAGGATAAATTCATCACATAAATCATAAACAAGTACTCTGTCCTTAAAATCAAAGTTTAATAGGTTCTCCGTTAAATGCATTCGTGTTGTGCTAGTTCCATTCCACGAATCAATAGCAAATCCAACAGTATTGCTTCCGTTTATGGTTACTGTGAAAGTGTCTCCTTCGTTCGCTATAGGTTTATTGTACAAAGGATTATCACTATCTTCAAAGATAGGAACAAAAGTTGAAGAATCAGAATTTAAATAATAACCAAATGCATGCCTTTCAACTGCTTGACCTCCTATAAAAGTAATTTCTAAAACTACATCATCACTAGCATGCCATAGTTGCGTATTTGTTTGATCTTTTGTAGCATTTATAGAATAACCATGGCTATCTAAAAATTCCTGCAAGTTATCTTCTCCAGGATGTGTAGTAATATTTTCTTTAGTATTATCATTTAATGAATTAGGAGTAAAACACTCATGATCGCAAGTAGTAGGCTCTATAACACATTTATGATTGCAACCGTCTCCATTTACATCATTGCCGTCATCGCATTGCTCCCACTCCTCTACACTTCCATTTCCGCAGGAATCTGGAGTGCAATGGCCTTCAAAGCAACCATAGGCGCAAGCATCGTAAAACTCGCTTGTTTCATTAAACATGCATTCACCCTTACTACAGAAGGGAGTTGTAGTCACATTGAGTATTATATTAGACCTTCCATCACACTCAAGTCCTGAAGAAATATTTCCGCAATTATAGTCATGTTTACACGAAAGTTCTTTATCATAAACACAAAAAGTTATTCTGTTAAGATCTGAACGTAATTGTTCCAAATCCCCACTTGTTCCATTTAATGAATAGCTTGAAAGTAATTTTTCTCTAACTACTATTCCATCCGCACCACTTGCCTGTGCATCCCAAAAAGCATCACTACACGTTCCATTAACTAAAGTCCCACCGTCACCTTCAATAGTTGGTCTCCATCCCAAAATATTGCCGCATCTCCATCTAGCGACACTTTGATCAAAACCAAATCTTCTGCATTCTCTATCTGTTGCAAAACTTGCAGAAGCCAGAGAAATAAAACTAATACTAATGACAAGAAGAAGTAAAATTAATCCCATTTTTCTTGTTGTCATCCCTCAATTAAAAACATCTGATATAAAAACACTTATCGGATCTAAAATAAACGAACTTAAGAATATATTACAATCTCCATTTTCTAGAAGCAGTTTTTTCTTGTTACTTAAAATTGATAAATAATTTTATAATTTAATTTTAATGTCTTCTTTAAAATGTTCCATTATTTCCTTTTCTAAATCGCTCTTTAAAGAGTCTATATTGATTTCTTCAAGTTGTTTTGTAATTCTATCCAATCTCTGCTTTTCTTCCCCTGCCTTTAAGTTTTCTGCATCACTAAGGCTTGCAAGTTCCCGCACTTTCTTATCTATTTTTACATTATCAATTTCTGCAGTTATTTCCTCTAGTTTCTTGTTTAATTCCTTATATTTAATAATCAGCTGGGCAAAATAATTCTCTTCTAAACGATTGATTTCTGCTAAAATTCTCTCTTTCTTTTCCTCTCGAAGTTCAATCCTTCCCAAAACAATCAAGCTCTTGATTTCAGAAATGATTTTTTGTATTCCTAAATGACCATTATCCATTAACGTCCTAAAATGATTATCTAAGTATTCCTTAGCCAGCTTGTCTTGGACATAATTCTCATATTTTCTTAAAGCAGGTTCGATTGCTGAAAAGAAACGAAGAAGATCGGCTTTTATTCTGTTCATTTCTTGCAAAATATTATCCCTCCGGACTAGGGTGTTAAGAAAATCTCCGTATTCTTTGCTTTCTTTTAGAGTTTTCAGAGTGTTTGAAATTTCAGTTATTTTTTCTTCTGTAGCACTTATATCTGCTTTTAGTAGCGTGGCCTTAGTTTCTAAATCTTTTTCCTCTTTTAGTCTGCTTTCTAATTCAAAGACGCTCTTCTCAATTTTTCTTAATGTTCCCAGCTTTGAATTCTGCAAAATTTTCTTGAGTGAAAAAACTACCTTATCAAGATCTTTCACGCTATTGGATAAAGCATTAGTTTCTTTAATAAAAAATTCTTGCATAATATTATGGCTTTTAACTGTAGTTTTCGTCAGTTCATCCATAGAGTTATCAAATTTGTTGCAGAAAAACTCAATTTTTTCAAATTCCAAGGGAATTTCATTTTCATTAATAAACTGGTTTAATTTCTGAATATAATTTTCCCTGTTCCCTTCCATAATATGCTTTGCTCTCTCTAAAACTCTTTCGTCTTTTACTTCTGCCATGCCTAAAAGCAAAACATTTTCCCCTAAAAGTTCTTTTTGAGTATTAAATTCTCTTATTAGGGAATTAATTTCTAGCCTAATATCTTCAATTATTTTATCTCTTCTATTTTTAATCCATTCATTAGATTTTGCTAAACTAAGTTGATGCGCCTCCTTTATAGGCTCCTGTTTTTTTCTAAATAAATCGAATATTCCCATAATATCCCATGAAAGTCTCCATATTTAAAGCCTAAGAAAATAACTTCCATTGAGATATAATATAGCAATATATAAAAAACCCCTTAGTTACCTAGATAAATGAAAAATTATGTTTTAACGTCAGAATCCGTCACAGAAGGCCACCCTGATAAAATTTGTGATCAGATAAGTGATGCAATTCTAGATGATCTTCTTTCGCAAGACCCAAATTCAAGAGTTGCAGTAGAAACTCTTGTCACCACAGGTTCTGTTCATGTAGCAGGAGAAGTTACAACAAAAGGTTTTTCTGATGTTCAAAGAATTGTGAGGCAAACTTTGAGAGATATTGGATATACCGATCCTAAGTTTGGAATAGACGCAGATGATGCAGGCGTCTGGATTTCAATACATGGCCAAAGCCCAGATATCTCGCAGGGAGTTTCAGAAATAAACAATAAAGAGCAAGGCGCAGGCGATCAGGGAATGATGTATGGGTTTGCCTGCACAGAAACCCCCCAGTTAATGCCTCTCCCAATTGTTCTTGCTCACAAGTTAACCAAGAAACTAAGCGAAGTAAGAAAAACAAATGCAATTCTCAATTTAGGACCAGATGGAAAAAGCCAAGTAAGCATAGAATATGAAAATGATGTGCCAAAAAGAATTGATGCAATAGTAATAGCGCAGCAGCATAAAGAAGAGGTCTCTGAAGAAGTTCTAAGAAAAGAAATAATTGAAAAAGTCATACTTCCGGTTTGCGCGGATTTAATTGATCAAGACACAAAAATTCATGTTAATGCTACTGGCAGATTTGTAATTGGCGGACCTGAAGGAGATACAGGAGTAACAGGGAGAAAAATAATTGTTGATACTTACGGAGGAATAGGGAGACATGGCGGAGGCGCATTTTGTCTCGGAGCCAATTCAATGGTAAATACAGAAAAAGGCTTAGTTAGAATTGATGAATGTTCTGAGATTGGAAAAAAAGGATTGCTAGTTAAAACAGATATACATCCAATGCCATGTGGAGACTGGTATGACAATGGCCTAAAAGAAACAGAAATTATTGAAACATCCGATGGTTATTCTCTTGAAGCAACACCGAATCACAACATAAGAATAATTGACAAAGAAGGGAATTATGTCTGGAAAACAATTAAAGAACTTCAGACAGAAGAATGGATTCCGATTCAAACAAAAAATCGTTTTTTTGGAAATGATAAGATTTTAGAGTTCAAATACAGTTATAAGGCTGGAACTACCGAAGGAAGGAAAAAGAGATATAATTTCCCATCTACACTAACAAAAGATTATTGTTTTCTATTGGGACTTCTGATTGGAGACGGAGATTGTACAGACGAAGGAAATATTAAACTTTGCATTTGTGAAAATGAGATGAAAGATATTGTTCAAAATTTATACAATAAATTATTTAATGATGATGGCAAAGTATTTGGCCACTGGGCATATATCGGAGGAGTTGAAATGAGGGCTTATTTAAAACATTTGGGATTAGGTTATGCTAAATCCTTTGAAAAAGTAGTTCCTAAAGCCATCTTTAATGCTGGTAAAGAAAATTGTGCCGCATTCTTAAGAGGATTGTTTGATACTGATGGGAGTATTAGAATGGACGGAAGGAATAAAAATACCAAAAGAATTCATCTAGCCACAACAAGTAAAATACTTGCTGAACAAACACAGCTGCTTTTGCTCAATTTCGGTATTGTTTCAACTATACAAAAAGTTGAAGTTGGTAAAAAGGATGTATATATTAAAGGAAGAAAAATTAATTCAAAACATCCTAGGTATGACCTAACTATTAAAGGTAGTAAAGGCGTTCAAATATTTTCAGAGGACATAGGTTTTACGCTTTCAAGAAAACAGAAACTTTTGCAGACAGATGTTCCGACAAAAAAAGACTTCAGAATAATTCCAAACCAAAGAAACAGAATTATCGAGTTATTTAAAAAGTTACCATTCAATGAACAAAAACTAGATACGTGTAAAATAGCCCGTTTTACCAGAAATAGTAAAGAGAAAGCTACAAAAGAATTAACATACGAAAAATTAAAGCAATTCACAGAGACATATCAGCAATTCTTGAGAAATGAAAAAGAATTTGTTCAACTACAAGAATTATTCTTTATGGGGCATTATTACTCCAAACTCCAGAATAAAATCCCTTCATTTGCGCATACTTATGATCTAAATGTACCATTTTCACATACATTTACTGCAAATGGATTTGTTTGTCATAATTCCGGCAAAGATCCAAGTAAAGTAGATCGATCTGGCGCGTACATGGCAAGATACATTGCAAAAAACATAGTAGCAGCAGATTTAGCAGATAAATGCGAAATACAGTTAAGTTATGCAATTGGAGTCGCAAAACCTACTTCTGTAAATGTCAATTGTTTCGGAACAAATAAAATACCTGAAGAAAAAATAGCTCTTCTTGTTTACAAGAATTTTGACATGACTCCTAAAGGAATGATTGAAACTCTGAGACTAAAGCGTCCAATTTTCCGCAAAACTGCAACATACGGACATTTCGGAAGGGATGAAGCAGAATTCACCTGGGAACGTACAGATAAAGCTGCAACATTAAAGACAGAAGCTTTCTAAAGTTTACAATCTCGCAGTTAATAACCTTCTAGCTTTCTTTTCAATATGTACATGTAGAGAAGTTCTCTTTCCTGCAACTTCTCCATCTCTCTCTACATATACTGGTTCAGCAAATTGCACTTTTATTTCATCCCCACTTCGCTTTTTCCCTGGGATATACCAGTGATTAAGGACTTTGCAATGTAATTGCCCATCATCAAAGTTAGCCCCAGGCAACAGAGGAACACACTTTGCTATAACCGGATACTTAGCGATATAGACCATCCTTGCAGATTTATGCTCAGCTTTTACTCCTCCAATATCAACCTCCATATCCACTCCTCTAAATCTTGCAGTATCAAATAAACTAGGAACATATCTCAAGTTTCCTCTTAACCCCTTTTTCCTGTACATATCGCTTTGATTCATGAAATATCCGTCCGCCCCTGCCCCACAAAATAAGCTCTTTTTTCCATCTGCTTCGTCTACTATTAAATCAGTGTAAACTACAGGAAGATTTGCTCTTAATCTGTGTAAAAACATAGCGGTTTGAATATTGTTTCCCGAGCCCAAAGGGATATATCCCAGCATGCATCTCGCATCTGCATAATTTAGGGCGTCCCCAAAGGTTCCGTCCCCTCCACCTGCTACAACAATGCCTCTCCCTTTTGACTCTTCTCTAAGTTGATCACAAAATTCCTGCCTTGAGCTAGTCATATTATCAAAGATTTTGTCTACTACAACATTATTAAAAAGTCCCTCAAGTCTCTTTGCAGCAACCTTTGCTCTCTTGAGTTTTTGCTCCCAGCTCATGCTGCCTGAGTTCGGATTCAAAAATATTGCTGCTCTAACGACCATACAAATAACAAAAATTGAGTCTTTTTAACTCTTTACCTAATGTTTAGATATAATGTATTTATAAAGTAGTAACAAATAGAAAGATTTAAATATTGAAGTAAAGGCTTATCGATATGGAACATGAAATTCATATAGACGGAATAATAAGAGGTCGACAGGCAAGTCGCATCGTTAATTCTATCTATGGAGCAGTTGCCGGCTTTGGGTTACTCGGGGTTTTGAATCTTGGTCCGATTGACTTTGCCAGAACAATGTATAATCAAGCTATCGGAGATATGCCAGTATTGAAAAGCGAATTGACAGATTATGTAAGAGGAGGAATTCAAATGAAAAATCCCACTCTCTCAGCAGAGGTCATTGAAGCCGATGTATCTAGAAAATTAATGTATAAAGGCAGGAAAGAAGGGGAAAAAGTAGATCCATCTCAAGTAAGTATTAAGAAGTTATGGGATGTTGCTGAAGAATATCCACGTACTGATTGGGAATATGTTACAGGCCTAATAAGCTTAGATTAATTTCCGAAAGTTCTAGAAAATCTAATTCGAAACGTTTTTAAACGTATAATTTCTTATCTAAACATGAAAAAGGCATATGTCTATATTATTATTGCCGCTATTTTAGCTCTAATATTAGTATTTGGATTCGCCAGAAAAAATTCTGATGACTCTGACTCTTCAGATAACGCTGCAGGAGACGGAGCAGATACAACAGACGCAACAGACGATTCTAATACAAACAATGGAAATTCTGCAAATGGCCCAACTACAGAAGATTTTAATGAATTAAGTTCTTTAGGAAGCGAAATGACTGCTTACGAAAACTCAATGGGAGGATTAAATGAAAACCCAGACTTATAAAAAGATTGCATTTTCTACACTATTATCTATCTTGGTAGTAGCATCCCTATTTTTAGTATCTGCACAAGCAGGCGACTATGATAACTTAAAGCAAAGAACACTAACAATGCTGGATAATTCAATAAGCAGACTTGAAAATGCTAAAGAAACAATCAGCGGCAATCCAAAATTGGACGATGCGACAAAGGAAAATATACTCACTAATCTAACTTCTATGCAGGATCATCTGACAAATTACAAAGCAGAAGTAGAAAACACTACAACAATAGTAGAATTAAGAAACTTAAATACAGAAATACTTCAGTACTTGATAGACAATAAAGACATTATAAGAAACAATATGAGAATGGCTCTCATGAATGTAGCTCAGAAAACATTGGAAAAAGCACAAGAATTTGAGGAAAAAGTCAAGTTCCTTCTAGAAGTATTAGAAAGAACCTGTACCAGTGAAGCCACCAAAATAGAAAGAGTTCAAAGTCAATTAACACAGATGGATACGCATATTGAACTATTAGAAAGTGCAATCCAAAGTAAAGATAGTGCGACAATCAGGGTAGAAGTCAAAGCCATCAATACTCTAGCAAAGAGCATTATAGTTGACATGACTGCTATCAAACAAGCTTGCCTTCCTACAGGTTAAATAGTAGAGTTCTCAAGCAAGTTAGAATTAGTTATCTAAATAATTTAAGCTGATAGAACAAAGTTTCTAGTTTTAGGCAACTTTCTATCTGGCGTTAAAGGCATTTTCCTCGTTCTATCTGAAGAGTTAACCAAGAATTCTTTCATTTTATTAGCAGGTATAACTCCATCATGTTTATCTACAAGATCATAAAATTCTTTAGCGCTTAGTGTGCCTTCTCTAACATCGGTAGAATGTCTCTTCCCCCTCTTTATTTCCGCTCTTCTCTCTATACTATAATCCATATTGATAGTTTCTTCCCCACTGATATTTACATGGTATCTATCACTAGCCATTTTCCTTGAAAAAATAAATTTCCCTTCACCTACCATTCTATCCAAAATACTTGCTTGCTTATAGATGGTCTGCCGCGACTCTACTTTTCCTACCCTATAAGTTACGCCCCTAAAAGTGGTTTCATATGTTTGAGAAAAAAATTCAGCATCATAGCCACCGTAGTTGCCTCCTGTTACGACATCGGCGCTTACAGTCGCCCCAAAGGCCACTTTCTCACCTCTTACCCGTGCATGAGGGATATTTCCATTTAGTAATAACATCAGAATAACTCACGGAGATAAAATATATTTAATAGTATGCTACCACTTTCACTCCGTCAAGAAAAGTACAGTTTATATATCAAAAGAAATTATTCTATAGATGAAAACAGTAAAAGATTCTTACCCGCTAAGGATAGATAACGTAGAAATCCCATTAATATCATTAAAAACATCTAAGGAAGGCCCAAAAATTCTTTTAACCGCATGTATGCATGGAGATGAAAAAGGAAGTAATGCTGTAGCAAAACAACTCTTAAAGGCATTAGAAAATAATCTTAATAATGGGGAAATTTACGTCTTTCCCTTGCTTAATCCTATAGGATTTAAGCAAAATTCTCGCCTTTTTAATAAAATCGATCTTAACGATTCCTTTCCAGGAAAAGAAAAAGGAAACTTAACGCAAAAAATCGCCTATAAAATTTTCACTAAGATAGTGCAAATCAAACCTGACTTAGTTCTAGACTTACACAATGACTGGAAAAAATCAATTCATTATGCATTAATTGATCCTAAACAGAAGGATACAGCAGAAAAAATATATAATAAAACAATTCAATTCGGTAAAAGCTTAACAATTCCATTTGTCCTGGATACTGATAACCTAGAAAACTCTTTATCTTTTCAACTGCTAAAAAATAACATCCCTTCCCTAGTTATCGAATTAGAACGTGTTGATGAAGGTGTAAAACTCCTATTAAATTTCCTTAGTTCTCTAAGCATGCTAAAACATAAGACGGAAATGAATATTCGCCCAGAAGTCAGAGGAAAATTATTAAAATATTCTCTAGGGCCTCTTGCTTCTAAAGAAGGATTTGTCAAATTCTTAACTCTCCCAGGAAAAATAGTAGAAAAGGGATACCCACTAGCTCAAATAATAGATCATCCCAAGGTAATAGAGACATTGTATTCACAAGACAAAGCAATTGTATTGAGCCTTACCGACTCTGTAAAAATAAAACCAAAAGAGCAAGTTGTCGCTCTGGGCATATTATAATTTTGCCCAAAGCTTTAAAAACCTTCTTCAATATCACAAAATATTCTAAATAATTTTAGAAGTTTAAACATAATGGTAGAAAAAGAAAGCAATTTAAGCAAGATTGAAAGATTAACCTCTAAACGAGAGACCATAAGAAACGTAGCAACCAGCGCGCACATCCACCACGGTAAAACAGCATTTACTGATAATCTTCTAGCAGCAGCAGGAATGATGGCTTCTAAGAACGCAGGAGACCTAGAAGAAGGAATGACTACCTGGCAACATGCAGACGAACAAGAAAGATTAATGACTGTTGACGCAGCAAACGTCAGCATGGCTCACTCGTATGCAGGAGAAGAATATCTAATCAATCTAATTGACACTCCAGGCCACGTGGACTTCGGTGGAAACGTCACAAGAGCAATGAGGGCAATTGACGGAACTTTCGTCCTTATCTGCGCAGTAGAGGGAATAATGCCTCAAACAGAAACAGTTCTTAAGCAAGCCCTAAGAGAAAGAGTAAAGCCAGTCTTATTTATCAATAAAGTAGACCGTTTAATAAAGGAATTAAAACTCGGCCCAGAACAGATGCAGCAACGTTTTGTGAAATTAATTACAGAATTCAATAATCTTATGATGCAGATTGCAGAGCCAGAATACTATGAGAAATGGAAAGTCAACGTAGAAGATGGCAGCGTTGCCTTCGGTTCAGCCAGGGAAAACTGGGCATTATCTATTCCTTTCATGAAGAAAAAAGGAGTAAGTTTTAAGGATGTTTACAAATTATATGAAATGGAAGAAGAGGAAAAAAAGGAATGGGTATGGAAAAACGCCCCACTGTTCGAAGTAGTTCTAGATATGGCTGTAAAGCACTTGCCTAATCCAGTACAAGCTCAAAAATACAGAATTCCAAAGATCTGGAGAGGAGAGCCAGAGAGCAAGTTTGGGCAAGATCTAGTAAATTGTAATCGTGATGGAGAAGTTGCCTTCGTAATAACTAAAATAGTCGTAGATCCTAAATCAGGAAAGGAAATCTCAGCAGGAAGATTATACTCCGGAACAATCAGAAATGGTATGGAAGTCTACTGTAACATGGCAAAGAAGAAAGGAAGGATTCAACAAGTCTTAGTTTACAACGGTATCAAACCTGAACAATTAGAAAGCGTTCCCTGTGGAAATGTACTAGCAATCTCCGGTCTTAATGTAGATGTAGGGGAAACAGTAACAGTTAACGAACAAACTCCATTTGAAGAAATAAAGCACATCTTCCAACCAGTTATCACTAAGTCTATTGAAGTAGTCCGTTCAGCAGACTTGCCAAAATTAATCGAAGTCTTAAGAAGAGTTGGCAAAGAAGACCCTAGCATTAAAATTGAAATCAATGAAGAAACAGGAGAAAACCTGCTTTCAGGAATGGGAGAATTACACTTAGAAATTATAGAAGGGAGAATAAAGAACGAAAAGGGCCTAGAAGTAAAAACAGGTTCGCCAATTGTAGTCTATCGTGAGACAGTCTCAAAACAAGGTAAAGTTGTGGACACTAGAACTCCAAATGGTCACAACATTCTTTTCTTAAGCATGGAACCTTTAGAAGACGAAGTTTACAATGCTATAGAAAAGGGAGACTTGCCTGAAGAAAGATTAAAGAAAAGAGCAGAAACAACCTGGGAAAAACTAGGCACATTAGGAATCAGTAATGAAGAAGCAAGACAATACAAGGAAATATACAAAGGAAACGTCTTCGAAGACCGAACACGTGGAATTGTATTACTTCCTGAAGTAATAGACTCTATCATGGATGGATGGAAATTGGTTATTAATGGCGGACCTTTAGCAAAAGAACCAATGATGAAAACAAAGATTATACTTCACGATTGTAAATTACACGTTGACCACATGCATCGTGGACCTGCACAGATCTATCCAGCAGTTCGTCTAGGTATGTTCGAATGCATGAAACAAGCAGGAGCAACACTGCTGGAACCAGTTCAGACTCATCTTATTGAAGCTCCACTTGATTTCATGGGAACCGTAACTTCATTAGTTGGAAGCAAAAGAGGAGTCTTAATTGATGTTCAACAGGAAGGAAACGCCATTATTGTTAAAGCAAAAATCCCAGTAGCTGAAATGATCGGATGGAGCAATGACCTTCGCTCTTCAACAGAAGGAAGAGGCGTATCCTCTTTGGCAGATCAGGAATTCCAAAGAAGCCCTACAGAACTGCAAGCTCAAGTTATAAAGAAGATAAGACAGCGAAAAGGCTTAAGCGAAAATCAGTAAATTTTATGCCCGCATCTTTTGATATAACAATACTTAAAAATAACAACTAATTACTTATTTTATGTCCGTTGAATTAACCCTGGAGGGAAAAGCTTCATTAATCCATGTTCAATCACCAGATGCAAGTCTACACAAAGAGGAATATTTTGCTAGAATAATCGTGGATAATGGTAGTATCTATGGACAAGAAAGACCTCTTATCTACGATGTTCCCTTGTCTAAAGAGCAATACGATACCTTAAACTCTCAAATAAATGCAGAAGATTTTAGAGATCAAGTAGGCGAAGCAGAAGGATATAAAGTAGTTCCACATATAGAAGTTAAATGTGAGATCAAAATAACTCCTAGTAAAGGAGAGGTTTAATTTCTTAAATCAAATCTTGCGCCATTCATACCGCCGCAACGTGCAGCTGCTCTTACAAATCTACTAGTTTCTTTGGAATTGGGAGCTCTTAGAACTCTAATAGTGGGTGCATTATAATTTCCGCTCTCTGTTTCATCACGATCAAGCACCCTGCCCACAGGCAAACCATAATTTCCAGTTACACAACTACAAAGTCTTGATTCTAACCAACGTACAACCCATTAGATATTAAAGCCTTGTTTCCAGTAGCCTTCATGATAGCACTGCCAGCTACAATATTATATCCCTGCCTAGCTAATTGACTTTCCATAGTTTTTTTACCTGCTTTATAGTGCAAACTCATAAAATTCCCAATTAAGTACCCTTTTTAAAACATCCTATTTTTCCCTTTTCACTCAATTATGTGTGGAGTAAACCTACTCAAGTTATCAGTAATCTTGCTAGCACTTTCTCTTATTCCCATTCCACAAGCTTCATCTCCGATCATCCACAATCCTAGAACGGGATAATTACCATCAAAAGATTTTGGAGAAAGATATTTCTGATAAACATAACCTTCTTCTCCATATTCTCCCCCTGTTTCAAAGCGTTCGCTACCATTACGCACACTCATATTTGCTCCTTCTCTGCTAAGTAATGGTTTTCTAATCCAGCAATTATCTAAAGGTTTGCTCGTAGTATATGCAGGAAGAATATTTGGATGATTTGGTGCCAGTTCATACAAAATTGGCAACATTCCTTTATTACTCCAAAGCATTTTCCATGCAGGTTCAACAAATCTTGTTTTAGCAGTCATGATGTGGTCGCTAAACTCTTCATTTACAATCCATTCCCAAGGATAAAGCTTAAACAATGTTTCTATGTTCTTTTCTTTTGGATCTACAAATTCTTTCCTCTCCGAGTTATAGCCAATATCTCCAATTTCTATAAAATCAGTGTAAAAACCAGCCTGGGCTGCAGTGTCTTGCAAGTAAGATGCAGTCATTGTATCTTCTTCATTATCTCCAACCGTTGTAAAATATATCTTTCTGCTACTAAGTCCTAGAGTTTTCCATCTATCAATTAATTTCTCGTGCAAACTATTAAACTGATCTCTTGTAGGCATGAGATCTTGCAACCAGAACCATTGTATTACAGATGCCTCTAATAAACTTGTAGGAGTGTCTGCATTGTATTCTAATAATTTTGGAGGAGAGGTCCCATCATATGCAAAATCAAACCTTCCATACAAGTGTTGCTCACTTTTCTTCCAGGAATCAAATACCAGTTCAGCAACCTCGCTATCAATTGCTAACCTATCAAATAGGCCATTATCGATAACGTGTTGAGCCCCCTGCAAGTATAATTCATGAACACTATTTGCAGCTTTCTCTAACTCGGTTATCTGATCCTCTGTAAAAACATAGCATGCTTCTTCATTCCAATACGGAGCAGTTCTACTGTGAAAGGTTAGACCTTGTGAAGAAACTCTTTCTTGCCAGTCTTTTCTACCTGGAATAGTTAATCTTCTCATTATGATCCTCCACTCGTGCCTTTCCCTATGCTTCCAAACCCTCCTTTAGTTGTTCCGCTGCCTTTAGGCGCAGGGGTGCTTTTAGAAGCGGCACCATGATGATTCTCGGCAACACTGCCATGAGATCTTCCTCCTGCTACTGCATGATTATACAAGGGGCTACCAGGAGATTGATATCCATAAATGGGATGATAAATCCAAGGCCTATATATGACTCCCCCACTACGCGTTACTTGCGAAGTATTATCATTTTCATTATCTTGGACATAGTTTTGAGTTGTCTGCTGATCTTCATCATTACAACCGCCAATTCCATTTCCTAAAAATGAGATAGCTACTGCTGAAGTTATTCCAAGCACAATACTGCTTGTCTTTCTCATTCTTCGATTTATAACACTTTCAATATTTGTCATTTTTCTTCCTCGCAATAATTTTTGAAATGGTCTTCGACCGCTTCTCCATCAATTTCAACATAAGCTCGTCGACCATCAATTGTATAGAATTTATCCATAGTCTCGTTTCCAACAACTTGTTGATTTGATAATTGCGGTACAGCTACCTGCTGGGAATAGCTTCTCTGCATCTGGTCCATTTGGTATTTCAAATCTGCCAGTTTACCCTTACTTTCACATGAGCTAACATAGGTCATAGCTACAAGCAAGGTAGTTCCTCCAGCCGCAACTCTCCTATTAAGAAGAATATTTAGCTTTCCTTCTATTCTATCAGATTGACTTTGTGATGTTGTCATTATGTTTTTTCCTATATATAGAATCTATAAGAATACCCATTATATCAAATGTATTACCTATTTTTAGGACAAAAGAGTAAAGTTTAAATATAAAAGGTAACTTATGTAACAATGACGTATAATTTAGACCTCAAAGACAAAAAACTCCTCCATGAATTAGATTGTAACTGTCGCAGATCTTTTAATCAGTTAGCAAAGAAAGTGGGGCTAAGCAAGAATTCCATTTCATACAGAATAGACAATCTAAGAAAAGAAGGGATAATAAAAAGTTTCAACACTATAATTGACATAGGGAAGTTAGGGTATATTAATTTTAGACTCTATTTCAATCTCCAGAATGCAAGTTTAAAAAAAGAAATGGAGATAATAGAGTTTCTAAGAAAGAAAGAAAGCGTCATCTGGCTAGGTTCAATGGAAGGGTTATATAATATCGGGGCAATCATCGTAACAAAGAGCATAACTGAGATGAACTCTCTCTGGGAAGAACTCTTTTCTAAATATATAAATTACTTCGGAGAGAGATCATTTACTATTATTACAAAGTCCACTTACTTCTCTAGAGCTTACTTACTAGGCGGAGTAAAAACAATTGAGGAAATAGAAAACTCTATACTCCCAACCAAAGTAGATTTGGACAGTATAGATGAAAAGTTGATAAAAATACTTTCAACTGACTCCAGAGCCCAAATTATAGATATATCAAAATCCCTCAAGTTATCTCCTAAAACAATAATCTCGCATCTAAGAAAACTAGAGAAAGAGAAGATAATAGTTGGATATAGGACTTTCTTTGATGTAGAGAAATTAGGTTACGAATATTTCAAGATAAGTTTTATCCTAATGAATGTTTCAAAAGAAAAAGAGAAGGAGTTTAGAAATTATATAATCACCCATCCCAATATAATCTATCAAGAAGAAGTCCTAGGAGGAGGGGACTTTGAAATAGATTTAGAAGTATTAAATACAAAAGAACTTAATACTGTCATCCGAGAAATTAAATCCAAATTTGGAGATATAATAAATGATTATTTAGTTCTCCATGTCTCAAAAGAACATAAGGATCTTTATTTCCCTTCAAATTAATCTCTTTCTCTTCCCAAGATATCGACTGATTTATTCGCACCTGATTTTCCAAACCCTTCAATCAATCGTGAGAATTTAGATTCCTTTGCCTTTCCTTCTAATAAATAGCCATACCCTTCTTCTATAAAAATAAATGCTCCTGCAGTAGCATAACTGCCGCAACCTGTGTCAGATAAAGGAGCAGTAACATAATTCACTAAACCTGCTTTAATTCCCTCTTCTTCACCAATAAATCCATCAAGAATAACTGCCGAAGTTATGCCACATCCTCCCGCTCCACTGCTAGTTGTCGAATGCATAAGGGAATAAATTGTAAACACATCAACTGTATCTCCTTCAAAAGAATATGCTTGTCTTTCTCCCCTTATTATCTCCCCTAATGATGAAAATCCTGCCTGAGTTGAATTTCCTAAAAATTGATTATAATCAGTTCTTATATGTCCTTCAGAAGTCTGATCAAACCATCTTAAATTTCCTGTTGCGAACGGCCCTTGCACGGGGACCAATTGAAGCCCATCAACAATTTCATAATTCCCTGCAACATGAGGGGGATCTCTAGCTTGTGAGAGAAATAAAGGATAATCCTGAACTCCTGTCTGAGCTATTCTAGATTCTAATTGACTTAATATTGAATCCACTTCAGATCTATAAAGAAAATCATTAGGCTCTGTAAAATCTTCAGGATTGATGCTTCCTCCAGAGTTTCCCCCATAATTTCCTCCGCCATTCCCTCCGCCAATTGGAACACATCGGGGGACAATCAAACTTGTAATAGCCCCTCCTGAGATTTCAAGAAAACTTCTTCTTGTTAACATCAACTACATAACCCATTCCATTATATAAAGTTTTATGTAATATCTTATAATAAAGAAAATCACAACTCTTTTAAAGGGTTTAACTTTCTATTTATTATGCTCTTGTAGTGTAGTGGTCAAGCACCCGGCCCTCTCGACTGCCGAGATTTAATTCGACTAAAGATGATAATCTCAGTCCCGCTCGGGACAGGTACTTTCATTATTTAGTGCCCAAAGATATTCTTTCGGCACGGAGAACGGCCGAAACCCGGGTTCAAATCCCGGCAGGAGCATTTATTATTTCTCAATATTCCGGAGGATCGCGCCTTCTTGAATCATTGAGAAATTATTCAAGCAATCTTTATATATCTAGAGAAATTATACAGATTATGAAAGGAGGCAAAATATCAGATATTGGTCCAAGAATTGATATTAATCTAGCATTATTAGGGATTGCTTTTGTTTTATTTACTTTAGTTGTTACCAATAGCCCTGAATTATTGAAACAAAATATCTTCTTAGCTACAGAATTAACACTTGTTATTCCTTTATTGATAACTTCTTGTTCTGCCAAATTAAAAATAATAACTCGTTCTTTTAATAAGGCTTGGAGAAAATTAGGATTTTATACTTATCTTGTAGGATATGCAATGCTCTTAAATGTCATTGGAATATTTCTGCAGATATTTGTAAGTATTAATATTAGTTTATTATTCTTTGGCGTAAATATATTTATGGCGTTGCTTTATTCTGTGTTTGAAATTGTAGAAAAAAGCGACACTTTTTCTTCAAAATGGTTGAAAGACTTATTGTTTATACTTCTTTTAGTTTTAGGTGGAATTTTGCCTGCTCTAGGTGTTTACTAAAATGAATATCAGAAAAATTAAGGTTAATTTAAAGAAAATTATTTATATTAATTAGATTTATTTCTCAATAACAAACAACCCTTGAGGATTATTAACGTCTCTGTCTTTTGGAAATCCTATATATTCAGATTTCTTTATTTTAAATCCCACTTTCTTAAATAGAATTTCCCAATCTTCCATTGTCCTATAAGTAAATGGAATTGGTTCAACCATTCTTTGTAGTAGTGGCCTATTGGCAAACCAGTCATTAACTGAAAGGGCCATCATTTTTTCTTTAGATGTCAATTTCTTAAACTCCTTATTTGCTCCAATATCTTCAGTTAAAGGTTTAATATCGGAATAAGTATCCTCTAAAATAGTTAATGTTATTTTATCAAATGACTTATATATCTGTTTTAGATATTTCTCCTGTTCATCAAATTCCATGTGATGCAAAACCCAGGTCATGACAATCCCATCAGCCCCGCAATTTTTCAAGAAATCATCAAACTGCTGAGGCTTTACAACTTCTAAAGTAAGTTTCTCATTTCTATATTCTTTCCATTCGGGATAAGGATCAATATCTATCCCGACTAGCCCTTTAATAGACTTAGATTTTTGCAAAATATGAAGAAGTATCCCAGTTCCACATCCAATATCTAGCAATTTACGGGTCGGAGGTATATTTGGAAGAACATGTCTCTCAAAATTTCTAGGTTCCATTACCTGCACCCACCCCATAGTATTAAATTTAATAAGATCTTTATTATATTTCTTAGTAAATTTTTCTACATCTATTGTATTAAAAAATTCATCCAGATCTTTAATAAATTCTTTAGAGTGTCCTAAAATAGCCATACTTTTCCTTAAATTTGAGAGAATATATTCTCGTACATTGGGATTTTTCATAAATTTCTTAATTTTGCCAAATTCTTTGCTATGATCCATACAGTATTATAATAAATTTATTCCTTAATAAATTTACCCAAAACATTTAAGAATAATATTGCCCAAGATATAGTATGATAAAAATTGCAATAGTTGGAATTGGAAACTGTGCATCTAGCCTAATTCAAGGAATATCATATTGTAAGAGTATCGGAGAAAAGAATGTTCCAGGACTACTTAATGATATAATCGGAGGATACAAGCCATCCGACATTAAAGTTGTAGCGGCCTTCGATATTGATAAAAGAAAAGTAGGAATGGAACTATCAAAAGCGATTTTTCAAAAACCGAATAACACAAAGATTTTTAATAAAAGTGTTGAAAACACCAAAGTGATAGTCCAAATGGCTCCAACTCTTGATGGTTTTCCTAAACATATGCTGGAATATGAAGAAGATTTAAGATATGTAGAAAGCGAGAAAAAACCTGTTGATATAGCTAAAGTTCTCAAGGAAACAAAACCAGACATGTTAATTAATTATCTCCCAGTTGGAAGCCAAATGGCTACAGAGAATGTTGTAAATGCCTGCTTAGAGGCAAATGTTAACTTCATAAACGCAATTCCTGTTTTCATTGCCTCAGATCCGAAATATATTAAAAAGTTTGAGGAAAGAGGACTTATTTGTATTGGAGATGATGTCAAATCACAAGTTGGAGCAACAATAACTCACAGGGCCCTGGCTAATATGTTTACAAAAAGAGGAGTAGAATTAAAGTCCACCTATCAATTAAACACAGGAGGAAATACAGATTTTATGAACCTAAGCGATAAAACCAGATTAAAGCAAAAGAACATAAGCAAAACAGAAGCTGTTCAATCTCAATTAGTTAAACCCCTAGATAAAAATAATATCCATATAAGCCCTAGTGCGTTCATTCCTTGGTTAAAGGACAACAAAGTAAGCTTTATGAGACTTGAAGGAGAGAATTTTGGAGGCATTCCAATGAACATTGAAGTAAGATTATCAGTTGAAGACAGCCCAAATAGCGCAGGAATTATGGTCGATATGATAAGATGTGTCAAATTAGCAATGGATCGAGGAATAAAAGGAAATTTAGAGATGGTATCGGCATTTGGATTTAAAAGGCCGCTCAAACAATATACCGACGATGAAGCTTACGTCGGGTTAATGAAATTTATTAGTGAAAAAAAATGAAACAAGAAAGTATGTTAGATCATTGTTTAGAAATATTTAGCGTTGTCAGAAATTTTATAATAAACCAAGCAGGATATGAAAATCGGGGCGGGGCAGAGATAGCAAATAAAAAGACCGATGTGGCAGTTAAATTTGATTTAGAAACTGAAAGAAAAGTAGTTGATTATTGCAGAGAGAATAAATTACCCGTTTTTATTAAAAGCGAAGAAAAAGGAGATATAGAAGTTTCCAAAAAACCGGAATATCTACTTATTGTAGATCCAATAGATGGGTCCACTAATCTAAAGAAGAGAATAGAAGGGTCTGCCTTTAGTATTGCTGGTCTGAAATACAAAAAAGATAAAAATTTCAATGCCAACGATGTTCAATTTGCATTAATCGGAAGTTTAATGACGGGCTCGGTTGTCATGGGTATAAAGGGAAAGGGAGTTTATTACAAAGGAATATTCAGCAAATATGAGAAAATAATGGTTAGCGGCTCAAAAAATATCGATTTATCAAAAGCCTGTGTAGAAATAGATCTTGATTTTGGACTAAATGAAGCTGGAGGCATAGATCAAAATGGGGCGAAAGGGATAAACAAAGTCCTGCCTTTACTCTATCCAGAAAGAAAATTTAAACACTTAAGAAGAATTGGATCCGCAAGCTTAGAATTAATGAATGTGTGTATGGGAGACTTAGGAGAAATTAGCGGAGTTGACGCATACATTGATGCAAGAAACATTTCCACTCCTGAAAATTGGATAGGTGCAAAAATGCTAATAGAAGAAGGAGGTGGAAAATTTACTGACCTGGATGGAAAAGATATCACTAATGTCAATAATATGACCACTCCGTTTTCTTATATCGCCGCAGGCAATCATATATTGCATAAAAAAATATTAGACTCTTTAAAACTGCGTTAAAATCGCCGAATTCTATAAGCTTTTACAAAAACAAACTAACTAGTAACGCCGCTGCAACTATCAGAGAAATATAGAATATTGTTGTATCAATACTTCCTCCAGTCTTTATTCCTCCAGCAACCCTAACTCGCAAAGGCCAGAAAGGCCTTATCCCTTGAGGTGTGAAAGAATCTGCAATTAAGTGAAAGGAATATCCCAAAAAGAAAGGCAATGCAGAAACAGGATAGATAAAAGTAAGCAAAATTGATGCTACAATACATAAAGTATAGGTATGAAAAATGCCCCTGTGATTTGAAAGCATTTGTACCGGCATAAAAATCTTCTTTTTACCCAGTTTAGAATATCCCGAATCAATATCCGGCAGTAGGCTCGCCACTAAAACAATCGGGATAAAAACGATCTTGTTTACTACATGAGGCAGAAAATAAAGTGAGACCGCTAAACCAATAGCTAAATGAGTTCTTGAAAGCATTACTCTATAAGCAAAAACCCAAATTTAAAGGTTTCGAAGCAGACTATTTAAAGTTACATTCAATTCTGTATTATTGAAAAATATCCAACGTCACGCTAAAGACAACGCTGTCGGTTGCAGTTTCATTATTCAGGACTGCAAAAGCTTCCACCGAATTTGTTCCGTTAACAAAAGTCTTTATCACACTAGAAGTGTAATTATCAACGCTTGCATTGTTTATAGAATAAGTAACCATTCCGTTTGAGGATATATTGACTAGTATCTCGCTCACATTGTAGGCAGCGTTTTGTGGACTTTGGATATTGACAAATAAAGTCTCATTCCCATCTACCCCATTGTTATCAGTTTCGCATGCGCCAAGATAGTCTCCATGCTTCAAATGAGCCTTTACTGCAGGGCTTCCGATTGTTATTGTATGCATAAAGGAGTCGTCATCGCTATCGGAATCGTCTTCATCGTCAGAATCGTCTTCTGTCTCATTTCCATCATCATCTTCATCATCTCCGGAAGATAAATGGCATATAGTGACCTTATCTCCTAACTGAATATCGTCCTCTCCAGAAACAAAAATAGCCCACCATTTCTTCTTTATTTTGATAATTTCGCCTGTCTCTGCATCAATCTCCATTTCTAACTTCATTTTCTTCTTGATTATCCCAAGCAATTTTCCTTCTTTTTCCGTTTCAGCTGCATAGACAATCTCACCATCAACTTCACTTAAAACAAGGGTGATATCTTCGCTCCCCAGTTCCTGCATTGCAATATTGAAGGCATCGTTCGGCATAACATTAATTAACTTCTGTGCCCCTGAAGAGCTTTTAACTTTAATTTTCTCCTTTGATTCATCCTCTTCAACTTCTAGTTCTGTCTCAACTTCATATTCTTCATCTCCTGAAGTAACCTTTATCTTTTTCTTAACATTATCTCCTTCTATCTCTATCTTGCTCTTGACTACTACAACATTTCCATTCTCGTCCACAAACTTTTCTTCTTTTTCAAACTTATATTTGTCTAATTCGTCATCTGAATTAGAATCGTCTTCATCGTCAGAATCGTCATCATCACTATCGGAATCATCTTCTTCATCATCACTGTCGGAATCGTCATCAGAATCCTCACGGTTAGAATCATCATCGTCATTTCCATTGCCGCTTTCAGCAAATACAGAAACAAATAGAATGCTCAGCATAAGCATAACAAAAACTGCTAACAATATCCCTTTCTTCATGCCAAGAATGATACTCGAATACTTATAAATCTTACTCTATATGTCAAGAACCAAATTTGTCGTTGAGTTTACTGTCGAGCCGCTATTGCTTTCATTGTCGGGATTTACAAAAAAATCTACATTTCTTGCAAGGTAATTTCCATAAGCGTTATTAGCAAAAACCCAAATTTAAAGGTTTCTAAGAAATATTTCTATAAACCAATGTCAAGATCCAGGCCAGCAGTCACATTTGCAGTCACGGTTGAATTAACTGTAACATTCCCAGTTTGATTAGTCCTTATACAAGTTCCTAAATAATCACCATGACTCAAGTGAGCTCGTAGTGAAGAATTTGATACAGTAAGAGTCTGGGTAGTGTTTCCTCCGGAAACATGACAAAGAGTTATTTTATCATCTCTAGAAGTATTATTGCTCGTAATATTCATAGTCACATTCAGTCTAGTTCCATTATTTGAGGTTGTTACATTTCCCTTAGATGAAATTAAAACAGCCCACCAAGGTTTTTTCTGAGAAATAACTTCGCCTGTTTCAGCATCTATCACGGTTACAACTTTAGCTTTTGTCTTGAAAATTCCAAGCATTCTAGCATCCTTCTTGCTTTCAACAGTATAAACTACTTTATTATTTTCTTCTGTAAGTCTGACTTGAGCTTCTCCACCCGCTGAACTCTCTCCAATTAATCTAACTGCCTCATCAGGCATAACCACAATTTCTCTTTGTTCGCCATTTGCAAGCTTTACTCTAGCATTTGATGAAGCATCTGCCCTCTCTTCAATCTCTAGATCAGTATCTATTCCAAGAAAAGTATTACTTCCTGTATTGCCGGAAGTTTCCGCATCAACATCACTTTCTATTTCAGCATTTGAATCACTTTCAACTTCCCCCGAGCCTGTAGTCACAACATTCGTAGTTACGGTAGCATCGCTATTTCCTCTGTAATTAACATCATAGTTGCTACTCTGAGCAAATACATTTAAAGAAAACATCAATATTAACATGCATGAAAACAAAGCAATCATAGTTTTTACCATTATAGCCCATTAATCCCTTTTATTTATAAATTTTCGCATTATTTATTCGACTTCACTTGCTAAATTTATTGTTTATGTATTCAATTAGGGAATTTCCGGCAAGTTTAGCGCTGGAAGCTCCATTTCTTACATAAAATTCCTCTTCCCCTTGATGCTTTAAAAATACATGCTTATTACTAGCCTTACAATCTACTTTGAGTATTTCTTTTCCCCCAATATGATAGATATCATACTTGATAAAAGGAAGATATTCTGAACCAATATGTTGCTTGATAAGATTAGTAAAGTAAAGATTTAATTTATCTTTGTCTACAAACTCATCATGATGTAAGCCTGTGATTTCTCCTTTATCAGAAACTCCCACTAATAAAGTTCCCCCATCTGAATTGAGATAAGCGACCACCGTCTTCAATGTGGCATGTTCGATCTTTTTATCATATTCATTGGTATGCAGGTTCTTTCGTAATGTGGATTTAAACTCCAAGGTATTCCCCTCTCCTTTCTTTACTAATTGAATTACTTCTCCTGCAGAGTTTTCATCATTGTTTTTAGTAGCCTTCGAGTTTCTGTCAATGAATCCAGAAACATATTTGCTAATCAAGATTGACTTGCCCTCTTTCATGTGTTTATAACCTAAAGAAGATACAATGAAAGCTCCCGCAAGATTAACAATCATATCTTTCATTGTTTCAACTACAGATTTCTGCAAATTAAACCCAAGCAGGTTATCCAGGGTAAACTCCACGACTTCCGCTAATGACCCTATTGCAACAGCAAACAAAAACGCAAAGAAAGCCACAAAAAATGGGCTCGCATTTAGTTTATTATCCTTATACAAAGAATACATGATAGTTAATCCAACAAAACCTAATACGGATGCGCTAAGCAGGTTTACTAATATGTCTACTAGCCAGAATTCAGAATAAAATCCTTTTATCTTACCAAAATAGAGCAGGCCATAAATAAAAAATATCATTAAAACCTCTAATTCTGCAGGTAATTTTATATTAAAGAATCTCTCAAATAGCTGAGGTAGAAAAGTGAAAATAAACGCGATTATAGAAACCGTCAAAACAAGATTTCTTTGATAATAAATACCTCCTATAAAAGTAGCTAAGAGAATTAATCTCATAAAATTAATTATAATGAATCTCACCTTTCCGCTTTGCGGTTCTTTTTCCTCTTTTGTTACTTCTTTATGCATGATATTACAAACTTTTCAAATACTTAAAGATTATTAAGATGAAATCTTAAGAGGATGGTTTCCGACATGACTCTCCAGGTATTGAAGTACGGCATTTCCTTCTTTTTTAATTTTGAGCCAGAGGATGAGGCGTATTCTTTCTTGCTAAACCTCTCTGCGCCACCTTTGTCTTTCTTTTATTTACTATATTCTCCCATATGGTGCAGCTAGCATTCACATCAAACCAAGGGTAACTAAGGAGAGGACACACATTAGAATAAGTTTCCCCAGTAAATCCACGAATAGTAGGCACAACTAAAAAAGCATAACCACTATGATGGGCTTCTCTGCGTGCAAAAAATAATAATCCTTTGTCTCCATAATTTCCAACCATCTGATAGACTTCTATGTTTCTAGGCACTAAAAGCAGAGGATTCATTACTCTTATTTTATCACTTTTTTCAATGCCAAAAAGAACTTTGCCCTCAATACTCTTCTCGTCTATATAGCTAGGCCGGCTAACTTCCTTTAATAACTTAAATGTCGAAGGACGACTTACTATTTTTTCTCCAAATTGATCAGTCATGTAAGTATCTTTTTCCTAGAGTTTATAGCTTTTATTATAGTAATGCCAGTTTAAACAAGAAATGGATTTAGCCTTCAAAACATTTATATAACCCTTAGTTTTCGTGTTTTATAATGGTAGATAAAAAGGTAAAAAAAGTAGAGAAGTCAGATAAGGTTGAAAACACAGCACCTGTTCATCAAACTCATAAATCTACTACAAATAAAAATTATCTTACTTATGCGATAATTGCAGTAATTCTCATCTTAGTAATAGTTTTTGTCTATAACAAATACTCCCCACAAACCACAACAGAAGAGAATACTATTGCCGCATCGGTAAACGGAGAGGAAATAAGACTGTCCGAATTAGACAAAACCTACAGTTCTTTGCCTCCGCAGTATAAAGCTACAACATCTAAAAAAGAACTGTTAAGTCAAATGATAGAAGCACGTCTAATCTATCAGGAAGCAAAAAAAGAAGGGACGGTAGTTGATAACGCGCAAGCAGAACAATATATTCAAACACTTAAATTTGCAAATCAACTTACAGAAGAACAATTCCAGCAAGCCTTAGCGCAACAAAATATAACTGAAGAAGAATTAAAAACTCAGTTTATCAAACAATCAACCTCCCAAATGTTCTTAAACCAGACAATAACAAGCAAGGTCAATGTTACAGATAAAGAAGTAAAAGAATACTACGATGAGAATAAAGACAAGTTTAAAGTTGAAGAATCAGTTTCAGTCAGGCATATCCTAATTGGCGATCCAGAACTTTCCGCAGAAGAGAGAAACACTACTGCTCAAGAGCTTCTCAAAAACATAACTAAAAATAGTTTTTGCGAGTATGTAACAGAGCATTCTACAGATACCGCTTCAGTATCAGCATGTGGAGAATATAATTTCACCAAGGCCGATTCATTTGTGCCTGAATTCAAAGAGTTTTCATTCTCCCAGCCAGCAGGAAAGATAGGCATAGTCCAAACTCAATTTGGTTCTCACATAATATACATAGTTAAGAAAACTCCTGCAAAAACATCGTCCTACAATGAAGTTAAAGACCAAATAAAAGGAGCCCTTATAGCACAAAAAGCTCAAGAAGACTACAAAGTATACTATGAAGAATTACTTTCCAGAAGTCTTGTAAATATCTATTATGACGAAAGCTCTGAAGAATAGTTAACGATTAGTAGTCTTCCGCTCTCCAAAAATATTGCATTCTATTCCCCTCTCTCTTAATTCTCCTAAATAGCCCATAACTTCGGCATCAATATTTTTAAAGAATACGCTATAATGGCCTATGGAACGATCATAATAGGTAATATCTTCGTTCTGGCCAGCCAATGCAACTAAATTTACTTTTTGAGAAAAAGAAGAGACGATATAAAAAACGTGACGACCATTGTCACGTTCTATCATTATCCCGCGAGGTTCCCCATTTTGTTCGCAATAAACCGTTTCCTTTCTATCTTCAATTCTGATTGGGGCATTCTCAAGTTTTTGAGGTATTTTCTCCATTCCGATAATTACCGGAAGTTGCCTAGGAGGAGCATAAGTCGCTTCTTTGGGATTAACACATCCAAGTGGCAGAGCAGTACATAACGAAAGAAGTCCACTTAAAAAGTAGCGTGAGTTCATGATCAGAAAGAAAAAATCACATTATTAAATCTTTCCAACTTCATAATACTTAAAAACCCTTTATAATCATCATTTAAATGAAGATTAAGAAGTCTATAATAAAGAGCATTATTCTTATTACAGTGTTGATAATCGCTTTCGTAGTAATATACAATAATTATCTCAAAGACCCTTATCAATTTACAGACCAGACTTTAAATTACGCTAAATACAGAGGGCCAGCTAAATACAATATCTCCTTAAGGGAAGAAAATAGTACCTATTCCATTTACAATATCAACTTCGAAAGCCGCCCATTTATAGATGAAAAAACAGTGATACATGGTTTATTATTTATGCCAAAAAAAGAAAATGTCCCGGCAGTAGTTTTCTTGCCAGGAGGCGGTGGCAGTAAAGAAAGTAGATCAAAAATAGGAGCATTTATCGCAGAGCAAGGATATGCAGTCTTAATAATAGATCAAAGAGGAATAGGACAAACAGGCGGAACCATCCTTAGTCTAGAGCAAGATTATGGAGCATCTGCGCAAGGATTAGAACCAACTCAGCACTTATCTGTTTTTGATGCTCTTAAGTCATTTGACATTTTAAGAAAGATAGATGGCATTGATAAAAATAACATAGCAGTTGCAGGAGAAAGCATGGGCGGCAGATACGCTATGATCGCAGCTGCTTTAGACAGTAGAATAAAGGGGGCAATTTCAATCAGTAGCTCAGGTTTCCACACAAAAGATGAAGTTCAACCTTATACTCCATACCTTATTTCAATAGATCCGGACCATTATGTGGATAAAATCTCTCCAAGATATCTAATTATGATTCACAGCAATAATGATACATTAATAACACCTGCAAGCGCGCAAGCCACACTACAACTAGCGCAAGAGCCAAAGAAGATCTATCTCATTGATGACTGCTCCCATGGATATTGTAATAGTATGCAAGGTCCTCTTAAAGAAGCATTACAATTAATATTTGAAAGTTAAAAGATAAGTCTTTTAAACAATCAAGTCAATCCAAGCTTATGAAAAACCCAAAAGCCTTCTTTTCCGCTTTATTAGGACTAATTTGTGTTATCCTAACTTTTACAGTAGATTGGAAATTCATAATTCTCGCAGCCATTTTCTCTTCATTAGGATGGAGATTTCTTAATAAAAAATAATTATTTCTTCAATAATTTAAATGCATGATTCCATTCGTTTCTTAAAAATCCGGGAATGCACCATAATATACACAATGGCTCAATGGCTCTTGCAGCTTCAACCTTGCCCATATCTTCAACAACAAAGCCAAATAAATTTAAAATTTTGCTTACTTCTTTCTTCGCATTATCATCGTTTCCGCAAATAAACATACTAGGCTTTCCATCCTCAAATTCAGGGTTAACCATATGTGCACTCCCGATGCTATTAAATGCCTTGACAAAGCGAGCCCTAGGATGATCTTTTTGTAAGTGTTCCATTAATGAACTATCCAGACTAGTAGAAAACTTTAATATTCCATTAACAGGAGGCACATCTGCAATAGGATTAGTAGTGTCAATAACAATCTTCCCCTCAATGTGCTTGCTAACTCCTCTTAAAACATCTTTAGCCACACTTCCCTTAACAGCTAAAACAATCAGCTCTCCAAAAGTGGCCGCTTCTTCAAGACTTCCAACGCTCGCCTTAGAACCAGTTTCTTTAAGCCACTCGCCTAATTTTCCCTTATCTCTAGTTCCAAGCTTAACTTCATAACCATGTTTTACAAATCCTTTTCCCAATGATTGAGCAACAGCCCCAGAACCCAATATTCCTATTTTCATATCCTCTAAAACTATCAATTCTATTTAAATATATTGGTTATACGATAATTCATATTTTCTTTATCCATTTATCAATAATATTTTCTAGTTCAATTAATTCGTTTTTCTCTCTAAAAGTATGTTCTGCGCCTTTGATGATATGTAACTCTACTTCTCCTTTTACCGCCCTCTTTACCTCTTTTTGGTATTCTAGTGGGGTTGAAGTATCCTTTTCTCCCACTATGAGCAATACCGGCATAGTGATCACGTCTGCTTTTTCTAAAGGATCATGTTTCGCGGCATCCACCATGAAATTCCACTTTAATCTCTTTAATTTACCAGAGTAACTTGTACTTTCCTTTATGCCTTTTTCCCTCCAGTCTTTTAATGATTCGTCCGTATAAAGTTTTTCTTTCAAATTGTCATTGATCGCACAAGAAATTGGAGCCAGAGCTTTAATCTTTTTTGGATATTTTTCCGCATAGAGTAAAATACACATGCTGCCTGAACTATGCCCCACAAGTACGAAGGGTTCTTCGTACCAAGTTTGCTTGCTACTCCACGCTATTAGATCTTCTAAATCTTCATAATAATTAGTTGTTGTAGCATCTTCATACTGGCCATCGCTCTCTCCAAAGCTATTTGTGGTATCAAATCTAACAGTAGTATAACCATTTCCCTTAAAGGCTTCCGCCATCACTTCGATATGCGGCTGTTCCTTATATCCGCTTAACCCATGCATAATGAAGACCAGGCCCTTAGAATTCTTGTTCTGTTCAATCAAAACAGCAACTTTCTGCCCTTTCCTGTTCTTTATAAATTCCTTACTCATTTTACTTCATTCTCCTCTTATGTACTGCTAAATATCTTCCCATAAAATAAACCAAAAAACCTTCTTCATCTCTTTGTAGTGCTTTATAATAAGATCTTCTCTTTTTGTATTCTATAATAAGCATAGGATACCCGCCATGCCATAAAATATGATTCATTAATAATCTACCAATCCTCCCATTTCCATCTCCAAAAGGATGAATTTTTTCAAATTTATAGTGCGCTCTCGCAGATAGCTCAACTGCATTCATTTTCTTATTTTTATTAATAAAATCTATCAACATTTTCATCATTTTTTCAATTTCTTGCCAGTCAGGTGCTAAATATGAACCAACTCTCACAAGATAATCTCTGTATTTTCCCGCTATATCTGCTTTGGTCTCACCAAATATTTCTCTATGCCATTGCAATAGTAAGTTTTCTGCCATAGCTTCTTTTTTATTAAGCATGTGTAAAAATACTTTGCTGTGATATTCAGTTTCTTTTACATCTCTTAAAGACTTATTAGGTGAAATATTGTCTTGAATTATTTCTCTTGCTTCTTGTAAAGTTATAGTAGATCCCTCAATCGCATTGGTATTATAAGTGAAAGCAATTGCAATTTCTTCTTTTTCCCTTTCTTTTGCGCTTTGTGGAAGTCTCTTCCACTCTTCCGCAAAATTTTTCTTAATCCTCTCTAATTTATGATAAAGCTCATTATTAATTTCATTCCTAAATAGACCCTCAATTTCTTTCACATTGTTAGGTATTTCTACTCCTAGATATTTCTCTTTGGTTACTACTTTGCCTTCTTTTCTAAATGAATGCTGCAGATAGTGATAATCTTTATTGCCTTTTTTTCTTTTAATAATTCTCATAATGAGTTTACCATTACAAAGTATATAAATATTGTCTTTTTAGTTAAAATGTAAGGGCAAGGGTTTATTTAACAATCTCGTTTATCTTCTCAACTAACTCAGGCCGAAGATAATAATGAATCGTAACATTATAATCATTCTTCCATTCGTTATTTTTCTTATCAAACTTCTTATGACCTAATTTTTCAGCAATTCCCATGTATAGTTCTTTCACTTCTTCCTTAGTCGCATGCCTCTTACGCTTCAGAAATTCTTTTGCTTTTTGGGTTGCATAATAAGATCTAACTATATGTGGATAAAATCTCTTCCCACAATATCTCTCAAAAGCCCCCATAAATTCAGTATCCCGTAGTGGCTTTCCATGTATATCTGAAAAGATAAAATCATTATTTTTCAGCCCATTAATTCCTTTCTTTAGTCTGCTTACATAAACAGAAGGAAATTCCTGCTTAATAGTCATAGGCACTCCTTTTTTTGAGATATAAGTAAAGATAACATTATTCCCTTTTATCATCAAGTCTTTTTTCTTCAAAGTCGTTAGTCCGGCATGGCCGTTCATCTTATAATAAGTTTCATTCCCTACCCTCATATAAGTCTTTAGCAATGTATACATGGGCAAACAAAGATTATCTGCTCTATCTCCTAAAGCGATAGTCACTTTCTTTTCTAATAAAGCGTATCTTTTTGAAAAATCTTCAACAGTTTTATATTTTTCTTTGGTAGAGTTCTTAACTTTATCCAAAGTATACAAGTGTGAGTGTCCTCCGCCTGGATTTTCATATAAAGCATCCCAATGATCGTGAGAACTCTCATCATGAACTACAAGATTCTTAGCAAAAAGAGAATAAGCCTTACTCAAAACTTTGCCGTTAGGCAATTGATTTATTCTCGCTCCCTGTATCGCTCCTTCTTTACTTACTTGTCCTTTGAGAAACTCTGGATTTTTCGTATCGATAAGTAGTTTGAAATTGCCATGTGCTTTAAACATCTTGGCTATATGAGCGACTTCTACAAATTGCGTTTTTGAGAGCTTCCACCCAGTTTTGTTTTTTTCATAAGCATTCAAGTCTTTCGACTTTACTCTAGTAGTTCCTATAGGGGTTGTATTTTTCATCATCTCTTTCTATTTACAAAATAACCGCATATTTAAATTTTTATTTGAGGTGTTCCTCTAAACAAACCTTCTTCTTACTTCCTCTTGATGACCATAAAGATAGGAAATTAAGCCAGATAAAAGTAGCCCCTAGAGTTGTTGCAGTAGTCATTTCCGGTTCGATATACTTATAATTAGCCCATTGAAACGCATTCCATGCAGTTAAAGTTACTGCAACTGAATATGCAAACTCCCTGTTTGGGACATTTGTCTTCCAGAAATTTTTCACGTTATCCCAATATTTCCCTATTCCTTTTCTCCCTCCCCCATCTTGAAGCAAACTAGCCCATTCTTTTGCAAGTTCGACCATGCTATAATCATGTCTTTTCCCTATTGTATCATTTGCGAAAAATACTGCATTTAGTACATTGCCAAACAAATTTGGCCCTAAAGTCCCTTTTACGAAAGGACGCGAAGAAACATATTCACCAACTAAATCTCCTGTTGCCATGACTCCTTCTAAACCCAGAGCATAAGCAGGCCCAAGTGCAGCCTTGTATCCCAATTTCTTCCAGTTAACTCTTCTATTTTCGAAGATCTGTGAAATTAAATCCGTAGTTATGTATACCGCTTCAGCTGTTAGTATATTCCCTATGTGTGGATGTATTGCCTGAAATCCCCTATAGAACTCATATCCCTTTTGAATATTTTCCATTACTTCCATTTAATTTTAGAAAGTCAAATTCTTTTAAATCTATCTTTTCATTCCTTGTCTTCAATCCAATACACTTTTCCTTCTTCGACTTTTTTTCTGGGTGCGCCAAACACTACAGCTTCCTTTGGAGTAAGTTGTCTCATTTTATAACCCAATCCGGCTGCCTTTTCAACAGAAGAATGAGGAATAGGCAAATTTCTAATAAGTTGCCATCTTACAGGATTAGCTAAAAATTCTCTTGCTGAAGCAATTAATTTAGGTTCAAAATATCCTCTCTCGCAAGCAACATCTAAAATTTTAGTTAGGGTAATCAAACTAACATGATTAATACCATTATCTCTAAGATTTTCTATTCCTTCAGGATTATTATAACTAACTAGACAAACTCCATCAGTTACAGTATATCCCTTCTCTCTACAAGTTTTAGCTGACTCAACTGTCGTGTGTGCATAATCCACTAGTTCATCAAATATTAATGCCTTCGCTCTTCTTTCAATCGCAGGATTGTTTTCATTTCCTGTTAATTCTCCTTCCTTACTCCTATAACAGAATGGAAATTCTCGGCCATATAATAAACTTAAATCATCTCTAATTTGCCATCCAGGCACCATCCCCCCCAGAGCGTTACCAACAATAAAATCAAAATTGATTCCTCTAGAGTGTATTTCACTCGCTAACTCTCTTGTCAATATTTTTAAAATCCCTGGAAATCCTACTAAGGCTTTTATCCCGAGGTAAATTGGCCCTTGATTTCCAGTGGTGTAAGGGAAAGGCTTAACTTTTCCGCCCACGTCTCTAATATTGACATTATTCGTATTTAAAATTCCAATAGCGATTTCTTCTAATTTGGCAGCCTGCATTTACAAAAAAACTAATCTTCTAATTTAAAGTTTGCTGTGTTTAAAAGTGGTTGTTCTAAATCTTCCTTCCATCCAGGCAGAGAATAAATTCCCGCAGTTAGTATAGCTGATGCTGCGACCAAACCTAGTGCAACTCTTTTCTTTAAAGTTGAACTACCTTCGCGAAGCCAATTCGGCATCCATCTCTTTGGCTTTTCTTCACCCTTTGAATCTTTTTCTGGAGGAAATCCCATCAACTCTTTTCCACTAGGTATAGCATATGCGATTGCCCAACCTACAGGAGCGGCCATGACCATATGGCCTCCTGTTTTACTTACGATATCCATCAAATTATCAGCCGATAATCCAAAAATATTTCCCAGTAGTAATAATGGGGGAGTGATAAGTCCTGCAAAAATCATTGAATATAAAGTATCGTGTGCAATGTGAGACAGACCAGTGTCTTTTTTATCCACACCACAGAAATCCTGCGATCTCTCTAACCCTGCCGTATAAATCTTGCCTAAAACGGTATATGTGAGCCCGAGGGTTACAGCACGATTTATCAAAGAAGATTCCTTTGCCATGTCAATATAATTCTGCATCGCGGCATAAATGGGAGTTGCAATCACTGAAATAGAAGTAGCCTCATTAAGATGCTTGTTCCATTTATAATAAAATCGAGAAGCTAAAGAAGGTTTAAGCATAGGAGCAACTTCTCCCAAATATTCTCTCTGCTCTTTTATTGAAAGAGAAGGAGTAATTTCATTATCGACCAAGCTCTCCAGGTCAGCCATTAATACTACTCTAAAATTATCATTTTAAAAATAAGGTGTCTGTAAAATACAGCACCCGTCTAATTCATATTACTTTGTAGTACCTACAGGAGTATAATGATAATTAGAAACAACCGCCCCCACTTTTGTATCAAATCCCAAATCATCTGTGTCGCAGGTTAAAGAATACCTACTTCTAACAAATCTATGCGTATCTTTTCCAGTTCTATAATAACGGTACCATCCGCCTAAAGGAGCCTTGCCCCTCCCAGTTATTGCTTCTAAGAGAACTATTTCCTTACCATCTCCTCTAAGGTTGTTAAATTCCTCCCTGTCTACAGTAACTTTTCGTATTACTCTTATCATGGTAAGGGGTATCAGAAATTTTCATCTTATAAAGCTTTTGGGCAATATTATTGAGAACCAATTATGAATCAGTATGTTTTTCCCAGCCGCATTTTAAGCAATGCAATCCACCATGCCATTTCTCTCTTAAACCTTTATTGCAGTTAGGACAATGATTTTTATCTATAGATTTCTGTCTGGATTCTATTCTCAATTGCCTTTTCACTAAATTACTTTCCATAATCGATAACTAGTTCTTTACCTTCACTAGCTCCTTATCAAGCATATCTTTGCTCACCTTATCAGTAAAAAAATACATTACTTCATTTGCCCCTAAATCAAGTTCGCTTAACAATCCATTCCCTTTAAATTTCTTAATTGCCGCGTTTAATTCTGGGTTAGTATAAGTAAATACTTCTTTAACCTTTCTGGAATATCCTTCCATAAGCTTACCATCAGCTATTCTGGTTTCATTCAAAATTGTAAGAAATTTCGTTTCTTTCAGTGTTAGTTCCATTATATTCCATCATTTCAGGGGTTATATACATATGTATTTTAAAGAGGTAACATAAAAGCCTTTAGTTACCTAGTTTTCTCGCAGGAAAACATGTAAAACCCAAAATCAGGCTTTCCAGTTAACGACTCTCCCCAATAAGTGGCTCTAAACCACATTTCATCAAATCTATAGCCCCTAGGTCCAAACCATTCTCTCAGTAACCCTGGTTCTCCCTTTAGATTTCTCCTTTCCTGCTCACTCTTATTAATAGCGCACATTCTTTCTACAATAGTTAATCTTCCATTCGTTCCCAAAACCCTATCCATATCCTCTAGTTCTGTTTCAACATCTCTAGCTTCATGCAAAGCGCAAACAGAAAATACTTTATCAAACTTCACTCCAGAGAGATCTCTAACTCTTCCTAATAGAATTCTATCGGAAGGCAATCCAAAAAATTCTGCATGCCTTTTCGCAATTCCAACTACTTTGCTATCACTGTCTACTCCAGTATAATCCTCTCCTACATAAGAAGCTAAATGTTGTCCGCCCCCATATCCAATTTCCAATAATCTTTCTCCTCTTCTAATCTTTAACATGGGTTTGATAACTTGTTCATGCAGATCATATTTTGTATTTCTATCGCTAGAGATATCAAAGTTGTCCTTTGTTTCCATTACCTCTCTTTTTACTCTTTCCACTGTTTCACCATCAGCCATCTCATATTCTAACATCATATGCCATCAATAAACTCCTAGTTTTTAAATTCATTCAACCAAATTTTCCTCGTAAAAAATCTTCTAAAACCCTCCTTTAAAAGATTTCTCTTCTCTAGTACCTAAGACAAATAAACTTATTAATCTAAACTCCCGATTTATTATATGTTTTATATAAAGGTCGATATCGGTCCAAGTAAACTACACAGAATAGGTTTATTTGCCCAGGAAAATGTAAAAAAGGACCAGAAAATCTATTCAGTAAACGGTAATCTAGATTTGTTTTTAACCGAAAAAGAATTCTCTAAATTATCAGAAAATGAACAACATACTATCAAGCATTACGGTTTCTTCGATAAGAGAAAAAACGCATGGCATCTTTCCTTTGATGATATACGCTTCTGTAATCACGACCCTGATGGAAATATGACTTTATCTGGAACTGATTTAATAGCAAAAAGAGACATCAAAAGCGGAGAGGAGTTAACCGAAGATTATGCAGAATTTGAAACACCTCGTAAAAAAGTAACGAAATAAACTTTCCTCAATTAACTGGCACCATCCATATAATTACTCAGGTCGGTCTGAATCCTTTCCCTCATACCGTTGTATGCAAATGCGGCCCTTTCTCTAAAATCCCTATGGAGCTTGGAAAGTCCTCGTTCGGCCCTAGCTAGAGTGCTACTTGCAACCGCAGATATTTCATGCTTTGCTGCTGCGAGATTATCTCTATGGGTTCCGTAAATCTCTTTAGCTTTATGACTAAATGCCTCATATAACTTGCTTGTCTGAGTTACATATCTGTCAGCATCTAAAGTTCCCCGAGTAATAGCGCTTAAGTGATGGAACTTTATGCCATCCGCAACAGCCTCTGAAAAATAGCTTGGTTTACGCACTAGAGTTTCCCCCAAATATTTGGCATATTCCAGGCCCCCTCTTGTAAATAATTGCTTTGCCATAGATCTCATAAACGCAGTCGCTCCTTCTCGCCCTACACGCTTAGAAGCAAGATGGTCTCCCAGATTATCTCTTAAAACTCTGCATCTCCCATAATAATTTTTAGCATCAAACAAATCCCCAAGAAGTTTTTTATAGCCCTCAATTAAAAATGCCTCATCAAGTTGAGTACGAAAATTAAATCTAAGATCATGAGTATTATTTCCTGAAGACTCTTCTCTTATTCTACCTTCACGACTCAGGCGATTATAAAGATCAGTTCCCCTCACTGCAGTGAGCAACCCGGGCATTGCTTGCACAATTCCTGCTTCCTGCACAAATTGGTATAGATTATTAAAAAGACTCGGCTTCTCTCCATCGCTACCAATAATAAAGCCCCCTGAAACTTTCAAACCTGCATTTTGTATTCTCCTTACTGCTTCAAGTTGGGGCATTTTCGTATTTTGCCCTTTCTGCATCAATTTTAACACTTCGTCATCAATAGACTCTATTCCAAGAAAGACAAAATCAAACCCTGCTTCTCGCATTCCCGCTAAGATATCCGCATTTTGCTTCCAAGCCAAATTCATACTAGCCTCCGTATAAAAAGAAAAGGGATAGCCGTTATTCTCTTGCCATTCTCTGAGATGCGGAAGTAATTGCCTAACATTTTTTGCATTACCAATAAAATTATCATCCACAATAAAAACTGAACCCCTATGTCCAGCATCGTAAAGTGCCTTGAGTTCGGCAGTCATCTGTTCTGGAGTTTTTGTTCTTGATTCTCTTCCAAAAAGTTTAGTGATATCACAAAAATCGCAATCAAAAGGACAACCCCTTGAATATTGAATCGCCGCAGAAACATAGTTGCGTAAATTTAATGAGTCCCATTTTGGCAAAGGAGTTTTGGTAAGTTCTACTTTTCCCCCCCTAGTGAGTTGAACAGTTCCTCTTCCTTTAACTCCGCTCTCAGTCCACACCCCTCGCTCTGCTCCTGCAAAAAAATCATCTAAAAATGGGCCCAAGGTTACTTCCGCTTCCCCCGCAACTATATAATCCGCTTCTGTCTTTTCAGGATATGTTGTCACAAACGGCCCTCCCGCAACTACTTTCTTTCCAAAATGATGCGCCCTATTAACAACACGTTCGTGTGCTTCTCTCTGGACAATCATCGTAGAAGTAAAAACCACATCAGTATTTTTAATATCCTCATCTCGTAAAGACTCAACGTTCATATCGACAACATCTGCTATTTCAAATTTATCTTGGGGCAACATTGCCAAAACAGTTGCCAGCCCAGTAGGAGGCATTGTAGCTTTACAGCCAGCCATCTCAACAGAACTCTTATAACTCCAAAAAGTCAATCGAAATTTTGGATATACCGGCAGAATCTTAGTTCTTCCCATAGAGCATAAAGATGAGTACCCTATTTATTATTTTGCTTAGAGGTTATCTAGAAAGAAAGACCCTATTCCATTGAAGAATGTCCAAGGAAAACCTAACTACTTCTTAGCAATAAACAAGATACACAAGTGCTCAAGAAAATTCACTTATTTTTAATTTAAATATAAGCTCAAAAAATTAAATAATAAAATCCGCGTTCGTTCCAACAATATTTCCCGCTTTATCTAAAACATTTATTGTCAAATTATGTTCGCCAACTTTAAAAGTCTTCTTTACGCTGCAAATCCCGTTCTTTAAACTAGCGCAGAGTAAGCTTTCCTTGGCATGTGGATCATTCATATCGAAATAAGTGAGTTCATCAAAGTTCTTTTCCGTTACATTGAGTATAAATAAAACATTCTTCCCAGTTATATTATAATAAAATGAATTGATAAGGGGCATAGTAGTATCCACTTTTACCTTTACATTTTTACTTCTAGCACTATTCCCCGTTACATCAGTTAGCTCAAACCAGTATTCTAATTGTTTTCCATCAAATTCTTCAAGGTCAGCGTCAAAAATACACTCTTGACTTTTTCCAGATGGACACGAAGTAGAAGAATTTAGTCCACTAATATTAAAGAATAAGTTAATAACATCAACATTTTCCTCTGTATATTTAACCATAAAGTTTAACCCATTTGCAAATGAATTTTGTCTTGGCTCTGTTTTAAATATTTTAGGCTTTTTACTATCTATAAAGAAAGAGGCATTTTTTTCACTAGTTGTATTGTCTGTTATCGCCCTAATTGTAAGATTGTGCCAGCCTTCTGAGAAAGTCTTTGTTTTCTTCTTAGTTAACCCATATTCATTACAATTGTTACATAAAGTTATTTCTCTATCATTGTTCAGCCAATCTATATAAAATGTTTTATTTACTGTAGTATTTCCTACAGTTATATTAAATTGAATTTTAGAAGTATTATATAATTGATTATGTGGGGAATAAACTTCTAATTCCATAGTTTCACTAACACATACATTATCTTCATCTGTTTCTCCATCACAATCATCATCCAGATTATTACAAGTTTCATTCGAAGAATTGACAATATGACACTCTCCCCACTCTTCCCATTTACATGATGAAGAACAAGTTCTTTCACTATTTCCTGCTGTACAAACTCCAATTTCTATAGAACAAGTTCTAAATTGTGAATTACCATCACATTGTTCACTAACTCCAACAACTCCATCTCCACAAACACTGGCTTGCAGTTGAGAAGGATATTTATCTAAATAAGGCCCCAATATTTCCAAAGGAGTTTCTATATCAACTTCGCTAGAATTTTCGTACGCATAAGTTCTAAGCATTATCACTTTACGCCCACTATTCCATAAAGCGTATTGTATAGAACCATCATTAAAAGTGTAAATATCTTGCCCCTCAATTTCTTCAGTTGCGGCATCTATATCAAGAGTATTAAAAACAGACATATTTATGAAATCTTGCGTTGAATCAACATTATTAAAAATTAAAACTATTACATCAGTGTAAAGTCCAACATCTCTTCTTCCATAATAGGCATGATAATTCTCTAGTAATCCGTCATCATTTCCATTCCAAAATAATTCAGATGAAAAATACTCCTGTCCATCTAAATCACGTCTTATAAAATAATCATCTAACGAGCTAGTATTAATCCAGAAATAAGTCCCTGCAGTTGATTCTCCCCCATTAATGCACTTAAAATCAACAGCATAAGGCAATTCACTATCCATATTATCTGCAAGATCATATAATGTATGATAATGAGTTGTACCCCCTGTTTCTTCCATAAGTTCAAAGCCAGCTCCATCTAAATTATAGGCACAACTAGAAGGTTCAGTTGTATCAATTTCCAAAAGCATAAAATCTGTAATATAATAATAACCTTCTGTAGGCCAAACCACACTTATAGAATTAGCATCTATATGATCGCTCTCAAAACCTCTCATTAAATTGAATTCTTTATCCATTTTGAATTTAAGAAGTTCCTTTGGCCCAGTTACTATATCCATAGAGCTAAAACTATTTGCAGAAACAAAAACTAAACTAAAAAATAAGATTAAGGCCAGAGAAAAATATACCATAGTTCTCTTTAAATCATATTTTTCCATCTTTTCCATATATAGTTTTCATATTTAAATTGATCTTACCATTGGTAATTGATGAATAAATCATTAATATCCAAATATCCTAAAAAGCTAATCTATTTCAGGCAGTGTGTTTTGAAATTCTCAGCTATGTGAGAGAAATCATTCCGGCAAGATCTTGAATAAGCTGGTTTATTGCGTTGTGAAACGCTCTTTTGCCTTTTATAGAATATAACTTAACTCCATAAAGAATCAAAATAAAACAAACTATAAGAAATAAAATAATACCTCCCAGGGTATAAACGGAAAAGTTTTTAACAAACACTATAATTCCAACAATCCCCACTAAAATTCCCAGAATAAAGAATATCACTCCCCAAAATTTATTCCACCTCATTTTAACCTTAATAAAGAGAATTATAAAAACATATCGAAAAAAGTTGAACGCCCTGACCGAACTCACAACCACCCTAGCATTTTCAAGTGATGGATATTTTCTCAGTTGATTATTGAGATTATATATTAAAACACCACTAGTTTATATATTTTTCTACTTATTTACTCTCCACTTGAAATTCTTACTTTTATAACTTATCTAGACAAATCCTATAAAAGAGATATATTTAAAAAAGCAAAAATCCGCGGTTTTATATGAAGCACGAGAGAGAGAGAGAGAGAGAGAGAGAGAGAGAGAGAGAGCTCGAACGAATCTAGAAGTAAAGGCTAACGAAGTAATACTTAGAAGGAGCTTTGGCTCTAATGCTGTCGATATGATTGGTTCTTTAGTAATCAGCAGCACCCCTTCTGCTATTGTTGAATTGGTTGCAAACTCTTATGACGCCGATGCCAAAGAAGTCCATATTGATTATGATCCTAGACAAAGCACACTAGTTGTCCAAGATAACGGTTCTGGAATGACTCCAGAAGGTCTACAGGCTTTTTACCGACTGGGGGATAGTCCAAAGATATCGCAACCTATATCTCCTGCAGGCAGGACGAGAATAGGAAAGTTTGGCGTAGCCACAATATTGCTGAGTTATCTAGCTAAAGAATATACTTTAAGAACAGAAAAAGATGGAATAAAAACTATTGCTAGTGAGGTATTTGAGGGCAAGCTTATGTCTGACAAAGAAATACCTTTCAGAACAACAGAAACTTCCCCTGAAACTCATGGAACTCAGATTTCCATGAAAAGACTTAATTTTGAAGAAGGAAAAGAATTCAGTACAAAAGAACTCAAGAAAAAAATCCAATGGGAATTACCTTTACTCCCTGATTTTAAAGTCTACCTCAATGAAGAACAGGTAGAACCAAAGTCGATAAGTGATGCCATTCAGTTTAAGATAGATGAGCGTGGGGCAAATATGGGAAAAGTAAACGGAGACATTTACTTTACAGGCCACGCAACAAAAATGAATGGGATCCACATCTATGTTAATGGAAGACGTATTGGCGACCCGAAAAGTTTTATTGATACAGACAATATCAAAAGAGGCCTCGTAGGCAGAATTGTTGGAGTCATTAATGCTGATGAGTTGGAAAGTGCTATTTTATTTGACAGGGGAAGATTTAAGGAAGATCACGCAGGAGTTATCCAGCTTAGAGAAAGTATTGGAAGAGCCTTAAATGAAATTAGAAAATATACAGAAGAAGCAACTACCACTAATAATGTTAAAAAGATAAAAAGTGAAAGACCTAAACTATTGCAAAAAGTAAAGGGCGTTTTCATATCTGCGGGTGTAGAAGGGATTAGACAAGAAACTTTATTTGACCTATCGGAAGACATTCCTGATAATGATCCAGGATTTTACGATAGAAATAGTGGAAGTTTATTATTAAATCCTAATCATCCAAGATTGTCGATCAGCTCTTCTACAAAGTTACTGCAATATGAAGACTCTATTCTTGAAGCAGTTGTTGATACTTTAGCTATGACAAGAGCACGACAATCAGAGAATAATGGAGATTCATTAGATAATTTTCTAAAAGCGAAAGCAGTTTTATGGGCGGCTTTAACAGTTAACAAATCAAGCGGAAGCGGAAAAAATGTAATGCATCCTATGGTAGTTTATACTTATGCTGATCTCGCCCGTCACTCTGGGAAAAGCTTAGGGGCCATAAGATATATGGCAAAAGGAAGACTGTTTGCTCAGAATGATGAAGAAGTTCTGGGAAAGGAGTTTTTAGAAGCAGAGCAAAAAACAAGAGGTATGGTGAACTTATATGATTTCTTGCAAAAAAGAAATGGCCAAGTTAACTTACTTTCTCAATTAGATAGATTTACTGGCATATTCCAAAAGGTAGGAAGAAACGCAGAGCCCTTTATCAGAAACCTTGCGCAGGAAGGAGCAGAACCCTGTTATTTTGTGGAGGGATCCTGCACAAAAAAAGTTGAGACTGCACTAAAATCTGAATCTATGGATTTAAGAAGAGTTGATGCAGATCCTGCACAAGAATTTAAAGTTTTAAGAGCCAATCATTATAGTTTACCTGAATTAGCTAAGTATTCTGAAGGAATTGATCTACGAGAAGTGTCCAGAATAATAGACCATGCAAATCGCAATGGTTTAGAAATAAGACAAGAGAGATCTGGCGGAGTTAAATTCAATTACGGGGATTTTGTTAAGGTTCTTCAGCATATGAGAGGTAATCTCAATGGAAAGCAACAGTAGATTTTATCAGTTAGTTGATGAAAGAAAATTTCTTGCAACTTTTTCAGAAGAAAGTCTGGGAACTATTGGTTTCAAAGATAATGAAGTGAAAAAATTAAGAGAAGATAACTTCCAATGGCATGCTAAAAGAAGAAACGGATTTCTAGGAGCATTAGTATTGAATCATTTGTCAAGAAACAAGGTTTTTTCCAATGGAAGCGTTACTGATAGATACGTTCCTGCTTTTTTATTTGCAGAAGCCATAGACATGAAGCTAGAAGACTTACTACTTGTTTCAGACGGCACACGACAGCTTATTGTTGAAAGAGGAGAAGATGACAGTTCCGATATCTATGTCTCTATACCTGATTTGCATTTTTTTACTGAACGGGGAAACAATTATAATTCTCTAACAGAATTAGCTAACCGCTATTCCCAGACGAGAAACTCGAAACTGAGAGATGTCTTGGCTACAAAAGCTCAAGAAGTCGTAAAAAAATTAGCAGAAAGACTTTACAGAAAAATCCAGGGGAGATTATCCGTAGAAGAATTAGCTTCTTATGGTAACGTTGGTTTATTGGAGGCCATAGGAGGATATGATTCTGATAGAGGAGTAAAGTTTGAGACTTTTGCAGGACCAAGAATTCACGGATCTATGATGGATGTAATAAGAGATATGGATTTAACTCCCAGGTTAATCCGAACAAGACAAAAAATAATAGAAGAATTTAGGAAAAAATATGTTGAAGAAAATAACCAAAATCCCACGTCTGAAGATTATAAAAGTGAATGGCTAAGAAGAGGTTATCCAGAAAGTTCTTTTGATGAGTTTTATCTCAATCATCAGTTTTCAGGTCCAAATATAAGCTTAGATAATGAAACAACTAAGGGGACTGAAACAAGCAAAAAACACGGACAACATGATTCAATTCCTGATAGAAAAATAAGAACACCTCTGCAAGAAATGATAAGTATTGAAATGATGGATCAATTTAGACTGGATATGGAAGCTATTCCTCCTCAGTATAGGCCAGGCATTGAAGCATATATCCTAGAAGACAAAACTATGAAAGAAGCTGGACAGGTAATTGATGTGAGTGAGTCAAGGTTTTCTCAGATATGTAGTCATTATGTTCGATCTCCCGACTTCTTTAGAAGAACTAGAGAATATATGAATCAGACCACTGTAATTAATTTAAAATTACATGTTTAAATTGTCAAACAAAATCTACTTAATTTTTTGCGCGACACGCACGTACCCCGAGACCGCCATCAGAGCCAGAAGGAACCCTGTAGCAGACCAGGAAAGCCCCGTCTGAATTCGCAACGAACCAAGCGACAGAATTATTATCCCAATCTGGCTGCCAATAGTATAATCTTCCATCTTTAATATTTGCAGGAGGGAGTCCAGAAGGCATAGCATTTTTAAGCCATTCGTCTAAATCAATTCCAGGTGTTTTATCAGCAGCCAAATATCCTTGAATTTCTTCAGAGCGTTTTGGAGTAATAACTCCATTCACTACATGATGTTCATAATTCATATAAAGTTTTCCGCCTACCACTCCTAATGTCTTACCTTTAACTTTAAAGTCTGCGTCTAACCATTCAGCCCTGTAAGGATTTTTAACGGTTAATATTTCATCTAATATTGAATCAATTTTAGTTTTACTTACGGCTCTTGCATTTCCATCATGAACTTTACCTGAGCGTAGTAAATTCACGAAATCCACAAATTGCCTGATAGTAGGCATAGATGCTCCTTCCTGATATAAAGCTAAATGTGCATCACGCCAATTTTTACTTTGATGAGTTCTATCCATCGGTACGAACATATCAGAATAGCTAAAACTTCCATGATTTCTGGCAGGTAAGAAGATGTACTTATCTGGGTTCTTAAGGCTAGTATCTCGAGGTGGTGGGGAATCGCCTTTTGGAGGTGCATCTGGAGAACTTTGTAATAAAGCATCAGCTACATCGTCTAGCCCACTAGGATTTACAGGCAATAAAGGCCTATACGAGTTCATTTTGTGTACACCTCGTCAGCTTTACCTATAACTTTTCTAAAGATGTCAGTAGTTGTTCCTTGAATAACTTCGGCCCCAGCACCACGCAAATAGCCTCCATGACTTCCTGCATGAATTTCATAGACTGTTATCTTGTTAGCTTTATTTCTACTTCTCAAATCAGTAATGGCCTTTGCAGTGTCAGTTTCATTTCCTAAGAAAGTATCAGTAATAACCAAAACCTGTTTAGGATCTGTACCTCCAGCTAAAACATCTGTTGGAAATACAGTTCCACCATTATAATGAACAACTAAAGTCTCAAACACCTTGCTTAACTCATGAGTGCTATCTTGTGTTACAGATTGTCCTTTGCCGCTAAAATTAGTTACACGAATGCTTGCTCCTTTTCTGTGAGCTTTTTTTGCAGCAACGAAACCCGCCAACACAGGTAAACTAATTTCCTGAGTAGGGTTAGGCATACTCATTGAAGTATCTAGATAAATATCTAAATTAGGAACTACTTCTTCAAGTCCTCCGAAAGCATCTCGTTTACGTGTGTTCCATGCATACGTATTAACTCCAGGAATAATTTTGCCTCCTACATGTACTGAATAATCAACATCAAGTCTCTCCGCCCCCATTGAAGGGCTCCACTTTACAGGCTGAAAAGGATTTGTTCTTGGTCTTCCAAAAGGCCTTGTCGCAAACATAACATCATAGGACTTTGAAAGCATATCATAAAACTGAATACTTGCTTGTGTTGCGTTGCCCTCTCCATATCCTGCCATAATTTCCTGGAATTCTTTCATTCCCTCAGCATTCTGAGGTAATCCATCGCTACCAATTTGAGCTAGGCGCTTTGCAAGTTCTTGAGCAGTTTTTTCATCAATATTTTTAGGTAAATTATTACCTGGATTATTATCAATCCCACTATCTCCGTCCTTTTCTTCATTTTCCAAGAACTTGCTTATAATTTCAGCATAACGGACACCATTACTTTTCCAGTTATCTCTATTAAAATAATCTCTGGTAAATAATTCTGCTAATTCTTGTGCACCCGTTTTTTCTTCTGCACTTAACTTTGCTTTTTTTGGTAAAATATTCTTTTTCCAGATAAGTTCCATACTTCTCCCATATACATTCCATAATTTACTGCCTTTTTTCTCTTTACTTAACCCTTGATACACCCAAGAAATATCTTCGTCTCCTCTTTGAACAAGACGAGTGTTAATGCAAGTATCAGTAAATAAATTCATAATATTTTGAGCAGCTGCTTTTGCATCATAAGGAATTTTCTGAGCTTCCAATGCCTTACTCATTGCATGATTTAAAGTAATAAGCGTGACAATATCATAAGGACAAAATCTATGGCCCACTTCATGTTTTGCAATTGCTTTTGTTGCACGCATGGGATCAGTAGGAAATTTCTGCACAATTCTTTCTAAATTCATATAGGTTTGAAATTCAGGGTATTTCATAAAAGCAAATTCTCCTTCCAAGGCTTTTCCAATTTCTCCCATTTCTTTAACTTCTCCAAGAGTAGAAGGAGCAATAACATAAGGAACTGAAGGAGAGTTCCAACTCTTTAATGCGTCACTCCATGCTTCATTAACTCTAACGTCTAGTGTTTGTGTCATAGTAAACTCCTATTTTTTTCGCGCGGCGCGTACCCCGAGACCGCCATTAGTGACAGATGGAACCCAGTTGCAGTCCAGGACAGCCCTGCCTGAATTCGCACTGAACCCAGCGACAGATCCATCTACAGGGAACCAGTAGTATAATTTTTGTGCTGCGGATTTTTTCGTAGGAAGTCCTTGTCTATTAAAGCTAGTAACATCTATCCAAGAATTTTCACCAACATAAGCTTCTAAAGCTTCGGATTTTCCTGCTGTAAGATTTCCACCAGATAGCCTATGATCATAGTTAATGCAAAGAGATCCGCCTTTAGTTGCAAATCGAGCATCTAACCATTCAGATCTCCAAGGGTCACGTTTTTCTGTAATCTCATTATAGACTTGTTTAAGAACGGTCACAGCAATTGGTTTGCCTTTTCCATCATACACTTTTTTACTTTTACCTATTCCTGCTTCAAGTAATTCTCTCAAGTCAATAAATTGGCGAGGGTTTAAAGTAATATTACCTAGTTTTTGATTTAATTTTAGAGCAGTTTCCCAATTTGTATTTCCGACATATTCATGTCCATCTTGTTCTTTACCTGTATTTTTTACTGTAGTTCCTAATTCTTTTGCAGCTCTCTCTACCGTTGCATCATAGCCTAATCTATGCATATCTACAACCAAATCAGGATAACTATAAGGGCCATGAGTTCTGGTTGGCAAAATAATACGTCTCTCTGGATTGCTAATAATTGCAGGAGGAGTATCTTCTACATCATCTTCTGGAGGAGTATTCTCTAATAAAGCAGAAGCTATATCATCTAATCCTTTTGGGTTTACAGGAAGCAAAGGTCTAAGGCTGTTGTGCATCATTTTCATTTGTTAAACTATAATTATACTCAGAAGCTATATGATCTGCCAAAGTGATAGCATACGCTTTGTCTTCAGTTCCAATCTGAGTAATTGCATTTTTAACAACGTTACGAACCTGAACTGGCGTAATAGCCTTATCTTTTATCTTATGAGTTCTAACAACATTCAAAGCTGCAGCATAGGTTTGTAAAAGTCTAGGATTTCCAATAAGTTCATCGTAATCAGTTTCTATTTTTGTTACTAAATCCTCAACAAAAGCTATACGATCGTTAATATGCAAAGTATTTTCTGTGGTTGCTTTTTGAGTCGGCTGAAGTTTATGCCATAACATGTAAGGAAGAATAGTTTTAAGATGTGCAGGGGTTACTCTAGAGTCTCCATTCATCCATGCAAACGCTTTTGCATATCTAGGCATTGCTTGTGCAGTTCTCACGCTTAATTCATTGATCGTATAATTAAATGGAGAATTCGCAAAGTGCCCTGGTGGAGAGTTATCCTGATTGACCTGCCATGCATTTCCTTTTGTGGCTCTATTAAGACTAGCGCTTGCAGCCTCAGAAAATCTTAGCGAGCTATAAACAAAATCCGCAAAAGCGTTCATTTGTGGAACATCATATTCTACATCTTGAGGAATGTTTTTAATTTCTGCTCTAAGTTTTTCAAAATCAAGTTTAAGACCTTCAGGAATAGTTACTGCATCGCCGAGACCGCCATTTAATTTTTCATCTCCACGCTTTCTAATTTTATTTAAATCCCATGAAGGAGGACTTGTTACCATCACTGCAACATCGAAACGATCAAGAAAAGGAGGAGTAAATTGGAAAGTACCTTCATCAGCATAATTTGCAGTTACATATAAGGGCCCCTGAGCTGCTTTTAGAAGTTCACCACCATATACTGCCTTGCCTGTATCAGCTAGTCTCATCATGATGCTTAATACGTCTGGAGGGGTTCTGTTTCCTTCATCAAGGATTTTTACAGCGCACTGTAAGAATCTATTTGGAATAACCTTTCTTTCTCCAGTGCTTACAAGTTTACCTAGATCATATGAAGCGACCATTTTTTCTTCAGTAAGTTGAGGGTGGCCTTGAATTTCAGAAGCAAGAATATCTTCAAGACCTGTTCCTGTAAAGAAGTGTCCTGCAAATTCTGCCCCAGTGGTCTTACCAATACCTGGAGCGCCTGTTATTAACATTGTTCCGTGGTTCAAAAGTGATGTAAGTGATGCAAACAATAAAGGGGAAGCATATGCTTTTGTTCCTGCCTGAATAAGAGGAACTTTGTACCCTGCTCCGCCAGCTAAAGCTATCATTTCTGGTTTTTCTGAGAAAACATCAAAATTAGTATTAACATAGAGGCCTCTATCACCAATTAAGTCGTATAATTTTCTTACTTTCTGTTGTTCTGTTAAATTTTTATTCTCTGCCATTTTCTTCAGCCTCCTTAACTATATTTATTCTTACCTCTACTATAGTTCGAGGTCTTAGTTCTTCTTGTAAATATTTAGGAATAAGTATGACTGATTGCTTGCCATGCTTTGCTATTCTCTTCGTTATTGTGTAGCTTTTAGTTTGATTTTCTGTCATGTTTATGTGTTTTATGTTTTTTATGTGGTTTTATCTCAATTTCTTACAAATAAAGGGTATTTAAAACTTTCTATATAGTGTAACTTTATAGTTATAACATAATGTGGATAAAAAAACGCAGTAAAGTTTTAAAACAATTTTTACAGAACACAACTACCTTAGAGGGCTATCGACTTCATTCCTTTTTCAAGGAATTCTTACCCAGATAGAACTCAACAGGCTACACGCATAATCATAGTGCCGTTAAAGGCCATAAAATACAATAACAATAGCAAGTAGTGATGAAAAACCTTGGGGAAGTTTGGAGTGAAACCTAAAGTTATGGTGATACTTGATGATTGTGCTATGGCTGTCGCTAGGTTCAATGCGAATTCAGACAGGGCTAACCTGAACTGCAACAGGAATCCATCTAACACTAATGGCGGTCTCGGAATAGCCTGTCCTCTAAGGGATTATATTATGAAAACACACAAAAATATGTATGAGCGGGTTTGCAATTGGGAAAATATCCAGTTGGCCTATCTAAAAGCAAGAAAGGGAAAAAGCATGAAATTATCAATTGTTGAATTTAGTGAAACTCCCTAAGGCAAGACCTTAGGGCATCTAAAAATTATCTAGCCTTA